>JAIEPH010000010.1 GCA_019749805.1 Mycobacteriaceae bacterium | reverse complement strand
CCCGCCCTTCTCGGCGGAGCCACACGGGTGGGGAATTTCGAAGAGCGTCAGTGGGGAATTTCAGTGAGCGCGGTCACCGGCGCCTTCGGTGCTTCCGCGCACCGCTAGGCCGACGGCGATGGCGCGAGCCGTAACGGCACACGGAGTTATCTACCGGTTGACGACAAGCACTTCGCTAGGGCTGTGCCTCGAAGGTAGGACCGATCATCCGCGCAACGATTTCACGTTCGACTGTCGGATTTTCTACTGGCCAATACAGCAGCGCTAGCGTGGCGCGAACTAACCACTGCGCAGCTACCGGGTCCCTACGACCGATCATGCGTTCAGCCAGATCGGCGACGAGCGGTGAATTGGTTAACCATCCGCTGTTCTGGCCAGCACGAATAGTGCCCAGTGCAAGGGAACTGAGTGGTTCTGCGCGGATGCGATCCAATGCGACAACGATAGCGGTCACGACCCGTTCGGGTCCCGCGAGTTCGGCGATTGCGTTCTCTACTTGCTCGACAATGCGTTCGGACATCTGCCGCATTACGCCCTGGATGATCGCCGCCCTGCCGCCTACGTTCCGATATACGGTGGCGGGCGAACAGTGCACCTTCGATGCCAAGGCGTCAATCGTCAGCCCCTCAAAGCCATGCTGGACTACCAATTCAGCGGCCGCAGCATAGATTCGTTCGGCGGCTTTGGTGTGACGGTCTGCCCCGACTAGCCAATCCTGTCGTGTCACCGTGCGTCACTCCTTTCGAAGATGCGTCTGGGCTCCCTGCATTATCTCCGCGGAAACTGTCGTCATCGAAGAACAAGCTCGGTTTCGCCGGCATCTCCGCAACGATGTCGAAGAAAAGAACCTCGAGCGTCCTTCGGCACGAGGCTGCCTCATGGGTCGCACAGTGGCCGCAAGCTTGACTCAGCCGGAATGTAGCCAGACTGGCAACCTCGTGGGGCCGCGCAGTGAGCTATTGGTCGACCACGTTGCTGCGCCTGCGGTAATTCGGGTGACGCGGGTGACGAGCTCGCGGAGCACAGCCTGGGCTTCCATGCGCGCAAGGGGAGCGCCGACACACATATGTGCACCGTGTCCGAAGCCGATGTGCATGCGAGGATCTCGATCTGCTCGGAACGTATCAGGATCCTCGAAAATCAAGGGGTCCCGATTGGCCGCACCAAAGGACAGCAGCAAGCGTGCGCCCGCAGGGATCGTCACATCCCCCACTTGGTAGGCGGCTCGCGTGTACCGATACAGATTCTGGATGGGGCTGGAGAATCGAAGTTGTTCTTCCACGGCCATCGGGATGAGGTCAGGGTTTGCGCGGATCATGTCGTACTGATCGGGGTTGCGGGCCAACGTATCCAACATCCCGCCGAGCAGATTTGTGGTCGTCTCGTTGCCGGCGATCAATAGCAAGAGGGCGATATAAAACAACTGGTCGTCGTCCAGATTGCCGTCGGTGTTGTGCCGCAGGAGTTGCCCGAGCACCGTCTCGGAATCTTTGAGCTCACCCGCGGCCAGATGACGCAGGAAGTAACGACGCAAAGCGATCACCGCCTGCATCGACGCGGCGGTCTCAACGAGGCTTCGTGGGGTCGGCGAGAAGTCCATGACGCGGACGCTTTTCTCTGACCATCGTCGGAAATCGGGGACATCGCTCTCGGGTACGCCGAGGATGGACGCGATTAGCCGCATGGGCATGGGTATCGCCAGCCTCTGGACTGCATCGCATCCGGGGTTGGCGATGAGGTCAGACACCAACTCATGGGCCAGGTTGTCGTTGATCTCCTGCCAGCCTTCCAGAGCTCCGCGCGTGAACCCGGGCTGAACCTGCTTGCGCAATTCAGCGTGCCGGTCGCCATCAGTGAGCACTACCAGATCGGCTGCCATTCGGACCCTGGTCACACCCAAGGCGCTTGTAACCTGGTCGGTGTTCCGGAGGGCGGCTCGCACGTCGTTGAGTCGGTTGAGTATCCATGTCGCGCGTTTAGGGTTGTAGTGCACCCGTCCTTGGCGATGGAGTGCTCGGTACGCCTCGTGGGGCTGCGCCGCGGTTTCAGGGTTCAACGGGTCGTAGTCGGTATTAACCGCACCGGTCCAGCCGTCGCAACCGCGCCAACGCGTGCGAAGCGCGCCGACAAGATTCATCTGCACCGCGCTTGCGAGCGGCTTGAGCAAGGTGCTGCCAGAGCCGCTCTTCGAACTCACGACCACGATCGCTTTCGCGCCGCGGTGAACAACGGGACCGCGTCTGTCAATCGGTCATGCGGTGTGGTGCCCCATTTCGCATGCATTACGTCAGACTGGAGGCTGACACGCGGGGAGGTCAACGGCGCGACTTGAAGTTGAATGACTGCTGTGCGCTAGATGCTGCTTGCTTTTCGCACTTGCCTTACCTGACCGGCGCGTACATCGAAAGCATCGGCCGCATAATTCTCACGTTGATAATCACTTCCTGTATCAGTCAGGTATCCGTGGCGTTCCTAATTGCCATGTAAACCGGCGAGCCGACCCATCGCCCTAGATGCAGCGCAGAATTGCTTCTCTCATGTCGAGATTTCGTGGCCTATTGGCCTCGCGGATCAATGCTGGTGACGCCGCCGAACGGCATGTGAAATGCGGCAGATCTTCCGTGAACAGCGGGCGATGCGATTTCAACTTCGCAGTAGCTCGTTGACGCGCTTCGATCCGGTCGCCAAGCTCAGTCAAGTGGTGAAAATTCAGCGGTCTCGGCAGACGGGACGGCCTCTACGCACGTCCTCGCGCTGGGCAATGCCGGACGTGGGATCGTGGCTTTTGTAATAACGCAGCGGTGTTGTAACGACGCCAGCTGCGTATCGGTGTGCCCGGTTGACTGTATTCGTCCGCATCCCGACGACCCCGACTTCGGCGACGCCGAGATGCTGCACATTGATCCGGATTCCTGCGTTGATTGCGGTGCATGCGTGCCGGTGTGCCCGACAAGCGCCATTCGCTACGAGGTTGACCTGCCTGAGCCGCTGAGCCGATTCAAAGATATCAACGCCGCGTACTTTGAGCGGTATCCCTTGAATGCAGACCCCGCCCGCCTGGATGTGCGCCGCCACCCCCCGCCCAGCCGACTGGGAACCTTGAGGGTCGCGATCGTTGGCTTAGGCGCAGCTGCCTGCTATGCCGCCGAGGAACTGTTGGTACGAGCTGACGTCGAGGTAGACCTACTGGAGAGGTTGCCCACGCCGTTTGGACTCATCCGCGGCGGCGTGGCCCCCGACCATTCCGAAACCAAAGATGTGGCGCTTACGTTCGAGCCCAAGTTTGTGACCGACGACGTGGCTATGTACCTCAACGTCGAGGTTGGAAACCACGTCACCCACGAGGAGCTGATGGCTCACCACCACGCCGTCATATACGCGGTCGGCGCATTCGAGGAGCGTCGCCTAGATATTCCGGGTGAGGACTTGCCCGGCAGCCATCCCGCGTCCGAGTTCGTCGCCTGGTTCAATGGCCACCCTGATTACGCCGACATGACGTTCGACTTGTCCGGAGAGCGCGCGGTGGTGGTCGGAAACGGCAACGTCGCGTTGGACGTGGCGCGGATCCTGCTTCTGGATCCCGCCGAATTGCAGAACACTGACATCTCAGACCACGCGCTGGAGGCGTTGCGGTGCAGCAACATCCGCGAAGTCGTGCTACTGGGGCGACGTGGGCCACTGCAGGCGGCCTATTCGTCTTCGGAGTTCTTGGCCTTCCATCACCTGCGCGGTGTGGACGTTGTGCTCGATAAGAGCGAGCTAGACCTCGACACGGCCAGCAGAGCCAAATTGCACGACCCCTTGCTAGCACCAGCGCTGGCGTTGAAGGTCAAGCTCGCAGAGGAGTTCGCGCATAAAAATGTAGAGCAGGAAAACAAGCGCGTCGTGTTCCGGTATTGCGTCTCTCCGCTGGAAATTCTCGGCAGTGAACGCGTTGAGGGACTGCGGATCACCGCCAACGAGCTCGTCGAGATCGACGGCGCGATCAAGGCCGTGGCGACGGACCGAACCGAGGAGATCGACACATCTCTGGTTCTGCGCTCCGTGGGTTTTCGAGGCCGGCCGTTGCCTGGCCTGCCTTTCGACGAGAGGCGCGGAATCATTCCCAACGACCACGGCAGGGTGATAGACGAGGACGGTCAGCCGGTCGTCGGCGCTTATGTTGCCGGGTGGATCAAGCGTGGCGCTACCGGCACGATCGGTACCAACAAACATTGCGCCCACGAAACCGTCGACAGCATCATGGTCGACTTTATGTCCGGCCGGCTGTCCCATCCCCGAGGTGATCGGCACTCGCTGCGCGGACTGCTCCTGTCGCGCCAGCCGGATCTGATCTCAGGTGCCGGTTGGCATGCCATCGACCAGGCCGAGCGCACCCGCGGCAAATCCGCGGGACGCCCTCGTGTCAAATTCACCGGGCGCGCCGAGATGCTCAACATCGCCAACAACGCCTGAACTCACGCGCTAGTCGGTCGCCCAGATCGGCCGAGCTCTTTAGTGCGAGTACGCATTCAAGAGCACTTGGCACTGGCGACCGAAGAAGGCACGCGACACCCCAGCCCTGCGGGCGACGATGTCGAATCCGTGGAAAGCGCCAGGGACGACCTCGATGTCACACGCCACGCCCGCCTCGTTTAGACGCCGGGCATACTCGATGTTCTCGTCGTGCAGTGGATCCAGAGTGCCGACTCCAATCCAGGCGGGTGGCAATCCGCGAAGATCAGCGTGCCGTGCGGGGACGGCGACGTCAGGCTCGGCGCCTCGCAAGTAGGCGCTCCATCCCAAACGGTTCGTTTCGGGGTTCCACATCCGAAAGTGGCGGTGTGAGATGTTCGGACGATCGCTCGACCTGTCATCGAGCATCGGGTACACGAGGAGTTGAAACAACGGTGCGAATTCGCCACGCTCGCGGGCCATTAGCGCCAGCGCCGCAGTGAGGCCCCCGCCGGCGCTCGCGCCGCCGATCGCGATCCGTGCCGGGTTGACCCCGGGCAAACGGGTCAACCACGCGAACGCTTTATAGCAATCCTCGAGCGCGGCCGGGTAAGGGTGTTTGGGTGCGAGACGGTAGTCGACCGCTGCGACGAGAACTCCGAGCCGGTCTGCGAATCGGCGGCACAATCCATCGTCCTGGGCCGCCGATCCAATGACATAGCCGCCTCCGTGGATCCACAGAAGAACCGCGTCCGCACCGGTCGGTTGCGAGGGATGGTGCAGCCGCACGTTGATCCCGCTCGGCAGGGTCACCGCCTCGACGCCCTTCGGTGTGCGTCGCGCTTGCAGTCTCGTGAGCGCCCGAATGGGTGCCACCGTAAAGCGATTGAATGCTCCACGTGGCAACAGGTATGCGATGCTGCGCAAATCAGGATGAAATTGCTGGTCCATCAGACTGTAAAGTTGACGCCGGTGAGTTCCTCTGCAATCGACCACAGTCGCTTTTGGACGGCTGTATCGCGGGCTCTGGCGCTGGCAGTCACTTGTTTCGGATAGCCTTTGAGTTCGAATAGCCCACGCGGACCCCAGTACTGGCCGCCGCGTACCTCGGGAGCAGTGGCGGCGAGCAACTGAGGCAGCGCCCCCTTCGCCGGGTCCTGTCCCACTAGCGGACCAAACAGCCTCATCACGGGTACGACGGGTTTCCACACATGGCGTATCAGCTCGGAGTCGGTGTAGCCAGGATGGGCGGCAACAGCGATGGTTGGCACCTGCGCAGCGGCCAGCCGTCGTTGCAGCTCGAAGCAGAACATCAGGTTGGCCAGTTTGGACTGCGCATAGGCAGCGCCCCGGCTGTAACGTCGTTCCCAGTGCAGGTCGTCGAAATGTATTGCACCGCCTAACTTATGGGCATTACTGCTAACGACGACAATTCTCGAGCCTCGTACGTCGATCAGGTTATGCAACAGGAGTCCGGTCAGCGCGAAGTGACCGAGGTAGTTGGTTCCGAACTGCAGTTCGAAGCCATCAGGTGTGACTTGTTTGGGCGGAATCATCACACCGGCGTTATTGATCAGAAGGTCGATGCGCGGGTAAGCGTCACGCAAAGTCGTAGCCGCAGCGCGCACCGACTCGAGGGACCCCAAGTCCAGTTTCTCCACGGTGAGATTGGCCTTCGGCGCAACCTCGAGGATACGTTCCCGGGCGATCTTGCCTTTGTCGATGTTGCGGACGGCAAGTACCACCGTCGCCCCACGCTGTGCCAATACTCGCGCGGTGTCGAAGCCCAATCCGGTATTGGCGCCGGTAACGATCGCCACCCGCCCGGTCTGGTCTGGCGTATCATCCTCGCTCCACTTTTTCATTGACACGAACTTCGCTCTCCTTCGTAAGCTGTGAGACAGATCTCTACGGCGTGCTACCAAGGTGGAGCGATCTGCTGTGAGGTCGATGCGCGTGACTGAAGCATCAAATGCGCCGCCCAGGTTTACGCGATGGCGCACCAGCGAGGGCGTCAACCACCGGTGGTGGATTTCTCCTGGCATAGCGTTAGGTTGGGTGTCGAATGAAGGGAAAGTCAACGCGATGCCACGAAGTCGAAGCGCTGTTTCGACTCTTCCTCGGATAGCGTCTCGCACCAGCATCGTCCGAGCTGCATGTCTGCCCGAACTAGAGTGCGCACGACTCGCACGGTGAGAACGCTCGATTCGGCCAATCCTCTCTGAGTGACTGCCGCACGACTTCTGTTGCCCGCCGGGGGATGCCTTCGCGGGCACCTCGAGGTCGACCCAGCAGTAACCAGAGAGGCGCCATCGTGTGGGTCAACGCGCTACCGAACCTGCAGTATGGCTTCGGGTCTAGACCCGAAGAATCTTCCCGCCCCTGTCCGAGTGCAGGGATACCGAATTAACTAGAGGCGTTGCAGCTTGAACGTCCAGAACTGCTGTCCGGGCGGGCCGTTGAAGCAGCCGACGTCGTAATTCGACGTGATGGTGCCCACCAACGTGTTCTCGTCCCATACGTACGTCTCGTGGGTGGGCATGGCGTAGCCGGGAAGGCACTGTAGACCGTCGGACACGTCGACCTTGAGCGTCCACTGGCCGTTGGCCAGGTAGGCATTTCCCTGATAGTAGTTGTAGAACTTCAGCCGCGGTGCCGCGCTGATATACCTGCAATCCGGTATTCCGGGGCCGCATCGCGCGACGAACCAGTACCACGATGCCCGTTGGTACCTGTTGGTCTGGAGGTCGTAGTTGCCGTAAGCCCAGAAGGCCTGGGCCGGGGGTGCGAACACCGTCGCCAGCGCCATGAGGACAGCGGCGGCCACCGCGGTCAGGACCTTGATGAACTTCATCTCGTCCTCCCAATTCGTTTGCCGGTGCTCATCAAACCACTCTGCTGCGGATCTCGGTCGAAGATCAGTCGATGACGACGGCGTCCTTGTGTTCGGTGATGGGCCGGGCCGGCTGCTGCTCGTCGCAGATGCGCTGAAGTTTTTCCAGTGTCTCGTCGAGTCCTGGACCAAGTGGCTTGCTCGGCGTAAACGTTGCGGGCAGATGCTTCATCCCCTGAATGACGCCGATGGTTTCGTAATGCTCGGTGCCCTCGGGGTCGCAGGCGTAGTCGGGCATCCGGTCGAGCACCGCGGTCAGCATCGACTTGAAGACCGTGCGGGCGACGTTGGATCCCACGCACCGGTGCACACCGATGCCGAAGCTGAAGTGGCGGTTACCCTTCCGGTCCATGATGAGCTCGTTGGGCTGATCGAAAACCGCCGGGTCGCGGTTGGCCATGGCCCAGGAAATCCAAAGACGCTCGCCTTCTTTGAACTTCGTGCCCTCGATCTCCACATCGTCGGCGAAGGTACGGCCGTCACCGGGTGCGGGCGTGTAGAAGCGTAAGAACTCCTCGGTGGCCGGGTTCAGTAAGGTGTCGCGTTCGCGGCTGAGCAGCTCGCGCTGGTCCGGGTTCTCCGACAGCCACTCCAGCGAGTGCGCGGTGAGCGCGGTGGTGGTGTCGAAGCCGCCGCCGATGATCAACCCGAGATTGCCGAGGATCTCTAAGTCAGGGGCCGGTTCACCGTCGATACGTAGTTGCAGCAGTGCGTTGATCAACCCGGGCCGCGGGTTCTCGCGGACCTCCATCATCGTGGTGATCATGTCGATACCCATCTGGCGGTTCATCTCGGCGACGCGTGCGGCGTCGGGCGAATGCTCCGGGGTGGATACCGAGAGGTGCGCGGGCTCGCTGTAGACCGGCCACTTCTTCAGCTCGATGCCCATCATCGCCAGCGTCAGCACCGCGGGCACGATGTTGGCCAGGTCGTCGACGAAGTCGATGCGGCCCGACTCGATCTTCTCGTCGAGGGCCGCCCGGGTGATCTCGTCGACGAACGGTTCCCATCGCCGGACCGCGGCAGGGGAGAGGTAGGGGTTCAACGCGCCGCGATAGATGCTGTGCTCCGGCTCGTCCATCTCCAGAATGCCGCCCCGCACGACCGTGGCTCGTTGCGCCTTCGGGATCGTTATTCCCTGATAGCCCTTGCGCTCTCCGTTGATGTCGTGATCGTTGGACACCACCGGGCAGCGCGCCAACTCGAACACGTGCTTGCTGTCGGCGGCAACCCAGTGCCCGTCGTAGACGTCGGTCCAGGCCATCGGGCATTTGGACTGCATTTCCTCGGTGATCTTCTCGAACTGCACCCGATACTCCGGGGTGTGCCTGTCGAAGTGATACCGATTCTTCTTCCGCTCGTTGTCGGCGGCGCGGATGTCGTCGACACTCAAAACTTGTCTCCCTGCATTTTGGGTCGTCTCACTCTTCGATCGAGATGGCCTGCTCAGGGCACGACTGCACGGCTTCGCGTACCGCGTCCTCCTGGTCGGGCGGCACCACTTCATGCACCGGCGAGGCGGTGCCGTCAATGTCGCTGAGCTCGAAGGAATCTGGCGCGATCATCGAGCACAGCGTGTGGCCCTGGCAGCGTCCCGAGTCGACGAAAACCTTCACCGTGTCCCCTTCTCAGATGTGGTAGTCGTACCACTTCAGGTATCCGCCGGCATCGACGCGCTGCTGGGTGCCCGTGATGTAACGGGCCTCCTCCGATGCCAGGAAAAGCACCATGTTGCTGATGTCCTCGGGTTCGATCCAGGGCACCTTCATCGCCTGCTGGACGTAGAACACGGGTTCGGCGTCCGCTTTCGTCGGGTGCTCCAGGTCGGGACGGAACGATTTGTACATCGGTTCGCTCTGCAACATCGGAGTGTTGCAGTTCGTCGGGTGAATCACGTTCGCGCGGATGCCCCGTGGTGCGAGCTCCGCCGCGAGGTTGTGGACATACTGCGACAGCAGGCGCTTCGAATGGAGATACGCGGCGCCACCGGGATCGGCGCCCGGGTTGTCGTTCTTGCTGACGTCCATCAGGGCCGCGGTGGACCCGGTGGCGATGATCGACGCACCTTCACGGAGGTGCGGGAGTGCTACATGGATGGCGTTCATGGTGCCAATCAGGTTGGTGTTCATGACGTCCACCCACGCCGCCATGTCACCTGAGCCCTTCATGCCGGCGATTCCGGCCGACATGACGACGATGTCGAGTCCGCCGAGCTCCGAAACACCCGCTTCCAGTGCGTGCTTCAGCTGCGCGGCGTCACTCACATCGACCTGTGCGGTGACGACGCGCTGTCCCGTCTTCTCGACGAACTGCGCGGTCTCCTCCAGGTCCTCCGGTGTGGCCATCGGGTACCCGACCGTCGCGAAATCTGCACACCGGTCGACGGCGATGATGTCGGCGCCCTCTTCGGCCAACCGGATGGCGTGACTGCGGCCCTGCCCGCGAGCCGCACCGGTGACGAAGGCGACCTTTCCCTGTACTCGTCCCACTGAGATGTCCTTTCGATCTGGCTGGTGTTTGGTTACGTGTTCCGGCCGCCGTTGACGCCCAGGATCTGACCGGTGATGTAGCCGGCCTCCTCCGAGGCCAGAAACGCGCAGGCGGCCGCGATGTCCTCGGGCCTGCCGATGCGCCGCACCGGCGTCGAGTCGATGCTCTGCTGGACGGTGAGGTAGCCGCGCTCCTCGGACTTCCGCAGCATCGGGGTGTCGATGAAGCCGGGCGGCACCGCGTTCACGGTGATTCCGCTGGGGCCGTACTCCAGGGCCAGCGACTTGGTGAGTCCGTTGACCGCCGACTTGGCCGCTACATATGGGGACATGAACGGCTGGCCGGAATGCGTGCTCGACGACGAGATGTTGACGATGCGCCCCCAGCCGGCCTCGATCATGTCGGGCAACACCGCCTGGATGCAGTGGAAGACGCCGTTGAGATTCACGTCGACGACCCGCTGCCACTCCTCGAACGAGACGTCGGTGAATCGCTTGAACTTCTCCAGCCCCGCGGCGTTCACCAGAACGGTCACCGGACCGAGCTGGGCGCGCACAGCATCGAGGGCGGCGTCGACCTGGGCGCGGTCGGTGACGTCGGCGACGTACGAGTTGTCAGCGTCCGACGGATTGAGGTCCAGAATCGCCACATTCATGCCGTCGGCGCGCAACCGGTGCGCCACTGCCTGCCCGATGCCGGAGCCGCCTCCGGTCACGACAGCGTTCTTCAACTCCACACCTGCCGGTCATGCATAAAGAATCGTCCTTCCGATTATGAGAACCGTACTCTCGGGTGCAGCAATCCCGCAAGACACGGTAGAGGTCAGATTCGCACTGGTGAGACGTTTCATCGGCGATTGTCGCACCGTTAGGTGCAGGCAGTGACAGTTCCGGTCTTTTCCTTGAGTTCTCCTGCTACGAATGTATGATTCGCCGGTGATGAGAATGAAGTTTCCATCACATCGGGCTGTGTGCTGAGGAGGATGATGCAGGAAACGACCATCTCGGGGAGCGGACCCGCCGCCGACACCGCCGCGCGCGGTGCCGATCGGCGGCTGCTGATAGACGGGCAGCTACTCGATACGTCACGGACGTTTCCCACCCTCAACCCGGCCACCGGTGAGGTGCTCGGCCACGCACCGGACGCCACCGTCGGCGACGCCCAAGCGGCGGTCGCCGCCGCGCGCCGCGCCTTCGACGAGACCGACTGGTCGACCCACACCGAATTGCGGATCCGCTGCCTCGAACAGCTGCACCAGGCGCTGGTCGACCACCGCGACGAACTCGCCGCGCTGACCATCGCCGAGGTCGGCGCGACCGAAGCGTTGTGCCAGGGCGCTCAACTGGACCAGCCGATCGCGATCGTCCGCTATTACGCAGACCTGTTGAAGACCTACCCGATGACCGAAGACCTCGGCAACATCGAAAGCCGGGGCATGCAGCACCACCGTTGGGTGGAGAAGGAAGCGGGCGGCGTCGTCGCGGCGATCATCGCCTACAACTATCCGAACCAGCTGGCGCTGGCCAAGCTCGCGCCGGCACTCGCGGCAGGCTGCACGGTGATCCTGAAGTCCGCCCCCGACACCCCTTTGATCACCCTGGCGCTCGGGGAGCTGATCGCCAACCACACCGACATCCCCGCCGGCGTGGTGAACGTCCTCAGTGGCGCCGATCCCGAGGTCGGTGCCGCGCTGACCACCAGCCCCGATGTCGACATGGTCACCTTCACCGGTTCCACACCGACCGGCCGGCGGATCATGTCGGCGGCCAGCGACACACTCAAGAGGGTGTTCCTGGAACTCGGCGGCAAGTCGGCGGCGATTGTGCTCGACGATGCCGACTTCAACACCGCCGCATTGTTCTCGGCCTTCAGCATGGTCACGCACGCCGGTCAGGGCTGCGCGCTGACGTCGAGGCTGCTGGTGCCGAGGAGTCACCACGACGAGATCGTCGAGATGATCAAGAACAATTTCGCACTGGTGCGCTATGGCAATCCAGCCGACCCCTCGACCTACATGGGTCCGCTGATCAGCGGCAAACAGCGCGACAAGGTCGACGGCATGGTGCAGCGCGCCGTCGAGGCGGGCGCCACGCTGGTCACCGGAGGCGAGAAGGTCGACCCGGGTTACTTCTATACCCCGACGCTGCTGACCAACGTCGACCCGGACAGCGAGATCGCTCAAGAAGAGGTGTTCGGTCCGGTGCTCGTCGTCATCGCCTACGAAGACGACGACGACGCAGTGCGGATCGCCAACAACTCGATCTACGGGTTGTCCGGTGCGGTGTTCGGCAGCCAAGACCGTGCGCTCGCGCTGGCCCGCCGCATTCGGACGGGCACCTTCTCTATCAACGGGGGCAACTATTTCAGCCCCGACAGTCCGTTCGGCGGCTACAAACAGTCGGGCATCGGACGCGAGATGGGCACCGCGGGGCTCGAGGAGTTTCTCGAGTCGAAGACGTTCGCGACGGTGGTGAGCTGATGAGCGCGCCACTGGACGGGATCCGCGTCCTCGAAGTCGCGATGTACGGCTTCGTGCCGTCGGCAGGCGCCGTGCTACGCGAGTGGGGCGCCGACGTCATCAAGGTCGAGCACGCGGTGACGGGCGACCCGCAACGCGGACTGCGCCAGACCGGGCTACTCCGGGTCGAGGGCGATCCCAATCCCAACATCGAGCACGCCAACCGCGGCAAGCGCAGCATCGGTCTCGACATGACCGTGCCCGAGGGCAAAGAGGTGCTGCTGGAATTGGCACGCCGCGCCGACGTGTTCCTGACGAGTTTCCTACCCGGACATCGGCAGAAGTTCGGCATCGACGTCGACGACATCCGCGCCGTGAACCCGAAGATCATCTATGCCAGGGGCAGTGCACTGGGGCCGCGTGGTGAGGAGTCGGTCAAGGGCGGTTATGACATGACCGCCTTCTGGTGCCGGGCGGGCACCGCGGCCACCATCACGCCGCCGGGGACACCGGGCATGGTCGGACCGCCCGGGCCTGCCTACGGCGACACCATCTCGGGCACCAACCTCGCGGGCGGAATCGCCGCCGCACTGCTCAAGCGCGAGCGGACCGGTGAGCCATCGGTGGTGGACGTGTCACTGCTGGGCAGCGGTCTGTGGTCACTCGGGCACACCGTCGCGCTGACAAAGCATCTCGGTCAGCGGATGGAGGCTTTCCCGCCGGGTGTGCACGGATCCCCGATCAATCCGCTTGTCGGGCTCTACGCGACGTCCGACGACCGCTACATCTCCTTCGTCATGATGCAGCCCACCAAATTCTGGGCGGACGTGTGCAAGCACATGGATCTCGATGAGCTCGCCGACGACCCGCGCTTCGCTACCGTCGAGTCGATCGCCGAGAACACCGAAGCCGCCGCCGAAATTCTCAAGGAGGCGATGAGCAAGCGTCCACTCGTGGAGTGGAGCGAACGGTTCGCCTCGCTACTCGGACCGTGGGCGCCCGTGCAGGACACGCTGCAGGCGGTGGAGGACGCGCAGGTCCGCGCCAACGAGTACCTCGTGCCCGCCGGTGAACTCGAGTTGGTCGCGAACCCGGTGCAATTTGACGTCAGTGCGCCGCAATCCGGCCCGGCACCAGGATTCGCGGAGCAAACTGACGAAGTATTGCTGGAACTCGGATTGGATTGGGATCGGATTATCGAGCTGAAGACGGCCGGCGCCGTCACTTAGACCATGAGAGAGGCCACGGACACAGCCCAAATGCCTTACGTCACTTCGATCGGCACCGACGTGCCGCGCCGCACTGGGGCACGCCCCATCGCGGAAGTTCACGATTCCCATGTGAGCAACGCGCTGATCGGCTATGAAGGTGTCGGGTTCGCCGAGGGGTTGCGGGGGCTACAAACTCATCGAATCGGACGTCACAACTGTCGCCGGGGGGATCTGCGCGGGGCACAGATCAACTTGGTACACAATTGCTTTCGGTCGGCGGGGGTGTGGGCAGTGACCATCGCGGGAGGAGCCACCTATGGCGCGGGGTAGCGGGCCGGAACGGTGGTCGCCGGGGTTGCCGCAATTGAGCAGCTTTTCGGGTCCGATGCAGGCCGTCGGTGGCCTTTTCGCGATGTCGGCCGATGCGGTGCGGTTCATTTTTCGTCGGCCGTTTCAGTGGCGCGAGTTCCTGGATCAATGCTGGTTCATTGCCCGGGTGGCCATGGCCCCGACGCTGTTGGTGGCCATCCCGTTCACCGTGCTGGTCAGCTTCACCCTCAACATCCTGCTTCGTGAGTTGGGTGCGGCCGACCTGTCCGGCGCGGGTGCGGCGTTCGGCGCGGTGACGCAGGTTGGCCCCCTGGTAACGGTGCTGATCGTGGCCGGTGCTGGTTCGACGGCGATCTGTGCGGATCTGGGATCGCGGACGATCCGTGAGGAGATCGACGCCATGGAGGTGTTGGGCATCAACCCGGTGCAGCGGTTGGTGACTCCCCGGATGCTGGCCGCGGGGCTGGTCGCGTTGCTGCTCAACAGCTTTGTCGTGATCATCGGCATCCTGGGCGGCTATTTCTTCTCGGTGTTCGTGCAGGACGTAAATCCGGGCGCCTTCGCCGCCGGCATCACGCTGTTGACCGGTGTGCCGGAAGTCATCATCTCCTGTGTGAAGGCCGCGCTGTTCGGCTTGATCGCGGGATTGGTCGCGTGTTACCGAGGGCTGAGCATCACCGGCGGTGGCGCCAAGGCGGTGGGCAACGCGGTCAACGAGACGGTGGTCTACGCGTTCATGGCGCTGTTCGTGATCAACGTGCTGGTGACGGCAATCGGCATCCGGATGACGACGGGTTAGCGCGCGATGGGAACCACGACGATCCTGAAGTCGACGTATCCGCGGTTCACGCGGGGCGTACGGCGCCCGGTGGAGTGGCTGGGCGGCATCGGCGACCACATGATCTTCTACCTGAAGGCATTGGCCGGAATCCCACATGCCATGGTGCATTTCCGCAAGGAAGTCATCCGGCTCATCGCCGAGATCTCCATGGGTGCAGGCACGTTGGCGATGATCGGCGGCACCGTCGTCATCGTCGGATTCTTGACGCTGGCCGCCGGCGGCACGCTGGCCGTGCAAGGCTACTCGTCGCTGGGCAACATCGGTATCGAGGCATTGACCGGATTTCTGGCGGCTTTCATCAACGTGCGCATCGCGGCCCCGGTGGTGGCTGGGATCGGACTGGCGGCCACTTTCGGTGCGGGCGTGACCGCGCAGTTGGGCGCGATGCGGATCAACGAGGAAATCGACGCGCTGGAGTCGATGGCGATCCGGCCGGTGGAGTACCTGGTCAGCACGCGCATCGTCGCGGGGATGATTGCGATCACCCCGCTGTACTCGATCGCGGTCATCCTGAGCTTCGTCGCCTCCCAGTTCACGACCGTGGTGCTGTTCGGTCAGTCCGGCGGCCTGTACGACCACTACTTCGACACGTTCCTCAACCCGATCGACCTGTTGTGGTCGTTTCTTCAGGCGATCTTGATGGCGATCACGATCCTGTTGATCCACACCTACTTCGGCTACTTCGCCAGCGGCGGGCCGTCCGGTGTCGGGGTCGCGGTCGGCAACGCGGTGCGCACCAGTCTGATCGTCGTCGTCTCGGTCACCCTGCTGGTGTCACTGGCCATCTACGGCTCCAACGGCAACTTCAACCTCTCCGGATAAGCGACAGACAGCCATGAACTCAACCACTGTGCGCGCGCTGGCAGGCCTGGCGGCGGTCGTCGCGGTCGTTGCGATCGTCGCGACGACGATCGGCTTGTTCCGGGGCAGCTTCACCGAAACCGTTCCGGTAACGGTGGTGTCGGATCGCGCCGGCCTGGTGATGAACCCCGACGCCAAGGTGAAGATGCGCGGCGTGGAGGTCGGCAAGGTCGCGTCGATCGCGACCAAGCCCGACGGCCAGGCCGTGCTGAAGCTGGACATGAATCCGTCGCAGCTGCACCTGATTCCCTCCAACGTCGGAGTGGACATCACATCGACGACGGTGTTCGGCGCCAAATTCGTCGATCTCATACCCCCGAAGAACCCAGAATCACAGAGGTTGCACGGCGGGCAGGTCATTCAGGGCCAACACGTCACCACCGAGATCAACACCGTCTTCCAGCAGCTCGTTACCGTGCTGGGCAAGATCGATCCGGCGAAACTCAATGAAACCCTCGGCGCGGTCGCGACGGCGTTCGATGGCCGCGGCGAGAAGATCGGCCGGACGCTGGAGGACTTCAATGCGTTCCTCGCGAAGATCAATCCGAGTCTGCCGAACCTGTCCCATGACATCGAAGCGTCGGTCCCGACGTTCACCGCGTACGGCGATGCTGCACCCGATCTCGTCGGGATTTTTGACAATTCGATCAAGCTCAGCAATTCCATCGTTGAAGAACAGCAGGCGCTCGATGAATTCCTCATCAGCTCAATCGGTTTAGCCGATATTGGTAACGACGTGATCGGCGGTAACCGACAGGCGCTGACTGATCTTCTGCACGTTCTCGTGCCGACCACGTCACTGCTCGGGGAGTATTACGAGACAGTGGGCTGCGGCGTCGGCGCCCTCGTCCCATTCGTCCACGCCGCGAACGCTCAGTATTCGCACATCCTGTTCAATGCCGGTCTTACGTTGGGGGTGGAGCGTTATCGCTGGCCAGAGGATCTGCCCAAAGTCGCGGCTTCTACCGGGGGTCGCTCCTTCTGTAGGGAATTGGGTCTGCCCGACGTCCCACCTGACTTCCGGCCGCCGTTCATCGTCGCAGACACGGGATCGAACCCGTTCAAGTACGGAAATCAGGGCCTGCTGCTCAACTCCGACGGACTCAAACAGTGGCTGTTCGGTCCGATCCCGGGACCGCCGCGCAACAGCGCGATGATCGGGATGCCGGGGTGACGCGGATGCGGGGAACATTCATCAAGTTCGGGATCTTCGGGGCCGTCATGATCCTGTTGACGGTCTTCCTGTTCGCCACTTTCGCTGAAGTGAGGACCGGTTCGACCAACGACTACTCCGCGGTGTTCAAGGACGCGTCACGGCTGGAGACCGGGGACACGGTGCGTGTCGCAGGCATCCGGGTGGGCACCGTGCAGGACGTCACGCTGGACTCCGATCGCAACGTCGTGGTCAAGTTCGATGCGGGACGCGAGATCGTGCTGACAGAAGGCACCCACGCTCAGATCAAGTACCTGAACCTGGTCGGCGATCGCTACCTGGAGCTCGTCGACGAGCCCGGGTCCACGAAGGTCCTAAAGGCGGGCGCACGGATACCCATCGAACGCACCGCACCGGCACTGGATCTCGATCTCCTCCTGGGCGGTCTGAAACCGGTCATCAGGGGGCTCAACCCGCAGGATGTCAACGCGCTCTCGGCATCGCTGCTGCAGATCCTGCAGGGCCAGGGTGGCACCATCGAATCGCTGTTCTCCAGGACGTCGTCGTTCTCGAATGCGTTGGCGGACAACAACGCGGTGATTGAGCAGCTCATCGACGAACTCAAGACGACGTTGAAGACGTTGTCCGACGACGGTGACCAATTCACCGAGGCCATCGACAAGCTCGAACGACTGGTGAGCGGCCTCTCGCAGGATCGTGACCCGATCGGCGAAGCCATCACGTCGCTTGAGAACGGCACCGCGTCGCTGTCCGACCTGCTTGGTCGCGCGCGTCCTCCGCTGGACGGCACCATCGACCAAGTGAAGCGGCTCGCGGAGTATCTGGACGCCGACAAGGCGACCTTCGACGCGACGCTGCAGCGTCTACCCGATATCTACCGCAAGCTGGCCCGGGTGGGCTCCTATGGCGCGTTCTTCCCCTACTACATCTGCGGAATCACGTTCCGGGCAAGCGATCTCGAGGGTCGTACCGTTCAGTTCCCCTGGATAAAGCAAGAGACGGGGAGGTGCCGAGACGAATGAACAAGTACAGGGGTGCGTCCCTCATCAAGGCCGGCTTCATCGGGGTGGTGCTGATCGTCCTCGTGATCGCGATCGGGTTGCAGCCGGAGCGCCTGTATTCCTGGGCCACTGCTCTGCGGTATCAAGCGCTGTTCAGTGAAGCCGGTGGTCTTGCGCCCGGCAACGATGTGACAGTTTCGGGGATCAAGGTCGGGTCGGTCTCGTCGATCGAACTCGAAAACGGCGATGCGCTGGTGGGCTTCACTATTGACGGCAAGTACGCGCTCGGCTCGGACACCACTGCGCACATCCGCACCGGGACCCTGCTCGGCGAGCGAGTATTGGCGCTGGAGTCGGAGGGCAGCGGCACTCTGCCGCCGAACCAGATCATCCCGATCACCAGAACGTCGTCACCGTATTCGTTGACCGACGCGGTCAGTGAGTTGACCGCGAACACCGCCGATACTGAAACCGACACTCTCAACCAGTCTTTGGACACATTGGCTCAGACGCTCGATCAGGTCGCTCCACAATTGGGACCGACGTTTGACGGTCTGTCGCGGGTGTCGAGATCACTGAACGGCCGGAACGACAGCCTGGCCGAGCTGCTGAAAACCGCTGGGGACGTCACGGGGATCCTGTCCGAGCGCAGCGAGCAGGTCAACAGCTTGATTCTCAACGCGAACGACCTTCTTGCCGTGCTCAATGATCGTCGCCAGGCGATCGTCGACCTGCTGGCAAATACGTCGGCTCTGTCGCGGAATCTCACCGGTCTCGTTGCCGAGAACGAACAAGAACTCGCACCGGCGTTGGAAAAGATGAACGCCGTCAACCAGATGCTCGAGAAGAACGCCGAAAATATCGCCAAAGCGCTCAAGGGGCTGCGGAAGTACGAACTGACCCAGGGCGAGATCGTGGCCAACGGCGCCTATTACAACGCGCTGGTGCCCAACATCCAGCCAGCGCAGCTGTTGCAACCGTTCCTGGACTACGCGTTCGGCTTCCGGAACGGCGCTAATATCGGGCAGCCACCGGACACGGCCGGACCGCGCGCCCAACTTCCGTTCCCCGTCAACGGGATTCCACAACCAGGAGATCTTCCCGATGATGGCAACCCGTAAGCGACTGGCGACATGGGTCGCCGTGGTGCTGGCCGTGGTGCTGGTCGCCGGGGCAGTGTTCTTGGTGCGCCAGATCTTCTTCGGACCCAAGACCATCACCGCCTATTTCCCCACGGCGACTGCCATCTATCCCGGCGACGAGGTTCGGGTGTCAGGCGTCGAGGTCGGCACGATCGACAGCATCCAACCCGAGGGCACGCAGACCAAGATGGTCCTCAAGGTCGACCGTGATGTGCCGGTGCCCGCGGGCGCCAGAGCCGTCATCGTCGCGCAGAATCTGATCGCCGCGCGCTACGTCCAGCTCACTCCGGCATACCGGGAGGGTGACGGGCCGCAGATGGGCGACGGGGCGGTCATCCCAAGTGACCGAACTGCGGTACCGGTCGAGTGGGATGAGGTCAAGACCCAGTTGACGCGTTTGGCAACCGAACTGGGCCCCAAGCCCGGTTCGCAAGGCGCGGTCACGGACACATCCATCGGCAGGTTCATCGACAGCGCCGCCAATGCGATGGACGGCAACGGCGAGAAGCTTCGATCGACAATTGCTGAATTGTCGGGTGTCGCAAGGATCTTCGCCGAAGGCAGCGGCAACATCGTCGATATCATCAAGAATCTGCAGGTTTTTGTCAGCGCGCTGCGCGACAGCAAGCAGCAGATCGTGCTGTTCCAGAACCGCCTGGCCAGCCTGACCAGTGTGGTGGACAACAGCAGGTCCGATCTGGACGCTGCGCTCTCGGATCTGTCTGTCGCGATCGGTGAGGTCCAACGCTTCGTCGCAGGCAGCCGTGAGCAGACGTCCGAGCAGATCAGAAGCTTGGCTGCCGTCACCCAGAACCTCGTCAACAATCGGCTGCCGCTGGAGAATGTCCTGCACGTGGCACCGAACGCAATCGCCAACTATCTGAACATCTACTACCCGCCGACCGGCGGCGTGACCGGAGCATTTTCGTTCGTCAACTTCTCCAACCCGGTGTACTTCGTGTGCGGCATGATCGGCGGCGTCGCCAACACCACCGCACCTGAGACGGCAAAACTCTGCGAGCAGTACCTCGGTCCGGCGCTCAGACTTCTCAACTTCAACAACCTGCCGCTGCCGATCAATCCCTACCTGCGGCCGACTCCGAGTCCCGAGCGGCTGATCTACACGGATCCGAAGCTCGCTCCGGGCGGTACCGGCCCGGGAGATCCGCCCGAGCCGCCGCCCGCGGTGTCGGCCTACACGGGTATGGGTGATGTTGCCCCGCCACCTGGCTACGGCGGTGTTGGCCTGCCTGAGATGCCTCGAGGCCTGTATGGGCACGACGAAGTGCCCTCCATACCGTCACCGGCCTTGTTCCCGGGCGCCCCGATTCCTGGTCCGCCCAACATCCAGACTGGACCTGGGACACCGTCGGTCCAGAACATGCTGCTCCCGCCGACCCCCGCGCCGCCACCGGGGCCGTTGCTGCCTGCGGAAGGGATGCCACCGTCATGATCCGCAACCGCGCGAAGGCACTGGTTGTCTCGGGGTGCTGTCTGGCCCTGACGATGACGGGCTGCGCCTACCAGGGAGTCAACTCCCTGCCGCTGCCCGGCGCGGTCGGCCGCGGGCCCGACTCGGTGAAGTACACGGTCCAGGTTCCGAATGTCGCCACGCTCGAGTCGAATTCGCCGGTCATGGTCAACGACGTCATCGTCGGCAGCGTGGGCAAGATGACCGTCGACGCCTGGCACGCGAACGTGGAGGTGTCGGTCAAGCCCGACGTCGTCATACCGGAGAACGCGGTCGCGTCCGTCGGACAGACGAGCCTCCTGGGATCTATGCATCTCGCACTGAATACGCCGCTGGGCGAACGGCCGAGCGGCCGTCTACAGCCCGGCGCCACCCTGCCGCTGAACCAGTCGTCGACCTATCCGACCACCGAGCAGACGCTGTCCTCGCTCTCGACCGTCGTCAACGCCGGCGGGCTCGGACAGATCGGCGACGTCATACACAATTTCAGCGCAGCGATTTCGGGACGTGAACCGCAGATCCGCGAGCTGCTCACGCGGCTTGACGAATTCGTGGGAACGCTGGACGCCCAGCGCGACAACATCATCGAGTCCATCAAACAGCTCAATCGCGTGGCCGGAAAGTTCGCGAGTCAACGCGACGTGATCGACCGGGCGCTCAAAGAGATTCCGCCCGCGATAGACGTGCTCGTCAAGGAGCGACCCAACCTGACGACGGCGCTGGATAGGCTGGGAACCCTCAGCGACACCGCCACCCAGCTGGTCAACGACGCGGGCGACGATCTGGTGACGAATCTGCAAAACCTCGAGCCTGCGCTGAAATCGCTCGCCGACATCGGTCCCGATCTCAGCCAGGCGCTGATCTTCGCGACCGCGTTTCCGTACGGTCCGGCATTCGCCGACAAGATTTCCAAGGGTGACTACATCAACCTCATGGCCACGTTCGACCTGACGTATCCGCGATTCAAGCGCGGAATCCTGCTCGGCACACGCTGGGGAGACGAGAACGCCAAGCTCATCCCTGCGCCGGGGGATCCGTATTTCCTGAACTACGCGTATGACCCGATCATGGTGGGCGTCGCGCCGCCGCCGAGCGAGCTGCCTCCCGCGCCCGAGACGCCTTCAGGCGCGCAAATCAACACCATGTTCGGGCCGGTGCTACCGATGGTTCCGCCGCCAGCGGCCAGGCCCCAGTTCGGACCTGAGCCGAAGCTGGAGGGCTCGCAGATCTTCGCCGGTCCCTTCGGCGCCGAGGC
>JAIEPH010000085.1 GCA_019749805.1 Mycobacteriaceae bacterium | reverse complement strand
CGCCAGGTGGCCATCGGCGCCGCCAGGTGCGCCTGGGGTTCCGGAAGAAAAAAGGGGGCCCGGCCACCCCCGGGGGAGTGAGGGTGACCGGGCCCTGGTTGGTCAGAACAGGCGGCCGGCGCGGTGTGGATCGTGGTGACATGGGCAGCCGCAGCGCCACAAGAAGTTGTATTTGAAGAGAATGCCGCCTTCGGCGGGACCGCCGAGCCGGTGTGAGCAGCTGTCGTGGCGTCCTTGTTGGCAGGACTTGGTGGGTGCGTTGTCGGGCATCTCGATGATGACCTTCTTGCCGGCGAGTTCGTCGGGGCAGGTGATCCAGCGGCGGCCGTCGCGTTTGGTGACCCGGGCCCTGGGGCTGGGGTGTTCGAGAGGCCGGGCGGTGGATCCGACCCAGTGCTCCCAGTACTCGGTGTATCCGACCCCTGGCTCAGTAGTCATCTTCGGACCAGACCTCTCCGGCGAAGCTTGGGTCGAAGTCGGCGGGCGCGGTGGCGGGGTAGCGTCGGTCGTCGATGATCGGCTGGGTGCGCTCCACGTATGCGTCGTAGTGGTGGTCGCAGCGCGGGAAGGTCATGCCGGATCGGGACAGGGTGTAGCGCTCGAAAACCTCGCCGGCGCAGCTGCCTTCGTCGGCGTCGATGCAGTCGCTCATGGGTGTGTTCCTTAAGTTCGTAGGTGCAGTTACTTCGTGTTGTTACGTTGTGCTGTGACCCGGGTGGGTCGGGTGAGGTGATGGTTTGTTGCCGGCCTCGGTGGTGCGGCTTGAAAGGACTGGCCGCCCGGCCTGCCTGGACTTCCTCGGGCCGCTGATTGAGATCTGCGATGTTGATCGCTGCTTTAAGGAAATGCTGGCGGGGTTGTCCGTGGGGATCATGTTGGTAGACAAGTGAAGAGAGGTTGGATGACGACGGGCCAGTTGTGGGCCGGTGTGGATGTCGGCAAGGAACATCACTGGGTTGTGGTGGTTGACGACAAGGGTGCGGTGGTGTTGTCGCGCAAGCTCGTCAACGACGAGCACTCGATCCGTGAACTCGTCGCCGAGGTGGACCGACTGGGTAAAAAGGTGTCGTGGACGGTGGATCTGACCACGGTGTACGCCTCCCTGTTGTTGACGGTGCTGGCCAATGCCGGCAAGTCGGTGCGGTATCTGGCCGGCCGCGCGGTCTGGCAGGCCTCGGTCACCTACCGCGGCGGTGAGGCCAAGACCGACGCCAAGGACGCCCGGGTGATCGCTGATCAATCCCGGATGCGCGGCGATGATCTGCCGGTGCTGCATCCCGGCGATGAGCTGATCACCGAACTGCGCATGCTCACCGCGCATCGCGCCGATCTGGTCGCTGACCGCACCCGCACGATCAACCGACTGCGCCAACAGCTGGTGGCGGTATGTCCTGCCCTGGAGCGGGTCGCGCAGCTGACCCAAGACCGTGGTTGGGTGGTGTTGCTGGCGCGCTACCAACGCCCGAAAGCCATTCGACAGAGCGGCATTACACGGCTGACCCGGGTCCTGACCGACGCCGGAGTGCGCAACGCCGCGACCATCGCGGCGGCCGCGGTGACGGCCGCTAAAACACAGACGGTTCGCCTGCCGGGGGAAGAAGTGGCCGCAGGGCTGATCGCGGATCTGGCGCGGGAGGTGATTGACCTCGATGACCGCATCAAAGCCACCGACACTGACATCGAGGACCGATTTCGCCGCCATCCCCTGGCCGAGGTGATTACCAGCCTGCCCGGCATGGGTTTTCGGCTCGGTGCCGAATTCCTGGCCGCCGTCGGTGATCCCGCGCTGATCGGGTCGGCTGACCAACTGGCCGCCTGGGCCGGATTGGCTCCGGTGCCCAAAGACTCCGGAAAACGCACCGGACGATTGCACACCCCGAAGCGCTACAGCCGCCGCCTGCGCCGGGTCATGTACATGTCGGCACTGACCGCCGTCCGCTGCGACCCGGCTTCTCGGACCTACTACCAGCGAAAACGAGACCAAGGAAAACGGCCCATTCCGGCCACAATCTGCCTGGCGCGACGACGTACCAACGTCCTCTACGCGCTCATCCGTGACAACCGCACCTGGCAACCCGATTCACCCCCGATCACCAAGACGGCCGCTTGACTTCCTCATTGAGAGTCCTTTCAGGAGTGCGGATTTCAGGAGTGCTCGGCGATGTGGTGCACGATGCTGTAGGCGGCCCGCGCGGCCCGCGCGCTGTCGGCGAGGAACGCCGCGAGATCGCCGCCGGCTGACCCTTCGGCGAGTTCGACGTCGTAGACCTGGTTGCTTGTGAGGGCACTCGCGGCGTGGTGGGCGCAGTTGAGGGCGCCCATCGCCTCGTTGAGCGCCGCGATCAGCTCCCCGCGATGAGTCTCAATGTCGCGGGCGTTGTCGTCGTAGATGTCGGCGGCGGTGATGAACTCGTTGGTGTCGGACATGGCTGGTGTTCCCTTTCGGTGGGGGCCTGGCCCCTCGGGGGTGAAGGGCCAGGCCTCTCGGGTGATTAGTGGGTCAGGGCGGCGTTGAGGTCGTCGGCGCTGATGACCGTCCAACCGCTCGGGGCGCAGGCGAAGGCGGTTTCGCCGACCACGGCGACGTCGCCGACGCTGAAGCTGCGGTGGCCGATGATGCGGTAGGCGATCGCCCAGTCGTGTTCGGGACATCGATGTTGAGCTGTTCGAAGATGACCTCGAGGTGAGGGGCTACGGATTACGGCCAACGCCAGGTGGCCATCGGCGCCGCCAGGTGGCCATCGGCGCCGCCAGGTGCGCCTGGGGTTCCGGAAGAAAAAAGGGGGCCCGGCCACCCCCGGGGGAGTGAGGGTGACCGGGCCCGGTGCGGGGTTTACAGCTGGTCGTTGACGAGCTCGGCGGCGTAGGCGACGTCGTCGAGCACGCTGACCTCTTGCTCGTCGAGGCGTGCGACGGCGTGGTGGTCGTCGGACTCCAGGGCGGCGGCCCGCTCGGCGCGCAGCGTGTGCAGGCGGCGCAGTGCCTGGTCGAGCTCGCCGCGCGGGTCGGTTTCGCGATCGACGTGTTCGATCGCCAGCCGCAAGTAGGTGAGTAGTTCGCGGCGGGTGCCTTGCAGGGCAAGGCCATCACCGTTGCCATTCCAGAGGCCGAGCACATACGGCGATGTGATGCTGTCCTCGTCGTCGGGTAGCAGCTCTTCGAGCGCTTGTTCGCGCGGGTGCAGGGTGTGGCCGGCGTCGCGGGCGTAGCCCCATTCGGTGTGGACGCTCATGGTGGTGTGTCTCCTTTGGTATGGGTGGTTTCAGGCCTGCTGGGCGGCGCGGCGCTTGACGCTGGCGGGGACGCTTTGGCGGGTGATGGTCCACGGCCCGTCGTGGTAGCCGGGGAGTTCGGAGATGAGCCGGTCGCGCAGCGCGTCGCAGAAGGCTTTGGCTTGGCTGCGTTTCCAGTCGGGGCGTTCGCAGGCTTGGTAGGTGTAGGCGTCCAGGGCGTTGAGTAGTTCTGCGATGCTCCACTCGGTGTGTTGGGGCCGCTGGTAGGTGTAGTCGCCGGCGGCGGCGGTGTCGCTGTAGAGGTGATTGACCGAGTCGGCGTTTTCGTCGAGCAGTATCTGTCCGATCTCGTCGCGGTTGCTGCCGTCGGGTTCGAACTGGTTGACGCGGGTGGGGTTGGCGTACAACCAGCGCATCGTCGGATTGGGCGGAGCGATGGGCTTGGATGCGGCCCAGATCAGTACGTGAATGTGCTCGTGGTTGACGATGACAGCGCTCATAGTGTTTCTCCGTTTCTGACGGTGACCGGCTCGGTGCCGGTCGGCATAGGTGCTGGGGGACCGGTGGGGTGGGCTGGTCAACCCCGAAGAGGCCGCACCGTGCGTAGCGGGGTTTTCGGCCCGGGCCCGCCGGCGCGCCAGCGCCGCTGCGTGGGCCCAGGGTTGGGCCGAAAAGGTCACCCGGTCCGCGTAGCTCGGTGCGGGTGTGGGTTGAACGGCTCGGGGTCCTCATCGGTCATGCTGGGTGCACCGCTGACGGCTAAAAATGGTGAGGGGCTACGGATTACGGCCACCGCCAGGTGGCCATCCGCGCCGCCAAGCGCGCCGCGGGTTCCGGAGGAAAAAGGGGGCCCGGCCACCCCCGGGGAAGAGGTGACCGGGCCCGGTGGGCAGAGGCTAGGCGACCTGTGCCGGTCTGAGTGCGTCGGCGATGTAGGCGACGGCGCTCGGGATGCCGGCGAAGCGGCGCTCCTCGAGCAGGTCGAGCCCTGGGGTGGTCAGCAGCCACACCGGCCGGTATCGGGTGTCGTATTCCTGGTGCAGCTGGTAGACGTGATCGCCGGCCGCGGCGATGTAGGCGTTGGGGCCGGCGATGATCGGCTCCTGGTTGACCGGCGCTGCGATGTG
The DNA here is from genome assembly GCA_019749805.1 of Mycobacteriaceae bacterium. Taxonomy (GTDB): domain Bacteria; phylum Actinomycetota; class Actinomycetes; order Mycobacteriales; family Mycobacteriaceae; genus Mycobacterium. Next base: position 16,384 of record JAIEPH010000085.1, on the reverse strand, counting down.
GGTCCACAGCAGCTCGCCGGTGCGGAACTGCTTGATGCGTGAGCGGATGGTGTTGTCGCCGGTGGGGTCGATGACGCTGGCCTCGGCGGAGGCCTGGATGCGGGCGCGCTCGTCGCGTGCCCACAGCTGCGCGCTGTATCCCCAGGTGTGCCGGATGAACCGTGCGGTGACCTCGAGCTCGCCGGAGATGGGGGCGACGGTCAGCGGGCCGGTGCCGGGGCGAAACGAGTGCAAACTGTCGATCGCGGCGTGCTTGAGTCGCTGCGCGACGGCGGCGTTGTCGGTGTAGTTGCCCGCGATCGGTGTTGTGGTGGTCATTGCGGTTCTCCGTTTCTGACGGTCAGTGGTGGTGTGCCGGTCGGCACGGGTGCTAGGGCGCGGTGGGGTGGGCTGGTCAACCCCGAAGAGAGTGGGTGCACGCCAGGCGGATTTGGCGCCCGGGCTCGCCGGCGCGTCAGCGCCCGGGCGGGCTGCCGTAGGGCGGCAAATGTCACTTGGCCGCGGGGGCGGGTGCCCGCTTGTGGGTTGACCGGGTCCGGGGTCCCCGCCGCTACGATGGGGCACCTGCTGACAGGCAAATGAGGTGAGGGGCTACGGATTTCGGGCCGCCACCCTGGGGCCGCAGAATTACCGGGCGGTGGCCGGGTCGCGTCGTGGGGAATAATGGCCGTGTGGAGTCAGCGTTACTGGAGCATTTGGCCGCTGCCGGCGGGCCGGCCGCGGAGTCGTGCTTGCGCTGGGTGGTGTTCGGTGAATCGCTGCCGGCCGATCCCGGTTGCCTCGATCTGGTCTGGCCGGACTGGCCGATGACACTGTGACCCCATCGATTCGTCTTGGTGCTGGTGATCGCTGAAAGTTGCTGAGCAGCTTCGGATCTCGAATAGTGGCCGTAGTTGTCCGGTGCACCAGTGGTGCCGGTGTTGTGTCTTTGCGGCTGTAGCGGCGTTCGGCGCGCATCTGCGCGCGGGTGTAGACGCTGTCGATGAGTGTCACGGCCCGGGTGGGCGCGCTGCCGGGGTGGGTGAAGCTGGTGGCGGTGAGCTGGCGGGCCGCCCGGGTGACCACGTGCCGGTCCAGTGGTTCTGTGCTGCTCATGGCTGCCACCAGCCGGGTTTTGCGGCGACTTCGGCGCGGCGGCGAAGGTCGGCGAGCTCGTCGCGGATGGTGATGAACTGGGTGGTCAGTGCTTCAGGTTCGGCACCGCATTCGCCGAGCTGCTGCATCCGGATGCCGGCCTGGGTGAAGCCGCGGCGGTAGGCCTGCTCCAGGACCTCGCGTGCGTAGTCGCCGGCGGCGGTCTTGGGGGCGATGACTTGCTGGTAGACGTCGAACAGGTAGACGGCGAGTTTGTGGTGGCGTCCCGGTGTCGGCGGCCGCCGCGCGTAGGCGCAGACCGTGCCTTCGTCGCACGGCTGGTGTTTGGCGGTGGCCAGGACGATCACGGGGTCGGGGTCGCGGCCTTCGTCGACGAGTCCGCGGATGATCTGGTAGGCCCATCGGCTGGTTGGCCGCCAGATGGCGGTGTCGGGGACCAAGTCCAGGACGGGTTTGGCTTGCGCGGCGGTCATCCACATCAGCGCACCGAGAAGTTGGTGTTCAGGTTCCCATTGGGCCAGAACTGTTTCTGCTTGCCAGGTTTCGGGTGCCTCGACGTCGGCGATGGCGGGATCGGCCTCGTCGGTGGGTTTGGCGTCGGGGACCAACTCAAGGGCTGGCCGTCGTTGTGGTGCGGTCATGATGCGGTCACTCCCCACAGAATCAGTGCGTAATACCAGATGAGAGCGGCTGTTTGGTGCGGCGTGATGTCGGCAGTCAGTTGTGCTTGCACGGCGTCGGCCAGTTCCGCGGCAGTGGTGATGCTGCCGCTTCGGCCGGCGGTGATCGCGGCATCGCGCAGGATCTCGAAGGTGTTTTGCCGGGGCCGGGGCACGTCGACGATTCCGACGTCGGACAGCTCGGCGGCCTCGTTGTAGATGGTGCCGGCGGTGAACGAATACCGCGCTTCCGCGCGTGCGGCGGTGAGCACGGCCAGCGGGTAGCGCACGCCGGGGTCGGTGTCGCAGCCGTGGCGCCAGGTGGCAGTGTGGTCGGCGGTCCATCGCAGGGCGGCTTCGGCTGAGTAGTACGGGCCCATAACGGGTTTGGCTGGGGCCGGCTCGATGGTGGCGGTCCCGGTGATGTGGGGCTGGCGGCCGGCGGGGTCGAGGCTGACCAGTTTGAACGTGACCGCGGTGCGGGGCGTGGGCCAGCTGGCGTGCAGGTAGAGATCTTGGGCGATGACGTGCGACATGAGCGCGCGGTGCGCGTCGGCGAAGTCGTCGTGGCCGGTGGTGCTGGTGGCGGCGTCGGTGGCGATGGTCAGCTGGTGCATGGCGGGCTCCTCGAGGTGGTGATGGCCGGCGGTCGGGGTTAGGCGGCAGCCGCGAGTGCTTTGATCCGGTCGGGCCGGAATCCGCTGAAGTGGTTGTCGGGACCTGCGTAGATCACGGGGGCTTGGAGGTAGCCCAGCGCCATGACGCGGGCTTCGATGTCGGTGGAAATATCCACTTTCCGGTATTCGATGCCCGCTTTGTCGAGGGCGCGGAAAACGGCGTTGCATTGCACGCATGCGGGCTTGGTGTACACGGTGATTTGATTCATTGTTTCAGCCTTTCTGCGGTGCTGGATTCTGTTATTGATTTTACCGCTATTCGGGTGCGTCGGCAATGCGCATTTGCGTTTATCGGCTATTCTGTAATGTTTTCTTAGCCGTCGCTGAACTTCCTTTTTCGCCGTTGGGAGCAACAGACATCCGCGCAGTTCACACCCGGTCACCTGCTTTGCAGCTGGAGTGTGTTCATCCTTTCTTTCGGGCCTCATCGCACCGTCCTTTTGACCGGGTGAGCGCGGGCAGCGCAATGGTCCGGGCGAAAAGTTTTCGGCGAGCGTCAGCGAGCGTTGTTGCCGAAACGTTTTCGGGCCGTGAGGCCCTTTGTCCGTGGCCTTGCGCGGAACGCGGCACCGGTCACACTTTTGAGGCGATGAGGGGTGGAGAAAAGAAATTCAGCAACGCCGGAGGCGTTTCCGCTGGGCGTCGGATCGCCGGTCGCCGGCGGCGGCCGTCTGGTGGTCTGGCTGTGCCGGATTGGGGTGCCTGCGTGGGCAGGGCGAGGGGTTCCCTGCCCACCAGGTCACCGGGTTAGGTGGTCTGCAGCAGCCGGAACGCGTCGAGCTTGAGCGTCTCGACTCCGCTGCCGGGGGTGACCGCGCGCAGGGCGCGGGTGTCGGCGGCGTCTCGGCTGGTGCGCGCGCCGCGTACCGGCTGGAAGTGGTCGAGGTACTCGGTCACCGCGTTGTAGGCCGCCCACCGGGTTTCCGCGATCGGCGCGATGGTGGGGGAAGAGGTCCACAGTTTGACGATGGCGCTGACCTGCTGCTGGCGTCCCCGGCGAGCGGTGACGCTGGCGGTCTTGTCGTCGGCCTTGACCAAAGTGGTTGCGAACTGGCGCATTTCGTCGAGGTCCATCGGTGCGGCGTAGAGGGCGGCGGCTTTGGTCTCGAATGCGTCGATGTAGTGCCACGCCAGGCCGAGCGCGTTTCGGGCCTCGTGGATGGCAACGCGGGCCCCGGCGGTGTGGCGGATCCCGAACGTCGATTTGGCGCCTGCGATGGCGGCTGATTGGGTGTTGGCGCACACGATGCGTACCGAGGTCAGCAGCAACCGATACTTGCTGCTGCCGTCGTGGCTGTTCAGCGCGGCCAGATACCAGTCCGTGCGGTCTTTCGACCCGTCGCGGCCTTCAAATGTCATGGTCTTGGGCAGTTTCATCGTCACGAACGTTTCGCGGCCTCCCTTCAGAGCACCGGCAGTCTCGAAGTGCGCGCCGGATTCGTCGGTGATGGCGTCCAGCACGGCGCACGAGGCTTCGTTTTGCACGGGCTCGTACTTGGTGCCGACAACGCCGAGGTAGTCGACCTGACCGGTAACGATCGGATTGTCTCGGACGGTGGCGAACATGTCCGGGACTGGGACCGCCGGCGGGGTGGTTGCGCCTTCGGGGGTGATGACGGGCTCCTGGGGGATGACCAGCGCCATTTTGCGGACATTCCAGTTGGCCAGGTGCGCGGCTTGCATGGCTTCGTGTCCGGTCATGGCGTGGCCGACCGAGGTGCCGAGTCGGTGCCAGGCATCGGGGCGCGAGTTGGCGAAGGACGCAACGCCGTTGGTGATGTCGAGTTCGTGGGCCATGATGGTGAACCTTTCGTGAGAGGGTTACCGGGCGACCTGGGTGCCGCCCGTTCTTGTTTGCCTTCCGGCATAGAGATCAACAACCGGCACCAGGGCCGGAAAAGCAGCAAGGTTCCGGCGCAGCGTTTTTCAGCGAGCGCAGCGAGTGGCTAGGGAAAACGCTGCGAGCCGAAGGCCGTAGCGGGGCCTTGTGCGTCCGGCCCGCCGGTTATGATCGATCGCCGGAAAGGCAAATGGAACATCAGTGAATTCCGCAGCGCCGCAGGCGCTTCCGCTTAGCTGTTCGGGTGTGGGGCTGCGGAACCTTTCGGCCCGCAGCCCCACCCGATCATCTACTGCTGATCGCTGTCGGGATCGTCGCCGGTGTCGGGTTCGGTGTCCTCGACTCCGTCATCAGATTCGGGTTCGGTGTCCTCGCCCGCTGACAGGGTTTCGTCGTATACCTCGTCACCGCTGCGCTCACCGACGATCACTCGTTCGACCTCGGCGAGCTGGTAGCCGTTGGCTACGAGGAAGCCCAGGTATTCGCTCGATCGCACAGAATGGCCGTATCCACTGACGCCGCCCGAGCGCCACGCATCCTTGGGCGTACGGGACTCCAACGCTCCCAGAACCACACCCAAGGTGATGACCTGGGCGCGACCGTCGCCGGTCGGCGGCAGGTCGGTGACCAGCTTCACCAGTGTCGAACTGCTCTCGATTCCCAGCAGATCGGCGGTGACCGCTGCCCCGTGGTAGTCGTTGATCAGCGCGGACTCGCGGGTCAGGCAGGTGGCGACGAAGATCGCCGCTCCCTTGGGTGCGGTCTTGCGGGCCAGCAGCTTGCGCACGAACTCCCGGCGCACCTGCATGGCGGCGTCCCCGAGCCGGTTGAGCGCGATCACCTTTCTCCGTTCGCGTCGCAGCGCGTCGGCGCGGGCGGCTTCGGCTTCGGCGGCGGCACGGGCCTTGTCCTCGTCGCTGGCGTCGGGATCGGTCGCGGTGTCGCTGCTGGGGCGGCCTCCCGGCGGCAGGATCGACGGGCTGAGTGTCAGCCCTGCGGCCCGGTAGTCGGTGCAAAAGTACTCCGGCACATAGATGGTCTTGTCGACCACGCTGTCGGCGTGCCGGAACCCCTCTTGCGGTTGGGCTTCCGGGTCGTCCTGGGTGGACCAGTCGATCGACTCGCCTGCGACGATTTCGCCGTTCTCGGCGTCGGCGTAGCCGTCCTCCTCATACAGGGTGACCGCCCAGTGCCCGGGGTCGGTCATCGCGGTCTTGGTCGCCTCCTCACCGTCTGCGGTGCGCAGATGGTCGAGTGAGACGCACGACGTGTCGCCCCACACCGGGGTCTCCTCGATCACCTGGTAGCCGCGCTCGGTGTACTCCGCGACGGCGGCGTCATAGGCGCGTTGGCTTTCGCGGGCGTGGCGCAGTTGCTGGATGCGGTGGTCGAACCTGCGTGTGCCTGCGACCTCGATCAGGGTGTTCACGGCGTCGGGGTCGTCATCGAACTCGCTGATGGCGGCAGCTTCTTCCAGACTCAGTTGCCCGGTGCCCAGCGCGTTCATCGCTGCACCCGACTTGCCGACGGCCTCTGCGGCTTTGACCGTGTCGCGTTTCACCGACAGCTTCTTGGCCACCTTACTGGCCGACACTCCCGCATCCAGCATCTGCTGAATCCCTTTGACGCGCTGGGCATCTGTGATCTTCCTGCGCTTGTCGTTCTCCACAATCTGCTTGGCCACCCGCTCAGCCAACTTGGCTTTGTCGTCTCCGGTGGTCGCGGGCAGGACGTAGACCGGGACGGTCGGCAGGCCGACGTCGCGGGCAGCCATGGTTCGGCGCTGTCCGAAGCGCACCCTCACCACGCCGTCGTCACCGCGCACGGCAACGATCGGCTGGATCACGCCGTGTTCTTTGACGCTGGCCACGAACTCAGCATCGAGGTCCGCATCGTCACGCACGTTGTCGTCGAGGACCAGATCGTGCGGGTTGATGTGTTCGAGCGTGCCGCTGGGCGATCGCTCGCCGTCGCCGCTGTGCTGCTCGCCCTCGGTGGTGGCCGTGATGGTGTCGGTCATGTCAGTACCTCTCTGGTTTCGGGGCGACATCGCTGCCACCCGCTCTTTTTGCCTTCTGGCACTGGAGATCGCAGGCCGAGCAGGCCGAGAGAGCGCCTAGGTCCCGGGGCGAGAAGGTGGCCGCCGAGCGCAGCGAAGGCGGCCACCTTCTCGCCGCCGAAGGCCAAGCGCAGCGCCGCCGGTGGCCTAGCGCGAGCCGGACGCCGGCCTAGTATCGAAAGGCCAGAAAGGCAGGATATTCAAGAGGGATTTCCGTTGTCTGCCACGCGGATTCGTTCCTCGTGACCGATGGGTTGGTTTGTGATGTCCGGTCCCCGCACCGCGAGTCTTGACGCGTTTGGGTGGCGACCAGGATGCCAGCTCGCGCCGGCCAGGCAGTGCACTGCCTCCATCCCCACAACGCCGAGGGACGGCGTCCGTTAATGCCATTGCGCAAGGCCTGCGGGAAACCGCGAAAGATTCTGCTCCGGATCTGCCGGGAGCGGCGGACAACAAGGAATTTCAGGTGCGGGGTCGTCGGCGCCGCCGGCGCGCCCCGGCCCGCGAGTCATGCGCTGGTTTGCACTGATCTGCCTGAGCGCCAGCGTATTTCGGGTGGCTACAGCGGGTTGGCGGCCAGTCCGAGTTTCTGGAGGGCGTCGGGCAGCGGGTAGAACCTGCCGTTGATGGTGTCGATATCGTCATGGGTTCCGAGCCAGATCCCGACGATGGCGAGCTCGTCGAGGCCGTAGCGGGTCCAGACCGGGCCGCCGGAATCGCCGGCGCGATCGCGGTGCCCTTCGGTGAGGTACTGGGCGCCCCAGCGATATTGATGCGCGAGCTGGCCGCAGGTGGATCCTGTGGACTTTCCTGTGTGGCAGATGGTTTGGTCGGTCGGCGGCGCCTCGACCGCGGCGATGGTGGTGTCAAGCAGGGTGGTGTCGACCGGCGCGTTGCCGAAGTCGATCAACGCGAAGTCACTGCCTTTCTTGCTGGGGTCGTAGGCGTAGGACACGACGCGGCCGCGGTAGCCGGAGTCGGTGTCGATGATGTAGCCGCTGCCGTCGTGCACACAGTGTCCGGCGGTGATACCGAGGGTGCGGTAGTCGCGTCTGAAGGCGAATCCGAGTGTGCAGGCCGAGCCGCCGGCAGGGGAGACGTAGCGGATGGTGTGGCCGGCCGCGACGGCCCCGCTGTTGGCGGCCGCCGGTGCCGCGGTGGCGAGGCAGACGCCGATCGCGGTCAGTGCGGCCAGGACCGCGGCGGCGTTGCGGGCGATGTGGTGTCGCGCGGTCATGAGACGTTCTCTACCAGGGTGCACCGACATCTTCCTTCAGTTCGTGGGCGCTGTTAGCGGTCATCGTCGGCATCCGGGGTGGTGCTCAGTTCGCCGCGGGTCGCGCTGAGCAGGTAGGCGAGGTCGTCGACACCTTCGGTGGGCACGACCTGCCAGCCCAGCAGTGCGCGGTTGCGTCGTTCCTTGGCGGTGGTGATGAAGGCATGCAACGCCGCGTCAGCATTGGTCCAGTGCGGATCGCCAGATACCCCGGGTGCCAGCCCTGGGTGCGTCCCTGTTTGTCGCGCAGCGCCCAGCCGTGCAAGGTATCGGCGTTCGGGCTGTACTTGGCGTTCGACGAGGGCTCGGTATTCAGCCGCGGTGAGGGGGAGGGTGAACATCAGGGATGGCTCCTGGGCGGTAGCGGGCGCTCAGAGCGTGTCGGCCCAGAACGCGGTCTTTATGGTGGCGAGCGTGCCTACGCGCATGGCGTCGCGGATGGCGATCACGGCGTCGTCGACGGCGGTTCGCCCGCGGCGATCGCCAGTAACGTCCGCCAGCATGATGACAGAGCGCGAACAGATGATCGCCGACCTGCGGCAAACTCTCACAGCAGCTGAAACATTGTGCAGTGCAGATGATTTCCGGCATCTGCGCCACGCCGTTGAGCGATACGCCGATACACCGCTCGCGGTGGGGACCCCGGTGGCCGATACCCGAATGGTCGGGCGCGAGGACTTGAAGCGGGGGATGTCGACGTTGCTCGATTCGATTCGCGCAGTAGAAGCGTCAGCAGGCCGCGCTGGCTGGGCGATCGTCCCCGCCGCCGCCGGAATCTGGAATGTAGACGCCTGCGCGCTGTAGTGTGTAGAACACATGTTCGAAGATTGGGAGAGTGGCCCCGCGGCAGCAGGCACGTGGCGGCTGGCCGCCCTGCGGGAACGAGCAATAAGGAGGCCAGTGTGTTCGAGGACTGGCCGGTCACCATGTGCCCACCCACACGGAGGGTGGTCGACCCGCCCAAGGCCGTGTTTGTTGATCTCAGTCGCCTCATCGTGAACCCTGACGACGCCTTCCGCCGTGACGAGGTCGCCCTGCGAATCAAGAACGAAGGCTTAGACTTTCGCGGTCGCGTGCCTGGACATCTCCACGCGTGGGCGCAATCCACCCGAGGTGGATGGCTAGCGTTGGTTACGTGCGACGTTCCAACGGGAAATGGAGCGGGCCGCCTCACGATGAGGCAGTGGTGCCCCGCCAGGGCCGTGACACCTCATTCGTGACGCGCTCGACGAATCTGCGGGACGACTTCTTGGCGTGTGAGGCGGTAGCCGGCGAAGGTTACTGTGATTGTTGTGAGTGAGATGGCGCGTGACCTGGGCGAACGGCTATTGGCAGCGCTGAAGCGCGTGGAGCAGCTCTACGAAGGCTCACCCGGGAACGCATCGTCCGCCGGCGGGGATGACGTCCAGGCGCTCGACAACGATGAGCCGGTGACCACTGACGAGGAAGATCCTCCCTTTGGCCTGGACCGGCGCTATTGGCTGGATGCCACGAAGATCATTCACGTCCCCGAGGGGGAACTCGCCCCCGCGGGCACAATCGAGATCGGGCCCGGCCTTTACTACCCGGCCCCGGACTCACCCTATACCGTGATGCCGCCTCCGCCACCGGCCAAATACCCGCTGGACGTAGGCGACATCGTGACGACCAGGCCCGGTCAACTGGGCCCCGCCACCCACCAGGAGTTGATTCCCGGGGTCTGGGTGCCAGACCCGAATGCCGGCTACCAGCCCTCGCCACCGTGGGCGGCGCCGCAGCAACCCATCGATGTCCGCGACATCATGCACATCCCGGAGGGCCAACTGGCACCTCGAGGCTATGTCGAGTACCTGCCGGAGTGGTGGGTCCGCGAGCCGAGTTACTACCCGACGATGATTCCTCCGCCGCCGCCGCCGCAGCGCTAAGCGCTATGACAACACAGGGGGAGAGGCCGATGCCGAGTGAGAGCGGTGACACGTCGGCGGCTAACTGAGCGAACTGCCGCCAGCTGTAGCGGCGAGGGCGCAGATCGCTCGCGCCTGCGCGTAGGCGATGAGCTCCGCATTATTGAGCTCATCAACGTTGACACGTTGCTACACGGCGGAGCAATCCAAACTCGGCTGGCGCGGAACATTATCGTCCATCAATCCCATAGCGGCCACGGTCTCATACTCGACGGACACGACGGTCAACTCCTCACCGCCGCCGGCATCACCAGTCGGCCAGCCCCAGCCGTTGGCCGTGGGGCGACACCACCCGGACTACTTACCCGACGGCACATGTATCCGGTGTCCGATCCGGAACATGTTGAGAGTAAGGCGATACGACTGACCTGCGCACTCTCAAGTAGTTGTGGACCAACCTGGTGCCATTTGTCCAAAAAAGGTGAGAGTGACGGACGAAATCCAGGAAGACCTGAGAGCGCCGAACGACACGTCGTCGCTTATTGTCGGGCGATGTGGCGCCTCGCAGCAACGGGGGAGGGCGATTCACGGCGACCACGTGGGGTCGGACCAACCCGGGCTGCGGCTGCAAAAGCCAAGCTGGGTAACGAAACTCGGCACGATCGCGGCGCTGGCCGCGAGAACTGAAGTGTGAAATGCGGAGGTGACCTCAACCTCGCCCGGCACGCGACGCGGCGCGGCGCCGATCTGTGCTGCGGACTTCGTCGACGCACAGATACGTCCCATCGGTGAACCTGATGCACGCCCAGTTTGCGTCAGCAGATTGGTTGGCAGCCTGCTGGAGTTCGACGGCCTTCAGGGGCGTAATGATATTGGAATCCACGTCGATGAATGCGGCATCTGCGATGAGCCGATTCAGCGTCTCAACGAGCGGACTCAGCGCCGCAAGCTCGGCGATTCTGTTCGCACCCAGTGCGTCACCCGTCGAGATAAAGGTATCGAACACCATTGATCGGAGCCTAGCCGGAAGCGATCATGCGCCCGAGTATCACGGCCTACCCGCCAGCCTTCAGCACGCCGCCGCGCCCGTACCGCGTGCTTTCATGGCTCGGATCTGGTTGCGCGAAAGCGGCCGAGGACGACTGCACCTGCCGAACCCGGAAAGCTTCGATATCGCCGCCCAGCGCAAGGGTGCAATCGTTAACCATGGGCCATAAGCACAGCCCGTCACCTCTTCGTCGGCATGTGTCGGCGCCGGCCGATCCCGAGCCTGCCGCGTTCGCCGCACTCCGTGCAGTCGCCGCCGCGTCGTGGAATCTCATAGCTGATACGGTCTGCAGTGCAGGCCGCCGCCGGGTGGAATCGACGCCACAGAGGCTCATAGTCAGACGGCAAGAGGCCGGTCGCGCTCAACATGTAATCATCCACCGCGTGGGCGGCAGCGACCGCGTTCAGGCTAATGACGCTCGGCGCCTCCACCGCGTGATCGTCGACGTACCGTTGTCGGCGCACCTGCTCGACGCTAGTGGCTTCCTCCTGCAGCTTCGCCGGGTTGATCAGCTCGTTACACCACAGGCACCCAAATCCGGGTGCCACGGGGCGCACGATGCTGAAGATGTCGGTCACCGATCCGTCCTGGGAGACCTGCACCTTCGCACCGACCTGGATACCAGGGATCAGGTACTGATGGACGAGCGCATTAAATACCAGCCGGGCCTGCATCGAGTCGGCCGCCAGAAACAGGCAGTCGCAGTCGATCAGGCTCATCACCACGTCGTCGCGGGTGACGTCGTCGGGTACAGCATCGATCCGGATCTTCGGGTTGGCCTGGCGCGCCACCCGCCGCGCGACACGGACTTTCGGTGTAGCGAGCCGGTGGCCGAGCGATCGCAGCACGGCCGCCCGGGCCGGGTCCGTCAACCAGGGATGGGCATCGCGGAACCGGCTGCCCACAACCCGCGGCAGGTTGGTCCGGTCGATCCGGTCCGGGTCAATCACGACGAGGTGCCCGACGCCTAGTCGCGCCAGGTATTCCACCAACAGCGACCCGGCACCCCCAGCGCCGATGACGGCGACCTTCTGCGCGGCCAGGATCGCCTGGCCGCGGTCGCCGAACAACCTGCTCTGGCGGTCGTAGGTGAGATCTCGGGGCTGCGTCGGCTGCGGCGCAGGGTGGAGAACCTCGCGCGGCCAGCCCCCCACGACGGCGGACTCCAGCGTCACGCGGTGGCCGCCAGGCAGCCAGATGTCACCGGCCACGGCCTGACGCGCGAATACCAACGCTCCGACGGGCTGGTCGCCAAGGATATCGAGCAGCGCGGGGTATCCACGCTCGTGAGATGCCAGATCGGCGTCGGAGAACGCGACGCGGTCTGTGCCCCTGTGGCAGTGAGTCGCCAGGTACGCCAGCCCCTCCCGCTGACAGTCCATGACGCGGTCGCGCACAAAGGTGGCGGTCAGCATTCGGTATCCCCGCGTGCCCGCGACGTAGTCGACCCCATCTTTGGCGAGAAAGAGCCGCCGGCCGAGCAGCCGGACCCCGCGGTCCGTCTCCACCACGGACACACCGAGTACTGCGCCGTGCTCGTCGCCGTCGCCCGGAAACAGATGTGCGCGCAACTCGGCAGCCATGCCCGGCGCCAGCTGCAGCCGCCAGCGGGGTGTCATCGGGTGCGCAGCCATTGCAGCACCTTGTGCAGCTTGATCAGTGCTGTGTCGGTCGCGGGGTCGAGCCGGTTGGATTTGCGCGAAATCTGCACCGCCGACCGGTTCTCGAAGGTAGTCACGGTCATCCCTTCCCCGAGACCGGCGCCGTCCTTGCGGGTCAAGTCACCGCGCACGAAGTGTGGGTACACATCGGCGTACGGGTACTGGAAGGTGATCCGGAATCCGATCCAGGTCTGTGGCTGCACGTAGGGCTCACCCGGGTCGACGGGATCGACGACGACAACCACGCCGTCACCACTTTCCTCGACCTCAACGGTGGCGTCGGGGAAGCCGAATTTGATCTCGTCGATGGCGGCGGCCACGTCAGGTGTCACGCCCGCCGTTCCTACGAGTTGTCGTCGCCAGCGACGGCGGTGAACTTCGAGTGCTTGTGGATCTTCACCTGGTCGGTGTCGCCAACGATCTGGGCCTGCCCATTCGCAAGCTGCTCCGACAGCAGGAAGTCCAGCTGGATGGGGACGCCCTGCGCGATGGCGGCCTCCTTGATCTCCACGCCGGTAAGCAGCTTGTCGGCTACCTCAACCGGGCGATTGTTGACGGTGATCGTGACAGTGTGCTCGTGGCCCTTCTTGGCCAGACCGACGGTGGTCTCGGACATGCGTCCTCCGTTGTTTTGTGAGGCGGAACCAGGCGGCTCCTCAAGCGAGCGTATCAGTAAAGCGGCACTACTGTTCAAATGACACAACGTGTTGCGTCACGAAAGCACTATGAAAGGGCATACGCTTGGACCCATGCCAGTCCGAGCCCGCCAGTGATCCGCCCGTGAATCCCGTTGCCCGTGATCAGCAGGCATCTGCCAAAGCAGCGCACTCGGGGGAGGTTGAACTCCTCGACGTGTCCAATCTCGGGGCGATGTTGCGGGCTCGACGGGGCGCGCTATCACTCCGTCAGGCAGCGGCCGCTGCCGGCGTTAGCTTTAGTACGTTCGCGCGCGTGGAAGCCGGATCGCATCCCGATCTGACGTCCTTCACGCTGCTCTGCAGATGGCTTGGCGTTTCCCCAAGCCAATTCTTCACACCTGTAGTGACAAGGGATATTGAGCCGCTCGAGGAAGCGATATCCCACTTGGCTTCTGATCCCCGGCTGGAGCCGCAGGCAGCCGACCGAATCGCCGAAGTTTTACGAGGTATGTACACGGCGCTGGCAAGAGCCGAGACACGCCAACCTGTAATCGCATGCCATCTGCGAGCCGCGTCAGTCATGCGACCTGGTGTCCCCGAACGATTGAACGGACTGCTCAATGAGATGCACGACAAGCTCGCTGAACAGATAGCCGCGAGTGAACTGTGACCCTCCGCCGCGGCTTCAAAGCGGAGGCTGAGCGAGAAGCTCTACGCGTTCGGGCTGAGCTTAAGCTTGCTCAAAACGACCGGCTCGATCCGCGAGATCTGGCTTCGCATCTCGGCATCTCTGTGGTCGACGCTGCAAGCCTGGTTGGCAGAGAACCACTTGAAGAACTCGAACGCCTTCAGGCATTCGCATTCTCGGCAGCCACCTTCGAGATCGAGCAGCGGAAGATCGTGGTCGTAAGCCCACTTCGAACCGAAGGTCGGCAAAACAGCGACATCGCTCACGAGCTCTCTCACATCATGCTCAAGCACCGTCTGTCAGAGATTCGGGAACTCAACGGAATGGCGTTCCGCACTTGCAAGCCCGACGAGGAAGAGGAGGCCACCAACTTCGGTGGAACTCTGCTGCTGCCCCGTCCCTTGCTTCTTTCCGCTGTACGCCGTGGCGCCACCGTGGAAGACATCGCTGCCCAATATGGAGTGACCACGGACATGGCCAGATTCCGATACAACTTGACCGGTATCGCCAAGCAGGCAGCGAGATTTAGCCGCTGACGACCTGCCGAAGGTAACTAACGCCGAACATCTGTGCAGGACTACGACGTCACGGTGAGGAATCGCAGTCAGCAGTGGAGAGCCGACGGGAAGGCTCTCGGGGACACCACTTTTGGCCGCCCCTTGGTCCAAGGCACACTACCTTAGGGAATGCAGAGTAGTTGAGACTAAACGCCGACGAATCAGTTGTTGATCGAGTCGTCGGCGTGGCGGACCTTCTAACCGCGGCTCTCGCGGCCGTCCACCGGTTTGACCGTGGTGCACTACGGCGTTGACTTCGAAACCGCCACAGAGCAATTGACGTTCGATCATCAATGGTATTTCCACGCGGGAGTTTCTAAAAGCAGATTCCGCAAGACTTGAGCAGACACGTAACATGGATAATCGAGATCACTCATAAATGGTCCGGAAGATGCTGGAGCACAGCACATTCGGGTCCAGTTCCACGCGTTAGAAACGTCACTGTGATGTATTGACCTCGCGCTGCGTCGGGGAGTGTCTCCCGCACGGGGTGACGTGGTTGGTGCGGCTGGCCTTTGCCGTGTTCGCCGATACCCACTGAGGATTCAGGGGTCGACGAAGGTTCACACCGCTGGGGGTCGCGGGGGAAACGTCACGGTGACGAATAGATCGCGTCAAACCCGTGGGGAGCGTGGCAGTTTCGAGCGTCACCCAGCGAAGAGCCGACACATGTCTCGCGTAATGGCGCGCGGCGCAGCCCGCCATGCGACAACAACGTTCACAGCCGAACGGCCGCCGCTCTCATGTCTTCGCGGAATAACGCCAGAATCGGACAACTCTCATGTTTTCGCGGGATTACTCTCACCATTTCCTGGATCGGACATCCGGAAAGGTGCTTGCGCGGATTCTTCGTCGTCACTTGACGACACGCGTGCCTGGCACCAATTCGTCACTGTGACGATTTGGTGGGCAGAAGCGTGGGTTTGGTCGGCGACGAGGGTAGTGCCTCCTCGAGTTGGGAACCCGTCGTCCGGTTCGTATCGTGGCGTCCGGCAGCCTCGCAACATCGCGTCGTGGACCGCGGCCGGCCGCCAGACATCCTGACGGCGAGTTCCCAGAGTGCATCGCTAATGCCACCGAAGGGTCCGAAGGGAGCAAACCGATGACGACCACGAGCGCTCTCAGCTCCAGCGCAGCAGCAGCGTCGCCGCCGCCGCCCGTCTCGTCGACCCCCTTCAGCCATCTCCCGCGAGATTGGTACGCCGGGGTACCGATAGCATAGATATGCTCAACTAGGCGCACCACGGCGGCCAGCGACACGCGCATGGCGGCGGCATCATCGCCGTAATCTCCTGCTATTCAGGCTGAGGCCGACGGACGGCGCGGACGGCCGCCTCGCGACGGGTGGCTTCGCGCGCGGCCTCTTCGGCGCGCCGTTGGGCGGCACGTTGAGCCAGCCGTCGCATTTCAGCGCGCGCAGCTTCGCGGCCGGTGACAGCCTGTTCTATTCGACCGGTCGCTGTTGCGGTGGCGGATTCGGAATCAGTTTGCACGGCACCAGGCTGCTCACGCTTGGCAGCCGCCGCCGCGGTCGTGTGAAGGCGAGGATGTAGTCCGACGTGCTCTGCTAGTACATCACCGATGTAGGGCGATACCCGGCCTGGAGGGTAGCCGGCTTCGAACGCCATGTGCGCCAGTCGGTCAGACACCTGGCGTTCGGGCCGAATCATGAGGCGATCTCCACGCGGCGGAGTGACCGCTCGCCTGGCCGTATCGGCAATCGCAGCTCTGTTGAGCTCTCGCACGAGATTGGGCAGGCCAACGTGGATCGCCAAGAGATCAGCGACGTATTGCGACAATGACGACACTCCAGTCGCTGCGACTCTCTCGGCGAGCTGCCGCGCTAGGCCGTCTCGCGCTCTGACCATGTACGCCGCGCGGTCACCTTTGCTCGGTCGAGCCACGCATCGGACGATATCTGCCAGCGACAACGATGTTTCTGAAACGGTCCACGAAGAGCGCGCGTGGCAACTGTGGCGTTTCTGAAACAGCGTTATCGACGAAGGCCGGCGAGCGCGATGCAGTGTGCCCCATTCTTCGCCGCTGGCTCACAAGAACGCAGCCCGTAGCAGCTGCCGCAGTCGGATCCAGCCACTTACATCAGCGGCGTTGTCACTTGGTCGATGCAAGGGTCGATTCGTCACTGTGACGTTCGGGCAAGCCCAATCATGCCGTCCACCAACATCTTCCATGCTGTTTCATGGATAATCTATATTATCCATGATTAAAGTCGCCGTTTTCATCTGATGAATCAGCTGGGTGCTACCGCCCGCCGGTGCGACCGTCGCTCGTGTTCACCGAAT
>JAIEPH010000068.1 GCA_019749805.1 Mycobacteriaceae bacterium | reverse complement strand
TGCGCCAGCGCACACGCGAACTGCACCTGCCCGACCGCGCGGGAGTGGCTGATGTTCTGCACCGCCGACACGTCAGCCGCCGTAGCGGCACAGTTGTCGACCACGCACCAATCAAGGTCGGCCAACGCCCCCTCATGCCGGACGTAAAGCTCGGCGACGGCCAACAACCGCTCCGCCATGCACGTCGACTCATAGCGGGTGGACTCCCCCATCACGTCAATGAGATCCCCATCCGACATGCCCTCGAACATACGTGCGATTATGCCACGCTCCACCGACAGGTTCGTAAGCTCGAGCCATGCGCTTGGCCACGTGGAACGTCAACTCGATCCGCGCTCGCGTCGATCGGGTGGCGGACTGGTTAGAGCGTGCCGACGTCGACGTCCTCGCGATGCAGGAGACCAAGTGCTCCGACGAGCAGTTTCCCACCATGCCATTCCTGGCCGCAGGCTACGACGTGGTGCACTGCGGCTTCAACCAGTGGAACGGCGTCGCCATCGCGTCCCGGGTCGGCATCGATGACGTAAAGGTCGGCTTCGACGGGCAGCCGACGTGGAGCGACAAGCCGGAGGTGGAGGCGGCGGCGGAGGCGCGTGCGCTTGGCGCGACGTGCAACGGGGTCCGGCTGTGGAGTCTCTACGTGCCCAACGGCCGCTTCGTCGGCTCACCGCACTATGTTTACAAGCTGGAATGGCTTGCCGCGCTGCGCCGTACCGCACAGCAGTGGCTGACAGACGACCCGTCGGCACAGATCGCGATGGTCGGCGACTGGAACATCGCGCCGACCGATGAGGACGTGTGGAGCGTCGAGGCCTACGCGGGCAGCACCCACGTCACCGAGCCGGAGCGATCGGCTTTCGACGCGATCCTCGACGCTCAATTCAGTGACGTGGTCCGGTCTTTCACCCCCGGACCCGCCGTATACACCTACTGGGACTACACCCAGCTGCGGTTCCCGAAGAACCGCGGTATGCGCATAGACTTCATTCTCGGATCACCGGCGTTGGCCCAGCGTGTGACCCACGCCGAGATCGTCCGCGAGGAGCGAAAAGGTAAGTCCCCCAGCGATCACGCTCCGGTGTTCGTCGATCTGACGTAAGCAGCTAGGCGAGATTGTCGACGTTCTCCTCGTCGTAGCCAAGGCTATCGGCACAAAACACATATATTAGCTATATAAAGGAACGTGGAGCATTTCCCATTCCCAGGCACGCACCGCTTGCGCTAGCGTGGCAGGAGTCCACACACGGGAGTGCACACCCAGTGCGCTGAGAGGACGGGTAGGCCCGTCGACCGTACGAACCTGACCGGGTAATGCCGGCGTAGGGAGATGCTGAAAGTGCTGCATTCTGACGTTTCCACCTCGATCCCAGCGGTGACCAGCGGGCCGATCACGGGCAGTACCAAGGTCTACCGGGACCTCGACGGTATGCGGGTGCCGTTCCGCCGCGTGAACCTGACCAATGGCGAACACTTCGACCTGTACGACACCTCGGGCCCATACACCGACACCGACGCGGCGCTCGACCTGCACCGGGGACTGCCGCCGCGCCCCGGTGTGGTGTCAGACCGCGGCACCCAGCTGCAACGCGCCCGCGCCGGCGAGGTCACCGCCGAGATGGCGTTCATCGCCGCCCGCGAGGGGCTGGCACCCGAGTTGGTTCGTGCCGAAGTTGCACAGGGGCGCGCAGTGATCCCGGCCAACCACAACCATCCCGAGGCCGAGCCGATGATCATCGGCAAGGCATTCGCGGTGAAAGTCAATGCGAACATTGGCAATTCGGCCATCAGCAGCTCGATCGCCGATGAGGTCGACAAGATGGTGTGGGCCACCCGGTGGGGCGCCGATACGATCATGGACCTGTCCACCGGTCGCGACATCCACCTGACGCGGGAATGGATCCTGCGCAATTCGCCGGTCCCCGTCGGCACGGTGCCCATCTACCAGGCGCTGGAGAAGGTCAATGGCGATCCGGTGGCGCTGACGTGGGAGTGCTACCGCGACACCGTGATCGAACAGTGCGAGCAGGGTGTGGACTACATGACCGTGCACGCGGGCGTCCTGCTGCGTTACGTGCCGCTGACCGCCAACCGCGTGACGGGAATCGTGAGCCGGGGCGGCTCCATCATGGCCGCGTGGTGTCTTGCCCACCATCAGGAGTCGTTCCTCTACACGCACTTCGCCGAACTGTGCGAGATCCTGCAGCGCTACGACGTCACGTTCTCGCTCGGCGACGGATTGCGGCCAGGCTCGATCGCCGACGCGAACGATGCCGCCCAGTTCGCCGAACTGCGCACGCTCGGGGAACTGACGAAAATCGCGAAATCTCATGGCGTGCAGGTGATGATCGAGGGCCCCGGTCACGTCCCGATGCACAAGATCGTCGAGAACGTGCGCCTCGAAGAAGAGTTGTGTGACGAAGCTCCGTTCTACACGCTTGGCCCGCTGACGACCGACATCGCTCCGGCCTACGACCACATCACGTCCGCGATCGGCGCCGCGATGATCGCCCAAGCGGGTACCGCGATGCTCTGCTACGTGACGCCGAAGGAACACTTGGGGCTACCGGACCGCAAGGACGTCAAGGACGGCGTGATCGCCTACAAGATCGCAGCGCATGCCGCGGATCTGGCCAAGGGACACCCTCGTGCGCAGGAACGGGACGACGCGCTCTCGCGTGCTCGGTTCGAGTTCCGATGGCACGACCAGTTCGCTCTCTCGCTGGATCCGGACACGGCCCGCGAGTTTCACGACGAGACCCTTCCCGCTGAACCGGCGAAAACGGCGCACTTCTGTTCGATGTGCGGTCCGAAATTCTGCTCCATGCGCATCACGCAGGACATTCGCGATGCCATGGCCGAAAAGTCCAAGGAGTTCGCCGAACACGGCAACCAGGTCTATCTTCCACTGGCATGAGTCTCCTTCCGCTCACACCGCCGGGCCAGACCCCACTTCGGGTGATGACGATCGCCGGGTCCGATTCCGGCGGCGGCGCGGGCATCCAGGCCGATTTGCGGACGTTCGCGATGCTCGGCGTGCACGGACTCGTCGCCGTGACCGCGGTGACCGTGCAGAATTCTGTGGGGGTCAAAGGGTTTCACGAAATACCACTGGATGTCATCGCCGGCCAGATCGAAGCAGTGGCGTCCGACATCGGCGTCCAGGCCGCCAAGACCGGCATGCTGGCGTCCTCGGCGATCATCGACACCGTCGCTGACACCTGGTGCAGTCAGGGCCTGGCCGGCGCCGTCCCGTTCGTCGTCGACCCGGTGTGCGCGTCGATGCACGGCGATCCGCTGCTACATCCCAGCGCCTTGGACTCCCTCAAGGGCCGGCTGTTTCCGCTGGCCACTTTGGTGACACCCAACCTCGACGAGGTGCGCCTGCTCGTCGACGTCGACGTCGTCGACGACGCGTCCCAGCGGGCGGCTGCGCATGCCCTGCATGCGCTCGGACCGCAGTGGGTGCTGGTGAAGGGCGGACACCTGAGGGCGTCGTCGCAGAGCCCGGATCTGCTGTTCGACGGAACCGACTTCTTCGAGTTCGACACCGCCCGCATCGACACCGGACACGACCACGGGGCGGGTGACACGTTGGCCGCCGCCATTGCGAGCGCGCTGGCCCACGGTTACGCCGTGCCGGATGCGGTGGCGTTCGGAAAGCGTTGGGTCACCGAATGTTTGCGCGCGGCGTATCCGCTGGGTCAGGGCCACGGGCCGGTGTCCGCACTCTTCAGGCTCCACGGATGAACCTCGACGACATCGCGGGCATCGCCCACGAACCGGCGGATCGGCGCCAAGGCGTCCCCATTGGCACGGTGATGCTGACCCATGGCGCGGGCGGTAGTCGGGATTCCCCACTGCTGCAGAAGATCTGCGACGAGTGGGCGGCACGCGGCTGGCTGGCGGTACGTTACAACCTGCCGTATCGGCGGAGACGACCGAAGGGGCCGCCGTCGAACTCCGCTGCGACCGACCAGGCCGGCATCGTCGAGGCCGTCGAGCTGGCCCGCACCCTCACCGAAGGACCGGTCGTCGCGGGCGGACACTCGTACGGCGGCCGCATGACGTCGATGGTCGTCGCCGACGATGCCGCGAAAGTCGATGCGCTGAGCCTGTTTTCGTATCCGCTGCATCCCCCCGGCAAGCCGGAACGGGCACGCACCGAACATCTACCGCGGATATCCGTGCCCACGGTGTTCACCCACGGCGCCGCCGACCCGTTCGGGTCGATCGACGAGCTACGCACCGCGGCGGCGCTCATCTCCGGCACCACCGAGATCGTCGAGATCAAGGGCGCCCGACATGATCTCGGCTCGAAGTCGCTGAATGTCCCGGCACTGGCGGTCGACGCGGCATTACGATTGCTGGGTGCTGCGTCCTAGGGACTGGGTGAGCGGTGGTCATCGGTCCGCGCATGAGGCTAATGTCACGGGGTGACCACGCCGCCGGGCAATCCCCCGCCATATGGCCAGCAGCCGCCTCCATACGGTGAGCAACCTCCGTACGGACCACCGCCCGGCGCGTACCCACCGGCGCCCGGCGCGTACCCACCGGCGCCCGGCGCGTACCCGCCGCCGCCCCCGCCGCCGCCTTACTCCCAGCAGCCGCCCGGCTATTTCCCGCCACCGCAGAAGTCGAACTCCAAAAAGGTCGTCTTCATCGTCCTCGGTGTCATCGCGGCGCTGATCGTGCTCGTCGTCGGCGGCGGCGTGGCGTTGTATCTGGCATTCGGCCAGGGCACCGTCACCGCGACCGACGTCGAGATGGGCGACTGCCTTTCGGAGATCCCCGGCGACACCCGAGTGCTGACCGTCAAGACGATCGATTGCGCCGAACCGCATGCAGGGGAGGTGTTCGCGGTGCTGCAGATGCCCGGGGACGACTTTCCCGGTCAAGCGGCCATCGACACGTACGCCGACAAGTGCAGCCCGGAGCTGGCGACCTATTCGCCCTCGTCAATGACCGACGACAGCGTCCAGCTCTACGTGCTGTACCCCACAGCCGAAACGTGGGAACAGGGCGACAGGGCTGTGACCTGCGTCGCGACGCTCGACCCGCCGCGGTCTGGCTCCATCAAAGGCTGAGTCCTTAACCGGAGTTGAGCAGTACCTGAGGTACCGTTCTTCCATGACTTCCGAACAATTCGACGCCGTGATCGTGGGCGCCGGTTTCGGGGGGATCGGTGCTGCCATCCAGCTCAAGCGGATGGGCTATGAGAACTTCGTCATTCTGGACCGGGAGGACGATCTCGGCGGGACATGGCACATCAACCGCTACCCCGGCCTGGCCGTCGACGTCCCGACGACCACCTACTCCTACTTCTTCGAGCCGAACCCCAACTGGTCGCGACTCTTCTCCACCGGTGCGGAGATCAAGCAGTACGCCAACGATGTCGCTGACAAGTACGACGTGCGCGCACATATGCGGTTCAACACCAGCGTGGAGAGCGCCCGCTGGGACGAGGAAACCAAGGTCTGGTGCATTGCGCTGGCCGGCGGTGAGACCCTCAACGCGCGCTACCTGATCACCGCCACTGGCTTTCTGTCCCAGCCGAAGACACCGGACATCCCGGGGATCACCCACTTCGCGGGCAAGATCATCCACACCACCGAATGGGACGACAGCTACGACCTCGAGGGAAAGCGCATCGCGATCATCGGCACCGGTGCCACCGCGGTCCAGCTCATCCCCGAGCTGGCCAAGAAGGCGGCAGACCTCACCGTCTACCAGCGCACCGCGATCTGGGTGGTACCCAAGCTCGATTTCCGTTTCCCCGAGCGTGCAAAGCGCCTCTTCGCACGAGTGCCTTTGGCGCAGCGGGCCATCCGCGCCATCACCGACGCGCTGTACGAATTCTTCATTTTCGTCGAACTCCACCAGAACAACCTTTTCCTTCGGCGGCTCAATGTCGCGGCGGGCGACCTGTCCAAGACCCACCGCATGGTGTCCGTTCGGGATCCAAGAGTGCGTGAGCAGTTGACTCCCGACTACGACTTCGGTTGTAAGCGGCCGACGTTCTCGAACGACTACTACCGGATCTTCAACAAGCGCCATGTACACCTTCAGTCCAGCGGGATCGAGCACATCGAGCCGGACGCCATCGTCTCCAGCGACGGCACCAGGACGCCGATTGACGCACTCGTACTCGCGACCGGGTTCGACCTGTGGGAGGCCAACTTCCCGGCCATCGAGATCGTCGGCCGTGCAGGCCGTAACCTCGGAAAGTGGTGGCGCGACACCAGGTTCCAGGCCTATCAGGGATTGACGATTCCGTATTTCCCCAATTACCTGAGCATGGCCAGCCCGTACGCGTTCCTCGGGTTGAACTTCTTCAACACGGTGGAATACCAGATGCGGCATATGGACCGGCTGTTCGGCGAGGTGAAGCGCCGCGGTGCCACAACGTTCGAAGTCACCGAGGAAGCCAACACCCGCTATCTGGACCGGATGTCGGAGCTGATCGGGGATTCGGTGTTCATGCGCGGCAATTGCGCGACATCGCGGTCGTACTACTTCGACCCGAAGGGCGAGGCCAACCTGCTGCGCCCCCTTTCGACGCGCGCGGCGTTGAGGGAAGCCTCCGATTACCCGCTGAGCGACTACGAGATTGCGTGATCAGAGAGGATCGGTAGCAGTGCCCTCAGAACAGAAGAATTCGCGTGGCGCGACGATAGCGGGCCTGGCCCTCGCGGGGACGGGCCTGGCCCACTTCGCCCGTCCTGAGCTCTTCGAATCGATCACCGCGCCGGCTTTTCCGCGCAACACCCGCCAGAACATCTACATCAACGGCGGCATCGAGACGGCGTTGGGCCTCGGCCTGGCGGCACCGAAGACCCGCCGCCTCGCCGTCGTCGGAGTGCTCGGGTACCTGGCCTACTTGGCGGGCAACGTCGCTCGTAACCGGTAGCGGCCCAACAGCGTCAGGTCAAGCAGGCGCTCCATCGTCTCGAAGCTGTGCACCGATCGCTCGTAATGCATCAGGCGGCCGAGATCGACCACCAGTGACATCGCCGCGTGCACGGCGAACCGCGCCTGTCCAGGCGTCCACTCCGGACGGACCGCCACGACCAGTTCGACCCATGCCTCCACCGTGGAGCGTTGCATGTTGCGCAGGATCTTCTGGTCGGCTGCGGTCATGTTGAGCCGCTCGCTGTAGTACACGTAATCGAGTTCCGGCTGGTCGAACGAGCGAGCGACGTACGCGTCGATGACCGCGGTCAGCGCGTCCTGCGGGTCACCGATCGTGGCCGTGATGGTCGAGGTATCCGCCGACAGTCGATCGGCCGCCCTGCGGAACGCCGCCGCGAGGATGTCGCTCTTGCCGGAGAAGTACCGGTAGATTCCCGACGCCGGCATGCCGACCGCCGCGGCGATGTCTTCCATCCCGGTGTCACGATATCCGTTGAGATTGAATAGCCGCATCGATTCGTCAAGCAGCGCTTCGTATCTCGACGACTCCGTGCCCGTCGACACGTCAGGCTCGATGGCGTTTTGATCGTCGGCGCCCTCGGGAAGTTCGGCGGCCAGAACGGCATCCGCGAGCTCGGCCAGCAAGGCCCGTACCTGAATCGCGGGCAGCTTGGCCCGGTGATCGACGATGCTGCCAAGCACCGAAAGGACCGCGGTCGACAACGTCCAGCGTTGTCGACCCGTGAGCTCGGGGCGAATGACGCATAGCGGTCGCTGAATCCGGTGGTGCACGGTGCGCATCTGCGCGATCAGCGTGGCCTGGTCGTCGCCGCGCAGATAGCGGCCTTCCCATCGATAGAGCCCGCCGGCTTCGCGATTGGCCATCGCCGTGTCGATGAGCGCGGCGACCAGTCGGTGCAGGACGGCATGCGGGTCCTCCGTCTCGGCGTCCTCGGCGAACTCTGTGCAGTCCACCAGCTGCTGGCCGAGGCTGAGCACCGCATCACGGAAGAGTTCGTACTTGCCGGTGTAGTGCCGGTACAGCGCCGCGGCCGAGATGCCCACGCGAGACGCGATGGCTTCCATGCTCACACCGTGAAAGCCCAGCGTGCTGAACGCTTCGGCCGAAGCACGAGCGATCTGGGCCTTGCGGTCCTTGGGGCGGCGCCGAATCGTTTCGCCGCGTGCTGGCCGGTGGCGCGCCATGGCAGACACCATAACCGAAGTTACCCAAACATCGCTTGCGACCAGGTCGAAAACCCGACAAAAGCAGTGGCGACGACGAGAACGGTCATTAACATAGAGGTTCCGCGACACGAACGGGGGCCGTATGCATCACTATCACCATCGCGCGTTCTACTTCGGCGTCGGGTGCGTCGTCGTGATCACCGCGGGGCTGCTGGCGCTCAATTTTCCCGTCTTCCTCGACGCCTTCGACCAATACGGGTTTCAGATCAAGTGCGGGACGGGATTCGCCACCGATCTGAGCCAGGCCGCGGCCGCCGCCGGTGAGCACATCTACGTCGACCAATGCGAGACAGCCGTTCTCGTGCGCCGGCTGTGGACCATCCCGCCCGTGGTGATCGCGTCGATGGCGCTTGCCGTACTGGTTACGGTGGCAGCGCTCGTCTGGGGCCGCGAATCGGTATTCGGGAAAGACCCCGTCGCCTGAAATAGCATCGTCGTGTGAGCACGCCGGACGGCCCTGCGCTTTCCCGGCGGCTCGGCACTTTCGATGCCGTCATCATCGGCCTGGGGTCGATGGTCGGCGCGGGCATATTCGTCGCGCTGGCCCCTGCGGCGGCGGCCGCCGGGTCCGGTCTGCTCGTGGGCCTGGGCATCGCAGCGGTCGTCGCGTACTGCAATGCCACCTCCTCGGCACGGTTGGCGGCCCGGTATCCGCAATCCGGCGGCACCTACGTATACGGCAGGGAGCGACTCGGCGATTTCTGGGGCTATACCGCGGGGTGGAGCTTCGTCGTCGGCAAGACCGCGTCCTGCGCGGCCATGGCACTCACCGTCGGCTATTACGTGTGGCCGGCCTGGGCGCACGCGGTCGCGGTCGCAGCGGTGGTGGCGCTGACGGCGTTGAACTACACCGGCATTCAGAAGTCCGCGCTGCTGACCCGCGCCATCGTCGCCGTGGTGCTTGCGGTGCTCGCCGCGGTGGTGGTCGTCATCCTCGGCTTCGGCGATGCGGATGTGTCCCGAATCGGCATCGGTTCGGACCTCTCCGGTGCGGGTGTGCTGCAGGCCGCGGGCTTGCTGTTCTTCGCATTCGCCGGCTACGCACGCATCGCGACCCTCGGCGAGGAGGTGCGCGATCCGGCCCGCACGATCCCACTCGCCATCCCGATCGCGCTGACCATTGCACTGGTGGTCTACGGCGTGGTCGCCGTCGCGGTGCTGGCCGAATTGGGCAGTGACACTCTGGCTTCCACGACGGCTCCGCTCGCCGACGCGGTCGCCGCGGCGGGCTTTCCCATGCTGGAACCCGTGGTCCGTATCGGGGCCGCCGTCGCCGCGCTCGGTTCACTGCTCGCTCTTGTTCTCGGGGTTTCGCGCACCACCTTGGCGATGGCGCGCGACCATCACCTCCCGCACGCCCTGGCCGCCGTGCACCCTCGGTTCGGCAGCCCGCATCGCGCTGAGGTGGCCGTCGGCATCGTGGTGGCGGTAGCAGCGGCGCTCGTGGACGTCCGAGACGCGATCGGCTTCTCGTCCTTCGCCGTGCTGCTGTACTACGCGATCGCCAACGCGTCGGCGTGGACGCTGGAGCCGGAAGGCCGGCGACATTGGGCTTGGGCCGCGCGGATCATCCCGGGTTTGGGCCTGGCGGGTTGTCTGTTGCTCGCGTTCACCCTGCCCCTCTCGTCGGTGATCGTTGGCAGTTGCGTGGTGCTCGCAGGGACGGTTGCCTACGGTCTTAGAGCATGGCTCTCCTGACATGGACGAAGGTCGACGCCCGTGCCGACGACGACTTCGTCGTCGCGCCTGACGAACGGCTCGACTGGTTCCGCACGATCGGCATCGGCGCACAACACGTCGTGGCGATGTTCGGCGCGACCTTTCTGGTGCCGGTGCTCACCGGATTTCCGCCGGCGACCACCCTGCTGTTCTCGGGTATCGGCACGGTGCTGTTTCTGCTGATCACCGGTAACCGGCTGCCGAGCTATCTCGGTTCGAGCTTCTCGGTCATCGCACCAGTCACCGCCGCGGTCGCGTCGAACGGCACCGGAAGCGCACTAGGCGGACTGGTGGCCGTCGGTCTCAGCCTGATCGTCATCGGCGCGATCGTTCATCTGGTTGGCACACACTGGATCGATGCGACGCTGCCGCCGGTGGTCACCGGCGCGATCGTCGCGCTGATCGGCTTCAATCTCGCGCCCGCCGCCAAGTCGAACTTCGAGAAGGGTCCGCTCGTCGGCATCGTCACACTGGTGCTGTTGCTGGCGACGCTGGCGCTCTTCCGCGGCATCATCGGACGGCTCGCGATCTTCACCGCCGTGTTCGCCGGGTACCTGCTGGCGCTGATTTTGGGCGAGGTCGACACCTCGGGTATCAAGGCCGCACCCTGGGTGGGGCTGCCCGAGTTCCAGACCCCGACCTTCACCTTGGCGGTACTGCCGATGTTCCTGCCCGCCGTCATCGCCCTGGTGGCCGAAAACATCGGGCACGTCAAGTCGGTCGGTCAGATGACCGGCACCGACGTCGATCCGGTGACGGGCCGCGCGCTGGCCGCCGACGGCGTGGCGACGACGCTGGCGGGCTTCGGCGGCGGTTCGGCGACCACCACCTACGCGGAGAACATCGGCGTCATGGCCGCCACCCGCGTTTATTCGACGGCAGCGTACTGGGTTGCCGCTGCGGTCGCGATCGCGCTGTCGCTGTGCCCGAAGGTGGGCGCCGCCATCTCGGCCATCCCAGCCGGAGTGCTCGGCGGGGCAACCGTTGTCCTGTACGGATTGGTCGGCATTCTCGGCGTGCGGATCTGGCTGACCAGCGGAGTCGATTTCTCCAAGCCGATCAACCAGATGACCGCGGCCATCCCCCTCGTCATCGGTATCGCCGACTTCACCTGGCATGCAGGCAATTTGACGTTCACCGGTATCGCACTGGGGTCGATCGCCGCCCTGGTCGTGTATCACGGCATGCGGCTGTTGGGGTTCAGGCGGACTAGCGAGCGCTCCGATGTCGCTGCTCCCGCGCCGGAACTCCATTGACGCCCTCGAGCGACTGCGCGTACGTACCGACCGCAAAGGCTGCCGCCGCGCCCATCACCGACAGCGCATCGCGGTCGATGTTGTCGATCGTGTCGCGCGGAGTCCGGTAGTTGGGGTCATATGGCGCACCGGCGCGGCCTCCCCAAAGCCGTGCCTGCACTTCGGTTTTTCGCTGTGAGGCACCCGTCGTCAGTCCGCCGACCGGCACGCCTGCGGTCAGGAATGCGTTGTAGTCGGTGTAGCGGGTCAGCGGCATGTCCGCCGGCCGCGCGCCGGCACTGTTGAGGTAGGCCGCCAGCGTCCGCTCGATGCCGGCTGAACCCACCGGGATGATGTCCAGCGGGATTTCGGGATTCGGCTGGCCCGACTGGTCGCCGTCGTAGGTGAAGTAGCCGGCGTTGGGTGAGCCGATCATCTCTAGGTCGAGATACAGCGCGATCTCGTCGAGTTGTCCGGCCTCGAGTCCGCGGATGTACTTCGTCGCGCCCTGCAGCGCATTCTCCTCCGAACCCCACAGTGCGAACCGCACGGCATTGCGGATCTGCGGTGCCGAACCAAGCGCACCAGCGGTCTCCAGCACCGCCGCGATCCCCGAGCCGTCGTCGTTGATGCCGGGGCTACGGGCAGAGCTATCGAGGTGCGCACCGACCATCACCACATTGCTGGTGTCACCGGATTTGGTTTGCGCCAGCACATTTCGGGCTTTCTTCATAACCGGTTTGTTGTCCAGAATCAGCTTCACGGGCGCAGTGGTGCGCCGCAGCGCCGCGTTCGCGTCGTTACCGATCACACCGACCGGAACGGTGAGTTGCTGGTAGTAGCCCGGCGTGAAGAGGCCGGGCGGGCTGCCCGCGCCCGGCGCGGGAGCGCTGACGACGAGCATGCCCACCGCACCCCGGTCGACGGCGGCGTTCTGCTTGGCGACGACCGAGCAGCCAGTGTCGTCGACGACGGCGATCGCCCCCTTCATCGACACCGTGCCATAGTCGGCGGAACGGCAGCCCGTGGATGTCCTCTGCGGTCGCAGCGTCACCCCGCTCAACCCGGCGCGCGGTGTGGTGATCAGCAGTGACGCCTGCTCGACGTTGTAGTTGCGGCCGCCGATAATGAGTTTCGGGTCTCCGCCCTCCGAGCGATCGAGCAACTCGAACTCCGGAGTCTGAACATCGAAACCTTTGTCCTGCAGGAACTTTGCAACGTAGTCCACGCTGGCGTCATAGCCGGGGGTGCCGTTGGCCCTGGTACCGTCGTTCGCTTCGGCGATCTTCTGCAGCTCGTTCAGGTGCGCATACATTCCGTCCGCGCCGACCTTGCCCGCCAGTTCGGCCGCCAAATCCGTTGAACGGCCTGCGGAGTCCGACGAGGAGCACGACGTCAGCACCGCAGTGACCGCAAGGACTGCCACCCATCGCTTCATGATTCGAGCACGTGACGTGTGCGGTCCTCGCGGATCGGCACACCGTTGCGTCCGGACTGATCCTGCGCGTACAGCGCGACGGCGTATGCCGCACCGCGACCGTTGATTTCGAACGCCGTACGGTCGATGTTGTCGATGTTGTCACCGGATTTGTGGTAGTTCGGGTCGAACGGCTGGCCCGCCTCTCCACCCCACCGCTCGGCCTGTTCGGGCGTCATCTTCTCCTCGGCGCCAGTGAAAAGACCACCGGCGGCAACCCCGGCCAGCGTGAAACTGCTGAAATCCGACCGGCCTTCGAATTGGACGTCCTCGGGGTTCTTCCCCGCGCTCTTGAGATAGGCCACGAGCGTGCGCTCGATCCCCGCCGACCCCTCCGGTATGCGTGGCGCCTGCTGACTGGGATCCGGCGGCGCGGACTGATCGCCGTCGATCGTGAAGTAACCCGGATTGGGCGAGGCGACCATGTCGAAGTTCAGATAGAGCGCGAGATCCATCAGCGCGTCGCGATCCAGCGATGCCACATAGTCCTTGGAGCCGAGCAGACCGAGTTCCTCAGCTCCCCAGAACCCGAACCGCACCGCGTATTTCACCTCCGGCGAGCTCCCCAGCTGCAGCGCCGTTTCCAGCACCGCAGCCACCCCTGAGCCGTTGTCGTTGATCCCGGGCCCCTCAGCGACGCTGTCGAGGTGTGCACCCGTCATCACGACGTCGGACGTGGACCCCGTCCTGGTCTGGGCGACCACGTTGCGGGTGCGCTCCACGCGTACGCCGGCGTTGAGCTTGACAGTGGCGGGGCCGGGATCCGTCCGCAGTCGCTCTCCGGTCGCCTTCGTGACGCCGATGACCGGAATCTTCACATCGGTGTCGGGACCGAGCGTGCCGCCCATCTCGTCGCCATCGACATTGTTGGCGACGACCAACGCGACCGCGCCGCGCTCAGCGGCGGCGGCCTGTTTGTCGCCGAATTGGCACTTCCCGCGATCGACGAGCACGATCGCACCCTTGACTGGCAGGCCGTCGTAGTCGGATGCCGTGCATCCCGGTGAGTCCTCGACGCGGGCGGGCACCAGCTCACCGGCCACCCCGTCACCCTTCGTGCCAATGGTGAACTCCAGCGGAAACGCCTGGACTTTGTCGCCCGAAACGGTCAGCGCGGGCTCGTCGGAATAGGGCAGGCGCACTTCGAACTCGGGGGTTTGCACGTCGAAACCCTTATCGCGCAGGGTGTTCGCCACATAGTCGACGCTGGCGTCATATCCGGGGGTGCCGAGCGCCCTGTTGCCCCCGTGCTCGTCGGCGATCTCCTGCAGCCTGGTGACGTGCGCCATCAGCGCGTCACCTGTCACCGCCTCCGAGATCCTCTGCGCGAAGACCGTGGCCGCCGTGGTAGGCCCCGCCGGGGTGGCCGGAGGCTGCGACGGCTGGGGGCGCATCTCGCGTCCACACCCGGCCAGCACCAGAACGGCGGCCACCGTCAGTGCGGCCAATCTCCACCACGTTTTGTGCCCCATCGCCACCACGTTATCCCGACTCGGCGGTACCGGGACCGGACACCTGCGCGACAACCAGATCGGCCACCGCCCGCATGCCCGCCGCGTTGGGGTGCAGAGGCGCGGGGCGACAGGGCACGGGCAGACCGAAGCCGGTCGGCTTAGTTGTCCATGGGTCGTCGGACCACGCGTGGTGGTGAACGCTGCGCTCGGCGACCCGGACAAGCCCGCAGCCGGTGTCGGCGGCGGCCTGCGCGGTGGCCCGGGCCAATTCGTCGGCCACGTGCCGACCCATGGCGGCATCGGCATCGGACAGCGGAGGGGCGGCGGTGCCGGACGGGGGCAGCAGCGTCAGGTAGTCGACGAACAACACCCGCGCCTCGGGTGAGCGCCGGCGCAGGGTGCGACCGACGGTCCTGAGCGACTCGGCGACCTCGACCAGTGCCCGCTCACGCTTGGGAAGCAGGGCACGCACGAGCCTCGGCAACCCGGCCGCGAACAGCAGCGGCACGTAGCCGACGTCGTTGCCCCCGATGGTGACGGTGATCAGGTCTTCGGTCCCGTCGAGCGCCTCGATCTGCGGCGCGGCGCCGGGCTGCGGCTCGGCCAGCACGTTGGCGGTGGTCGCGCCGGAGTACGTCACATCGACGAGCTCGAGACCGAGCCGCTCGGCGACCAGGTGCGGATAGTTGCGCGCGGAACGGCCCGCGAGAAACGGGGCACCCTTGGCTCGGGGCCGGATACCCGGCCCGGCGGCCATCGAGCTGCCCAGCGCCACATAACGTTTCATATGGACGGGCTGGATGCCTGCGCCCAGAATCGCTTCGGAATCCGGCCGGCCTGCCGGGCCAGATATCCGGCGGTGACGGCCGACGCCATCGCCGCGGCCATGGTCGCCGGATCGGCGGCACGGGTGACCGCTGTCGCGAGAAGCACCGCGTCGCAACCCAACTCCATTGCCAGCGCGGCGTCGCTCGCGGTGCCGATACCGGCGTCGAGCACGACCGGCACCGACGCGTGTTCGACGATCATCTCGATGTTGTGCGGGTTGGCGATGCCGAGTCCCGTTCCGATCGGTGAGCCCAGCGGCATGACGGCCGCGCAGCCGGTGTCCTCCAACCGACGTGCGAGCACCGGATCGTCGTTGGTGTAGGGCAGCACGACGAATCCGTCGTCGACCAACTGCTCTGCGGCCCTGATCAATTCGACGGCGTCCGGCAGCAGCGTGCGTTCGTCGGCGATGACTTCGAGCTTGACCCAGTCGGTCTGCAGCGCTTCGCGGGCGAGCCGGGCGGTCAGTACTGCTTCGGCGGCGCCGCGGCAGCCCGCGGTGTTC
The DNA here is from genome assembly GCA_019749805.1 of Mycobacteriaceae bacterium. GTDB lineage: Bacteria > Actinomycetota > Actinomycetes > Mycobacteriales > Mycobacteriaceae > Mycobacterium. The sequence continues at coordinate 5,362 of JAIEPH010000068.1, read as the reverse complement.
GGCAGCGGAGTGATGCCGAGCCGGTTCAACAGGTCCAGCACACCGGTGCCGCCCTCGCTGTCGACGCGGCGCATCGCCACCGTGGTCAGCTCGGTGCCCGAAGCCACCAGCGCCTCTTCGAGAACCGTCAGGTTCGCCGCACCACCCGTACCGAGGATGAGGCGTGATCCGAACTCGCGACCGGCGATCGTCAGCTTCGCGTCAACCACCCTGCACCGCCGTGACCACCTCGACGCGCGCGCCGTCGGCGAGCGTCGTCTGCCATTCCGACCGCGGCAGCACCGACCAGTCAACGGCCACCGCGATGCCCTTCTCGCCGAATCCCAGCCGGTCCACCAACGCGGCCACGGTCGTGCCGTCGTCGACCTCGACCGCTTCGTCGTTCACCGAGATTTTCATTGGCTCCTCACCGCACTTCCCACCAAATCAGCTTCGGGCAGCGGAACGCCGTTCAGCTCCCCCAGTATCGCCTCGGCCGTCCACGGCGCCAGCAGAAAGCCGTTGCGTCCGTGCCCACCGGCGACCAGTGTGCGTTCGTCGAGCCGGCCGACGACGGGCAGTCCGTCGGGCGTCATCGGACGCAGACCGGCTGCGCACTCGGCGAATTCGTACTCCCCGAGCGCGGGTATCACGGCACACGCGTCGTCGAGCAGTTCGCGAACACCGGTGACGGCGGGCGCGGTGTCACGGCCGTGTTCGTACTGGGTGGCGCCGACGACCACACCGTCGTGCCGCGGAACGAGGTAGACCTGGCGGCCGTGCACCCGCGCGCGGATCACGCGCTGCGGTACCGGCATGCACCCCCGGCGCCAGCGCAGCCGAAGCACTTCTCCCTTCACCGGGCGGATCGGCAGACCGGGCCACAACGACGGCGCGTCGATACCATTCGCGATCACGACGGCGTGCGCCTCAGCGTCGGCCAACTCACCGACCGGCGGCGCCCATAGCACTCCGAGCCGTTCGCAGTGCCCGGCGAGGGCATCGACGATCGCCCGATTGTCCACGGCCAGTTCGGTTTCCGCACGGAAGCCGTGCCGGATGCCCTGCGCGAGCAGCGGTTCGATCTCTCGGGCGGCGGTCGTGGGCTCGACCGGATGCCCCTGAGCCGCCAACCACTCGCCGACGGTCTTCAGGTCCGCGGCGTCGGCCCGATCGACGGCGACGACCAGCGATTCGCGCGCGGTGATCACGCTGTCGGGCAGGCCGTCGAGGAAAGACCCTGCGCCCACCCGGTTCCACATAGCCAGCGACGCGAGGCCCAGCCGTAGCAGTCGCTCCTCGCCGGGCCAGCCCTCGCTGTGCGGGGCCAGCATGCCGCCTGCGACCCAGGAGGAGCCGGGCTCGTCGCTACGGTGCACGCGCACGGTCCAACCGTCGAGCGCAGCCCGGCGTGCGACCGCCAGGCCGATGACGCCGCCGCCGATGACCGCGAGTGATCTTTCTGCCATTTCCCCTCCCTTCGCCGGCATGACCCGGATCAGGTGTGTGACGGTAAGGCAGGACGTGCCATTCTCAGTCCCCGGTCCCGGGACTCCCGTGTCGAGAATCCACGGTAGTCGTTAGCGTCGCGGTGTGCACAAAGCCTCCGAACGTCTCGCCGCATCCTCGCTGTACCTGTGCACCGACGCCCGGCGCGAGCGCGGTGACCTCGCCGAATTCGCCGATGCGGCCCTGGCCGGCGGGGTCGACATCATTCAGTTGCGGGACAAGGGTTCGCCGGGTGAGCAGCGGTTCGGGCCGCTGGAGGCGCGCGGAGAACTCGACGCCCTGGCCGTCCTCACCGACGCCGCCCGCCGGCACAACGCATTGCTGGCGGTCAACGACCGGGCCGACATCGCCTTGGCCGCAGGCGCCGACGTGCTGCACCTCGGCCAGGACGACCTGCCGCTTCAGATCGCCCGCCGCATCATCGGCGACGGCCCGCTGATCGGCCGATCCACCCATGACGAGGCGCAGGTGGCCGCGGCGACATCAGAGGACGTCGACTATTTCTGCGTCGGGCCGTGCTGGCCGACGCCGACGAAGCCCGGCCGCCCGGCACCGGGCCTGGACCTGGTGCGTGCTGCCGCGCAGTCCGGGACGCAGAAACCGTGGTTCGCCATCGGCGGAATCGACGCTGTGCGGCTGCCGGAGGTCATTGCCGCCGGGGCACGCCGGGTCGTGGTGGTGCGCGCGATCACCGCGGCCGACGATCCGTCCGCAGCGGCGCGACAGTTGAAAGACGAGCTCAGAGCTGCTTGTTGACCAGCAGCGGAATCGATGCCGACTCGGTGCGCAACCGCGCCCAGCTGGCGGCGAAGCCAGGGTGCAGGGGCAGATCCGCGACGTCGTCCTCGGCGACCCACCGGAGTTCGGCGCTCTCCCGATTGGGTGTGGTCGGCAGCTGTTCGAGGGCGTCGGCGATGACGGTCGTGTAGCTCCAGTAGGTGTCGTCCTCGCCGAACACCTCTTTGGTGATGACCTTGGTGCGCACCGTGAGTTGATCCTCAGACAGTCCGGCTTCCTCGTGCGCCTCCCTGATTGCGGCCTGTTCGACGGTTTCGTGACTGTCGCGCGCACCACCCGGCAGACCCCACGTTCCACCCTGATGACTCCAGGCCGCCCGATGCTGCAGCAGCACCGCGGCCGAACCGTCGTGGTGCGGCGCCCGCAGCAACAGACCGGCAGCACCATGCCTACCCCAGAACCACGAGCCGGTATTGGACACCACCCAGCCGTCGCCATCGCCGCGCACGCGTCAAGAATACGGACGCGCGTCTTCGATGAAGCTCTTAGGATTTTTTTATAGAGTGGAACGGTCGAGAAACGATAGCCGGAAAGCAGGTCCGCGCGCGTGACTGTGGAGTTGGCGCATCCATCGACCGAGCCACTCGCGTCGCGGTCGCCCACAACACCAGCGCACCCACGCTGGTGGTTCCTCTGGACCACCCCTGGCCGGATTCTGAGCATCGGCGTCGTGCTGTCCGCGTTGGTGATCGCGAGCGCCTTTGCCACGTCGACGACGATCAATGACCGCCAGGCGGCCTTGACCACCGTTCTCACCCACACCGAACCGTTGGCGTTCGCCGCGGGGCAGCTGTACACGACGCTGTCGGTGGCCGACGCGGCGGCGGCCACGGCGTTCATCGCCGGCGCCGAGCCGCGCGACGTCCGGTTGCGCTACGAGCAGGCGATCACCGACGCGTCGGTCGCGGTCACCAGGGCGTCGAGTGGGCTCACCGACGAGCCGATGGTGCAGTTGCTCGGCCGGGTGAATGCCGAACTGTCGGCGTACACCGGCCTGGTCGAGACAGCGCGCACCAACAACCGGGCCGGGAATCCGGTCGGCTCTTCCTATCTGTCCGAGGCGTCGGCATTGATGCAGACGCGGATCCTGCCCGACGCGCAGCGTCTCTACGAGGAGACCTCGGCACGGGTGGACGCGGAGACCACGGCCTCGACACGCATTCCGGGTCCGGTGATACTCGTTGTGCTCGCGACGTTGTTGTTCGGTGTCTTCGCCAACCGCTGGCTGGCCCGCCGGACCAGGCGCCGCATCAACATCGGTTTCATCGCGGGTGGTCTGGCCGTGCTGATCATGCTGGTGTGGGTCGGAACCGCGCTGATCATCTCGACCGCGGACAGCCGCAGCGCCAAAGACACCGCCGCCGAGTCGCTCAAAACCGTGACCACCCTGGCGATCACCGCACAGCAGGCCCGCGCCGACGAAACCCTTTCGCTGATTCGCCGCGGCGACGAGGACGTGCGCAAGCAGTCGTACTACCAGCGCATCGACGTGATGCAGCAACAGCTTTCGGACTACCTCGCCCGCGACGACGTCATAGACAAGACCGATCTGGCCGACGCGGAACAACTGCTCAAGAAATGGCGGGCGGCCGACGACCGGATCAACGCCTACATCGCGGTCGGCAACTATCAGGCCGCCACCCAGGTGGCGTTGGGCACCGGCGAAGACGACTCGACTCCGGCGTTCAACAAGCTCGACGACGCGCTCGGCAAAGGCATCGAGGAGAGCCGCAGTCAGCTGCGCGGCGACATCGTCAACGCCCACCGCGTGCTGTCCGGCGCTACCGTCGGGGCGGCGGTGCTGTCGGTCGTCGCGGCGTTGGCGGTGGCACTGGGCTTGTGGCCGAGGTTAAGCGAGTACCGGTGATGTTGCGAAAGCTCACCGCCATCCTCGCCGCGGCAGCGGTGGCGGCGGGATGCGCGCAGGCGTCGTCGGTGATTCAGACGCCCGGCGTCACGCTTCCTCCCCCGACACCCGCGGGCATGGAGGAAATGCCGCCCGAGATGGTGCGCATTCCAACCGCACCCGAAGACGAGTGTGACCGCACCGCGAGCCTGCGGCCGTTCAACAATCGGTCCGACGCCGAAGCGGCGGTCGAGAACATCCGGACCCGAGGACGGCTCATCGTCGGACTCGACATCGGCAGCAATCTGTTCTCCTTCCGCGATCCGATCACCGGTGAGATCACCGGTTTCGACGTCGACATCGCCGGTGAGATCGCCCGCGACATCTTCGGCACCCCGTCACAGGTCGAGTACCGCATCCTGTCGTCGGCCGACCGGATCGCCGGATTGCAGAACAACCAGGTCGACGTCGTCGTCAAGACGATGACGATCACATGCGAACGCAAGAAGCTCGTCAACTTCTCCACGGTGTATTTCAACGCCAACCAGCGAATCCTGGCGGCACGCGACTCGACGATCTCGGGGCCGTCGGACCTGTCGGGTAAGCGAGTGTGCGTCGCCAAGGGCACGACGTCGATGCAGCGGATCCAGGAGATCACGCCGCCGCCGATCATCGTCGGTGTCGTCGCGTGGGCCGACTGCTTGGTGGCACTGCAACAGCGGCAGGCCGCCGCCGTCAGCACCGACGACTCGATCCTGGCCGGGCTGGTCGCCCAGGATCCCTATCTGCACATCGTCGGACCCAGCCTCAACGAGGAGCCGTACGGCATCGGCATCAACCTGCAGAACACCGGGCTGGTGCGATTCGTCAACGGCACGCTGGAGCGCATCCGCCGCGACGGCACGTGGAATACGTTGTACCGCAAGTGGTTGACGGTGCTGGGGCCTGCCCCGGCACCACCGGTGGCGAGGTATTCGGGCTGATGGCGGCGGTACAGTCCGACGAATCCGATCCGGGTACCCAGCCGGCCAGCCTCGACGACCTGGAATTCGACAGCGCCGCCACGATGCGGCCGATGGCCACCCAGGCGGTGTTCCGTCCACACTTCGACGACGACTCCGAGGGGATGTCCGTCGGCACCGGCGAGACCGAACCGCAGGATCACACGACGGCGACGCGGGCGCTTTCTCCGATGCGCCGCCTCGGCGGCGGTCTCGTAGAGATTCCCCG
>JAIEPH010000108.1 GCA_019749805.1 Mycobacteriaceae bacterium | reverse complement strand
TGCGACTCCACTTCCCCTGGGACGTCCCCACCCCCCTACAAATCAACCCCGCCTACCACCTCATCCGCACCCACGGCGACTACATGGCCACCGCCGGCACCGGCATGGACGCCACCACCGTCACTCAACTCCGCGACTTCCACCGCAGGCTCCAGGACGAAAATCTCGTCGTCGAATACGACCCCAACATCGACGCCCACGACGGCATCGACAACTACGCGGGCTTCGCCTACCGAACGAGAACCGGTGACGACGGCGACCTCATCATCCGCGTCAACGGCTTCACCGTGCTGACCGACGAAGGCGAACTCATCTGGTGCTTTCCCCCGAACCAGCAGCACGGGTGACACCAGCTGCTCCCCCTATAGCGGAGGTGAAACGCGCAGCTCAACGGCACCAACAATGTAAAAGCGCCTAGTTCCCACCAGAAGAAGAGGACCACCTACATCCTCTTCGGGCCGCGTGGTCATGGCCTTCCTTCGGGAGGGCTCTGCCCCATTGGAGTGCTACATCGTGAAGATCGTCACCGCCACCATGGTGCTCGGCATCGTGGCCATCGTCGGGTACTACCTGACGGCGGCATTCATCGTCCATCAGACCGGCACCACTGCCGGTGTCCTCGACCTGGCCCACGGCGCCGCCCTCATCCTGCGAGCGCTGCTAGGCCTGGAGGGCCCCGGCGAGTAGAACCGCCGCCACAGGTCCCACAAGTGGGGCGAGGACCAGTCGGGGTGACGTCACCGTTGGCCATCCCCGGTTGGTCGCTCCCGCGTGCTGCTTGAGGCGGTGCTCAGCGGCGCCGGCGCTCGTCAGCTTTGACGCGCAGGTACATCACTGAGTTGACCCACCACACCGGCTCGGACTCCCGCCGAAAGGCGCGGGTCTGTTCGTGAGTCAAGTCGTAGGGCCGGCCGGCGAGCTGGCCGGTGGCTAGGACCGGGCCTCGAAGCAACGGAACGGTACGGGCCGAGAAGTTGCTGACGGCCAACAGGTTCAGGGTGGCCATTCGGTTGACCTGGCGGTCGGTGGTGGTCACGTCGAACCAGAAGACGATGCCGTTGTTGGTGGTCACCGACTCCGCTGCCGACCCGACGTGGGTCTCGACGACGCCGTGGAAGACGGGGATCAGGCGCATCGTTGCGTCATCGGGCATGAGGATGCCGATCGGCACCTCGGCCTCCAGGAGGGCGATCTCCTCGGGGGTGAGGTCACTCATGAGGTCTGCCGGCTCATGGCCGGGCTCTGTGAACCGTGTAGTCGGTCCAGTCGGTGAACTCGCGCATGACGACCTGGCGGCCGTCGCCGAGGATGCAGATCACCTGGAGCACGTCGCCGGCGACGATTGCCCCGACGGTGACGCCGGCGACGATTGCCCCGACGGTGACGCCGGCGTCCAGGTAGCGGGTAGCGGAGATGACGACCGTGGGTTGGTCGCGCAGCTCGACCTCGACGCTGGGGGCGCCGGCGATGCGGCACTCGCGGTAGTAGTTCTCGGAGTCCTGCTTCAGATGTTCGGGAGCTGGGGTACTGAAGACGAAGATGCGGCGGCTGTCGGTGAGGGTCTTCATGAAATGGTTCCTTTCGTGGATCCGCGACGGGGCTCGTGGCGGTTAGGTCCAACTAGATCAGACGACCGTGCAGACCTTCGGGCGTCAACGCCTCCACCTGCGGTGATGCTCATGGATCCCCGCTCCGGTGCAATCAGCTCTGGTCTTCCTCGTACCACTCGTAACGGCAGCGGCGACAGACGAAGTGCGTCGTGCCGTCACCCTCGTCGGTGCCTTCGGCGTCGTGCTGTTCCCCGCCGACGCACGCTTCCTCGAGTTCCATTGCTGCCTATGCCTCTCGGACGACGGTGAACTTGGTGGGCCGCTTGATGGCTGTCTGGTCGGTGCCGTTGTAGTTGTCGTGGGCCTTGACGGTGGCGGCGCCGATGGTGAACCGATCGCCGGTCTCGATGTCGAGGACCTTGCTGGCCTTCCACACGAACATGTGTCCGTCGTCGGCGATCGCGACCAGGAAGGTCGTGCGACCCCAGTCGCCTTCCTGGTAGACGACGGTCTTGGCGGTGGCCGAGATGTTGGTGATCCGTTCACCGACCTCGCCGAGGAATCCCGCGACGACGGGGTTGGCCTTGCGCTCGGCTTCGAGCTGCTGCTGTCGGGCGTAGACCTTGACCAGTGAGCCGAGGATGCCGACGTTCTTGCCAGTAACGCTTTCCCCGGCGAGCAGTACGCGCAGGTTGCGCCCGTAGTCGCTGTCTTCGGCTGTCTCGGTGACGGCGGCCTTGATGGCGGCGATCAGCTCGACGTCGGCCAGGTGGCCGGCGGCTTCGGCGGCCTTGGTGATGTAGTAGTCACGGTCGGCGTCCTTGAGCCTGTTGATGTCGGTGAACAGGCTGGTGCGGACCTTGCTGACCGTGGAGTTTTCGCTGTACATCCCGGCCGGGATGTAGGCGCGCCCCTTGTCGGAGTGAGCGAAGGCGTAGGCCAGCACGACGTCGACGGGAGCGCCGTAGTGGCGGGGCCCGAATCCGCCGTCCACGTCGTGGGTGGTGAAGCTCTCCAGCTCCTCGTCGAATGTCAACGCCCACAGCCCCTTCGGGCTGACACCGGTGTACAGCTCGATGCAGGAGTGCCCGAGCTGAATGATCGATCCGTCGCGCTCGTCACGGACCAGGTAGAGCCGAGACCGGCTACGCACGACGCGGCAGTGGTCGCAGGAGTTGTCCCCCCGCGGACTGTAGCCGCCAAGTTCCTGGGCGGGGGCCGAGTGCACGGTGGTGCCGGCTTCCTCGGCAATGAGGCGAGCGACGAAGGTGAAGTGGCCGTGGCGCAACGTGAGTGGGCCGGTCAGGGTGGCGCGCACCCACGGTTCGTAGACGTACACCGGGGCGTGGGTGCTCACCACCGGCTGGTCGACGCGCGAGACGTTCTTCTTGACTTCGAAGTCCTCGTAGGACACCTCGAAGCGCGCGTCCAGCCCCGATTTGGCCAGGCGCTTGTTGGCCTGGGCGATCTTGGCTTGGAATGCCCCGAGCTTGTAGGACGGGATTTCCCATTCGTGGGTCTCGACGGTCTGCAGACTCATGTTCACGTCAATCATGCGGTCCCCCTCGGGGATTGGATGACCTGACGCGCACGCCCGGCCGGCTGATGTGTAAACCACTTTACACTTTTGGGGCTGTCCTGGCTAGTCGCGGTTTTGCTTCGATGCTGCTGGAAATAGGCCTTGGCGGCCGCGCGAGTTGCAGGATTAGCCGGGGTGGCAACGACTTCGGGCTCCACCGCTTGTGCGGGTCGGTGGACGGATGGTGGCTGCTGCGGCAGGTGGCGGAGCCGTGACGCCAAGAAGGCTCCGGGCCTGTCGATGCTGCTCCCCGGCCAGGACCATCCGCGCGCACGCATGTCGGCGTTGAGTGCGGTGGTGATTTGGCGGGCGGTCCAGGCGTCGAGATCCAGTGCTGATCGGGTCAGCGCGTCGCAGATGTGGCCGGGGTGGACCTTGTCCAGGCCGACGCATTGGGCGATGACGCCAGCGGCGAGCTTCTGGGTGTGCAGCGGCCGCGGGGTGGTCGTTGGTTTGTTGGATGGAGATCTCCGCGGCGGCCGTGTGCGGCCGCTTGGTGAGTTCTTACCAAGGTGACGGACCCGCCTATCCCTTCGGGATGGCGGTAGGGCGCAAACGGCCGGTTTATCCACAGGTTGTCTGCGGCTGACGAGATGCCAAATGGAGGGTCGACGGAGATGCGCCGGAGCGTTGAACGAGCCCGTACCGCGTCGAATTTCGACCGCCAGACCGCCTTCTGCCAACAGCCGCCGCACGGTGGTGACCGTCCGGGCCGAGCAATTCGCAGCGGTCGCTGCCGCAGCGTTGGTGACAGCGCAGTGCCGCCCGGTGCCGTGATCGGCGTGCGCCGCCAGAACCCGAGCGACTCGCATCAGAAGAACCGGCCGCATGTGCGCCCGGGCGCACGCCGACTGGCCCTCGTCGGTGACGAGCCATCGTTCGAGTTCGTCTAGCCAGCCGTCACGGCTGACCCACATCGACACCGAGGCTGGCGCATGGCCGGATTCGACGATCCAGCGCCGGCGTACGCGGCGTCGCTGAGCACGTAGGGAACGCGGGCACGTAGCCCCCGAATTATTACGATTTGCATCACGGTATAGCGCGTCCTCTAGCCCTGATTTTGGGTGTGCGCTACCGTGGCACCTGTCCTCCAAGACAAGTCCCTTCCGGGAAGGGCGCAAGCCCACCGAGTCGAGGTGCAACTCGACTCGAAATCTTCATATCGAAGCCCTTAGCCCTGCCAGGCTGAGGGCTTCGAAGTTTTTCACGCTCTTTCGAGCGCGTGGGTGATGCGCCGTTATTCAGATGTCCTTATGGGGCCCCTCTGCCAGAAAAGGCCCTACGCGTCACATCGCCAGCGGCAAGCCCTCCTTGAGTCCGAGTTCGACCACGAGATCCGGGCGGTCGACGTGCAGCGCCAGGACGTCGGCGACGTACTGGTTGACCGAGGACACACCCGTGGCCTTCTGCCGTTCGTGCACCGCCCGCCACACCTCGCGGTGCGGGCGGGTCGGCACCAACTTCGAGCGGCCACCCGGATGGGGGCGGGGCTTGACGTGAGGAGCACCCTGGTCGGGCAAAAGACCCTGCTGCTGTTGCTTGAGTTCGACGACGAGATCCTCGCGGCCGACGTGCAACGCCAGGACGTCGGCGATGTACGGGCCCAGTTCCTTGACGCCGGCAGCATGCTGCCGACCTTTGACGAGATCGAGAACCTCGTCGTACGGGCGGGTCTGTAGAAGCGCCCGGTCTCCTTTGTGCGGTCGGCCAGCCATGGTGATCACCTTCTCATCCAGTCTTGAAAATCTGATTCTCGACACGCCGGGGCGGGGGCCTGCAATTCATAACATCGCACTCCCCCACCCCGAACCCCTTCTACAGCGCTTTTCAATCATCAAAGGTGCCCTCACACGGAAAACCGACTCTCCCGACCACAAGGAGGTCGGCGAGTGCACCCCCTGTGGAACACCGGGCGGGGCCGCGTCCGTCATCGACAAGTTGCCATTGACGAATCGGCCGGGCGGCAGGAGCCCGACACGGGGGTCCGCATCGACCAACCTCTGGGGAAGCGTCTCCGCGACAGGGATCACCCAGCGTTCGGGCAACCCGCATTGGCGTGCTGCAAGGCAGTCCCTGCCTGCCCGTAGCCGCCCTCGGGCGTCAACCACGCATCGCAGCCGGGACAGTAGACCGACCACGTCTGCAGCCCCCGATACCGCGTCGGCAACACCCGCGGCTTGTGCACACCGGCCGCGTGGTCCTTGTTCATCTGATCGGCCTCGACACTGGACATTGAGGAGTACGACTCCTGAGGACCGATGCCGACCAGCGACGAAGGCTCGGGCGCACACCCGGACGACGCGTAGACCTGCGCCCACGCCCGCGCATCTGCTGGGTTGGTGAAGCCGCCTTGCGGGGTGACAAATCCGTCGCAGCCCTCCCCTGAGCAGTGCGCGCCGTATGTGCGCACCCCGTGCCACCTGGTCTTCAACACCTGGAGAGTGTGGCCGTCGGTGGAGGTCAGGGGCTCGAACAACGAGTCGTCGGCCTCGACCGCCAAAGCCTCCTCAATCCTCTGCAATGCTGACACCTCTGCTGTCGACCGCTCGAAGCTGGCGCGAGCGTCACCGCTACATCTGCGTGGCCCGCCGGCCTCATGGGCTGCCTTACACATGGACTCCCTTTCGTCCGAGACGATCACTCCGGAAATCGGAGTGCTCGAACAGGTAGTACCTGCGGTGGGAGCCGATTCCGTCGCCGCGCGCGCTAAGGGGTTCCGTGCCCCAGTCGTGGGTGGTCTCCACATGCGACGGAATCGAACGACACGGCGGAGTACTCGCGCATCGCTGCGCGGGCACGCGCGCTTGGCTCGCGCAGGCCTGAGTTCCCCTGCTCGGCTCCGGCGACCGCCGCGCTCAACCAGCTCAGATAGAGGCGGGCGGGCTCCTGGACCTCGCTTCGCGCAGTGCCGTACGCCACCGCCCAGTTGGCCATGGCGTGCTCACGTTCCACGACAGCGTGGACGAGCCCTTCATCGAGCCAGTCCCCGAAGCGATCCAGCATGGCGGCCGGACGTTCACCGCTGCTCAGGGCCGCGCGAAGTCTGCGCGCGCAGTCATGCAGCGTCGCGGCACCTGCGCGCAGCTGCGCGGCGTCGGCTGGCATGTGTGCGAGGGATGCGGCGCCGTTGCTCAAGAGGACCGCCTCGCTCAGTGTGCGGTGATCGGTGCTGTCGGCAATGGGGTCAGCAGGGGCGGGTGCGTCGTCGAAGACGTTGTGGCGATTGGGTCTCGCTGCGCTGATCGGGAGTGAGGGGCCCAGTTGCTCCAGGTCGAGTCCGATCAGAGCCAGTTCCGTGCGGCGTGCGAGGTTGGCTCCTTGTTGGGCGTAGGCCACTACTCCCTCGATCGCGCGGGTCAGTTCGTCGGCGGCGCTGTCCGCGGCGTACGCGAGGCGAAGGCTGGCGCCCTGGATGCTCCGGGTCAAGGCCAGGCTTGTTGTGTCGGTGGCCGGCGAGGCAGGCGCCAGGCGCAGGCGGAAGCCCTGGTCCGCGATATGGCCCGCCACGCCAACGACCTGCCACGCGATGTCACGCAGCTCGGTCAGATTGATCTGTAGCGTGGGATCCATGCCGTCCATCTTGCCCTTCTCAGGACAAGATTCCGTGTGCGCTACTCCCCCAACCTGCGGCGATTACCTCTCACGTTGCATTCACAAACATTGTGAATTGTCTGTTGATAGACACTCACAAGTGTTCAATATGAACGTCACAAACATTGAACGTGCGCTGCACGCCGGGATCACGTCACACATACGTTCTGTCTACATTTTGAGCACGTCGAGTGCGTGACTAACTGATGTGACTTCGGTATGAGCGTTATATGGCTGCGGCATGACGGTCGTATACACCTGGCGTAATCGGCACGATAGCGGTACGTATGTCAGTCATGATGATCACGTACAGCAAACGACAGCCGGACATGATGGTTATGACGTGACGTCGTAATCCTCATGAATCGGTCTTGTTCCACTGACAGGCATCCGATGTGCCATCTATGCCCAGCGCATGTTGTGGACACATAAGTGTGACGTTCGCATGTCAACACATGATCGGAACGTTCTCAGCACGCTGACAATTGATTCCCGTCACAACAACGACGACCACGGAAGGGGAGGGGAAGCGGCGGTGGTGGTTGTTGCTGGTTGGCGGTCCGGCCCAGGGTGACAAGAGAATCGAGCACCCACCCCCATACGTGTGCTGGACGCCCACCGCCCGGATCGGGACCGGGCCTGGCCGATCTGCAAAGCCCCAGCGTGCGGACCTTTCATAACTGATTCACGATTCCTCAACAGGATGCTCACGCTTCACATGATCATCACGAGAAGTGCATATCGGCGCGGCGACCGACCATGGCGCAGTGCCCGTGAATCCTCCGCCGAATGTCCGCGAACTATCCTCACAATCGAGGCACAATCTATGTATGCTGCCGAAGGGTTGTTAGCACGTTTGAACTGCGGCGATAGCTCCGTCCGCCGTTAGCTGACGCGATCCGGCCGGCGCCGTAAGGATGCCTGTGCGCGCCGCCGGCCGTCGTTGGGGTCCAAGGGGGTGTCGTTGTATGCCCCGGGCCGTTTTAACGGCTCTACGGGGCTCTCAGGGCCGTTTTTTGTCTCGGGATCCGCGAAGCGGTGGTGACCCTCGATGGGCTGGCACAACGGCCGGGCACCAGGCCACAGCGCCTGAAATTACCGCTGAGCTGCGCAAATCGGATCTAGGACTGCGCCGGTCGACGCGATGCTCGGGAGAGAACCTCACGGATGCTCCGCCTGGCCTCACGCCGTGCTGCTGACGGCTCCAGCGCAGACGCGTCGCGGCGAGCTGCAGTGATGTCCGCATCTGGTGTCGGCGCGGTGTGTCCGTCGTGCGTGCTGGTGGCCACGGCAGCCGGTGGGCGGGACGGCAGGTGGCGTAGTCGGTAGGCCAGGAACGGGCCCGGACTTGTGATCTGGTCAGGCCAGGTGGCGCCGCGCCGCTTCATGTCCTCGTTGAGCGCTTGGACGAGCTGTGGCCCGGTCCATGCTGTGAGGTCGAGGTGGCTGTTCTGCAGCGCATTGCAGAGTTGGCCGACGACGTGGTGCCCGGCGCGTGCGCCGAGGCCAGCCGAGGTCGACGCCAACCATCCGCCGAGCCTTTGGGTGTGCAGGGGGCGGGGTGGTGGGCGGCGCACGGGTCGCCGTTGGTGTTGGTTTTTGGTCGAGGAATCTTGCTGCGGGGCGCTGTGCGCCTCGCTTGGAGAGTGTGAACCCAGGGGAACAGACCCCGTAACCCTTCGGGGACGGGGTAGGTCGCAAATTTCGCGGTTATCCACAGGCTGCCGGCGCGACGTCAAGTGCCACACCGACGGTCTGCGCAGGTGGACGGGCGTGGTGCTCGATCCGGTGCCGCGGCGGATCTCGACGGCGTAGTGGGACTCGGCGAGGACGGCACGCACGGTGGTCACGGTGCGGGGGCTGCAGCCGACGGTCAGGGCGACTCTTGCGTTGGTCACGGCGCAGTGCCGGCCGGTGGATCCGTCGGCGAATCGGGCAAGGGCGGTGCTAACCCGGACGAACAACTTCCGCCCGAGGTGAACCCGACGCAACACCTCGGCGCCCTGGGCGCTGACCGCCCATGCTGAAACCTCGCAGGTCCAGGACGTTCGCGACGTCCACATCGGGGTGGTGGCCGCGACGACGCCCGCGGTGACGATCCAGCGTCGACGACTGCGGCGGAACTCTGCCCGGCCCAGCCGGGTAGAACGCACCTCATGACGCTGTGTGGCGAAGGTGGACTCGTGACAGTCCTGTGATCGCGGGGACGCGATTTCGTCGCCGATAACGTTTGCCAAAGGTGCTGGTAGCACGCTAAAATGGCGGTGTCTCCAAGACATCCGCTTCCCTTCGGGGGAGCCCGCCGGTTGGTAGTGCCAGCTACCAACCGGTTTTTGGTTTTCTGGGGTCTTTCATCTAGTGGGGTCGACGCTGCCAGGCGCCTGATGAACGCAGATCGTGCCACGGTTTACCACCACAGGCAATGTTCCCCAACGCGACACACGCAGTCGCAGCGACGCTCAAGCGTCAAATCTGATGTGCCTGACCAGCACTTATCTGCTCTTGTGATCAGAGTGAAACTCGTCATCGTCGGCGTGTTGTGCCGCCGCGGCATCTGTCTTTGGGAACATTGCGGCGGTTATAGTCAACGAGCACCAACGAGATCGTCGGGTCAGGGAAGGGAGACGCACATGATGCGTTCCACGCCGGCAGCCATGCCCGGGGTCTTCAGATACCGCAAAATGCAAGACCTCGTCAAAAAGCAAGGTTTGTCCAACAGGTCCCTTGCTGCCGCAGTGCACGTCAACCAGGGCACCGTGAGCCGCTGGGCAAAGGGCGAAGCAGCACCGTCACCGAAGTTCATCGCGCGCCTGGCTGAGGTCCTCCAGGTCGATCCCAGCGAGTTGTACGTCGCCACCAAGACCGCCCGGAATTTGGCGTACTACCGCGTCCTTGCTGGCTACAGCCTTGCTCAGCTGGCACCGTTGATCGGCGCGAGCCCTCAGCACCTGGGTCGGATGGAAGCCGGTCGCAGTTCCATTCCTCCGCAAGTCCGCGACAAGCTCAAGCAACACCTCAACCTCGACGAAGAGCGCCTAGCAAAGGCGATCCGGCAATCCCAGACACATCGCCGCCGGCCGGTGGCGCGACCGTTTGAGTTCGTGCCGATCGCGCCGCCGGCAACGCATCAGCTCATCGGGGCCTAAGCTCTCGCATCCCTTCGGCACGTGGCGTTTCGCCCGTGCCTGGTCTTTGCGCGCCTCCCGGCGCCGCCAAGTTGTCTTGCCTAGCGGTGAACTCCGGAAACAGACGTACCAACGTCCATTCGAACACATGTACGATCGCCTACCGTGGAGCTTCGGCGAACCCGCCGCGGCTGGGCAGAACCGCGGCCGGGCCGGTGTCCGGAGTGCGGATCGACACTCGGCGGTGGCCGCGTGCTGGTGGGAACCTCGATGTGCACGGGATGCGGCTGCGCCCAGCACCGAACGCACACGTGCACCGCATGCTGGTTCACGATTTACACCCCCGACCTGACCAGTCAGTGTGACCTTCGGGCGTTCGACGGGCGACGAGCCAGCCAAGCGGGCGGCACCGACCCCGGAGCCCCCAATGTCTAGGAACTGGCCGGCGCACCCAACTCACCCGGTCGTGTTCCCCGTTGACCGCCCAGTCGTGGTCGACATGATCCGCGCGTTCCCGGGGCTGGGAAGCACGATACGGCGACAAGACGAGTTGCCGCTGTGGGTGAAGGCTTTCGGAGTGCGGCTGGAGCCATGGATGCCCGCACGTCAGACCGCCTGGGTCAGGCGAAGCGACGGAGGCTGGCTCGCCGTCGTGGAATGCACCGCCACCAGTCCCAACGGCGAGACTGCGGTGACGATGCAGCTGTGGCTGGAACCCGACGCCATTACCACTGACCTCGGCGCAGGCCGCTGAAGCAGCCCAACCCGTGGGGAGGGGCGAGCCGTCATGGCCAGATTTCGTCGAGCAGATCGAGCAGATCGTCGTCGCCGCGTTTGATCAGCACCCCTGCGGCATCGTCCGGGCCGCACCGCAGCGCGCGAGCGATGTCGACGAGCGGATCTCGGCCGAGCGTCCCCAGGAGCCCCTTCACCCGCTGCTCGGGGCTGGCGTTTACCTGGATCCGCACCGCGGCGAGCGTCGAGTCCGCCACGTTGAATGACAGCACCAGGGTGTCGCCGAGCTGCGCACCGACCCCGGTGGCCGCCGCCCTCAAGGAGCCGAGGCTGCCCCCGGTGATCGACGACAGCTTCCAGAAGGCAGTGATGCTGCACGCCTTCCCGGTGAAGATCCGCTGAACGCCGGGCGTGAGGCCCACCGCGGTGGCGACGGCGGAGTGCAGAGGTTGGCCGGAGCCACGCAGCAGTTCGGCGGTGACGGGCAGCGCGACACGGATCACGTGCCTGCCCTTGTAGAAGACCCCGCGAACCGAGACGGCCGGGCCCACCGGTGGCCAGCCGTCATCTGCGGTGCGCCGACGCACCGTCTGGTTCTCCACGACGTAGGCCGGCGCCCCCATGTAGGCGCGGACCGATGATTCCGCGACGTCGGGAAACCTCGTGCAGATGTCGTTGACCACGGCCGCCGTGCCGATGGTGCCGCCGGCGGCGTCGATGCGGGCGGCGATCTCGGAGAACACGCCGCCGTACTCGACGAGTCCCCACTGGCGCAACGCCCAGGTGTGGCGCGTCGCCCGGACGAAGCGAGAGTCGTAACTCAACGCGCTGCGCGTTGAAGCCTCAGCGCAGTTCTCGCCAATGACGGCCGCGATCAGCGTGGCCGTTGCCGGTGCCCCGGACAGGTGCAGTACGGCCTCGATTCTGTCCGGAATAGTGCTGCCCCACTGCACCCACTTCTGGTCGAAGCGGCGAAGACCCGGCCGGCTGTGAATGAAGTCGACAGCCGTCGCCGACGGGATCCCCAACTCGGCGAGGCTGTCCGCGAGCGCCGCAGTGCTCGGCGCACCCCACTGAGCGAGCGTCGCCTCGACCGCGGCAGTTGCGGCCAGCCAGCCCTCGGCGGCGGTGTCCTGCAGCCAGGCGGCTTCGGCTGGTGTGTAGGGGCCGGCCAGGTGAAGCAGCATCAATCCGCGGTCGTCGGACAACGCCAGGCCGAGGTCGTCCAGGGCAGCCTCGGCGGTCGACGTTCGGGTCAGCGGCCCCAGGCGGTGGCGCAGATCGTCGGCGTGACGGACGACCGCGACATGAAAGGGATCAGCGAGCAGGCTCTCGAAGCGGGCGACCGCACGCGGGAAATTGCGTCCGACAGACGCGGCGTGAACACCAAGTTGGTCGGCCAGGCCGACAATGGGTGCGGGCTCCAACGCCCAACGGCGGCCCAAAAGAACCACGCGGTCGTAGTCGGTGAGCCGATCGAGCAGGAGTCGAGTCGCCGTCGGTGCATCGGCAGCGGGGGAGTGTGCGGCGGCCGCGGATCGAGAGTGGGAGACGACGTCCCGCGCGGCGATCACGATGGAACGGACCGTGCCGACGCCTCCTTTCGGCCGGTGAACCAAGGAATCGATGGTCTCGCCCGCCAGGTCTGACCAGGTGGTGAAGGCGTCGCCGTAAAACGTGCGTGCGCGACCCGGCAGCCAGTCGTAGGGGATGGCGGTTTCAGCGATCTCGTCGAATCCGTCGACGAGATCGGCGATCGGTGTGTCGAGCTGATCGCACACCGACTCCCACCACGATGCGGAGTCGACAGACCCGTCGAGCCCGCTCACGACGACAACCCGAGGCCAAGTTCTCCGTCGCCAACCAGTCCTCGGGTGGGCGATCGTCGTGACGCTTCGGGCTCAATGCGGCGCATCGACTGGAATTCTGGCAGCATTTCGCGCCCGAGCGGGGCAGTCCAGGAACAGCTGAACCTTTGGCACTCGCCCCTCATCGCCCGCCTCGTCGCGCCCGTCTACTCCACCGCCCGCGCCTGACAACCCCCCGAGGATCGGGCTTTCTCCACTACCGACCCGGGATGGCGGCGAGGATGGCGCTGTGGGGAAGAAGGCTCGAGATCTACGGTCCAAGCGGCACATCAAGGTCGACGACGCAGCGACGGTGATCGCGGGGTTCAAGTCATGGACGAACCGCCCACCAACCCACGACCCCGGCACGCAGTGGGCTCAAGACGTCGCCGAATTGATCTTCGAGCAGTGGTCTGAAAGTCCCGTGGTTCTCCGGGTCGACGACGAGTTCGCCGGAGCGCTGATGAACGCAAATACCGACGTGGAGCTGGTACCCGACTGGTTGACGAGGTTCCCGTTCGACGCCGTCGCCTACAGCCTGGCAGCCCCGTTGTCGCTGCACGACGGACAGAACATGTGTCACTACCTCGGCATGATCGTCGCGGGCACCATCAGCCACTATCGGCATCTCGGAGGCCAGGCCGCAACAGCATCGGTCGGCACATTGAAGATGACGGGCGCCGACGGTCGAGGAGTGGCGACGGCGTACACGAAAATCTCCGAGGGTCAGGGCGCCCGGTGCATGTGGGTCTACCAGCAAGACGGAGACCCGAGTCCGCGACTGCAGAGCGTGAGCTTCCCGCTCCGCGGGGATCTAGCCGCGACAACTCTGGCCGATCTGATTGCAGCGCAAATCGAAGGTGCGCACGCGGCGGGGAACTCCGATGGTGCGGAACTGCCGGTGCTCATCCCGCTGTCACTGTCGCTGCTGCTCTATTCCGCGGCGGGTGACCCCGAGATCGACTGGCCCCCCGCAGAGCAGATCTCCCGGCCACAGCAGATCAGCCGCGCACAGATCGGCAACCTGGGGTGGCGGACGGGTGCCTCGCTGCGCCAGTACCGGAAGCAAGCAGGCGAGCGCACAGGCCAGGCGGGCATCACAGGATGGAGATTGCCGCCGCACATCCGGATCGCGCACTGGCATCGCGTTCGCGTCGCCGATCGAGACGAGAACGGCAACGTGATTGGCAACCGACTCGGCGTCGAAGGCGTCGATTGGCACTACGAGCTGCGCTGGTACCCGCCGACGCCGGTCAACGTCGACAGCGGCATCGCACCAGCCGTCCGTGACCTGAGCTAGACCACTCGTTGGTGCGGCGAGAGCCCGCAACGGCTCGTGAGGCGCTCTACGCGGCGCGGTGACCGATGATGCTGATCGAGGAGACCGCGAAGTCCTTCAAGTCACCGGTCTTGGGAGTGTCTGAGGCGATGACGCCGCCCTGCCCGGGGATCGTCGTCGTGTCGGCCACCGGACCGGTCGGCGCGCCGAATTCGGTGATGGTGATGGTCATCGCCGACGCAAGAACCGGCGGCTGCACCGGCGTGACGACTTCGTCTCGGGCGTTGTTGGTCTGCTGGGTCAGCCGAGTTTCCTCGGGGTCGTTGAATTGGTACTCGACGACGGCGGCGGTCTTGTGCTTGAGCCACTCGTCGGAGCCATCGGGGTTGACGCGGTTCCACCCCGGCACGATGGACACACCCGTGACGACGTACCAGTTGTCGAACTCCACGCGCAGCACGGTTCCGGGCACGCCGTAGGCCGGCAGGCACATCCACGCGGTGTTGACGTCTCCGTCGAAGGCTTGCATCGGATCGGTGGATCCCGCAGTGCACCGACTGTCGGCGCGTTTGACGCCGATGGGACCGTCGGCCGCCCCTGCCGTGGGGCTACCCGGCACCGCCGACGGCGCGGAAGGCTGCGTCATCGTCGGCACCGTGTACGCCGGTGTCGACGCTGCAGTGCTCGACGAATCCTTGTCCCCACCGGACGGCAGGACCAACGCGACGACGACGAGAACGACAACCACGGCCACGCCGATCGCGGCCAGGCGGTGCGTACGACGACTGACGTCGATCCACCCGAATCGCCACCATGGCTTGTCGGAATCCGGATCCGCATCACCGAGGGCGGAATCGCTGGCTGTGGCGCCGCCCGCGGGCAAGGCGGCATCGTCGTCGTGATGGAGATAGGCGCCGCGCCCTGTCCCGGACAACAGTCCCTGATCTCCGGGGCCGGTCAGGACACGACCAAGCTCGTCGAGATCGGACTGTTCGGCTTCGGTGAGCGACCGATTGCGGCGCTCGTCGACGTCGTACGCCGGGTCGTAGGCGGCGTCGAATTCCCCGCCGTCACCGTCATGACCGTCATCGGCGTTGGGCATCCACTCGCCGTATCCCTCGTCGGAGTTCGCGGCGAACTCCTCACCGACCGGCTCGAAAAGCTGCGGGTCGGCGAGCAAGTCGTCAGCGATCGCATCTGCGTGACGGTGATACAGATCGGACATGTCGACATCACTTTCCGGGACCGGCGCTGCGCGCCACTCCGAGTCGAGTGCGTTACCAGCGTTGGGAAATTTTAGCCCGTCAGATGCAGGGAACTGGCTCATGCGGCGGCACCAGTCTGGGCAACCGCAACGTGATTGGAGCGGGCGTGGTCTGCACTCCACCGCGTCTCGATGCACGCACGGTTCAGGTCCGCACGGTCGGCGATTGCCGCCTCCTTCAAGCGCTTCATGGCACGCCGAAGACGTGACTCCACGTTGTTCTCGGTGACACCCAACTGTGCGGCCACCTCGCGCACCGGGACCGCGGTCTCACCGCCGAACCGGAGCGTCAGCACACGGTGATCCTGCTCGAAGAGGACGCCGCGAGTCAGTGCCCAATCCAGCAGAACGGGCACCGTCAAGAAGTCGGCCGCCTCCGCGTGCACGTCCTCGCCGGCGACGTCGTCGAACGACGGCTCGGCATCACACACCGGTGCTTCGTGGAGCTTGGTGACCGTTCGCAGGGTGATCCAGTAGAGCTGCGAGTCGGCGTGCTTGTGGCTTGGGTTCACGGCCGGCATGGCGTGAGACAAGAACGCGTCCACGGTGGCTTGGAACCGCTCGTCGGTGACGGCGTACTGCAAGTCGGTCGAGTCGCCCGGAGCATGCCGCGCGACGGAGGACAACATCACCGCCTTGGCGCCCAGGAGCACGGTGGCCGCCAGGGCCACGCCGCGGCGATGATCGGCCAGCAGCACGGCGGTCGAGTTGGCATCGCGGCCGCCGATCGCCTCGAAGAGTTGCTCCACGGTGGTGACGTTGGCGGCGCGCATCCACGCCGACACCTGCGCGCGGTGCGAGGGGAGACCAGCAGTGCGCAGCGCGTGCTCACGCAACGCCGCGGCCGGGCGGGGCAGCTTGGAAGGTTCGATGGTCATCGCAGGTCTCCTGGAGGAGTCGTGGGGCGCCGGTGGGCGCAGCTGATGACCACAGCTTCTGAACGGGTTGTGAGCTACCCGTCAGCTACCACGTGAGGACGGGTGTGAAAGACGCCGCCCAGCACTTCTCACGACTATGACCTGCATCACACTTTGACCTGTCACACCCCTTCTGAGCTGCGTGCGTCTTTTGCCTGAGGGATGCGCGATCGATGATTCGACTTCTCACGCGACGGAAAAGAAACAGGGCACATCTCACGTCCACAGCACACGAACAACGGGTGTGCGCGCGCCGTGCGCGGCTGCCAACGTCGAACGTGCGCCGGATCGTGCGCGTCATGTGCGCGGAGCGTGCGCGCGCCCGCCGATAGCTGATCACGTGAGATGTGCGCGGGCCGTGAGCGTCCGCGCACAATTGACGTGCGCAACCTGCGCAGACTCTCTTGGCACGGGTTGTGAGGTCACATTCACACGGTTGACCTGCGGAAATAGCGCTGGCTATGGCTCCTCGGGAGTTCGACGCTGTCCGCTCCCGCTCCGCTACCGCAGCCAGCGTAACCCCCCTGTCAAGGGGGTGGCAGCAAATCTGAATTTGTAGGTTCTCAGGGGCGGTGTCATATTCTCAAATGAGATGTCATCTCGATGTCCTTAATGACATGAGTTTGAGATGACATGGGCTCCCGGGCTCTGAGCTCCACCGTTGGAGCTTGTAGCGGTCGTGCTCGCGCTATAGCGCCGACTGGTGGCGTCGCCCCGTCAGCATCACGCGAGCTAGGGGCCGCCTCGAAAGCGAAAGACATCGCGGGTGAATCCGTTTAGGCCCTAGACCGTTGGGGAGCACCTTCTGGTTGGTAGCGGCGTGCACCATCGACGTTTTGACGGCAAACCATACTCAGTCGGGGACGAAAGTTACCTTCACGGATTCCGCCCTGGAACCGGAAGCGTGGTACCAGCTGAGTGCCGCGACCTTGTGTCGGTCCGTGCCGACCCGATCTAGAAAGATCGCCGCCGGGCGATAGATCGCCGCGGTCTCGGTGGTCGCTCTTCTTGCTCCTATCGCGAACGTCAGCCGAACACCCCCAACTTCCAAGGACCCGCTGCGCAGCTCCCCGTTCGACTCTTCCAAGCGGACAGTCATCGCGTGCTCGGTCGATACGCGTAGGCCCTGTCGGATTCCTGTGGCGTATAGACCCCAACCGACCGGTAGACCTCCGCTGCGGAACAAGTAGTCAGCTAGCTGGAGCCGACGGATGTTTCCTCGAATCTTCGGTGCCGTCGGGTACGCCTCGGACGCGCCCCATACCATTTTGAGGAGCCATCGCTCGATCTCGTCACCGTTGAACAGGTCAAACTCATTGTTGTATCCGCCATCTGAGCTGGCCTGTTCGGTGTGGAAGTGTTGGAGTGTTTGGACCAGCGACTGCGCGGTTGTGTCGAGGCCGGACAGAGAGCTGTTGTGATCCACGCAAAGGATGCTGGCACCCATCGACTTGGGTGGGAACCTATCGATACGACCAGGGCGTTGGAAGGGGAGATCGCTGACGAGAACGAACTTGCCGTCACTGGCGTCTTTCAAGATCGCGTTACTCAACCAGTGCTCGTTCGACAGCTTTCCCCTGTCGTGCCCGGGAACATTCTCCCCGCAGTCGGCGGACACATTGGCGTAGCACCCGTCGCGGGCCACGCCGGTGCGCGCTTTGGTGCGGCGTGGCCGATAGACGGGAAGCAGCCAGCGCTGCGTACGACGGTCCCAATGACACCGTCTCGTCTGGCGACTCGAGCCACACGGGCACGGCTCATCGTCGGCCGGTCCCAAGCCTGGGAAACGACCACGAAATGGCACTGGCCTCTCTGCCGGCGTGAAAGCAGTTACACAAGCCACGGCTTAGGCCTACCACACACGATTAGCTGACTCTGTGCCTGCTCGTCTGCCTTCGGCTATGGCCGTATGTGACGAAAAGCAATCGCTGATCTAACCCCACTTTGACTAGCGTCTTAGCCGGCGGGCGGTTCGCAACGGTTTAAGACCCGACCAGTCGCTGTGCCAGACGCGTATCGGGTCTGCGCGGGCGTCTTCGCGGGCACCGACCGGACCGCGCACCGCCTCCACGTCGGCGTCGGGCACCGAGACCGCGGTGATCTCGCCCAATCGCAGCAGCAGCAGCAGACGGGTCAAATGTGCCGCGTCACGGACCTTGGTCTTGATCCGATGCCCGCTTGGGCGGATCAACTTCGACGGAGCAGCGACCACGCAGGCGATGTCGTCGGCGGCCAATGCCCGCTCGAGCCCGAACGTGGTAGGCCTATGCCTCATAGGTCACCCGCACCGTGCCCCGCAATCGGTGCAGCCAGTCCAGGATCTCGCTGTGGTCGAGGAAACAATCGCGCCCGCTCGACCCGACCCGTTTCCTCATCGAATGCATGCTCAACGTCCGAGAGCGCAGGCACGTCTGAACCGACACTCGTACCGTTGAAACTCACCGGAGGCCTCCTTGATCTGCGACTGTGGCTTTACCAGTGCGAATGTTCACCCGTCACCGGCAACACGTCGGATTGCAGCCCAAGGACTTAAGGACTCAAGGCCTGAGGGCGCCTCCATACCGTCTGGGCCAGATGCCACGTTTACTACAACTCACCCGGTCGTCAAACCCACAGCAATGCGTGTGTAGCGGCTCAGCAACGAGTCACGATCGAGATGGGACGCGCGGGCAAACCACACAACGGCATCGTCGCCGAGGGTTGTGTCAACCGCTGCTCCTCACGGCGGTGTATCGGTATCGTCACAACTTCTCGATGAACGCGGCGGTCACGCGAGTGGGATTGCCGCATGTCTTCGCGAGACGAGTAGGACGTAGATGAGAGCGCACCGCTCGGAGGTCAAGGAGGTGGTTGGTCAATGTTCCTGCTCGCACACAAACCGAAGATTGCGTCGCGGCGGTGCGACACAAGAGGTGACCTACGAACCATAGTTATGACTGATCGTGCCGCTTGTGGGCGGAAGGCACTGCATCCAGACGACGTAGGAGCGCCGGAATGCCGCTTACTGACCCACCAGTATTGGTCTGGCTTGTCCTGGCACCTCGGCGCGGCGGCATACTGGGAAGCTTTGAGCCGAGACGCCAGTACCGCTGATCACTACAGCCTCGGACACAATCTCGTTGAGGAAGTCGTGGCTTGCTTATTGGGCGGGTACGGCGTGCCAGCAAGCACCGCGCAAGCAGCCTTCGAACGGTTGCGAGGAAACGGGCTACTGGCTTCGCCAATAGCTGCAGATGCCGGGCGGATCGAAGCTCTACTTAGCCAGCCCCTTTGCATCGACGGAGTCTGGCGGCGCTATCGGTTCCCGTCTCAGCGTGCGCAACGAGTGGCTGCGGCCGTTCGCATGCTTGCGGGCCAACAAGAGCCGAAAAACGATCGGGATTTTCGTACTTGGCTGCAGCTGATACCGGGAGTTGGGCCGAAGACGGCCAGCTGGGTTGTGCGAAATCGCCGCGGTAGCGCTGAAGTCGCCATCATCGATATCCACATCGTGCGCGCTGGTACGGCGGCCGGCGTCTTTCCACCCTTTTGGGACGTAGTAAAGCACTACAGCCTTTACGAGCAAGCCTTCCTCCAGTGGGCTGACCACGCCGGGGTACATCCGGCCCACCTGGACGCCTGCATCTGGGGGAAACTTGCGCGGCAAAGTCGCTTCGCACGCGACATTCTGGGTATTGAGACGCTTGGTGCGGTACCCAAGCCGGTCTGGCCGATAGATGTTGATCTCGATAGCGTGCCAGCGCCTGCCCGCCAGCCTCTAGCCTCTCCATGAGGCACGCCCTGCGAACGACGCGGCGGTCAAGGAGGGGACATGAGCGGTAGCGATCCAAGTGTCAGTATTTCGCGTCGCGGCGGAACCGGCGCCGGGGGAGTAGGCGCGAATGATGGGGCTGAGTATCGCTGTCCTGGTGCACCGTTCCAAACGGTGCTCGCTTCCCCCGATCCGGAGCACGTTGCCTCTTTGAGCGAGGGTGAACTGTTGAACATCGAGAAGATCGACGCCCCTGTGCGTGGCGTCGTCGCAACTTTGCTGACAGGTGAGCAGGTGGGTGCGATCTCTCGCGACATAGTCCGGCTCCGGGAGTGCATCGACGCAGGGCATGAATACGAAGCGGAGGTACTTCGCGTCTCAGGCGGTTCGGTCACCGTAAGTGTTAGGCCGCGATGATCATCGTCGGTGGCACCTACGAGGAAATAGTCGTCGTTCCCGAGAGCCATGATGTCGCAGGTTCTGGCTTAAGAGCCGCGGCCTCGTTGGCAAATCGCGATGAGGTGCCGCGATTTCATACCGT
>JAIEPH010000051.1 GCA_019749805.1 Mycobacteriaceae bacterium | reverse complement strand
GGCGAGCCGCCGACCAAGGAGTCCGCGCAGACCCTGCTGGAGAACCTGTTCTTCAAGGAGAAGCGCTACGACCTGGCCCGCGTCGGCCGCTACAAGGTGAACAAGAAGCTGGGCCTCAACGTCGGCCAGCCGATCACCAGCTCGACGCTGACCGAAGAGGACGTCGTCGCCACCATCGAGTACCTGGTCCGCCTGCATCAGGGCGACCAGACGATGACGGCGCCCGGCGGCTCCGAGGTGCCCGTCGAGGTCGACGACATCGACCACTTCGGCAACCGTCGCCTGCGTACCGTCGGCGAGCTGATCCAGAACCAGATCCGGGTCGGTCTCTCGCGCATGGAGCGCGTGGTTCGCGAGCGGATGACGACTCAGGACGTCGAGGCGATCACGCCGCAGACCCTGATCAACATCCGTCCCGTCGTGGCGGCCATCAAGGAGTTCTTCGGCACCAGCCAGCTCTCCCAGTTCATGGACCAGAACAACCCGCTGTCGGGTCTGACCCACAAGCGCCGCCTGTCCGCTTTGGGCCCCGGCGGTCTGTCCCGTGAGCGCGCCGGCCTCGAGGTCCGCGACGTGCACTCGAGCCACTACGGCCGCATGTGTCCGATCGAGACGCCGGAAGGACCGAACATCGGTCTGATCGGCTCGCTGTCGGTGTATGCGCGGGTGAACCCGTTCGGCTTCATCGAGACGCCGTACCGCAAGGTCAACGATGGTGTCGTCTCCGACGACATCGAGTACCTGACCGCCGACGAGGAGGACCGCCACGTCGTGGCGCAGGCCAACTCGCCCATCGACGACAAGGGACGGTTCATCGAAGACCGCATCCTGGTTCGCCGGAAGGGTGGCGAGGTCGAGTTCGTGTCGGCGACCGAGGTCGACTACATGGATGTCTCACCGCGCCAGATGGTGTCGGTCGCGACGGCCATGATCCCGTTCCTCGAGCACGACGACGCCAACCGCGCCCTGATGGGTGCCAACATGCAGCGCCAGGCGGTTCCGCTGGTCCGCAGCGAGGCACCGTTGGTCGGCACGGGTATGGAGCTGCGTGCCGCGATCGACGCCGGTGACGTCGTCGTCTCGGACAAGGCAGGCGTGGTCGAAGAGGTCTCCGCCGACTACATCACCGTGATGGCCGACGACGGCACCCGGCACACCTACCGGATGCGCAAGTTCGCCCGCTCCAACCACGGCACCTGCGCCAACCAGCGCCCGATCGTCGACGCCGGCGACCGGGTGGAAGCCGGCCAGGTGATCGCCGACGGTCCGTGCACCGAGAACGGCGAGATGGCGCTCGGCAAGAACCTGCTCGTGGCGATCATGCCGTGGGAGGGCCACAACTACGAGGACGCGATCATCCTCTCCAACCGCCTGGTTGAGGAGGACGTGCTCACCTCGATCCACATCGAGGAACACGAGATCGACGCCCGCGACACCAAGTTGGGCGCCGAGGAGATCACCCGGGACATCCCGAACGTCTCCGATGAGGTGCTGGCAGATCTCGACGAGCGCGGCATCGTCCGCATCGGCGCCGAGGTCCGCGACGGCGACATCCTGGTCGGCAAGGTCACCCCGAAGGGTGAGACCGAGCTGACCCCGGAAGAGCGACTGCTGCGCGCGATCTTCGGTGAGAAGGCTCGCGAGGTCCGCGACACGTCGCTCAAGGTGCCGCACGGTGAGTCCGGCAAGGTCATCGGCATCCGCGTGTTCTCACGCGAGGATGACGACGAGCTGCCCGCCGGTGTCAACGAACTGGTCCGCGTCTACGTCGCGCAGAAGCGCAAGATCTCCGACGGCGACAAGCTGGCCGGACGCCACGGCAACAAGGGCGTCATCGGCAAGATCCTGCCCGTCGAGGACATGCCCTTCCTGCCCGACGGCACGCCCGTCGACATCATCCTGAACACGCACGGTGTGCCGCGACGGATGAACATCGGCCAGATCCTGGAAACCCACCTCGGGTGGGTGGCCAAGGCCGGCTGGAAGATCAACGGATCGCCGGACTGGGCGGCCAACCTGCCGCAGGAGATGCTGGAGGCCGAGCCGGGAAGCATTGTCTCGACACCGGTCTTCGACGGTGCGCGGGAGGACGAGCTGCAGGGTCTGCTGAGCTCGACGCTGCCCAACCGGGACGGCGCCACGCTCGTCGACTCCGACGGCAAGGCTGAGCTGTTCGACGGCCGCAGTGGTGAACCGTTCCCGTACCCGGTGACGGTCGGCTACATGTACATCCTGAAGCTGCACCACTTGGTGGACGACAAGATCCACGCCCGCTCCACCGGTCCGTACTCGATGATCACCCAGCAGCCGCTGGGCGGTAAGGCGCAGTTCGGCGGTCAGCGGTTCGGCGAGATGGAGTGCTGGGCCATGCAGGCCTACGGCGCGGCGTACACGCTGCAGGAGCTCTTGACGATCAAGTCCGACGACACCGTCGGCCGCGTCAAGGTCTACGAGGCGATCGTCAAGGGCGAGAACATCCCCGAGCCGGGCATCCCCGAGTCGTTCAAGGTGTTGCTCAAGGAGCTTCAGTCGCTGTGCCTCAATGTCGAGGTGCTGTCGAGTGACGGTGCTGCGATCGAGATGCGTGACGGTGACGACGAGGACCTGGAACGCGCTGCCGCGAATCTGGGAATCAACCTGTCGCGCAATGAATCTGCGTCCGTCGAAGATTTAGCCTGATTCGCGGCTCGCCGCGGAGCTTAAGTAGTTATTAGTGTCTAAACCCGCAAGGGGAAAGGGAGTTACGTGCTAGACGTCAACTTCTTCGATGAACTCCGCATCGGTCTTGCCACCGCGGACGACATCCGCAACTGGTCCTTCGGCGAGGTCAAGAAGCCGGAGACCATCAACTACCGCACGCTCAAGCCAGAGAAGGACGGGCTGTTCTGCGAGAAGATCTTCGGACCGACTCGCGACTGGGAGTGCTACTGCGGCAAGTACAAGCGCGTCCGCTTCAAGGGCATCATCTGCGAGCGCTGCGGCGTCGAGGTCACTCGCGCCAAGGTGCGCCGTGAGCGGATGGGCCACATCGAGCTGGCCGCGCCCGTCACGCACATCTGGTACTTCAAGGGTGTGCCGAGCCGGCTCGGGTATCTGCTCGACCTGGCGCCCAAGGATCTCGAGAAGATCATCTACTTCGCGGCCTACGTGATCACGGCGGTCGACGACGAGATGCGGCACAACGAGCTGTCCACGCTCGAGGCCGAGATGGTCGTCGAGAAGAAGGCCGTCGAGGATCAGCGCGACGCCGACCTGGAGGCCCGGGCCCAGAAGCTCGAGGCCGACATGAAGGAGCTCGAGGACGAGGGCGCCAAGTCCGACGTCAAGCGCAAGGTGCGGGACGGTGGCGAGCGCGAGATGCGTCAGCTCCGCGACCGCGCCCAGCGTGAGCTGGACCGGCTCGACGAGATCTGGACCACCTTCACCAAGCTGGCTCCCAAGCAGCTCATCGTCGACGAGGTGCTCTACCGCGAGCTCATCGATCGCTACGGCGAGTACTTCACCGGCGCCATGGGCGCGGAGGCGATCAAGAAGCTCATCGAGACCTTCGACATCGACGCCGAGGCCGAGGAGCTGCGCGAGGTCATCCGTAGTGGCAAGGGCCAGAAGAAGCTTCGCGCGCTGAAGCGTCTCAAGGTCGTCGCGGCGTTCCAGTCCAACAGCAACTCGCCGCTGGGCATGGTGCTCGACGCGGTTCCGGTGATTCCGCCGGAGCTGCGCCCCATGGTGCAGCTCGACGGTGGCCGCTTCGCCACCTCGGACCTCAACGACCTGTACCGCCGCGTCATCAACCGCAACAACCGGTTGAAGCGACTCATCGACCTCGGTGCACCCGAGATCATCGTCAACAACGAGAAGCGCATGCTTCAAGAGTCGGTGGACGCGCTGTTCGACAACGGCCGCCGCGGCCGTCCGGTCACCGGACCGGGCAACCGTCCGCTCAAGTCGCTGTCCGATCTGCTCAAGGGCAAGCAGGGCCGGTTCCGTCAGAACCTGCTCGGCAAGCGCGTCGACTACTCGGGCCGTTCGGTCATCGTGGTGGGCCCGCAGCTGAAGCTGCACCAGTGTGGTCTGCCTAAGCTGATGGCACTCGAGCTGTTCAAGCCGTTCGTGATGAAGCGTCTGGTCGACCTGAACCACGCGCAGAACATCAAGAGCGCCAAGCGCATGGTCGAGCGTCAGCGTCCCCAGGTGTGGGATGTCCTCGAAGAGGTCATCGGTGAGCACCCGGTGCTGCTGAACCGCGCACCGACGCTGCACCGCCTCGGCATCCAGGCCTTCGAGCCGCAGCTGGTGGAGGGCAAGGCGATTCAGCTGCACCCGCTGGTGTGTGAGGCGTTCAACGCCGACTTCGACGGTGACCAGATGGCCGTGCACCTTCCGCTGTCCGCGGAGGCGCAGGCCGAGGCGCGCATCCTGATGCTGTCGTCGAACAACATCCTGTCGCCGGCGTCGGGCCGCCCCCTGGCCATGCCGCGTCTGGACATGGTGACGGGTCTGTACTTCCTGACCACCATGATCGAGGGCGACACCGGCGAGTACGTGCCCGCCGCCAAGGACAAGCCGGAGTCGGGTGTGTACAGCTCACCCGCCGAGGCGATCATGGCGTTGGACCGCGGCGCGCTGAGCGTTCGCGCCAACATCCGCGTGCGGCTGACCCAGCTGCGTCCGCCGGCCGACATCGAAGCCGAACTCTTCGAGGACGGTTGGAAGCCGGGCGACGCCTGGACGGCCGACACCACGCTGGGCCGGGTGCTGTTCAACGAGCTGCTCCCGACTGCGTATCCGTTCGTCAACGAGCAGATGCACAAGAAGGTGCAGGCGCGGATCGTCAACGATCTCGCCGAGCGCTACCCGATGATCGTCGTCGCGCAGACGGTGGACAAGCTCAAGGACGCCGGCTTCTACTGGGCCACCCGTTCGGGTGTCACCGTGTCGATGGCCGATGTTCTGGTGCCGCCGCAGAAGCAGGAGATCCTGGAGCGTCACGAGCTCGAGGCCGACCGGATCGAGAAGCAGTACCAGCGCGGCGCGCTCAACCACGACGAGCGCAACGAAGCGTTGGTGAAGATCTGGCAGGACGCCACCGAAGAGGTCGGTAAGGCTCTGGAGGCCTACTACCCCGAGGACAACCCGATCATCACGATCGTGAAGTCCGGCGCCACCGGCAACCTGACCCAGACCCGCACGCTTGCGGGCATGAAGGGTCTGGTGACCAACCCGAAGGGTGAGTTCATCCCGCGTCCCATCAAGTCCTCGTTCCGTGAGGGCCTGACGGTGCTGGAGTACTTCATCAACACCCACGGTGCCCGAAAGGGTCTGGCGGACACCGCACTTCGTACCGCCGACTCGGGTTACCTGACCCGTCGTCTGGTCGACGTGTCGCAGGACGTCATCGTTCGCGAGACGGACTGCGAGACCGAGCGTGGCGTCAACATCACGCTGGCCGAGATGCAGGACAAGACGCTGGTTCGCGATCAGCACATCGAGACGTCCGCCTACGCGCGGACGCTGGCCACCGACGCCGTCGACGCCAAGGGCAACGTGGTCGTCGAGCGCGGTCACGACCTGGGCGACCCGGCGATCGAGGCTCTGCTGGCCGCGGGTGTCACCGAGGTGAAGGTCCGCTCCGTGCTGACCTGTGCGACGGGCACCGGCGTGTGTGCGATGTGCTACGGCCGCTCGATGGCGACGGGCAAGCTGGTCGACATCGGTGAGGCGGTCGGCATCGTGGCCGCGCAGTCCATCGGTGAGCCCGGCACGCAGCTGACCATGCGTACGTTCCATCAGGGCGGCGTCTCCGGCGGCAGCGACATCGTCGGTGGTCTGCCTCGTGTGCAGGAACTGTTCGAGGCCCGCATCCCGCGTGACAAGGCGCCCATTGCCGACGTCACCGGGCGCGTGCAACTCGAAGAGGGCGAGCGCTTCTACAAGATCACCATCATCCCGGATGACGGTGGCGAGGAAGTGGTGTACGACAAGCTGTCTCGTCGTCAGCGCCTGAAGGTCTTCAAGCACGACGACGGCACCGAGCGGTTGCTGTCCGACGGCGACCACGTCGAGGTGGGCCAGCAGCTGATGGAAGGCTCCGCGGACCCGCACGAGGTGCTTCGTGTCCAGGGCCCCCGCGAGGTGCAGATCCACCTCGTCAAGGAGGTCCAGGAGGTCTACCGCGCTCAGGGCGTGTCGATCCACGACAAGCACATCGAGGTCATCGTCCGGCAGATGCTGCGTCGCGTCACGATCATCGATTCGGGTGCGACGGAGTTCCTGCCCGGCTCGCTGACCGAGCGTGGCGAGTTCGAGACCGAGAACCGTCGGGTCGTCGCCGAGGGCGGCGAGCCCGCGGCGGGTCGTCCGGTGCTGATGGGTATCACGAAGGCATCGCTGGCCACGGATTCGTGGCTGTCGGCGGCGTCGTTCCAGGAGACCACGCGCGTGCTCACCGATGCGGCGATCAACTGCCGCAGCGACAAGCTGCAGGGTCTGAAGGAGAACGTGATCATCGGCAAGCTGATCCCGGCCGGCACCGGCATCAACCGGTACCGCAACATCCAGGTGCAGCCGACCGAGGAAGCTCGCGCCGCGGCGTACACGATCCCGTCCTACGAAGATCAGTACTACAGCCCGGACTTCGGTCAGGCGACCGGTGCCGCAGTGCCGTTGGACGACTACGGCTACAGCGACTACCGCTAGAGCAACACGGAAAAGCCCCCGCCGTGTGCGGGGGCTTTTTCGTTGGCCGACCTCGACTGTGAACGTCACGACGAAAAGCGGTCCAAATCGTCGTCGGTTTCACAGTCGACGTGGTGTTACGCAGATGTCAGCGATGCGAGACCGGGCCCGTCGAGCTCGCGGGCAGCCACCGTCCGCCCGGACACCGTCAGCAATAGCGCCAGCGCGGGGCCGGCCACCTCGGGGCCGTCGCCGATAGTGAGGTCTGTATCGGTCGCGACCAGCCGCACACCGGCGACGAGTTCTTTGGCACCGCCGAAAGCCGTTGAGGTCCGGACCTGTTGGCGCAGCGACCGGACAATTGCGTCCTGCGCATAGGTGTGCGTGATGCCCAGCGGCCGACGGATGTCCTCGCCGTGCACCACCTCTTCGACGAGTCGCGTGTCCAGCGGCGCGATGGGGATCGACGTCCGCGTCGCCACCTCGCGCAACCGCTGCAATGTTTCCCCGGGTGTACCGCCGCGTGCGCGCTGGATGCCGCGGGTGTTCTGCCGGTCGAAGTCGAACCCCGCGCGAACCATGTCGAGGGCGAAGCCGAGCCGGGTCGAGCGGGCGACGTCGACCAGATGGGCCACCACGTCGTGCACCGTCCACCCGGCGCAGAGGGAGGGTTGCTCCCACGCGGTGTCATCGAGGCGAGTGAGATCGTCGATCATGGCCGCACGTTCGGCATGCACCAGCGGCCAGACGTCATTGCGCATACCGGGTAGACCAGGGGCGTGGACGGAAGTCATCGGCCACACTCGACGGATGACGACGTGGTTCCGGCTGCCGCTGATTGTGCGCGCCGCGGCCACCGGCGTCGGCTGGCTCGTCTACTTCGGCCTCATCCTGCGTCTCCTCCCGGCAGACAGCGCAGTTCGGATTACCGTGCCCGTCGGGGTTGCGTGCATCTTGGGATCGGTCGTCACCGCGGTCGCGGACCACCGCATCCACAGCAGGTTCGGCTCCGTCGAATGCCTGACGGAGTACCGCCGCGCACTTCGGACCGGCAAGCTCCCCAAGGGCGCCGACGTCGACGAGTGGGCGCGCCGGCTGCACGGCAGCGAGATGGCCAACGGTGCGGCGGCGCTGTGCGTCCTGCCATTTGTGGTGCTCGGCTTGTTCACCAGCGTGGGCAGCGAGTCGCCGTACCGCTGGCTTCCTGTGGCGGTGTTCGCCTTGATCCTGGGATGGGGCGTCGTCGTGGTGGTGCGTTGGGGGCGCGGGGATCAGACAACTGAACGCCGCCATCGAACGCCGCGGCGAGCCGACCACCCCACCGGCCGCCCCCCGCCCCCAGGACGTTGATGACGGAGGGCGTGTTCGAGTCATCGCCGGCGGGTCGCCGCCGGTGTCGCGGCACTGGTGGGCCTGGCGTGGGCGCTGCTCGGCGAGGACCGCGACCTGCGCCGCAATTTCGCGTCGTACGACGAATATGTCGAATACCACCGGACGCTGAGGACCAGCGAGATGCCGGCCGCCATCGAGCCCGAATTGTGGCGCAGGCGGCTCACGAGTTCGCGCAAGGAGAACTGGGTCAGGGCGGTACTCGCCGCCTTCTTCATCGTGCTCGGGATCGCGGCGCTCGTGGCAGGTCGGAATGGTTATCACTGGTTGACCGCGTCGTTGTGCGAGCTCTTGGCGATCTGGTTGTTGATCAATTGGTGGGGAGCGCGCGAGCGGCTCAGGCGGTTGGCGCAGGCGGTCGATCGGCAAGCGATCCGCCAGACGTGGGGGTGAGTCGCGGTGTCGGCCCACGCGCCTAAACTCGTGGCGTGCTTATCGGTTCGCATGTTCACGGAGACGACCCCCTGGCCGACGCGGCGGCCGACGGTGCCGACGTGGTGCAGTTCTTCCTCGGCAATCCGCAGAGCTGGAAGAAGCCCAAACCCCGTGAGGACGCCGACGTGCTCAAGGCGGCCGGCATGCCGCTGTACGTCCATGCGCCGTACCTGATCAACGTGGCTTCGGCCAACAACCGAGTGCGCATCCCGTCGCGCAAGATCCTGCAGGACACGTGCGATGCCGCATCGGAGATCAATGCGACGGCGGTGATCGTGCACGGTGGCCACGCCGACGACAAGGACTACGAGGCCGGCTTCGAACGCTGGGTCAAGGCGCTGGACTACCTCGAGACCGATGTGCCGGTCTACCTGGAAAACACCGCGGGCGGTGAACACGCGATGGCCCGGCACTTCGACGTCATCGGGCGGCTGTGGGACCGCATCGGCGATACCGGCATCGGGTTCTGTCTGGACACCTGCCACGCCTGGGCGGCGGGTGAAGAGCTGATCGACGCCGTCGCCCGCATCAAGGCGCTCACCGGCCGCATCGACCTGGTGCACTGCAACG
This sequence comes from Mycobacteriaceae bacterium, assembly GCA_019749805.1. GTDB lineage: Bacteria > Actinomycetota > Actinomycetes > Mycobacteriales > Mycobacteriaceae > Mycobacterium. Next base: position 10,418 of record JAIEPH010000051.1, on the reverse strand, counting down.
ACTCCCGTGATGCCGCAGGGTCGGGCGCCGACCGGCACGCCAATTTCGGCACCGGTCAGATCGACCCGCAGCTGCTTGTCGCGGTGGTCGGCGCCGCCGACGCCCCGGTGATCTGTGAGACTGCCGACGCGGGGCGCAAGGACGACATCGCGTTCCTGCGCGAACACCTGGGCTGACCAGCGCCGCGAGACCCGACTGCGGTGGTCCGGGCGCCACGGTGGCATAACGAAAACGTGATTCAAATTTCGGGTGGACGCCCAGTTAACTAGGCTCTCGACGAAACAGGCGGTACCGATCGCCGACCGGCATGCGAGGGGCTGTTTGTGTCCGCCATTGACGAGTCGTCAATTGCGCCGCCGCGCGCGTTGGACACGATCGAGCCCACTCCCGGGCCGGATCGATCGCGATGGCTGCGGATCACGCGCTGGGTCGCTGTCGCGATCTGGGCGGCGGCCGTCATCTATCGCACCGCAACCGACGGGTTCGCGTTCAACCGCGAACTGGTGCTGCTCTACGTGTGCACGGGCCTGGCGGCGGCCAGCATCGGTCAGGGCCGCCGGATGCTCTACATCATCCGGGACTGGCTGCCGTTCGCGCTGGTGCTCATCGCCTATGACCTGAGCAGGGGAGCGGCCGACATGATCGGCAGGCCGACGTTGTGGGAGTGGCCCGCCGACGTCGACCGCTGGCTGTTCGGCGGAACGATGCCGACGGTATGGCTGCAGGAGCAGCTGAAGTTCCCCGAGCCGCCCTGGTGGGAAGTGGTCATCAGCAGCGTCTACATGTCGTTCTTCATCCTTCCCTACGTGGTCGCGGCGGTGCTGTGGCTGCGTGATCGTGAGGAATGGAAGTCATTCGTCAAGCTGTTCGTCGGGCTCAATGTCGTGGGGCTGGCGATATATGCGACGCTGCCTGCCGCACCGCCGTGGGCAGCCGCCCGCTGCACCTCGGCGGATATCGCCGACGGCCCCGCCAACCCGCGGTGCATGTTCCGCTCGGCGCGCGGTGTGCCCGACGGTGGTGTGCTCGGGGCAATGCAGTCCACCCAGGACGGCGCGAACAACTGGATCGAACGGATCGTCGGCCGGGGTTGGGGCAATCTGAATCTGCATTCGGCGACGGCGCTGCTGGACCAGGGTCAGGCCAGCGTCAACCTCGTCGCGGCCATCCCATCGCTGCATGCCGGTATGACCGCCGCTGTGGCGATGTTCCTGTGGAACCGAGTGCACCGCGGGTGGCGGCCGGTGCTGGTGATCTATCCGCTGATCATGGCGTTCACGCTGGTGTACACCGCCGAGCACTACGTCATCGACATCCTGCTGGGTTGGGTGCTCGCAGTTGGGGTGATCCTTCTGCTCAACCGCCACGAGGCGCGGCGTGCGCGACGACGGCTGACCGTGGAGAATCTGTCGAGCCCGGTGCCCGATCGGTGACCGGAACCGCACGTGACTGTTGAGTCGCGGGGCTACCGAATCAACTACACGGTGGAGGGCGCCGGACCCCCTCTGCTGCTGATCGCGGGGACGTTGTGCGCGGCACGGCACTGGCGCGACTTCGGATACGCACAGGCTCTTGTGCGGGATTGGCGGGTCATCAATGTCGATCCCCTCGGGCATGGGGACAGCGACGCCCCGCACGACGCCGACGCCTACGTTGCCGCGGGGGTGACGGCCGACCTTGTCGCCGTTCTCGATGCCGAGGGGATCGACAGCGTCACCGCGTGGGGGTATTCGCGCGGCGGATGGTTGGCCTGCAACCTCGCCAGCCGCCATCCCGAACGGGTGAGCCACGTCGTGGTGGGCGCCTACGCGATGCATGCCCACGAAGAGGAAGCCGACAGGCTGTTGCGCCCGCTGGCGAATTTCTTGCGGCGCGGCGATTGGTCGGCGCTGTGGCAGGCACTCGGTGTCACCGACCTCGGCCTACAGAAGATGTTCGAGACAGGCAATGACCCGTATGCGGTGGCTGACGCGATCGAGGGCTCTCTGCGTCCCACGCGGTACATCGACCCCGTGACGGTTGGCTGCCCTGCCACGTATTACGTGGGTTCCGAGGACTGGATCGTGCCGCACGTGCGTGCTGACGCAGCGGCTCTTCATGCGACCGTCGACGTGATCGCCGGTCAGGGGCACATCGGTTCGTTCTTCTCGTCCGCCGAACAGGTGCTCGACGTCATCGCTTCTCGCCTCAAGCGCTGATCGGCAGACATTACGACTATTGTTCGACTGTCGAGAAAGTGTAATATCGGCGGCATGTCAGACACGCACGTCGTCACCAATCAGGTTCCGCCGCTGGAGGACTACAACCCAGCCACCTCCCCGGTGCTCACCGAGGCGCTGATCCGAGAGGGCGGCGAGTGGGGCCTCGACGAGGTGACCGATCTCGGTGCGCTGTCGGGTTCGGAGCAGGCGCAGCGCTGGGGTGAGCTCGCCGACCGCAACCAGCCGATCCTGCGCACGCACGACCGGTACGGCCACCGGGTCGACGAGGTCGAGTTCGACCCCGCCTACCACGAGCTGATGACGACGGCGATCGGCCACGGCCTGCATGCCGCGCCCTGGGCCGACGACCGCCCCGGTGCCCACGTCGTGCGCGCGGCCAAGATGTCGGTCTGGAATCCCGAACCCGGCCACGTGTGCCCGATCTCGATGACCTACGCCGTCGTGCCCGCGCTGCGCCACAACGCCGAACTCGCGGAGGTCTACGAGCCGCTGCTGACCTGCCGCCACTACGACCCCGAGCTGAAGGTACCGGCGACGAAAGCCGGTATCACCGCAGGCATGTCGATGACCGAGAAGCAGGGTGGTTCCGATGTGCGCGCGGGCACGACGCAGGCAACCCAGAACGCCGACGGAACTTACAGCCTGACGGGCCACAAGTGGTTCACCTCGGCGCCGATGTGCGACATCTTCCTCGTTCTCGCGCAAGCGCCGAAGGGTCTGTCCTGCTTCTTCCTGCCGCGGATTCTGCCCGACGGCAGCCGCAACCGAATGTTCCTGCAGCGCCTCAAGGACAAGCTCGGCAACCACGCAAACGCCTCCAGTGAAGTCGAATACGACGGCGCCACCGCGTGGCTCGTCGGCGAGGAAGGCCGCGGCGTGCCCACCATCATCGAGATGGTCAACCTCACCCGGCTGGACTGCACGCTGGGCAGCGCGACGAGTATGCGCAGTGGCCTGGCTCGCGCGATCCACCATGCGCAGCACCGAAAGGCGTTCGGCGAGTACCTGATCGACCAGCCCCTGATGCGCAACGTGCTGGCCGACCTTGCGGTCGAGGCCGAGGCGGCGACCGTCCTCGCGATGCGCATGGCCGGTGCCACCGATGCCGCGGTGCGCGGTGACGAGCGTGAGACGCTGCTGCGCCGCATCGGCCTGGCGGCGGGCAAGTACTGGGTGTGCAAGCGGGCCACTCCGCACGCCGCCGAAGCGATGGAATGCCTTGGCGGCAACGGCTACGTCGAGGAGTCCGGGATGCCCAGGCTGTACCGCGAAGCGCCGCTGATGGGAATCTGGGAGGGGTCGGGCAACGTCAGCGCACTGGACACGTTGCGCGCCATGGCAACCCGGCCGGAGTGCGTCGACGTGCTTTTCGACGAGCTGTCCCGCACCGCGGGCCAGGATCCGCGCCTGGATGCCCACGTCGACGGGCTACGGCCCGAGCTGGGGGATCTCGAGACCATCCAGTACCGCGCCCGCAAGGTCGCCGAGGACATCAGCCTGGCGCTGCAGGGATCACTGCTGGTGCGCCACGGTCACCCCGCTGTCGCCGAGGCATTCCTGGCGACGCGGCTCGGCGGGCAGTGGGGTGGTGCCTTCGGGACCATGCCCACCGGACTGGATCTGGCGCCGATCCTCGAGCGTGCTTTGGTGAAAGGGTGACGCACGCGATTCGGCCCGTGGACTTCGACAACCTGAAGACGATGACCTATGAGGTCACCGATCGGGTTGCCCGCATCACGTTCAACCGTCCCGAGAAGGGCAACGCGATAGTCGCGGACACACCGTTGGAGTTGTCGGCGCTCGTCGAGCGCGCTGACCTCGACCCCAACGTGCACGTGATCCTCGTTTCCGGTCGCGGCGAAGGGTTTTGCGCGGGTTTCGACCTGTCCGCATACGCCGAGGGCTCCTCGTCGGCGGGCGGCGGCAGTCCCTACAAAGACACCGTGCTGTCGGGTAAGACGCAGGCCATCAATCATCTGCCCGATCAGCCGTGGGATCCGATGATCGACTACCAGATGATGAGCCGCTTCGTCCGCGGCTTCTCCAGCCTGCTGCACGCGGACAAGCCGACGGTCGCCAAAATCCACGGCTACTGCATCGCGGGCGGCACCGACATCGCGCTGCACGCCGATCAGGTGATCGCAGCCGCGGATGCCAAGATCGGTTATCCGCCCACCCGGGTCTGGGGTGTCCCCGCCGCCGGGATGTGGGCGCACCGCCTCGGCGACCAGCGCGCCAAACGCCTTCTGCTGACCGGTGATTCCATCACCGGAGCCCAAGCCGCCGAATGGGGACTCGCGGTCGAGGCACCCGCACCGGAGGATCTCGACGAACGCACGGAGCGGTTGGTCGAACGTATCGCCGCTGTCCCGATCAACCAGCTGATCATGGTGAAGCTCGCGATGAACTCCGCGTTGCTCAACCAGGGCACCGCGAACAGCGCGATGGTGTCGACGATCTTCGACGGTATCGCGCGGCACACTCCGGAGGGGCATGCGTTCGTCGCCCAGTCCCGCGAACACGGTTTCCGGGAGGCGGTCCGACAGCGTGACGAGCCGTTCGGCGATCACGGTCGGAAGGCGTCCGGGGTTTAGGAATGCCGACGCTTGCGCGGATGACGGCCCGCTCGGTCGTGCTGAGCGTGCTCCTCGGGGCACATCCGGCATGGGCCACCGCGAGTGAACTCATCAGGCTAACCGCCGATTTCGACATCAAAGAACCGACCGTGCGGGTGGCGCTGACGAGGATGGTGAGCGCCGGCGACCTGGTGCGATCCGAAGACGGCTACCGGCTGTCCGACCGGCTGCTGGTCAGGCAACGTCGCCAAGACGACGCGATCAACCCGGCGCTGCGAACGTGGGACGGCACCTGGACGACCCTGGTGATCACCAGTGTCGGCACCGACGCCCGGACCCGGGCCGCGTTGCGAACCACCCTGCAGCACAACAGGTTCGGTGAGCTTCGCGAGGGAGTGTGGTTGCGGCCCGACAACCTCGACACCGTGCTTCCGGCCGAGGTCCTGCAAAAGGGGCGGGAGATGCGCTGCCGCGACGACGACCCCGTCGAACTCGCCGCCCGACTATGGGATCTGTCGGAATGGGCACGGGTTGGCCACGCGTTGCTCGGCGAAATGAACGCGGCGGCTGATGTTCCCGGCCGTTTCGTCGTCGCGGCGGCCATGGTGCGGCACCTGCTCACCGATCCGGTGCTGCCGCCCGAGCTGCTGCCCGATGGGTGGCCGGGCGCGGCATTGCGTGACGCGTACCACGAATTCGCCGCGGAGCTGATTTCGCGGCGCGACAACGAACTGATGGAGGCGACATGAGCGGTGGCGTGCGGATCGAGAAGAACGGTCCGGTGACGACGGTGATCATGGACCGGCCGAAGGCGCGCAACGCGGTCAACGGACCGGCGGCCGCCGAATTGTACGCCGCGTTCGACGAATTCGACAGGGACGACTCGGCAGCTGTCGCCGTGCTGTGGGGAGACAATGGAACCTTCTGTGCGGGAGCCGATCTCAAGGCCTTCGGAACCCCGGACGCCAACCCCGTGCACCGCAGCGGCCCCGGGCCGATGGGGCCGAGCCGGATGGTGCTTTCGAAGCCGGTGATCGCCGCGGTCAGTGGCTACGCCGTCGCGGGTGGTCTGGAACTGGCGCTGTGGTGCGACATGCGAGTGGTCGAACGGGACGCCATCATGGGTGTCTTCTGCCGCCGCTGGGGTGTGCCACTGATCGACGGCGGCACCGTGCGACTGCCGCGGATTGTCGGTCACAGTCGGGCCATGGATCTCATACTCACCGGACGCGCGGTCGCCGCCGACGAGGCGTTCACCATCGGCCTGGCGAACCGAGTAGTGCCGAAAGGTGAAGCGCGCCAACGGGCCGAGGAGCTCGCGGCCGAACTCGCCGCACTACCTCAGCAGTGCATGCGCGCGGATCGCCTGTCGATGCTCCATCAGTGGGGAGAGGCGGAAGCCGACGCGATGGACTTCGAGTTCGGCAGCATGTCGAAGGTGGCCGCCGAATCACTCGAGGGCGCAGCGCGATTCGCCGCGGGAGCGGGCCGGCACGGCGCGGGCGCCTAGGCGCGGCCGGTCGAAAAATCAGCCCTTGCCGATCTTGTTGTTCGAGCCGGTGTCGTTGATCCTCGGATCGCCCTCGGAGTAGGTCACGGTGTTGTTCAGGCCGACGACGCTGATCTCTTTGTCGATGCGGTCGAAGGTGACCTTGTTGTCGGCGCCGCCGATGTTCACGTTGGCGCAGGTGCCCTTGACGGTCAACGTGTTGTTGGAACCACCGATGTTGAGCGACTTTCCATCGGCGCAGTCGATGTCGGCGGTGGTGCCGAACGACCCGTAGTTGATGGTGTTGCCGACCTCGACCTGTGCACCGGAAGTGCCGGCGGTCGCCGACGGTGTCGTGGTGTCTGAGCTCTCCGAGCCGCAGCCCGCGAGCACCAAGGCGGTCGCACCAACGGCGACGGCCAGGGCCGATGCCCGCCTCATCCGACCAGCCTGTGCACGTTGTTCGTCATGCCCAGTTCGCGGCCGCGATCCCAGATTTTCGGTGCACCGTTCTTGTACAGAACGGTCTGATCCCAGCCGTAGACCGTCACGTCGTTGATGATGTTGTCAGCGACGATGAGGTTCCCGTTGCCCTGCACGGTCACCGCCCAGCAGGTGCCCAGCGCGGTGATCTCGTTGCCGCCGCCGTTCACCAGCAGGGTGCGGTTGTTGCAGTCGATCGTCTGTTTGATGCCGCTACCGGTGAAGTGGGTGTCGCCCTGGACGTCGTCACCGACGACGACGTTGCCGGCGCACTGCCGCAGATATGGATTGCACACCCCGGGCGGTTGAGCATTCGCGCCGGGAATTCCGACAGTCATCGCTACGGGCAGGGCAATGAGACATGCCGGCACGGCCCGGACCACAAGACTCCAGATCATGGGGAGAGAGTACGGGCTGGAGTCCAGGCCCAGGCACGGTTCGTCCAAGTCGCCAACCGCGACGCCGCTGGGTAGCGTGTCATGTGCGATGCGTTGGCGTGTCAATCAGGTTGCTGTCACGGCGGTCACAGTGGCGGCGATCGTTGCAGGGTGTTCTTCGACCGTCGGCGGTACCGCGCTACGGGCGCATCCCGCCGTACCCGATCCCACCCGCAGCTATGGCTATGCCGACAACCGCTGCGGACTGCTGTTCGACGGCACCGTTCAAGAAACGCTGGCCGCCGATCATGTGGTCCGTCCCTACAGCGGTGCGGTGTGTCAGTACGTGCTGGCGCGCGGCGACATGACGATCGACGTGACGTTCTCCTGGTTCGAATCCGGCAGCCTCGAGCGTGAGCGGGAGCTGGCCACCGAACGCGGCGCGACCATCACCGATGCAGACATCGAACGGCACGAGGCCTTCCTGGCAACGCGCAACACCACCGGCGCGGCGTGCTCGGCCACGGCCGCGGCAGGCACCGGCGTGTTGAGCTGGTGGGTGCAGTTCCGCGGCGACGCCCGTGGCGCCGATCCGTGCCCGGATGCCGAGAAGTTGCTCGCGGCGACCCTGCGATCGGACATGTAATGCCTGCGCGGCAAGCGGTTCGGTGGGCGGTGGCGGCGATCGCGGTGGCCACGGCACTTTCCGGCTGCGGTCCGTCGGACTCGCCGGAGCAGAGTTCGGCGCCGTCGGCCCCGGCAGCGGGCGCGGCCGGCGCGGGCTTTCGCAGCGGCGACTGCAACGGCATCACCGACGCGGACATCACCGCCGCCGTCGGGCAGGGCAAGTTCACCAAATCCGTCGTCAGTGACGCCGGCTGCTTCTGGCAGGAGAATTCGGTCTTCGGCACCGTCGGCGCAGGCATGGGGATCTCGACATGGTGGTACCGCGGCAGCGATATGGACACCGAGCGGTCGCTGGAACAGACCGCCGGACGCACGCTGACCGAACTGTCACTGGACGGCAACAAGGGCTTCAAGGCCTACGACGGCAACGCCTGCAGCATCTACGTGGCCAAAGGGGGCGATGTCATCACCTGGTCGATCCAGACGTTGAACCCGGCGATGCTGCCCGATCTGTGTGCCGTCACCGAACAGCTCGCTCAGCTGAGTCAGGATCGGGTCAACTGACGCGACGGGCTCCCACGGACAGGGAACCGACCAGGACAAACTAGAGGTGTTAGTTTTGCCCGGTCCGCAGCGCGAAATTCACACCGGAGGAGGCGACGCACGTGGCAGCTCAGCCGACGAGTACCTCCGGCCGGCGCCCGGCGAGGTTGAGTCGCGACTCCATCGTCAACGCCGCCCTGACGTTCCTGGACCGCGAGGGCTGGGACGCACTCACGATCAACGCGTTGGCGACCCAGCTCGGCACCAAGGGTCCGTCGCTCTACAACCACGTGCAGAGCCTGGAAGACCTGCGCCGAACAGTGCGAATGCGGGTGGTGGCGGACATCATCGGGATGCTGAACACCGTCGGCCAGGGGCGCACCCGAGACGACGCGGTGACGGCGATGGCGTCGGCGTACCGCAGCTATGCCCACCATCATCCGGGGCGGTATTCGGCGTTCACGCGGATGCCGCTCGGCGGCGACGACCCGGAGTTCACCGAGGCGACCCGCGCCGCTGCCGCGCCGGTGATCTCGGTTCTGGGCTCCTACGGACTCGACGGCGAGAACGCGTTCTATGCCGCGCTGGAATTCTGGTCGGCCATGCACGGTTTCGTGCTGCTGGAGATGACCGGGGCGATGAACGGCATCGACGCGGACGCGGTGTACAGCGACATGGTCGTGCGCCTGGCGTCCGGAATGGAGCGGCGCTGACCGCATATGCGTGACCGCTAGCGCTGACCTGCGGTTAGGCGGTTCGGCGCAGGTTTGGACGGTGCGCGCCGCCCTGGTATTGTGGACGATCGTGCCTGGCAGATAAGGCGCATTGCGGACCGGGCCTTCGGGAAATGTCAGCAAGCATGCCTGCACGCCGGGCCAATTCGCGTGTCCACGAAGCCTAGAGGAAATCCTCTCGGCGGGCGCATGCGACACACCCGATCGCGGGGTACGTGAACGGGACATAACTGCAGTACAGAGACTTTGAGCAAGACCCAGAGATACACAAGCAACACAGAAAGCCGGTAGATGCCAACCATTCAGCAGCTGGTCCGCAAGGGTCGCCGCGACAAGATCGCCAAGGTCAAGACCGCGGCCCTCAAGGGCAGCCCGCAGCGCCGCGGCGTGTGCACCCGCGTGTACACCACCACTCCGAAGAAGCCGAACTCGGCGCTTCGGAAGGTGGCGCGCGTCAAGCTGACGAGCGCGGTTGAGGTCACCGCCTACATCCCCGGCGAAGGCCACAACCTGCAGGAGCACTCGATGGTGCTCGTGCGTGGCGGTCGCGTGAAGGACCTGCCGGGTGTGCGCTACAAGATCATCCGCGGTTCGCTCGACACCCAGGGTGTGAAGAACCGCAAGCAAGCGCGCAGCCGCTACGGCGCCAAGAAGGAGAAGAGCTAATGCCGCGCAAGGGGCCTGCACCCAAGCGTCCGTTGGTCAACGATCCGGTCTACGGGTCGCAGCTGGTCACCCAGTTGGTCAACAAGGTTCTGCTGGACGGGAAGAAATCGCTGGCCGAACGCATTGTTTATGGTGCGCTCGAGCAGGCCCGCGACAAGACCGGCACCGATCCGGTGGTCACCCTCAAGCGCGCTCTCGACAACGTCAAGCCGGCCCTCGAGGTCCGCAGCCGCCGCGTCGGTGGCGCCACCTACCAGGTTCCCGTCGAGGTCCGACCGGATCGTTCGGTCACCCTGGCTCTGCGCTGGCTGGTCAGCTTCTCCAAGGCCCGCCGCGAAAAGACCATGATCGAGCGCCTGGCGAACGAGATCCTCGACGCCAGCAACGGCCTGGGTGCCGCCGTCAAACGACGTGAGGACACCCACAAGATGGCTGAGGCGAACCGAGCCTTCGCGCACTACCGCTGGTGAGCGCCAAAAGCTTCGCTTTGGCGCCGCCGCGCAGCGGCAAGACGCAACAAGACAGTCTTTAGCCCTTATTAGTTCCCGGAGGGAATGCATGGCACAGAAGGACGTGCTGACCGACCTGACCAAGGTCCGCAACATCGGCATCATGGCCCACATTGATGCCGGTAAGACGACGACGACCGAGCGCATCCTCTACTACACCGGTATCAGCTACAAGATCGGTGAGGTGCACGA
>JAIEPH010000035.1 GCA_019749805.1 Mycobacteriaceae bacterium | reverse complement strand
GACCACGCGGCTGATGGCGTCGGTGGTCGCCGTCGTCCCGCTGTACGTCGCCTGCCTCGCGGTGAGCTACCTGACAACCCAAGTCGTCGTGTACGTCATCAGCGGCGGCTCGACAGGCTCGTATCTGCACTACTTCTCGCTGATGCTGTCCGGTCAAGACATCCTCCATTCGCTCATCAAAACCATCATCTTCGTGTGGATCGCATCGACCGTGCAGTGTTACTACGGCTTCTACGCCTCCGGCGGTCCAGAAGGCGTGGGAGTCGCCGCCGGACATGCGATGAGGGCCAGCATCACCGTCGTGATCATGGTCAACATGTTGCTGACGATGGCGCTGTGGTCTGTCGATGCCGGCGCAAGGTTTGGGGGATAAGGGAGCCTACGGATAAAGATGTCGAATTCGCTTGACCCGGACGGACGTGGACCGTCGAACCGCCAGCTGCTCGGTTGCGGCGTGGCGCTTTTCGTGGTCGCCGCCCTTGCGACCGCGACGTTGTTGGTCAAGTCGACGGGTCGGCTCGACCCCTATGTCCGGGTGGTGGCCGACCTCGTCAACGTCGGCGACGGCCTGCCGCAACGGTCCGACGTCAAGTACCACGGTGTGCTCGTCGGCATGGTGGAAAGCGTCACACCGGCCGCTGACGGTAGGCCGAACTTCGTCCACATCGACCTCAAACCCGAGTACGCACAATCGATTCCGGCCGGAGTGACGGCACGGGTAGTGCCAAGCAACGTGTTTGCGGTGTCCTCGGTGCAGCTCGTCGACCAAGGGACGGGGGCACCGATCCGAGCCGGGGCCCACATCCCGGAGGACACCGAGCTGCCGACGGTCCTGTTCCAGACCACCATCAGCAAGCTGCGCGACCTGCTGGCGGCGACCGGGCGCGGTCGTGAGGACAAGACGGTGGGCATCCTCGCCGCGGTGAACGCCGCGACCGAGGGCCAGCGGGCCGAACTGCTGGCCTCCGGTGCGCATTTGAACCGATTGATCGACCAGCTCGACTCGATCGTCGCCACCGAACCCGATGCGACGACGGTCTCCGCGCTCATCGATGCGACCCATGGGCTGCAGGCGACGGCACCCGAGCTCATCGACTCACTGCACCAGGCGATAGAGCCGATGCAGACCCTTGTCGAACAGCGCTCGCAACTCGACGCGCTCATCTCCGGCGGCGTGCACACCATGGGCACGACGCACACCGCGTTGAACAACCACGCGGACCGACTCGTCAAGATCACCGGAGAGATGACGCCGGTGATCGGCGTGCTGGCGCAGACGTCGCACAACTTCGTCCCGGCATTCGTGAAGCTGAACACGTTGGCGGACAGGTTCTTCGAGCATGTATGGATGCCCGATCGCGACATCGGCAACATGCGGGTCAACCTGACCTTCACGCCCAGCTACACCTACACCCGCGCGGATTGCCCGCAGTACGGCGAGCTGAAGGGACCCAGCTGTTTCACCGCGCCGCTGGTTCCCACCAGACCCGAACTGCCAGACGTCCTGTTACCGCAGAACTATCAGCCGCCGAAAGACCTGGCGCCGCCGCCCGGCACCATCGTGGGCGAGAACGGCAACCTCGTCGCCGTTGGACCGCCCTTGATCAACCCCAATCCGGCCCTGGCCGATCCCAATCCACCACTGCCGCCGTGGATGCCGCCTTCGCCACCGGTACCCGGAACATCGAATCCGGCACTGGTGCCAACACCGCCGCCGCCGGTACCGCTGTCACCACCGGCACCGGTGGCGCCGAAACCATGGTCGGATCCGACGGCCCCGAACACGAGAGATGCGACAGGCGGCGCACCGGCGGTGCCCGCACCGCCCGCGTTACCGGCTGAGGCCGCGCCCGCGTCGCACGGCGGAAACGTCGGCCCGGTCGGCAGCCCAGGGGAGCGGGCCCAATTCAGCCTCCTCACCGGACAACCGGCGACGAGCGCCACCCAACTACTGCTCGGCCCGCTCGCTCGCGGGACGACGGTCTCTGTTGTGCAGGAGGCAGGATGAGATACCGCGGCGCACTGATCGGTCTGTCGCTGTTCATGGTGGTGGCCGTGGCGTTGACCTGGCTGGTCTATGCCACACTGCGCCGCGACGTCGCCGGTGAGACGGTCCCCTACGCCGCTGTGTTCACCGACGTGTTCGGCCTGCGCGAAGGCGACGACGTGCGCATGGCGGGTGTACGCGTGGGCCGTGTCGAAAGCATTGACCTGCAAGGCGATAAGGCGAAGGTGTCCTTCGTGGTGCAGTCGGACCAGCAGGTACTGGGGACCACCGTGGCGTCGGTCACCTATCAGAACATCGTCGGCCAGCGCTATCTCGGGCTGTCGCTGGGCAACATCGGCGAGCCGGGACCGCTGCCGCCGCACAGCGTCATCCCCGTCGAACGCACCGATCCGTCCTTCGATGTCGGCACCCTGCTCAACGGCTATGAACCCCTGTTCAGTCTGCTCAATCCGCGCGACGCCGACAACCTCACCAAAGGAGTCCTGCAGTCGCTGCAGGGCGACACCGGGTCGATCACCGCCCTCGTCGACCAGACATCGCAGCTGACGGAATCATTCGCCGGTCGCGACGAGGAACTGGGCGCCGTCATCACCGATCTGAACACGGTCGTGGCGAACCTCGCCAGACACAACGACGATCTCGACCATGTGCTCACCGAAACCCAAACGGTGGTATCCACTTTCGACGCCCGGCGCCCCGAGCTGGTCGCATCCACGGGTGCGATCGCGAAGGTTATGCGACAGCTGTCCACGATCTCCGACGAGGTGTACCCGCCGTTGAACGAGCTCGTCACCCGAGAGCCGGGATTCGCGTCGCACATGGTCGGCCTCGAGCCGCAGCTGGCGTTCACCGGTGCGAACCTGCCGCTGCTGCTCAAGGGATTCGCACGCATCACCAGTGACGGTCCATACGCCAACGCCTACGCCTGCGACCTCAACATCCAGGGCTTCTTCCCCGGGCTCAACGACGTGATTCCGATCATCGTCGACGCCGCTTCACCAGGACCGGGCACCCAGTACTCGCCGAAGTGCAGGAACATGGCCAATGGCTGACCAATCACCAAGGCGGCGCCGGATCCCGCTCGAGGAACGCAACAAGACCTGGCTTGGCATCATCGCCGTCGCGGTGGTCACGGTGCTGATCGGATCGCTGCTGCTCGTCAAGGTCGCCGATGTGGGGTATCGCCACTACACAGCGCAGTTCCTGCAAGCAGCCGCGCTGCAGGTAGGCAATCCGATCACCATCGCGGGCATCCCCGTCGGGGAGGTGACCAGCATGGAGTTGGCGGGCGACCACGTCGAAGCGGGGCTCAAAGTCCGCGACGACATCCCGCTCGGCACGCAATCGCGCGCGTCCATCAAGATCACCACCATCCTCGGCTCCCGCTACCTGTCGTTGCAGCCGGCAGGGGAAGGGTCGTTGCCGGACAACACCTTTGATCTCGAACACACCGAGGTGCCATACGATCTGCAGGAGGCGCTGTCCGACGTGACGACCACCTACGAGCAGGTCGACTCGGATCAGTTCGCCGAAACACTCGGTGTCCTCGGCAAGCAGATGCAAACACTGCCACCGGTCATTCCACAGGCGTTGGCCAACACCAAGACGTTGTCGGAGATCATCGCCCAACGACGCGACCAGTTGGGATCCCTGCTGAAAACCACTGAGACAGTGACGAATACGCTGCGCCGTCAGCAGTCCACCATTGGAACTCTGGTCCGTCAGGGCAATTCGCTGGTGGGCGAGTTCGTCGCCCGGCGTGAGACCTTCCACGCGATGATGGCCGCGCTCACCAACCTGGTCGAAACGCTCAGCGGTATCGTGATCGACGACCGCCCGCAACTCGAGGCCTTGCTGCGGGATATCCGTGAACTGTCTGGCATGCTCGGCGAGCACGACGACCTGGTGCGCAGCACTTTGCAAGCCGGCCCCGTCACATTGCGAAATCTGACCAACGCCACCGGTAGTGGCAACGCGGTCGGATTCAACGCGCCCAACGGCCTGCTCGTCGACTCGTGGATGTGTGCGATCAGCGAGCGCGCCGAACAGTTCAACATGATTCCGTACTTCCAGGACTGCAAGTGAGAACGAAAGCGCTTGCCCTCGGTGCCGTCGTACTCGTATCGGTGGTGGCGGGCGCCGCCTTGGTATGGACCTTCGCCGCGGATCGACTGGATACGGTCACGGTCACCGCCCAGTTCGACAATGCAGCAGGACTTTACGAGGACAACACCGTCGCGGTGCTCGGCATGCCGGTGGGCAAGGTCACCAAGATCACCCCCAAGGGCGGGTATGTCGAGGTCGAGTTCACGGTGGACAAGGATGTCAAGGTGCCTGCGGATGCCCAGGCGGTGACGATCTCGAACTCGATCCTCACCGACCGCCAAATCGAGTTGACGCCGCCCTACAGTGGCGGCCCGGCACTGCAGAACGGCGACACCATCGGACTGAATCGAACCAAGACCCCGGTCGAATTCGCCCGAGTGCTAGACGTTCTCGACAAGCTGTCGGTTTCGCTTCGCGGTGACGGTCACGGCAACGGCCCGGTCGCCGACCTCGTCAACGCCAGCGCCGCCATCGCCGACGGCAATGGTCAGCAGATGAAGGATTCCCTCGGTGAACTGTCGGAAGCCCTGCGGCTGAGCGCCGACGGCGGCGCGGTGACGCGCGACCAGTTGACGACCATCATCCGCAACGTCAGTTCACTGCTCGATGCCGCCGCCGCCAACGATGCGATGCTTCGTGAGTTCGGATCGAACGTCAATGTGCTCAGCCAGGTCATCGCCGACGAGGACCTCGGAAGCGGGACCACCGGCAAGAAGCTGAACGAGGTGCTCGTCCAGACAGGCGAGGTTCTCGAGGCCAACCGCGAGGCCATCAAGGGCATCGTCGCCAACGCCAACACGGTGTCGCGCACGACCGTCGACCATGAGCGCGATCTCGAGGAGTTCCTCGATCTGGCGCCGATGACGCTGGACAACATCTACAACATCATCGACCAACGCAACGGCGCCATCCGGGCCAAGGTGCTCACCGACCGGGTGCTCTTCGACAGCCAGACGATGAAGGAAGTCTGCAACATGATGGGTCTGCGCCAGCTCGGGTGCAGCACGGGGACATTGCAGGACTTCGGACCGGACTACGGACTGACCTACATGCTCGACGGTCTGGCCGCGATGGGACAGAAGTGATGTTCGCCCGTCGATTCACCGCGCTGGCCGCAGCCGTTTGCCTGGCCGTAACCAGTTGTGCGTCAGAAGGATTGGCCAGCCTGCCACTGCCCGCGCCCGGCGTCGGCTCCGGCGGTTACACGCTGACCGCGGTGTTCTCCAATGCGCTCAATCTGCCCGCCAATGCGAAGGTGAAACTCGCGGGCGCCGACGTCGGGCAACTCGAATCGATGGTCGCTCGCAATTACACCGCCGTGACGACGTTGCGCATCATGGACGGGGTGCGGCTGCCCAGGGGCAGCACCGCCGAGCTGCGGTCGGCAACGCCGCTCGGTGACGTGTTCGTCGCGGTCAAGCCGCCGAGCCGGGCCGAAGCCGGTGCGCCGCTGCTGAAGGACGGCGACACCATCGAGCTGGATTCGACGACCGCCGCCGCGACGGTCGAATCGGTGCTCAGCTCGGCCGCGATCCTGGTGAACGGTGGCGCGGTGCGCAACTTCACGAATATCGTCAACGGCCTCGGCAAGGCGACCGGTGATCAGGGCGAAGCCTTCGGCACGCTGATCCGCAAGACGAACAACACGCTCGGCAGGCTCAATTCGCGGTCGGACCAGATCGCCGACGCGATGACCGAGACGTCACGACTGGTCGACACCATCGAGGCGAAGAACCAGAGCCTCGCCGATGTGCTGGCCGAGGCGCGGCCCGCCACCGACACTCTGGCCGTCCATACGAGCCAGATCGCCGACCTCGTCGTGCAGATCGGCGACGTCTCCGAGCAGCTGCGCAAGTTCCCGTCGATCGCGGGCACCGACGCCAGCGGCCGGAGCGTGATCGCCGACGCGAACGAGATCGCGCGGGCATGGAACGACGTCGTGCTCACACCCGACGCCACGTTGCATTCGCTGAACCGGCTGATGCCTCCGTTCGTGAAGTCGACCACCGGTACTGCGCTCGCGGTCAACGGCAGCATCGACCGACTGATCCTCGGCTCGATACCCGACATCGGGTTCGCCGGTGACCCGGGGCTGCATGGCCCCAAACGGTACAACTGGCACCAGTTGGTCGGAACGTTCCAGTACACGCTCTACCGGCTGCAGGAGCGGGTCGTCGGCAAGGGGCCAGGTGTCCCGCAGGTGCCCGTGATCCCCAACCCTGACGTTCCCGGAGAGGTGATGATCGCGCCGCCGCCACCGCCCGGCGTGCTGCCACCGGGAGCGCCGCCAGCCGGTCTGCAGCCGCCGCCGGCCTCCGTCCCTGCAGTCCCGCCGAGGACGCCATGATCGCCACCGTTGCCAATCACCTCGTCGCCGCGGTGCGCTTCGGATACCGCCGGAAGGCGTGGCTGTCAGCCGGTGCGCTGCTCTTCACGCTGGTCCTGGCCGTCGCGTACTTGTCCCTCGGTGCGCTGCAGGTGAATCCGCTGACATCGACCTATCGCGTGACCATCGAACTGCCGGATTCGGCAGGGCTGCTGCCGAATCAGGACGTCACGCTGCGCGGCGTGCGGGTCGGGCGGGTGGACCGACTCGACATCACGCCGTCGGGGGTCAACGCGGTTGTCGACGTCGACTCGGCGGTGCCCATCCCGGAGTCCAGCGACGTACGCGTGTCGGGACTTTCGCCCGCGGGTGAGCAGTACATCGATTTCGCGGCGCAGTCGAGTGACGGGCCCTACCTGAGGGACGGCGCTGTGGTCAGTCAGGGCAGGGCCACCGTCCCGGTCAGTCTGGCGGAATTGCTCGCTGATGCCGACGGCGCGCTGGCGCAGGTCGACACGGCGCAGATCGAGCTCATCAAACGCGAATTGAGCCTGAGCAAGGACGGTCCGCGCAAGCTCGCCGACATCGTCAACGGCGGCACCTTCCTGCTGTCCACTCTCGACTCGGTGTTGCCGGAGACCACCAGCGTGCTGCGCAACAGCCGTACCGTATTCACCCTCGTCGCCGACAAGAACGCCGGGATCGACGTCGCTTCAGGCAATCTCAGCGAGACGTTCACCGGGATCAACACGATGCGTGAGGGTTACCGCCGTCTCACCAACGAGGCGCCGGACACACTGTCCGACGTCGACGCCCTGTTCATCGACAACTCCGACACCATGGTGCAGCTGCTCGGGAATCTGACCACGACATCGCGACTGCTCTACCTTCGAGTGCCCGCGCTGAACGCGCTGTTTCCGACCCACCGCACCTCGGTGCTGGACGCGATCACCAGCACGCTGCACGACAACGGACTGTGGGCAACCGCGGACCCCTACCCGATGTACTTCTGTGACTACGGAACGCCGCGTCGGCCACCGTCTTCGGCGGACTTTCCCGAGCCGTTCATGTACACCTACTGCCGCGACGACCATCCGGGTGTACTGATTCGCGGAGCCAAGAACGCACCGCGGCCCGCCGACGACGACACCGCAGGCCCGCCGCCGGGTGCCGACCTCGGCCGTCAAACCGACCCGACACCGAAGGGCCGCTTCACTATTCCCACGCCCTACGGTGGCCCCGTCCTGCCCATCGAGCCACCGCGCTGAATGATCAAAGGAGATGACCTTGTCAGTGACAACCGATAGAGATGACGCCGACACCGCCGACGAGCTGGAGCCGGACGAAACGGCCGAGGCGGCTGACGACGCCGAGGCTGACACCGACGCCGGCGAGCCCGCAACCGATCGCCGGTGGGGGCGACGCCTGCGAATCGGCGCTGTGGTGATGATATTCATTGCCGCACTTGCCACGTCGGGCTACCTCGGCTGGCAGCTATGGCAGGACAAGCAGATCGAGCAGGCCAGTCAACAGGCTCAACAAGCGGCGGTCACGTACGCACAGATCTTGACCAGCATCGACTCCAACAAGGTCGACGAGAACTTCGCCCAGGTCTTGGACGGGTCGACCGGTGAGTTCAAGGACATGTATTCGCAGTCGAGCGTTCAGCTACGGCAATTGCTCATCGACAACAAGGCGACGGCGCACGGTGTCGTCCTGGATTCGGCGGTGCAGTCTGCGTCCAAGGACAAGGTCGTCGTGCTGCTGTTCGTGGACCAGGCGGTATCCAACACCAGCGTGCCCGACCCCCGGGTCGACCGCAGCAGGATCAAGATGACGATGGAGAACGTCGACGATCGTTGGCGGGCAAGCAAAGTCGAACTGCCGTGATCGCACGCTGCGTCGTCGCAGCCGTGGCCGTCGGGGCGGCGGTCTGCGTTGCACCGGCCGCGTCGGCGTCAGCGCCGGCCTTCTGCGGTGAGCTGGGCGGTCAGTGGGACGGGCAGTCCTGCAGCACGTCGGTGGAGTCGGAGCGCAAGGCGGTTCGCAACATCAAGATGGCGTTGCCCGGCGATCTGGTGGAAAACCCCACCATCCGGGAGTACCTGACCAACCTGATGAACAACTGGCGCAACGCGGCGCGAAAAATGGCTCAAGACAGCTTCGGCGAGGAGCAATTCCAGATCTTCCAGCACGGAGACGCGACGACGGTCGTTTTCCACGAGATGTATTCGGGCACCGTCGGTACCGATGCCCTCGCGCACCCGAACGCGCCCATCATCAACGACGCCTACCGCACTTTCACCTTCGCGGGCGGCCGACAGTTGAAGCTGGCCGACCTGTTCAAGCCGGGAGTCGACCACGGGGTTGAGATCGCGCGGTTGGGCGCGCCGTTCATCGCGGCGGCCCTCGATGCCGCACCGCCGCCGCACCAGCCTGGCACCTATCCGTTCACCCCGGACCGCTGGACCCCGGACAAGGTGTACTCCGGCGGCTACCGGGCCTGGGCGTTGACATCCGATGAGTTGATTCTTTACATGCCCGACTATCCGGTCGGTCACGACACCCCGTTGGACTACACGATCGGCCGCATGCAGTGGGCGATGGACGGCGGCACCGTGCAGGCGCACATCCCGCTCGCGGCGTTGGCGCCGGTGTTGCGTCCCGAGTTCGGCGGGGCCTAGCGCCGAAATAGTGGGCCTCGTCGTATTCAACGTCGGCACTCTGGAAACGGGCGGCATGACAGGCAATTTGATGCCCTGATTCTCACGTCACATCTTTGCGCCCGGCAGCACGGCGGCCTGCTCGATCCAGGACCGGAATTGGTCCTCGTCGAGTTCGTCGCCTTCGCGGATATCGAGGTAGCGCACTTCGTCGTGTTTGGACGCTTTCGGCGGCAACGGTTTCAGCGCCGTCCCCTTGAGGAATTGCACCTGAACGTAGTTGGTGTAACACCGGAATGACAGGAACCAGCCCTCACCCTTGTGGCCGTAGAACGGCTGGTTCCATTTCACGGCCTTGTGCACATTGGGGACTGTGCGCACGATATGTTCGTCGAGGCGCTGTCCGACATCACGCTTCCACCCGGGCATGGCAGCGATGTAGTCCCGCACTGGGCCGGTCCCCTCACCCTTGGGTATCTGGGGATTGCCGCCCGAGAGCAGCTTCGGCTTGCCGCCGTTCTTGTTGCGATCAATCATCGGATTGCGGCCGCTCGCACGGCTTCCCACGTGAACCCGTCGGGGTCGGTGAAAGTGCCCGCGGGACTGTTAATGGCGAGGTGGGCCGACCCCTTGCCCTCTGGGGACACGCCCGCTGTCTTGGCCAAGTTCCGGCGACCATAGAGCGACAAGGTGACTGGCGGGCTGTCGAACTGGACGTACTTGCGGCCGTAGCTCTTCGCCACTTCGAGCCCGCGCTCGACGTAGAACCGCTTGCTCGCAGCGACGTCTTCGACTCCCAACTGAATGACGAAGTCGTCGATCTGATGGTTTTTCGGCCGCCGGTTCTTCTTTGACGAGGACGCGACTGTCCAGATTGTGCCATCGGGACCGCTGACTACGCCGCCGTAGCCCCAGAAACTCTTCTTCGGTGCCTTCAACTCCGCCGCGCCGGCCTCGAGAGCGACGCCAATGAGAGCGTCGACCGTGGCTGGCTGTGGCACCACGAGCGACAACGTGAAGCCGCGGAAGCCGGTCGTTGCCGCGTCCGTAGCGCGTGTGCGCACCGGCAATCCGGGAACGAAAGCGGCCAGGAAAGCGTCGACGGCGGCGGGTTCGGGCGTTTCGAGGGTGACGGATTCGATTCCAGTCATGCTTGAGTCCTTTCGCGACACGCTTGGCGCTCTGCAGAAATAAGAGTAAGACTATCAAAATGAGAGTAGTAGTATCAATCCGTGGCGACCTCAGATCGGGGTGAGCGATCCCCCGGCCGAAGCGGGCAAGCCCGAACCCGCTTGGCACGAGCCGCTGTCATCGGCGCCGCCAGGAATCTGTTCATCGACCGCGGCTACGGGGCCACAACGATCGAGGCCATCAGCTCGGCCGCGGATGTGCCGCCGGCCACCGTCTACCGGCTGTTCTCCTCCAAGCGCGGGATCCTCAAGGCGATCCTTGACGTGTCGATCGTCGGTGACGACGAACCGGTGTCGTTGCCAGAGCGTCCGCAAGTTCGCGCCCCGCTCGCGGACCCGGACCCGAAGAGTCAGTTGGCGGGTTTCGTCGCCGTGGCCTCCGAGGTGAACGCTAGGACGGCGCCCATCTACCGCATCCTCCTCGGCGCGGCGAACTCGGATACCGACGCCGCGGCGCTGCTCGAGGACCTGAATCGCCAGCGCCGCGCGGGCCAAGGGCAGATTGCGCGCTCGTTGGCTCGTGCCGATGCGTTGCGACCGGGCCTTCGGGAGCGCGATGCGGCCGACATCGTCTACACCCTGATGTCCCCCGAGGTCTACCGACTACTCGTGCTCGATCGCGGGTGGGGGCCGCAGCGCTACGAGCGCTGGCTTACGCAGACCCTTGTCGAATGTCTCGTCACCGCCGAAACCCGATGACGCTGCGCGCCTCCGCGGGTCAAGGCGTCCATTGCCGCTATTGCATTCCGGAGCCGTAAGCGCTGGAACGCATCCGTCGCGCGCTTGGAAAGTATCGATGACAGGTGTCTCAGTTAGCCGAATAGGGCCCCGGCTCAATACCGCCCGCCATACTGATCGGGTGTCGGCTGCCGATCTCGTGCTCACCGGAACCGTCCTCACCGTCAACGAACAACAACCCACCGCGGAAGCGATCGCCGTGGCCGACGGTCGCATCGTCGCTGTCGGTGACAGGTCCGACATCGAGACCTGGATCGGCCCGGATACCCGGACGGTGGACCTGAAGGATGGGTGCGTGATGCCCGGACTCGTCGAGGCTCATGGGCACCCGCTGATGGAGGCCATCGTGCTGTCGGACCGGATGGTCGACATCCGCCCCGTAACGCTGCCGAAGGCCGACGACGTCGTCGCGGCGATCGAAAAGGAAACGGCCAAGCGTGGGGCCGAGGGCGCCTACCTCAACGGCTGGGACGCGCTGCTGCAGGATGGACTGCCCGACCCGACGCTCGCCTGGCTCGACGGCACCGCCCCCGAATACCCGCTGGTGATCATCCACAACTCGGGGCACAAGGCCTACTTCAATTCCGCGGCGGCCGCGCGCGTCGGGCTGACCAGTGACACACCGGACCCGAAGGGCGCCAAGTACGGACGGAACTCCGACGGCTCGCTCGACGGGAGCGCCGAGGAGATTCAGGCGGTGTTCCCGCTGCTGCAGGGCGCGATTCAGCCCACTGACTACCCGGCGATGCTGCGTGCCGAACTTGCCCGGCTGAACCGCGCCGGGTTGACGGCGTGTTCGGAAATGGCGTTCGACCCGGGGTTCCGCCCGGTGATCGACCAGATGCGTGACGAACTGACGGTGCGGCTGCGCCTCTACGAGATGTCCACCGCCGCGATGACCACCGACCAGGTGCCCGCCAACGGCGACGACATGGTCCGGCAGGCGGGTATCAAGATCTGGGTCGACGGTTCGCCGTGGATCGGCAACATCGATCTGTCGTTCCCGTATCTCGACACCGCGGCCACCCGCAGCATCGGCATCCCGAAGGGGTCGTGCGGTTGTGCGAACTACACCCGTGAGCAACTGACTGAGATCGTTGGCGCCTACTTTCCGAAGGGCTGGCAGATGGCCTGCCACGTCCAGGGCGACGCGGGTGCCGACACCATCCTCGACGTCTACGAGGAAGCGCTGCGCGAGCATCCCCGCGACGACCATCGGCTACGCCTCGAGCACGTCGGTGCGATTCGCGACGACCAACTGCAGCGCGCGCACGATCTCGGCGTCACGTGCAGCCTGTTCGTCGACCAGATCCACTATTGGGGCGACATCGTCGTCGACGGCCTGTTCGGACCTGAGCGCGGAAACCGTTGGATGCCCTGTGGTTCGGCGGTGGCGACGGGAATGCGTATCTCCTTGCACAACGATCCGCCCGTCACACCCGAGGAGCCGTTACGCAACATCAGCGTCGCCGTCACCCGCACCGCACCGAGCGGCCGGGTGATCGGACCGGAGCAACGGATCACGGTTGATCAGGCGATCCGGGCGCAGACCATCGACGCGGCGTGGCAGCTGCACTCCGACGACGTCATCGGCTCGCTGGAAGTGGGCAAGTACGCGGACATGGTGGTGCTCTCTGCGGACCCGCGAACAGTGCCGCCCGAGCAGATCGCCGACCTCGAGGTGCGTGCGACCTATCTGGCGGGCAGGCAGGTCTACGGACAGTGACGCGGCCGGATTGCCGAAACGCGGGTATCGCCGGCGGTGTCCGTGGCAGGCTCAGAGCATGTCTGACCTGGCTGAACCCCGCTTCCTCGACGAACGCACGGCTCATTGGGCCGAAACACGACCCGACGCCGAGGCGATCGATTACCTCGACCGATCCTGGACGTGGGCGGAATGGAATGACCGCGTGCGCAGGCTGGCGGGTGCGCTGAAGGAGCGTGGCGTCAAGCGTGGGGATGTGGTGGCGTTTCTCGACAAGAACCACCCCGCCTGTGTGGAGCTGACGCTGGCCGCCGCGTCGCTGGGCGCGGCCAACGCGATCATCAACTTCCGGCTGGCCGCCGACGAGCTCGACTACGTGGTCAACGATTCGGGCGCCAAGGTACTGATCGTGGGCAAGGAACTGCGCGCCAACGTCGACAAGATCCGCGACAAGCTCACCCACGTCGAGCACGTCATCGAGGTGACGCCGGAGGGCGGTGACGGCGACGAGTACGAGGCGATGCTCGCCGCGGCTTCGCCCGTAGATCGTCAGGACGATGTCGAGCCCGACGATGTCGCGATCATCATGTATTCGTCAGGCACGACGGGCAAACCGAAGGGCGTGCAGCTGACTCAGGCGAACATCATTGCGCACACCGTGAATGCGCACGAGGGGTTCGAGTTCGACGAAGGCGACAAGAACATGGTGTCGATGCCGCTGTTCCATGTCGGCGGCTCGTCCTATGTGCAATTCGGAATCCACGACGGCTTCCCCAGCGTGATGACCCGCGAGGTCGACGGTGCGTCCCTGGCCGGCGCAATCTTCAAGGGTGCCAACAGGACATTCCTGGTGCCCGCGGTGCTGGCCAAGGTGCTCGACTCCGGTGAGGATGCGGTCAAGCTGTTCGGATCGTTGAAGACGTTCGCCTATGGCGCTTCGCCGATGCCGCTTCCATTGCTGCGTCGGGCGCTGGAAGCATGGCCGAACACCGATTTCATGCAGGCGTACGGGCTGACCGAACTGTGCGGTGTCATCAGCCATCTGCTTCCCGAGGCGCACCGGGATCCGGGCAAGGAGGAGCGGCTCTCGAGTGCGGGGACGCTGGTTCCCAACGCCGAGGTGCGGGTGGTCGACCCGGACACGCTCGAAGATGTGCCCGAGGGTGAGCAGGGTGAATTGTGGTTCCGCTCACCACAGTTGATGAAGGGCTATCACAACAAGCCGGAGGCGACGGAGGAGTCGATCACCGAGGACGGCTGGTTCCGCACCGGTGATATCGGCCGCGTCGACGACGGCGGCTACGTCTTCGTCGAGGACCGACTGAAGGACATGATCATCTCCGGGGGAGAGAACATCTACTCGATCGAGGTGGAGCGGGTACTCGCCGAACATCCCGCGGTATCCGATGTCGCGATCATCGGCATCCCCGACGACAAGTGGGGCGAGGTCGTCAAAGCCGTTGTCCAACTTGAGGGTGAGGCCACCGAAGGCGAGTTGATCACCTTCGCCAGAGAGCGGTTGGCCGCGTACAAGTGCCCGAAAACCGTCGACTTCAAGGACGAGTTGCCGCGGAATCCGACCGGAAAGATCCTCAAGAAGGATCTGCGCAAGCAGTACTCGTAAGGCGGTGACCGCTCGACGGTCTAGGTTGGTGGCGCAACCGGGATCGCGATCTCGTTACGCCGCCGGAACGGCAGCGTCCACGGCGGATCGAAGAACCACGCGACCGGATCGCCCGCAGGTTCGATGTCGTTGTCGGCCAGGGCCTTCCGCAGCTCGTCTGTCCGCGCTGCGACTGCTTCGGGACTGCGATCGCCGGTGAACCGCAGGACCGCGTAGGTCTCGGCGGGGACCTGGACCAACTGGACGTGCTCGTCATCCGGCGTCGGCAGCGTCTCCATCGTCCACTTCGACGGCATGAAGAACCGAATGACCGACTCGCCCGCAGCGTTTCTGGACTGTGCGACCGGAGCGGTCATGGAAATCGCGTCTCCGCGCTGCTGGCTGACAGGCGCCGTCATCGAGATCGTTTCGCCGCGATGATTGCCGCCGAAGATATAACCCGCCAGTCGGCGGAAGCCGATGTTGCGGGCGCGTTCGTCGTCGGCCGCCACCGCCGTTTCGGCGGCGATCCGCGGGCCGTACCGCCGGATTTCTACGCCGTCGGTCAGTTTGGTCGCCAGATAGTGGGGCTCTTCGGTGCCGACGCGGATGCCGACGATCGACAAGATCGATTCGGTTACCTGGCCCGGTATGTCGATCAGTCTCATCAACGCCGCCTGTTCAGCGCCCAGATGTGAGTCGACAGCGCGGTGGCGAACGATGTCCACGCTACGTAGGCGGCCATCGGGGCTGCCTTCCCACCGCGGACGGCGACCGAGCGCCGGGTCAGGTCGGCGCTGCTGATGGACAGAATCCCGGCCGCGATCGCCGATGTGCCAAGCCAGCGGCGATTGAAGAACAACCAGGACCAACTTCCGTTCAGGATCAGGTTCGTCACCAGCGCGGCGATATACGTCCGCCGCTCGTCTCGTAGTCCGCGTTGCTCCAGTTCGTCGATCGTTGCGGCCGACACCACTGCGATGTCGGCGTACAAGACGGGCCAGACGATCGGAAAGGCTTGGCGCGGAGGCTGATACGGCGGTTTCTTTAGGTTCGCATACCACGGCGACTGCGCCGGCCGGCTTGCCAGTCCACCGATGACGGCGGTCGCGGCGGTCGCCACGGCTGTTCCTGCGAGAGTTCCTGCCTTCAAGATCTGCTCCTCGTGACATCATTAAGTTTCTTAACTATATCCAGAGGGGGCCGATCTAAACGTGGGCCAAAAGTGACCGATGCATGACGACTAAGGTCACCAGCCCATCGAGCCCGGCACTCCTTTGAAGGGGCCCGCGACCCAACTCGTGATCCAGCCGCCGTAAAAGCCCCCTGGCTGGGGAATGACCTGTTCACCGTTGACGGTGCACCGGTCCACCAGTGCAGGCATTACCGCGAGCGCGCCGGCGATCGCGGTGAATCCGCGGGTCGGTGAAACGTAGGTCCATGCCGCCCGTGGTGCGACCCGCCGCGGACTGACGAGATCGAAATAGCTTGCCTGTCCCTTCCATTCACACCATGAGGAGCCGGCCGCCGCGCGCAGACTGCCATCGATGAAGCTGCTGGCAGGCAGGTAATACGTCGGGGGATGGCTGGTCTCGAGCACGCGCCACGCCGACGTTGTAGACGCGATGACGACGCCACCGAGTTCGACGGTGATCGAACCGCTGAACTCCTCCAGCCGTGGCGGCCGCGGATAATCCCACACTGACTCCTGGCCGGGCCGCGGTTTTTCGGGGGTGGGCATGTCACCACTGTAAAGCTGGGATCGATGGGCCGCGGCGGGGCAGTATGGTGTGCGTGCCGCCGCTGGATGAGGTTCTCGACGGATTGCATGTCGTCTCGCTGCCGATGCGAGTTCGGTTCCGCGGCATCACAGTTCGCGAGGTCACGCTCATCGAGGGACCGGCCGGCTGGGGAGAGTTCGGGGCATTTGTCGAGTACGGGCCGCCCGAGGCGGCGCATTGGCTGGCATCGGCCATCGAGGGCGCCTACCAGGCGCCGCCCGATATCCTCCGCGATCGCGTTCCCATCAACGCCACCGTGCCCGCCCTCGTCGCCGCGCAGGTGCCCGAGGTGCTGGCCCGGTTTCCCGGGGCGCGCACCGCGAAGGTCAAGGTGGCCGAGCCCGGGCAGACCCTGGCCGACGACGTGGCACGCGTCAACGCCGTACGCGCACTGGTTCCGACGGTGCGCGTCGACGCCAACGGTGGCTGGAGCGTCGACGAGGCAGCCGAGGCAGCCGCCGCGCTGACGACCGACGGCCCGCTCGAGTACATCGAGCAGCCGTGCGCAACGGTGCCCGAGTTGGCTGCGCTGCGCCGCCGTGTCGACGTGCTGATCGCGGCTGACGAGAGCATCCGCAAGGCCGACGACCCGCTGCGCGTGGTGCGCGAGGACGCCGCCGACGTGGCGGTCCTCAAGGTCGCGCCGCTGGGCGGCGTGGCCAAGATGCTGGAGATCGCCGACCAGATCGATATCCCGATCGTGGTGTCCAGCGCGCTCGACTCCGCGGTTGGCATAGCCCGCGGACTGCTCGCGGCCGCCGCGCTGCCCGAACTCCCGTACGCCTGCGGCCTCGGAACCGGCGGCCTTTTCGTCGACGACATCGCCGAGCCGGCCGTGCCCGTCGACGGGCTCCTTTCGGTCGCACCAGTCGTGCCCGACCCTGCTCGGCTGGCCGCGCTGGCCGCGGCGCCGGAACGTCGGCGTTGGTGGATCGACCGGATCCGCGCCTGCTATCCGCTGATGTCCTAATCTGTGGGGGCCATGGCCTAGACGCCACCCCCTCGCTGCCCAACACTGAATACGTGCGATCGGTGGTGATCCTCGGCTTCTCGGGCGTCCAGGCTCTCGACCTGGTCGGCCCGTTCGACGTCTTCACCGGCGCCACCATGGCCCTGGCCGGCCAGGGCCGCACGGACGAGGGATACACCGTCAGCGTCGTCACCCGCACCGGCGAACCCGCCGCCACCCACACCGGTCTCGCACTGGTTGCCCAGCCGTTCCCCGACCCGCGCGAACCGATCGACACACTGGTGTTGCCCGGAGGCATGGGCGTCGACGATGCGCGGCGGGATCCCGACACCGTCGGTTGGATTCGGATCGCAGCCGAGCAGTCGCGGCGCGTCGTCAGCGTATGCACCGGCGCCTTCATCGCCGCGCAGGCCGGTCTGGTCGACGGTTGCGTCGCGACCACGCACTGGGCGTTCGCTTCGCAGCTGGCCGACGAGTTCCCGGCGGTGACCGTCGATCCCGAACCGATCTTTGTGCGCAGCTCCGAACAGGTCTGGACGGCGGCGGGCGTCACGGCGGGCATCGACCTGACCCTGTCGCTGGTCGAAGACGATTACGGCACCGATGTCGCGCAGACGGTGGCGCGCTGGATGGTGATGTACCTGCGGCGGCCCGGTGGCCAGACGCAGTTCGCCGCGCCGGTGTGGATGCCACGTGCCAAGCGGGCACCGATCCGCGACGTGCAGAACGCGATCGAGGCGGAACCCGGTGGCGCGCACAGTATTCCCGAGCTTGCCCGGCGCGCGTCGATGAGCCCTCGGCACTTCACGCGGGTGTTCACCGACGAGGTGGGGGAGGCGCCGGGGGCTTATGTCGAGCGGATCCGCACCGAGGCCGCCCGCAGGCAACTCGAGGAGACCGACGACACCGTGACGGTCATCGCGGCGCGTTGCGGCTTCGGTAGTGCCGAGACGCTGCGCCGAAATTTCGTTCGACGACTGGGCATTTCGCCCGACCAATACCGCAAGACGTTCGCCTAGTAGAGGAGATGCTCCAAATGTCCCAGCAGATCGCAATCATGGTGTACCCCGGCTTCACCGCACTGGACTTCATCGGGCCTTACGAGGTGCTGCGTAACCTCCCCGATGCGGAGGTGCGGTTCGTGTGGCACGAGCCCGGCCCTATCACCGCTGACTCGGGAGTGCTGCTCATCGGTGCGACGCACTCGTTCGACGAAACCCCTTCTCCGGACATTATTCTGGTGCCGGGCGGCATGGCGACGTTCGAGCACGCCCGCGACGAGAAGGTGCTCGACTGGGTGCGCAAGGCACACGAGACGTCCACTTGGACGACGTCGGTGTGCTCGGGTTCGGTGATCCTGGCCGCCGCGGGCATCCTCGAAGACCGCCGCGCCACGTCGCACTGGCTGTGCGTGCCGATGCTCAAGCCGTTCGGCGTCGAGCCTGTCGGCGACGAGCGGATCGTGCGCGACGGCAAGATCGTGACCGCGGCGGGGGTGTCGGCCGGCATCGACTTGGGGCTGTGGCTGTTCGGCCAAATCTGCGGCGACGCCAAGGCCAAGGCCGTGCAGTTGGTCATCGAGTACGACCCCCAGCCGCCGTACGACTCGGGTCATATGTTGAAGGCGTCGGCGGCGACCAAGGCGGCGGCCACCGCGGCGCTGAGCGTCGAGACCGTCAAGGGGCACCAGTTGACGCCGACGGTGCAGCTGCTGTGGGGCGCGGCCATCGACCGCGTGCGCGGCGGCCGCAAGTCCCGCAGGCTTGCGAATTCGGCGCGCTGATAGCCGCTCAGGGTTGTGTGGTGTCTCGGGACATCGCTGACACTTATGTCTTGGGACATCGCTGACACTCATGGTGCCGGTTTGGGTT
>JAIEPH010000017.1 GCA_019749805.1 Mycobacteriaceae bacterium | reverse complement strand
CACAGGCCGAGTGACCTTTTCGGCCCTATCAAGCTCGCTGCCGCTCGCGGGCCGAAAACCCTGCTCCGTTGCGCCGCGGCCTCTTCGGGGTTGACCGCGCCACCCCACCGGCCCCCCGCACACCCCCAGCGCTAACCGGCGCAGCAAACACCGTAGACGAACGGAGAACAACCATGACCATCGCCACCAACCCCTGGGCCATCGCCGACCACGACCCCACCAGCAACCTCAGCGCGGCCACCCCCAGCACCACCGCAGTCCTGGCCTACGCCCGCGCCGACATCCACACCGCGGTCGACTGCGCCGACGACCCCCACCGGCGCCGCCAATACGCGTTATCGGCCCGCGACAACGCCGTCACCGTCCTGCTCGCCGCAGACGCCACCCCCGACGAGCGCCGCCACGCCGAGTACTACCTGGCCGACGCGGAGGTCTTCATCGCCAACACCGACGCCGACAACTAACCCAAAGCGCACACCTCCGGTGCCCGCGCGGCGCGGGCACCGGAGCCGCACCGCCCACCCGCGCACCCGCACACCCGAAAGGAACCCACTATGCCGCACACCGACACCCTCACCACCCTGACCGCACTGCGCACCGCACTGCTCAACCTCGAGGCGCCCACACCCGAGCTCGCCGAGCGCACAGCCACCGCCCTGGCCGGCGCGCACGCGCGCCACCTCGCCGGCGTCGCCGACCGCCACGAAGCCGCCGCCGCGCAGCTCTATGAGCGCATCGCCGAGCACCTGGCCGACCGACCCATCGCCGCGGCGGCCTACGCCCTGGCCGCCCAATGCGCCTTCCTGGCCGCCGACTACCGCCACACCGCCACCCTCATCGCCGCGGCCGAAAACCACGCCGCCCGCCACAGCAGCGACGTCCCGCCGCTGGCTCGGCTGCTCAAGCTCGACCACCGCGTCAACAACCCCGCCGCGTCCTAGCTCCACACGAAGAGAGCCGGCACGCCCCTGTCCCACGACAGGCAGCGTGCCGGCTCTCTTTTTCTTCCGGCGTCAGCCCGGCTCAGTAGCCGATGCCGGCGCTGAGCCCCGCGCTCATCCAGTCCCACAGCTGGCCGCCAACCATCCACGCCAGCACCGCGCCCTCTACGGCCACCGCCGCCAGCGCCGCCCAAATCTTGCCCATCGTCACCCCCTCCGCTCGGTAGCTGCCGACCGCTCACACAGATCCCTGAGCCACGCCCTACGGTCCGCCTCGGCTCGCCTCCAGGCCCACATCGACCACCAGGCACCCGCGATCGTCGGCCACGCCGCTTGCGCGGCGCCGCCGACCCACTTCTCACCTCTCACAACCCACCCACCATCAACCTCGTCCCCCACACCCAACTCTTTTCCCTTCCCCTCACCCTAAGTCCGCCCCTCACCACACACTGGCACCAATTCCTCACCACCTCGCCCCTTGCAGCACACCCACTCCGCCTCACCTCCGCTCCCACCCGACAGACTTCCGGCACATTGGCACACTTGTGCGATACTCGGCTTCGGGCGCTGGCGCGCCCGAACCCCGGCCGCCTGGCGGCGGCCTGTCCGGCTTGGTGAGGTGGTCGATGACGGTGCGACCGTGCTGACGATCTCGCGGTTGAGCCGCTGGAGCATCGGCTACTACAACGACACCGCCAATCAGGCCCGCCAGGCATCGATGGACCGCCAGGCCGCCGGCGGCGGGCTCGGCGAGTACTACTCCGAAGGTGACACCCGGGTCCCGACGTGGGTGGTGGTCGGGGACAAGGCGGCGGTCGGCGAGGCCACCGGGTTGGACGGGGCCGCTCTCGACGGCGGGTTTGCTGACACCGAGACCGCGGCGCGGTGGCTCGATGACGGAGTCACCCCCAACGGGGAGTCGGGGCGGGCGTTCGGGACCAATGGAGTGCACGGTTTTGACCTGATGTTCGCCGCGCCCAAGAGTGTGTCGCTGCTGCGATCGCTGACCGATGACGTGGCCGAGAAGGTCATGCAGAACGCCCACGTCAAAGCCGTTGAAGCGGCGATGACCTACCTGCATGAGCACGCCGGGTACACGCGGGTGCATAACCCGCTGACCAGCAATAAAGACTTGCAGCGGCTGCCCGGGCTGGTAGCCATCGCTTACCAGCATGAGACGTCGCGGTGCGGGGATCCGCACCTGCACACTCACGTCATCGTGCCGAATCGGCAGGTCAGATCCGACGGGCGGTTAGTGTCGATCGACTCGAAATCGCTGTATCACGAAGCCAAGGCCGCCGGGATCATCTACCAGGCGACGCTGCGCCACGAGCTGCACGCCGAGCGGGGCTTCGAGTGGCAACACGTCGATGAGCATTCGGGCATGGCCGAGATCGCCGGGGTGGCCGTCGCGAGTATCAAGGCGTGGTCGCAGCGGTCCACCCGACTGCGGGAGTGGGCCAAAGACAACCTCGTCGTCGTCGACGGTGAACCCACCGCCGCGCAGCTGGCGACCGCGCAGAAAGCGACCCGGCCCACCAAACCCGAACAGCTCGCCTGGGAAGAGCTCAAAGCGATGTGGCGCGCTGATGCGCGCGGACTGACTCTGGAGCGCGACGCGCATTTCGCCGCGCGCGACCAGCGGCGCGCACGGGCGCGCACTCCCCTGGACCGGGAGCGCATCGCGCGCATGGCGGCGCGCATCGACAAGTCGGCGTTCACGCGCGCCGACATGGTGGAAATCGTCGGCGCGCAACTGCCCGTCGACGCGGCCGGGGAACCGCGTGCGCTCATCGAGGCGTTCGTCGACGACGTCGGTGTGCGCATCAGCGCGCCGCGCGAGGCCCAGCACCGCGAAGGGCACGAGAAGTACACCGTCGAGGAGATCATGCTCGAGGAGTCGCGCATCCTGGACATGGTCGACACCGCCGACAACCGCAGCCGTCTGGACGTGCGCGCCGCCGATCTCGGTGACCTGTCCGCCGACCAGGAACGCGCCATCCGCAACATCGCCGTGTCACCGTTTCTGGTGCAGCCATTGCAGGCCCCGGCCGGTGCTGGCAAAACCCACTCACTCAAAGCGCTGCGCGGTGCGGCGCACCGCGCGAACAAAGAAGTTCTCGTGCTCGCACCCACAGGCAAAGCCGTCGATGAGGCCATGCAGGAAGAAGCCGGCGACCGCGGGCTAACCGTGGCCATGGCCCTCAACCTCATCGAGGACCACACGCTGGCCATCGACCGGCGCACCGTCGTGATCGTCGACGAAGCGTCCATGGTCGGCACCCCCGACCTGAAGAAACTGGTGTCGGCAGCAGTGGCCGGGCGCGCCAAAATCGTGCTCGTCGGTGACCCCTACCAGCTGGAGCCGGTGAAGGCCCGCGGCGGCATGTTCGAGCACCTGAGTGGGGAGCTGCCCTGGTCGCAGCGGCTCGGAGAAGTGTGGCGGATGCGCAGCGCCGAAGAACGTGACGCCTCGCTGGCGCTGCGCTCCGGGCACGGCAACCGGCTGCGCAAAGCGGTCGGCTGGTACCGCATCCAGGGCCGCCTGCACACCGGCGACCCGATCGCGATGGCCAAAGACGCCGGCGATGCCTACCTGGCCGACCGTGCTGCCGGTAAAGACTCGCTGATGGTGTGTGACTCCTGGGAGATGGCCGACGCGCTGAACCTGCGCATCCACAACGCCCTGGTTGGGGACGGCCCCTCGGTGCGGGCCGCGCGTGAGCAGCAGGTCGCAGTCGGCGACATCATCGTCAGCCGCGAAAACGACCGCACCATCGCCGTGCACCCCGGCGCCGATCACCCCCTCGGCCGGGACGTCGACCAGGTCCGTAACGGTAACCGCTGGCGCGTGGCCGGCATCGACGAGAAAACCAACCGGGTCG
Source organism: Mycobacteriaceae bacterium (assembly GCA_019749805.1). Taxonomy (GTDB): domain Bacteria; phylum Actinomycetota; class Actinomycetes; order Mycobacteriales; family Mycobacteriaceae; genus Mycobacterium. The sequence continues at coordinate 15,103 of JAIEPH010000017.1, read as the reverse complement.
CCGCCGAGCGGCTCTCCGACAAGGCCCGCGTCGTGTTCGACGGCGACTACCTGCGCAAGAAGATCACCCTCGGCTACGCGGTGACGGTGCACTCGGCGCAGGGGGTGACCGTGGGCAGCAAGACCACCCCCGGGGTATGCCACTCGATCCTGTCCGACACCTCCAGCCGCGCCATGGCCTACGTCGGGATGACCCGCGCCAAAGACGAGAACCACGCCTATGTCTACCAACGGATCGGCGGCGAAGCCGACCACGAACACTCCCCCATCGTGGCCGGCGCCGACATCCACGTCCTGCGCCGCGGCAACAAATACTCAGCAGCACACCATTTCCGCGCCATCCTGGCCAACGACGACCGGGCCCGCACCATGCACGCTGAAGCCGAACGCACCGAACGTCACCTGCTGCCCCAGCCCGTCAGCGACCTGCTGGTCACCCAAGAACAGCGCCGCAGTGCCCGGAGCGCGGTGTGGCGCGAACACAGCGCGGCGGGCCGGGCCGCCGCGGCGGCCTACGAACGGATGGCCACCGTCGCCGACACTGTCGCCGAACGCGACCGCGATCGCGGCCGCGACATCGACGGTCTCGAACTCTAGAAAGGCCACTGAGATTCCGCCGAGATGTGAGTGAGGAGAATGACTTGGACACCATCGTTTTCGGGACCGGTATGCCGTGCGTGCTGGCGTTCCTGGACCACGACATCGACGACGTCGCGGCGACCTGGGAATCCTGGGTACAGACGGGGCGATTCGTGCGTGCCCGCCACGACGACCCCACCCGCGATGCCGTCATAGGTTTCCTGCCTGCCGCGATCGGGGCCGTCGAGTTCGTTCCCCACGATCCGGCAGGCCGCCAATGGCCCGACCGGATGTTGTGGAGTAACCCGCACCTACAAGCCCACACCAACGCCGCTGACCTGCCTCCGGAAAAGGCTCACTACTGGACGCTCAATCCGGTCGGATTCAGTGCACGATTCGAAACCCTTCCCGACGGAAGCCGTGGACTGATCTTGGGTCACTGGGAACCGGGCCGCCTCTGAGTAACCTGCACACGCCCCGGCGGGGGCTATCCACCCACGATTACGCGGCGTGAAGCGGCCTGGCTTTTCAGCCGAGGTGTGTGACCGGCGCAGCGAAACGTGCGATGCCATATCCGGCTTCGACAGCGCGGGTGAGCATTTCGTCGACCTCGTACCGGTTGCAGTACACCTCTCGCGACCACGACAAGAGCCCCTCGACAGGCTGGTGCAATGCAGCGCCGGGGCAACTTGTCGGCGCCCCCCAGGTGATGTTGAGATCGGCACCTCCGCTGGGGCGATACCCGCGCACGGTGGCCGCGAACGGGTACCAATGCAGCTGGTGGGAGCGATAGTTGGCTTCCAGGATCGCCAAACCGGAGGGTGGGGCTTGGGCTGCCTGTGTCAACGACCGGTGCAGGTCGGCCTCTTCCCAGAAGACCAGCAGATGGGTCGCGGCCAGAGCGGCCGCCAGCCGACCCATGTGGGTAATCGCTTCGGCCGCGTCGCGGCCTGGCTGATAATCCCGGCACGTGACCATGGCGACCAGGGGTTCGCCGCAGTTCCGCTCATCGAAGACGGCGAGCTGAGGAGTGGGCGCGACGCCCATAGGTAGCAGTGCAGTTGCCGCCGAGCGCAGCATCACCTGCCGGGTGTCCGCGATCATCTCGTCAATGTCGCGCATCGGCCAACCTCCTTCCCATGCACCATGCCATAGGGCCCCGACACGGTGGCGGCGTCGAGCGCCAGCCCTTTGCAAGGGATTGCGGTTGCGCACAGCTCAAAGCATTCGGACGCGCCGCTTGTTGGCAATCGTTTTGGCGCCCGGCGGCCCCACTATCGGCAGATACGCTGAAATCGCCCCCGACCCCTGACACACCAGCAGGTTCAATGCTCAAACTCCGCGACTACCAAATCGCCGCCGTCGAAGCAGTCACCCCCGACGACGCCCGAGCGTTGCTTGTATCGGGCTGCGGCACCGGCAAAACACTGATGGCCGTGCATGCGGTGGCCAAGCTGCTCGCCGGCGGGCCCGGTTCGGTCCTGCTGACGTTTCCGACGCTGGGACTGCTGGAGCAGACCTATCAGGTGTGGCGCGCTGAGGCACCGGTGGAGTTCTCCGCGCTGGCCGTGTGCTCTCAGCAGATCCCCGACGCCGAGGACATCGACAGCGACGAACTGTCGATGGCCAGCACGACCAGCGCCGAGCGGCTCGCCCACTGGCTGACCGAGACCCCAGGTGTGCGGGTGGTGTTCGCGACCTACCAGTCAGCGGCGGTCATCACCGCCGCCCACTCGACGTTCGGGGCGCCCGACTGGTCGGTCATGGTGTGCGACGAGGCCCACCGCACTGCGGGGCGGCGGGGAAAACCGTTCGCCGCCGTTATCGACGACCGCAAAATCCCGGTCCAGCACCGGCTGTTTTTCACCGCGACCCCTAAAGTGCACGCCCGCGGTTCCTCTCGTGGTCCCGCCGGCGCACGTCCGCGGCGCAGCACCGTGGCCTCCATGGACAACCACGGTCTGTACGGGCGGCGGGTGTTCTCCCTGCCCACCCGAGATGCGATCAACCGTGGCATCTTGTCGCCATTCAAAGTGGCCGTCATCGCCGTGTCGGATTCCTCGGTGGCCTCCGCGCTCAAGGATGTCCGGCTGATCAGCCTGGCCGCCGGGGAGGACGGCAGCGCCCGGGCCGACCACGTCGCCGCCGCGATCGCCCTGACCCAGGCCGCCAACGACTACCAGCTATCCAGCGTCCGGGCCTTCCACAACACGATCGCAGCCAGCCGCGACTTCGCGGCCACGTTCGCACGCACCCATGCGCTGCTGGCCGCCCGCGGACTCGTCCGCGACGGCCGCGCCGCGCACATCACCCACATCGACGGCGGCTCACCCTTGCGGGAACGCAAGGCCGCCGCCGAAGAGACCCTCGGCGGTCACCGGCCCGGGCAGTGGAACATCGTCACCAACGCTCGCTGCATCACCGAGGGAATCGACATCCCGGCGCTGGACGCGGTGTTCTTCGCCGAACCGCGTTCCTCCGATATCGACGTCGCCCAGGCCGTGGGGCGCGCCATCCGCAAAAATCCCCACCACGACCGGCCCGCACTGATCGTGCTGGCGCTGACCGTCGATGACAGCCTCGACGCCGAAACCGTCATCGACATCAGTCAATTCAAAAAAGCGCGGCAAGTGCTGCTGGCGCTGCAAAGCCACGACCCAAGCATCGCCGCGGACCTCACCCGGCTCTGGGACACCCTCGGCGACGGCGCCTCCGGTGAGCGCGGCTCGGTGCACACCGACCTCGTTGACATCCTCGTTCCCACTGATCTGCCCTCTGAGCTGGCCGAGCAGTTCCTGCGCGCGTTCAGCGTGCACACCGTCGACACGTTGACCCGACAGTGGGAGGACAACTTCGCCGCGCTGGCCGCCTACGTCGCCGTTTACGGTCACGCCAGCCCCGCGCAGCAGTACACAACCGGTGACGGGCGGCTGCTCGGACAGTGGGTGTCCGATCAGCGACGCGCACACAGCCACGGCCGGATCCTTCCCCAGCGCATCGAACGCCTCGAAGAGTTACCGGGCTGGGCGTGGAACGCTGTCGATGCCCGCTGGGAGACGAACTTCGCAGCGCTGGCCGCCTACGCCGAAACCCACGGCCACTCCTACCCGCCGCGGACCACAGAGCACCGCCTCAATCAATGGGTGGTCGGGCTGCGCCGCCCTGACCATAAGCAGCGGCTGCGTGAGGATCAACGCAAGCGGCTCGAAGATCTGCCGGGCTGGAGCTGGGCACACCGCCAGAGGCCGTTGTGGGAGCCACACTTTCAGGCCCTGTCGGCCTACGCGGCCGACCACGGCCACGCCAGCCCGCCGGCCGGCTACATCACCGCCTCGGGACTGGCCCTCGGTGCATGGGTGCACGACCTGCGGCGACCCTCGCGGCGGGCGAAACTCGCCCACACCCGCCAGCGCAGATTGGAGTCGCTGCCCGGATGGTCGTGGGACTACCGACCGCGGCACCCATGGGGAAGCGCTTTCGAGGAGCTGGCCGCCTACGCCGCCGACCACGGCCACACCAACCCGCCCAAAGACCATCGCCTCGAGGACGGCCGGGTGCTGGCCAAGTGGGTGGCCGCGCAGCGCCAGGCGCACGGCAAGGGGCGACTCGGCGCTGATCACACCCGGCAGCTGGAATCGCTGCCGGGGTGGTCGTGGAACGTCATCGAGGCCCGCTGGGAGGAAAACTTCGCCGCGCTGGCCGCCTACGCCGCCGAACACGGCGACTGCGACCCGCCGCCGGACTACACCTCATCAAACGGCAGGAACGTCGCCGATTGGCTTGGCGGGGTGCGACGCGCCGCGCGGGCCGGCAGTCTACCTGCCGCGCGCGCGCACCGACTGCAGGCACTGCCCGGCCGGTCGGCCCAACCCCGGCATTACGACACAGTCTGGGACAACGGCTTTGACCAGCTCGCCGCCTACGCCGCCGAACACGGTCACGCCGCGCCCCCGCAGCACTACCGCACCCACTCGGCGATGGCGCTCGGTCACTGGGTGGCCAACCAGCGCGCGGCCTATCGGAACGGGGTGATGGCGCGCGAGTTTCCCAAACGCATCGGCCGTCTCGAAAGTCTGCCCGGGTGGGCCTGGAACACATTCGAGGCCCTGTGGGAGAACGGGTTTCGTGAACTGGTGCAGTACTGCACCGAGCACGGAACGGCCGATCCGGGGAAAAAGTACGTCGCGGAATCGGGTCACGGTCTCGGACAATGGGTCAGCGACCAGCGCAGGAAGCATCGTGCCGGCCAGCTCGCCGACCCCCGCCGCCGCCGCCTCGAATCGCTGCCCGGCTGGAATTGGTAGTCGCCGCGGGGGAAGTGAGGGTTCGCCCAACGACAACGACTGCTTGAGGATATTCTGTAGCCCAGATGCCGCGATGATCGGCCAAAGCCTGTTAGTAACGGGGCTTCGAGTGGAGTGTGAAGAGAGACTCCGCGATCATCCCGCGCGGTGGGTCGCGGCTCAGGCAACGGCCCACCGCATACAGCGGTTCAACACCACAACTAGGTGATTTTCTGGTGGCGAACGAAGAATCGTTCCGAGTCCAACCCTGTCATTGCATCTGCGTCGTTTCCGGTGACCGCGGACAGCGAGAGTGGTTCACCGGGATCGAGGACTTCAAAGCCTGCCCGTTGATAGAAGCTGACCAGGGGTGTGCGCTCTGCTGCGAACTGGCCGTAAGCCATGATCAGCTTGTCGCGGGTGGCGGTGTCGAGGGCTGAGCGGAGTAGTCGGGTGCCGTGTCCGCGGCCCTGTTGGTCGGGATCGACGACGAGAGTGTGGATTTTCGCCACTGACAGCGCCGCGATCATGAAGTTGGTGAAGTTCAGCGACGGTTCTGCATCGCCGGGCGCCTCACCGTCCATCCGTGAATGCATCACGTCCCACAGTCGGCGGTGAGCACCCATAATGAGGGCGCCGATCGGGGCGCCGTTGAGACGAAGCACCCGGACCGTCATCCGGGCCAGACCCCATTGGCTGTCGGGGAGCTGGGTGAGCTGCTCCAGGTTGTGCCGAAAACCGCCGCCGGCCGCAACGCCCAAATATCCGTCAGTGAACGCCCGCTCAAACCGGCTGCCTCAGTGGCCGGGTCGTCGCTGACGACCCGGGCACGTTCGAACCATGCCGGCAGGTGGGCGAAGTCCTCAAGCTGTGGTGGGCCGATGGTGACCCGGTTACGACTCATCAGGCGGCGCCGGTCTTAGCGGTCGGTCGGGCTCGCGGGTGCGCCGTCACCGGAGAGGGATGAGGCCAGAGCGCGGCTCATGTCGTCGGTGTTGACGACGAGCACTGAGGGATCGGCGGCGGCCAGCGCGGCCAGCTCCTCGGGGGTGTTGCTGCTGAGTCGTCGCGCTCGCTCGCGCTTGCAGGCGATGACCACCTTGCGGGCGTAGCGACCGTTGCCGGCGATATCGAGGGCGGTTCCGGCGTCGGTCGGCGTGGCGCGCAGCCGGGAGGCTTCGGCGTGCAGCAGTGGCCACGCGTCGTCGGCGATCGCGATCTTCTCCTTGGCGGCGATGTGGCGTCCGATCGCCTCGATTTCGTCGGCGCTGTAGCTGGAAAAGCTCAGGGTGAAGTTGAACCGCGACGCCAGGCCGGGATTGGCGGCCAGGAAGCGGCGCATCTCTTTCGGGTAGCCGGCGACGATTACCACCAGCTGGTCGCGGAAGTCTTCCATGTACTTCAGCAGCGTGTTGATGGCGTCTTTGCCGAAGCTGTGGCCCTCGGTTTCGGGTACCAGACGGTAGGCCTCGTCGATGAACAGCACACCGCCCAACGCCTCTTCGCACACCTCTTTCATCCGCTGCGCGGTCTGGGAAACGTAGCCGACGACAAGGTCCTCCTCGGTGACCTCCATGACGTCGGGGCGCTGAATCTTGCCCAGCCCGAACAGAATCTCGGCGACGATGCGGGCAAAGGTCGTTTTCGCCGTTCCCGGCGGTCCTTCCAGGACCATGTGGTTTTCACCCGTCGCCGAGGTCTCCTGGCCCTGGGCGGCGGTCAGCTGATCGATCTGAATTTCGGTGCGCCACACCGCGATCTGCTCCTTGGGCCCCTCAAGTCCAATCAGCTCGTCGAGGCGGCGCTTGGCGTGGGCGAGGACCTCTTTCTGTTCGTCGGCCAGCGCGGCCGCGTCGCGCTGAGCGCGGCTGGTCTCGGTGGCCGGGTCCCATTTGTCGGTTCGGGTGGCGATGGTTTCGGGATCGGTCACCACGAGGCGGTAGCTGGGGTCGTCGATCGCCTGCTGCGCGGCAGGCAGCAGCTGCCCGTCGACGGCGGCCGCGCGGAACGCGGCCAGAGCCGCCTCGTGCTCGCCGAGCTCGCGAAGGCACCAGCCGCGGGTCAGCGCCACATCGGCGGCCACGTAAGGATTGGCGGTGTTGATCTTGTCGGCTGCACTCAGCGCGGATTGGAACTGGCCCAGGCTCGCCGCGGCGGCCGCGGCCAGCGCCGCGACCGCCTCGCTGACCGCGTCGAGCACATGGGTCGCCTCGGCGGGAGGGGACACTGCCGTCGCGGCCAGCAGATCGGGCCAACGGCGGGTGTGGTAATGCAGTGTGGCGGTGATGAATTGGCGCCACTGTGCGGCTTGGGTGTCCTCGCCGAGGACGGGGTCCTCCAGCAGCTGGGCGCTCTGGCCGTACTGTCCGGCGCGGATCAGGGCCGAGGCGTAGGCCAGGGTCAGCGTCGCGCGCGACCACACCGGCAGCGTCACATACAGCGGTGCTGACGCCTGGGCGTGCAGGTCGCCGTCCTTGAGTCCGATGCGCCGGGTCTCGCGGTAGAGGGCCCGGGAGTGTTCATGCGCCCCGGCCAAGGTGGCCAGCTCCTGGTCGCCGCACGCCAGCCGGCCCAGCCAGGCATCCGACATGCCGGGGTTGGCGGCAGTGATGCGGGTGAACTTGCTCAGCGCGGTGGTGTGGTCACCGGAGCGGTAGTTGTCCATCGCGGCGTCGAACGCGCGGCGCTGTTCGGTCGGCGAGGTCATGGCTGGTGCGGCCTCCTTGGCTACGTGTCGGTGATGGGACTGACGTTAGTCGGTGCACCGCCGGGCGGTCCGGTCTCATCGTCGGGCGGCGGCGGCATCTCCTCATCGTGAGGCGGCTCGGGCGGCAGGGGGAGGAATGCGAGATGGCGGGCGTCTTGCAGGTCGGCCATTGGTGGCAGTGAGGTCGATGTCTCGCCGTGCCCGAGCGGACCGTCGGCGGGCAATCCGACGCTGGGCGCTTCGGGGGCGGCTGCGTGCGCGGAGTGTTCCCGGGGCGCGGGTGCGGCGGCGCGGGCACCGTCGAAGCCGCTGAGCATTCCCTGAATGCCGCCGCCCGGCTGGGGTGCCGACAGCGCTGGCTCGCCGCCGCCGGGCGGGGCGGCGTGGGCGCCGCCGCTGGGGTCGATGCCCCCGTTTGACGGTTGGGCGGCATTGTCAGCTCCCCCACCCTGGCCGGGACCGGACAGGCCCGATCCGGCACTCTCGGAAGGGACCGGCTCAAACCCGGACTGCGGCTGCCCGTGGACTTGGCGAGCATCGGCGGCCTGGGCGTCGAGCTGCTCCCAGGGTGTGGTGTCCCCGCGGTGGCGCAGACGCGAACCCAGCCCTTTCGCTCCGGCGACGGCGGCGCCGCCAACCCCGCCGACCGCGGCGTGCATCCCCATGCCGACGGCCACACTGCCGGCCTGACGGAACAGGCCGGGGCCGGGACGGTCGGCCGACAGATCCGCGCGGATGTAGCGCAGCAGCATCATCGCCGCGATCGATACCGCGCCCATCATCAGCACGTGGGCGAAGGGGTTGGCGCCGCCCAGCTGGGCTGGTAGGCGCCCGGCGACGATGGATTCCACCGCCAAGCCCATGACGCTGACGAACACGATGTAGACCAGGACCTCGATGGCGTGCCGGAAAAATTTCCAGACCACATCTTGGGCGCGCCGCTGTGGGGCGCCGGGGATCGCGCCCAGCCACAGCGTCGGCAACAAGATCACCGTCGTGTAGATCGCTTTGACCGAGACCTTGAGGACCGCCCACCCGGAGAGCACCATGAACGCACCCAACAGCAGGGCGGCGATGACGAACACCAGCCCCACCCAGATATTGGTCCCATCGAGGTGCTGGGCGTAGGACACCGCGGCGGTGTTGCCGCAGGACTGCATGGCGCGGATCGGGCCGTCGGGGGCGCCGCGGTTGACCGCCGCCGACCAAGCGGCGCCGCAGCCGCCGACGCGATCAACGACATGACCGAAGTTCCACAACTGCAACGGTTCTCGCACCGTGTGGGTGATCAGGCTGGCGGTCAGCGCGTCGACCTGGCCGCCGCTGCCGGCGCCGTCGAAGGCGCCGTTGTGGCCGGGGGTGGCGGCCTGGGCGACGCTGAAACCGACGCGGCGGGCGAACTCGAGCAAGCCGCCTTCGCCGTACATCAAGCCGGCCGGGTTGGCGAAGATGGCGACCGACATTGCCGGGATGGTCAACGCAATCAGGATCATCGTCCAGCCGCGGCCCTCCTCGCCACGTCGAATGGCGAGGTAACCGATGAACACCCCGAGCGGAATCGCGATGACCAGCAGACCCAATTGAGTGGTGACAGTCACGACCGCACTGGTGAGCGCGTGGGCGATCTGACCGATGACGGTCAGCCAGTAGGTGCTCACGGTGATCTTCATCAGCCACAGCGCTAGGGCGATGATGCCGATGAACGCGCCGGCCTCGGCGGTGAGGATGCTGGCCGAGGTGACGTTGAACGCCATCGTCTCCATGGCGTGCAGCGTCCAGGCCATCCAACTGTCAGGTGTCCAGCCGATGTCGGGGCCGGCCTGGGTGATCTGTTCGCGGATCGTGGGCAGGCTCAGGTAGTAGTTGCCCAGCGGCACCCCGTAGGTGTCTTTGAGGCCGGTCCAGTTGAGCACCATCGCGTTGGTCGAGGCGCTGGCCGCCGGGGCGACCGCAGTGGCGGTGATCGCCAAGGCATTCAAGACAGCCAGCAGCAGCAGCGGGCGGCCCAGGCGCGGGTGGGTCAAATACCAGTAGTGCAGGCGGGCGGTCATGTGCGCCCGGCCGCTTGACTGCGCTGCTTGGCGCGGTGCGGGTTGGTGTCATAGCGCGCCGCCAAGGCCGCGGTCGGCGCGGCGAACAAGCCCACCTTGCCGAAGCCGCCGAACTCGTCGAGGAACCACGCTTCGCCCTCACGGCCGGCAATCACCTTGCCGTAGCGGTCGTCGATCGCGTCGTCGCCGTGGTCAACCAGCTGCACGGGGCTGGTGTTGTTGACGTAGTTGGCCAGCAGCTCCGGGTGGCGGTCCAGGTCGCGGTCACACCATTGCAGCGTCGCCTTGGCGATGTCGGATCGCTTGAACCCCAAGCACAGTCGCTGATCAATAAACTCGTCTTCGAGCACGGCGAAGTCCTTGATCGGCTGCTGGCTGATGCCGCACAACCCCGTCCAGGCCTTGCGGCCCTGACGGATAATCGTGTTGGCGCACTTCTGCCCGCCGGGGGAATTCGTCCAGGCAGCGCATTCCTCAACGACCAGCATGTCCGGTTGCTCGGGGCGGGCGAAGAAAATGGACTGGGCCAGCTCTGCCGCCAGGCCGTAGAGCGCTTGGGCGGCCCGCTGGCCGGGGGTTGTCTGCTGATGCAGGTGCGCCTGATATTCCTCAGTGACAGTGGGCAGCTTGAGGCCGGCGAAGTTCCAGATCACACATTGAGCGGTCGCCAGAGCGGGAACGGGCAGATTCTCGTCGAACAGTGGGCGCAGGAGACGTTGTGCGGCAAGGCCTTCCAGGCCGATCAGGAGATCAGTGTCGGCGTCGGTGCGCTCGACGGCGGGCAGGTCGCGCAGATAGCGGATCAGCTGCGCGGTGCTGTGAAGGCCGTTGGCTTGTCGAGATGCCGGCGCCAGATGTCCCCAGAGCCGCTGAGCCTCGCGGCTCAGCGGAGAAAACCCCAATTGCGGCAGCAAATGGTCAATGGTGCGTTCTGCAGCTTCCTCGAAGGGAAATATTTGTAAACCGTCGAGGCTGAAATTCATGCGCGCAACATCGATAACCACTTTGTCATCGAAATCGACCAGTCCTTTTTCATGTTCGCGCGCATCGGTGGGGTCGAACAAATGCAGACCAGCGCCAAGTTTCAACCATGACCGGCTCAAATTCTTGGTCACTTGCGATTTCCCGCGCCCCGGTGAGCCGCACACGACCAGATTTGCCGGATTCTCCCGCGCCGGCGCGTTGAGGACATCGAGCAGCACGACGTCGCGCAACCCCGGACTGGTCAGATTCATCCCCAACGGGACACCGGTGTTGTTGCCCAGTTTGCTGGCCAGCAGCGGCACGAACGGTGCGAAACGCTTGGTCGTGGTCGGGTTACGAAACTCATCAAGGGCAGCGCGGCGCTCCCCGCCCGGAGCGAACGCCCGCAACAACGTGGGCTGGCTGCCGCGCCACCGTTTCGACCCGATGTTCTGGCCGCGGTAGGTGCGGGCGACGTCGGTGACCGCCCGGTTGACCGTGTCCGGATCGCCTGCGGCGGCGGCGATCACGATCGCGGCGTTGACGCCGCGCTCGGCGCTGCCCCGTTTGAGCTCAGAGGCCAACTCCCTGCCCGAGGCCAGCTTGCGCAGCAGTTCATCGGAGCTCGACGCGTGGCGGCCGCGCTGACGGTACTGATCACGGATGTTGACGATGACGTTCTCCGCGGTCGACACGGCGACATCGGCGCTGGTGAAGGTGATGTTGATGGTCCAGTCCAAGACGCTGTCCGGGGTGGTGCGGTCATCGAGGACCTTGAACAGCGTCGAACGCGGCCAGGCGATCCCGTTGTCGGGGAAGCTCTCCAAGGGCAGCAGCGCTTGATAGGAGTCGGGCACCGCATCGGTGCGGTCGCGGAAAGTGCGCACGAACACATCGGCGTCGCTGCGCGCCGCGCGCCACCGCCGGCCGCGCAACTCGGCGGCTCCCGGATCGAGGTGCACCGGGCTGAACGCTGAGCCGGGCAGGGTCGCGTCAGGATCAAACGGCTGCCCCGGCAGCGGTGCATCCCACACACCGCGGCTGGCGATGTAGTTCCAATGCCACCAAATCTGTTCCACCGTCGCAGGTTTGGGGAAAAACACCGCAGGAAGCTCGGCGACCATCTGGGCAGCCAGCTCGCGGTAGTAGGCGATCGAGGAATCGGTGTCCTTATCGCGGCCCACCGCGGCGTCGACCATGCGCCGCCACATGCCGCTGGGAGTGCGCCCGGCCAGACCGTAATCCAGCGGCAGGCTCAGCCAATAGATGCGCCGGCGCGCGCGGTGACCGGCGATCGTCGGCTCCCAACTGCGGCAGTGCTGCACCCACGGCCGCGCCGTGGCCGCCAGACCGGTCTCATCGCCGTCGCGCAGGCGCAGATCAGGATGGCTGTAGAGCATCTTTCGCACGGTGCTGCGCGCTGCCACCGGCACCGTCAAGCCACTGATCGACGATCCCGACGGCAGTGCCCGCCACAGCTCGGCGTGCTCGGCGGCCACGCGATCCTGCCACTCTTCGGACAAGAAGATGAACGGCTGACCGGACAACAGGTAGTCGGCGTAGACCCCGTGAGAGGTCAGCCGCAGGTTGCCGATCGCGCGCAGCGGGGTGGCCAAAGACATTCGACGAACCGGCCCTTCTAGCGGTGCGAGCGGTGCGAGGACACGACCTGCGGGCGCAGGTTCTCCCACCACCAGCGGGCCCGGGTGCGCAGCGACGGACGGGTCGCGGGCAGTTTCGACAACAGCCACACCGCCGCCGCGGTGACCACAACGCCGATGATGAGCAAGCGCAGCGCATGGCCGGAGTTGATGTTGGCGGTGACCAAAGAGCCGGTCACGATGAACCCGAGCACCGCGGCGATGGCGTCCGGGGCGCGCCACTTCTCCTTGAACGGCAGCGTGAAACCGTCCCCGGAATCGCCGAGGTGGATGGGCAGCGAGCGCTGATCGGAGTAGATCTTGGCCGAGACGTCGTTGCTCATCGGTCAGCGATCCCAGACGCTGTCCACACGGACCGGGTTGCGGATCCCGGCGTCCTCGGCTTCCTGGGTCACCGCGGCGGCGATACCTACCGACAGCCCGATCAGCACCGCGAACACGATCGCGCCGATCTCGGCGGTGATCGCCGCACCCGACCCTTCTTTGAGCTTCTTGATGGCCGATCCGGCGCCGATGACCAGGGCGACCAGCGCCAGGAAGCCCAGCACCGCCAGACCGAGTTTGTTACCGGACTCAAAAAGGCTCGATGCCGCCAGTAATTCGGTATTTTCTGACATGTTCCCTCACGCCTTTCTCAATCGCCCTTAGTTATGTGGTTTGGCGACAGGGTTGGCTTCGGAGTGGGTGCCAACCTGTGGAACTAAGTCTATGGCCGCCACCATCCACGTCCCGCCGCTATTTTCGACCGTCAGCGGATACGCCAAATTCACGGTGGCAAATTGTGATGTCTGCGCGACGACGGTGGCCCGCACGTGCAGCTGCTCACCGGGTGCTGGTGTGTCGGGCACGCTGCGGTCCGTGGCGGCCGCCGAGACCACCGCACTTTGATAGCCGCCGATCGGGCGCAGCGGCGCACCGGCCACCACGTAGCGATCCAGTCCGTTGGTGGCCGTCAAATAGGTACGGATGAATCCGGCGACCACGGCGAACACCGGGCTCTCGGGGCCCAGCGCGTTGCGGTAGTCCAGCGTGAAATCCGCGCCCGGACCCGGATCGTTGATCTGCGCCGGGAAGTCCAGGGCACGGGGTTGACGATTCCACAGCGAAATCGGGACCTGATAGAACGTGCGCGTGGGTTGCGCTGAGGCATAAGCGCGTTCGTTGACCGAGATCACGGCGGTGTAGAGCTCGGTGTCGCCGAGGCTGCCCATCCTGAGCACCGGTCCCACCTGAGGCGCGGTGATCACTGCCGCTGGTGTCGAGGGCAGCGCCAGCCCCTGCTCGGGCAAAGTGATGAAGCGCTGCAAGCTGTCTCGTTGATTGACCGTCGCGGTACGCCAGGCCACGACGAAGTCCGACGCGAACGCCCCCACCAGGCTTTGCTGATTGCGTTCGCGCTGGGCGATACCGATGAAGTCGGGGCGATCGGGGGCCAAGAACACCTTGCAGCCGGCGGCGGCGCCGAAGATCGCGGCCAGGGTCACCGCGACGAGGCCGGCGCGACGGGCGGCGCCGCGCCATCGGTGTAGACGTCCTTGCCAGGTTTTCGACAGTGCCACGGGAATCTCTTTCTTAGGGCTGGTAGCCGAGGAACTTCAGCGCGCTCATCGCGAACGTGTTGTCGACGGGGTCGCTACCGCTGCCGGGGACGGTCAGATCCGGGTACGGCTCCGGGCTCTGCGGGGCTTCCGACAGGGGTCGACCGCCTTCGCCGAGCAGCGACTCCACCAACCCGGGCTGGGCCTCGGGCAGCCCGGCGGGATCGGTGGCCGGTAGCGGTGAGGTGGGCGGGCGCGAGGTCTGCAACACCACCACGTTGACCCGGGAGGCCAGAACCCGCCGCGGCAGCGCGGCGGTGACCGGCCCGTGCACATTGCCGGTGTCTTGGGTGAAGATGTCGGAGACCACGTTGCCGTTGAGGAAGATGTATTGCAGCCGGGTCACCACCCGATGCTGAAGCCATCGGTCCTGTCCGCCAGGCGTTTTCGCGACCCATCCCGGCGTCGCCTCGACACCGGAAATCATGTATGTCTTGCCGAAATCGACGGTGAGTACCTTGCCTTCGAGCGCCTCATCACGGGACCCGCGCGCGCAGACCCAGGCCGAATCGGTGGCGGAGTCGGTCAGCGACTGCGCCGAGGTCGACCCAGCCGCACACGGGGCGCTGGCGGTGTAGGGAAGCGACTCCTGCGGGAGCGTCGGTGCGGCCGAGGTGGGAACCGGCTGCGGTTGAGCTACCGGCATGGCCGCAGGAGCATCGGACCGCTGCTGGGTCGGCGTGGAGTCGTCGCTGAACGACACCAGCGCGGTCACGATCGCCGTCACCGCCACCACCAGCCCAACCCCCAACGCCAGGGCGGTGCGCTTGGCGCCGGCATCAGCGCGAGTCGCCCCGGAGGCGTCGTCCCCGGCGGTCGGCGCATCGGGGGCGTCGAGATCCACGGGCATCTCGTCCGCGGCGGTGGCCACCACTGACTCCGGATTCGGGTCGGTGACCGCCTCGCTGTCGTCGTGCTCGCTCGTGGGGGCGGTATCTGCTGCGGTGCCGGTGTCGTCGACGTCGAACGCGACCTCGCCGGAGTGCACCGTGCCCGCGGCCGGTGCCGCGCCCCGGTCTGCGCCGCTCATCAGCTCATCGACCCAACGGTCATCGGTGAGGGGTTCGGCAGTGTCAGCCACGGCGCTGGTCCTCGATCACCTCGGCATCGACCACCATTGGCGCGGCGGGTCGCCAGGCCGTCGGCGGCGGTCCCATCCACACCGGCAGCAGCACCCAGCCGCCCGGCTGGGTCGGCGCCCACCCCACCGGGCGCGACGGCGGTGCCGAACGGACGGGGGCTACGGCGCGCCCGGGCGGCAG
>JAIEPH010000080.1 GCA_019749805.1 Mycobacteriaceae bacterium | reverse complement strand
TTGATTCTTCCTCGCCCGAACACCGGGCAACAGAGTCGCACAACAACTGGACCACTACGAAGGGCTCACCTCACCAGGGCCGTACTCAGGGAGCCGAACCTGCCAGCAGCATTTCACGACCCCATCTCGTGGGAACTGCGGCTGCTCGTGGATCGGCGCGAGGATCTTGTCGGACAACGAGTGGCGGTCGCCAATCGGCTGATCGGGAGACTGCACCAGCTGTCTCCGGACCGCCCGAAACCCAGCCATCTGGAGCGGTCGAAAACCCAGTCGGCACTGTCGGAATACCTGCAGGCGCAGCACGGTCTGCTCGCCGAACTCGCACGACAAGAACTGGCTGATATTGGCTACCTCACTACCGCCATCGACTCGGTCACCGAAAATATCGCGAGCCGCGTGAACGAGCTGGACTCCGCACTGTTGAAAGTTCCTGGGTGCGCGGAGCTGACGGCGGCGAAACTGATCGGGGAAACCGCGAACGTCGATCGCTTCCGCAGCGAGGCCGCCTTCGCACGCTACGTGGGCACCGCTCCGGTGCCGCGATCCTCCGGCGCTACTGGGGGAAGGCTACGGGCATCACGGTCTGGCAACCGGCAATGCAACGCCGCCCTTCACCGCATCGCCATCGTTCAGCTGCGTCTAGAAGGTCCTGGACGCCAGTACTACTTGCGCAGGCGAGATGAGGGCGACACCGCAGCCACTGCGATCCACTGCCTGAAGCGACGACTTTGCCGGGTGATCTACAACCGGCTACGCACCGACTACCAACACCGCACCTCATCCGCTGTCCGGGACCCGAAGCTTCAGGGAATAGCGTTTTGATCGGCGCGTCGCCGCGGCAGGTGCTTCGCTGCTAGTCGCCCGACTCGTACTTGAACGAGATCGCTAGCCGCACCCGGAAACCGGACACCTGCCCGTTCTCGATCACGACGTCCTGCCGCACCACCTCGGCCACGCGCAGGTCACGAACGGTGCTGGCCGCGGTCTGGACGGCGCTTTGAGCCGCCGCCTCCCACGACTCGCCGCTGACACCGATCACCTCGGTCACCCGGTAAACACTGTCTGCCATGGCTGCCTCCTCTGTTCCGCCGTTTCGGCACTGCCCGGCGGACGCCCGAGCCTTCCACGCCTGGAGCCGCTCGCCGCTACACCGAAGTTACCGTGCCTGGGGCGGGACACCGGCATAAACAGTGCATCCTTCTCGTCGAGACCCACGGGCACCATAAACTGTCGCACCCGGTGCCTAACGTTGTCCCATGGGCACTCCGAACACGGGATTGACCGCAGAACAAGCCGAGGCGCCATTCGACCTCGCGAACAGCGGGGTCCTGACTCGGATCGACGAGCGCGGGCGGCGCTGCGGCGATCTGTTCCAGTGGGGTTTGCACCCGCACCACGCTGCGCCCGGGAGTCCGCTGGCCTCCGATGACGCAGCCTTCGCCATGGCGTACCCGCTGACCCTGGCAGGACCGCAAGCCGTTACCGAGCACGCGATGTTCCCCGCCATGAGCGCTGTGGAAAGCATGCACACCGCCGGGATACTTGTCGCACGCCGCCGATCGCACCGCCAGCCCCACATATCCGAAGTCCTGCAGCTGTGCCGGGTGGCGATGGAGTGCGCCGCCCTGACCATCTGGCTGCTAGGCGATCCGGATCGCGAGGTCCGCCGGGACCGGTGCATGTCCGAGGAGATGGAACAGCTGGAACAGCGCCGCCGTTACCTCGTGATCGACGCAGAGAACGAGGCCAACCGTGGCAGTCGGTTCACGCCGCAGCTGCAGGCTATGAACGCCGATCACCGCCGAAAGTACAACGAGATGCTCGACAAGGTGAAGGCCGCGTACACCTTCGCCAAGACACCGTCGTTCACCAAGATGATCCGGGAGTCGGCGCAATGGGTCGATGGTCACATACCGGCGCACGACACCGGGGAGATCGCCGCGAACGGACTGGAGGGGCTGGCCCGGTCCTTCTACTCCTACGGTTCCAGCTTTATCCACGGATACAAGTGGATGACGGAGTACACCCGGGGCGGCACTATCTTCTCGTTGATCGCCGATGCCCTCGCAGTGACGCTGAACATGGTCGAGTGCGCCGTGTGCCTGTACGAGGCTGCTTCCCGCGCTGCGGGCGGTGCACGCCCCGAGGAGTCCTACGTTCCTGAGCGGTTCGAGCCGACGATTGCGGCGTGGTCCACGCACCTGTTCGTCGTGTAAACCACCGCACGGCGACTGATCTGCCTTAACTGCCTCACCGACCTCGGACCCCACGAGGTACGCCGGGCCCATCTCGAACCCACACGTCCGTGTGTTCGCTCCCAGAGGGTCTGGGCTGATGCGGAAAGAGTCTGCTTACATCCACCGCCCGATAGCATCGGTCGGAGTGCCGTAGCCGGATGGGTCCTGGTAGGAACGGGGGGATATAGATGGGAGTGGCACTCGGGGTCATCGGTGTGCTGATCGTCGTCAGCGTCCTTAGCGCAATCGCAGGGGTGTTCTTGTTGGTCCGAGGAGACGACCAGCCATCATCCGCGAAGCGGAAAACGACTTCACCGCCGCGCGTGAAACCGAAGCAGGCAGCGGCGTCGCCCAAGAAGTCGTCGCCGCCTGTTCAGCAAGCTGCGCCGAAATCCTCATCTAGGCCATCTGCCACGAAACGGAACACGACGCCACCGCCTTTGAAGCCCAAGCTGTCGGAACCACCTCCGAAGAGGGCGGCCTCCCCGGACACGGGAAGCCAGTCCGCCTCCACAGCGGGATTAAAGGTAGGCGGATGGGCCAAAGTTGTCGCGCATCATGACGACCACACAGGCCGTGCGGGCAAGGTTGTGCAGGTTTGCGATGAGAGCGACGAGTACGACTATTGCCTGCAGTTTCAGGGCGACCCGGAGCTGTACGCCTTCCGTCGAGATGAACTTGTCCGCGCCAACACTCCACGACTCAGACGGCGAGCCCCGGTGAAGGTGCAGGATCCACATGTCCGAAAGCCGCCCGTCGGTTGGTATCCCGACCCTGACGCAAGAGGCGGGCAACGGTACTGGGATGGCGAACGGTGGACGGACCACCGCCAATCACCAACCGCAGGCGAGTCTTGGCGTCGTCCGATCGTCGTCAGCGGCGGAGTGGGAGTCGCGATTCTGGTGGTCCTAGTCTTAATTCTGTTCAACATTGCAAATCAGGAGAGCGACGTGTACAAGGCGTGCGTGGCTGAGCAGAAGGCAAGTGCGGGATCACATCTCACGTCGGAAATGGAGAACGCAATCGAAGACCAATGCGAGACGCGGTATGGACGCTGATAACCCTCACCCGGCTCGGCAGCGATACGTCTCGACCGGCTGCCCAATATCTTCGATGGTCGCGTGTCTCGAAAACGATGGGTTAGGAGTCGTAAGAGACTCGAAGAGGCGGTGTCCTCCCTACCGACGAAGCGGGAGCGCGCCTTCACGTAGTCGATGGTGTGCTAACCCAACACGTCTACCAGCTCTGGCGCTGCTTGATGTGGTGCAAAGTACTGGACACTCTGCGGCGGTCGATCTATCCCGAACGCCCTGCGAAGCGTGAGTGGTTCATCGAGGCAGAACAGCTCGTCGACTTCGATACCGACGCCTTGGTCGCATCCCTCGTAGTAAGCGAGAAACCCTGCTCTTGCACTGCCACCGGCCTCCGTTCTGAATTTCCGCCATAGTGCTCGTGGACTGCCGATCACCTGCCGACGAACCGAGAACACCGCGACGACTCGCGCGACCGGATGGGTGGCGTAGATCGCGACATGTGTGACATCGGATGCGAGCGGACGCTTTCGAAATTCGACTGTCTTCGTGCCGTTCAGAAGCGCATCGACGAACTTCGGACGCACCGATAGAAGCGCTGATATAGATCGAGTGAGTCCTTCTCAAATGCCTCCGGAGGTGTCAGGAAGGGATCTGTAACTGATTCCTTTTGGGGGTCCGTGTGTTGACGCACGTGGACCCTCCTGACACGCCCCGGAGGTGTTGTTGTGTCTGTGCATGTAGCTCCAGTCACGTCGTCCACGATCGTCGTTGCCGTCGATGTCGGCAAGACCTCGGCCTCGTTCTCGGTGACCGACGCGTCTCGCCATCGGTTGATCGGGCCGTCGGAGTTCGCGATGACCGGCTCGGGTCTGGCTGGCGCGGCAGCGCGGGCGATCGCCGTGGTCCCTGCCTCGGGACGGGTCAAAGTCGCGGTGGAGGCGGCTGGTCACTATCACCGTCCGGTGCTCGATCATCGATGGCCCGATGAGTGGGAGGTGTTGGAGCTGAATCCCGCTCATGTCGCCGAACAGCGCCGTGTGCAAGGAAGGCGCCGGGTCAAGACCGACGTGATCGACCTGGAGGCGATCACCGAGCTGGTGCTGGCCGGGCACGGTCGCTCAGTCACCGATCGTGATGTCGTGATCGGTGAACTGAGCGCCTGGACCTCACATCGGAGTCGACGGGTTGTCACGCGTAGCTCCACCAAGAACCAGTTGCTTGGTCAGCTCGACCGGGCGTTTCCCGGACTGACCCTGGCGCTGCCCGACGTTCTGGGTACCAGGATCGGCCGGTTGGTCGCCGCCGAGTTCGCCGAACCGGCCCGCCTGGCCGGGCTTGGAGTCGACCGGTTGATCCGGTTCGCCGCCACCCGCGATCTGCAACTGCGCCGGCCGGTCGCCGAGCGGTTGGTCACCGCGGCCCGCGACGCACTGCCCACCCGCGACGCCGTGATCGCCCGCCGGATCCTGGCCGCCGACCTGGACCTGTTGACCGGCCTCGACGAGCAGATCGAAGCGGCTGAGAGCGCGTTGGCGGTCTTGTTGCCGCGCAGCCCGTACGCGACCTTGACCTCGGTGCCGGGCTGGGGCGTGGTGCGGGCGTCCAATTACGCTGCTGCCCTTGGTGATCCGGCACGCTGGCCAGGGCCGCGGCAGATCTACCGCGCCTCGGGGCTTTCCCCGATGCAGTACGAATCCGCCCACAAACGCCGCGACGGCGCCATCAGCCGCGAAGGCAGTGTGGCGCTACGCCGCGCACTGATCGACCTCGGTGTCGGACTGTGGCTCACCGAGCCGGCGGCCAAAACCTACGCCCAGGGACTCAAGACCCGCGGCAAGCACGGCGGAATCATCGCCTGCGCGCTGGCCCATCGCGCCACCCGCATCGCCCACGCACTGGTGCGCGACCACGCCACCTACGATCCGGCCTGCTGGGCCTAGAACCCCGCGCGACCACGAAAGGAACATCAGACCCTTCACAACCGCCCGTCGGTAGTGCCACGCTAAGAGAACGCGACGAAGGGCCGGATCAGATGCCGTCAGCGCTATGGCGGGCCCACCACGGGTTACGCCGCGACTAGCTTGGCACCCGGCCCTTCGCCTCCACGGCAGCCCGAACGACGCCAGATGACCCACTTCCCGAGGTCGCATACATCAGCGTGGGCGCCAAAGGCACCCTCATTCAGCGAACACACCCGCCGACCACACAACGCCCCGGATCGGGACGTGGACCCGCTACGCCCACACACCCTCTTGACTCGACCTACAGCCAGCTAGTCGGCAAGCACGGTCATCAGCCATGTCAGTACACCGAACTCTCCACGTGTTGAATGCTCTGAAAGAGCATGCCATCACCCTGCGATACGAGGTCACTGACGTCAACGGTGTGTTCAGTACCGGCCCGACGGGGATGCTAATCGCGAGGACCTGATCTTCGGCTGCTCATGTGGGTCACAGGTGGCGAAAGACTGCTGTCTCGAAAACGGTCCTGATCGACGTGGAGCACGGCTAACGGGGCGTTTTCTACGGGGCCTCTTCGACATCGCCGAGGCTCATACCGGGCGTGAGAGGGCGCGCTGTGGTGATGACGCCCTACCGCTCATGCGCGCCGCCGTCGTCCATCTATTCCGCGAGGGACAGCTGCTGCTGTGGGGAGCGCCGCTGCGACGGGTGTGCTAGCCCGGACGGTGTTAGCGGGTCGTGCTCCGACTGCGCCCCTATCTTCACCTGCACGCCCTAGGGTGACAACGGATGAAAAGACGCATGAAAGGCGCTGGCGCGACGGCTGGCGATACCGGCGGCGATCACCGCGTCGCGGTGAATATGCGGGTGCGTGTCTATCCGGGGACCGACGGCGAGGTCGGCGGCACTGTGGTCGAGGATTTCGGCGATCTGGCGGGTCATGCAGTGGATGTTGGTGAGAACCATTTTGTCGGCCCCGCGCGCAGATGGGCGGTGACGCTGGATGCGGGCGGTCTGGTTTTCGTCGAGAGCGACCAGGTGACCGCCGAACAGATTTAGCTGTCGCTGTTTACCCAGCGTCCGCCACGATCTTTGCAGTTGCGGCGCTACCTGATGGAGATTGCTCCAGTCAGCGCGGCGGTTGTCCCGGATTAGACGGCATACGAGGTCTCAAAACCTTGCGTCGGAGGGCGTTGGCGGCTATGTAGCTGATTCGAGCGATGACACCCGCCTTCGTAGAGTGCTGAAGCTTCCGATCTCCCGATCCGGGTAATCAGCTTCCACTAGCGCTCGCTATCGTCGAGGCTCGCAAACGTACGGTGTGCCAGCGCAGGGCGTCTCAGAACAGAACGGAATAAGACTTGCCGTCGATCTCAAATGTCGCCGTCTGTTCGCTAACCGCCGCGTCCGAAGGTGAGCCTATTCGCCTGGTTTGCCGCTAGAAGTCCGTTGACTATTGGAAGAGCAACCGACGGCGGTGGCGATCATCGCTGCCAGTGGGATTACTACGATTTTCCTGACGATTGATGCCATCCGGCAGGACACGAGGGTCCAGGGCTCATGTCCTCCCAGTCGCATCAAACTGGCACAAGAAGTGCCCTGGCACCGCCGTCTCGATGGAACAAAACCCCGTCAGCGCTCCGAGCGCCAATCGTCCAGATGTTGCCACCTCGCCAGACTTTGCCATCGAACCGGTACTGTTGGGCGGGCCACAGTTTGCTCGACCTCTCACCTTCGACGTTGTTCACCGTGAAACACCCCGGCCCACAGTCGTGGGCGACCCGCACCCCGAACACCCCGTCATCGGCGGGCAGCATCTTGTACCAACCCGGCTTGATTGGCGGTGCTGGATCGGCGTAGGACGTGGCCGAAAGACCGGTGCCGACGACTTCAAGGGCGACAGCGATACCAGCTGCCACTGCGATTCTCTTTTTCATCAAATTCCCCCTTTTTATGTAAATGTGGCGGGAAGCCATCGCCCGCCTGACAGCGTTGCGCGAGTGTAGCGTTTCCTTGTACTCAGCTTTTCGTTTCGGGTAACGCAGCAACATCTCCGTTGACGATACAAATACCAGGTGGACGGGGTTACGCGGATGTAGAAAACGACCAGCTCACGTCAGCGTGAACAGCAAACTGATACGGTCGTCCCAAATAAAATTCCGCACCCGTCACTGGCCGTCGTCGCTGAAATAGGTGTCGCCCGCGAACCCGGACATCCTGCGCCATTTCACGAGCGGATCACCTTCGAGTGCTTCAAGGGGTTTGTAGCTGCTGGCGGCTGCTAACTCTCCTGTGACCAGTCGCCCCGTGAGTCGAGGCTGTCCCAGTCGTCCCAGGTGTCGCGGCGTCGCTCGCATTCGGTCATGGGCACCCTTCAATCGACCGAAATTCCTGTGAATTCCATGTCTCGAAAACGATGGGTTGTTGAGAGCAAAATGGATGGCCACTTCATATGCCCTCAAACAGGAGAAACTCATCGCACATTGTCTTTAAAACCCGTCTCATAAGCAGCAGAATCAATACTGCCAGTTCGACGGGTATATGAGACAGGACCATCGTTGGCCATCATCGGATACGCCAGGGTCAGCACCACCGATCAGGACCCACAATTGCAACGATGCACTGGCGCAAGCGGACGCGGCGCGCATATTCACCGATCACATGACACGTCAGCGAGGGGATGCCTAAGCGCAGCTCGCACACCAGACGTTAGGCCGGGAACTGGATAATTGTCCCCTTCGGAAATGTGCCCGGCCGGTTCTGATTCGGACTTGAGATCTGCCCAGCAGCTTGCATCGGCTTGAGCGTCTTCGTCTTAACGTGAGTTTCGAGGTACGGCGTCGCGACGACCACGTGCGCGATCACCGTTTCGATTGTGACGGCTTGACCACGGAAGTAGTCCAAGAGGTGCCTGCGCAGCGGCTCGGTGTCGACAAGCTCAGCGAAGATCACTTCCTGATTGGCAAATCGATCCCGGAAGGTGTAATCGCCGCTCGGCGCGACCTTCCACATCGCCTCCTTCATTCGGCTCATGCCGATCGGTTCTCTGGTGCAGTAGAAGAGGTCGTACACACGTTTGCCGCGGTCGTCGTACATCGTGAAGCTTTGGATGTAGGGAAAGTTGCACTCGTCGTGGAGTCGCTGCTTGTAGAGGTCGTGGACGAAATGGGCGCTCGCTCCCGGGGCGAGCGTGGCGACGCCCTTGAACTCGTCTGTCCCGAATAGGTCTTCAAGCGCCTTATCGATCTGACCGCTGCCCGACCAGCGCACGCTCGCTTCGTTGGCGAAGTAGACCAACATCTCCGCCTTCGGGTAATCGGTCAGACGCTTCAGGATCGCCATCGGCGTGGCCTTGACTCCGACCGGGTCGACGAAGGCGAAGGTCGGAGCGAGCTTGGCCTCCTTCTTGTCAATGTCATCGAGGATTTCGGTAGTCAGGTCGATGAAGGTTGAGTTGTTGATGTCGATCTTGACGTTCGATGGCCATGGTTGATGTGCGGCCTTGAACGCCGCGACCTGCTCTCCGAGATGGATGGCACAGCCCTCGTCCTGTTCGTTGAACAGGAACACGAACTCGGTGGCGCTCATCGTCGTGAACGCCGAGTGTTCAAGCAGCGTCTGCAGTGCGATGATCGGCGACCCCGGCGAGCCGCCGAGGTACTCGCCCGGACCGGCGAAGGCGTCGTAGTAAACGACCCGCTTATTCCACCGCGCGATAATGGGAAACCAAGCGCCCAGGTAGCGGCGGAGTAGTGCATGCTTCGCGGCAGTATGCGGAGGGCATTCACGAAGTTCGAATGCCTTCTTCGGCTTCGGCGACATCCTGCACCGGCTTTCAGTGTTCGGTTCGGCAGGAACGCTAGTCCCGATGATCTTCGGCCCGCACCCGACACGCCTGGGTGAGCGATGCCCACGCCATCGGTTTGTCGGAGCGTCGCCGTACCCTCAAAGCGTGGCTGACAAGAGTTCGATTGAGTGGACCGAGGCCACGTGGAACCCCACCACCGGGTGCGACCGCATCAGCGCCGGTTGCGACAATTGCTACGCGTTGACCCTCGCCAAGCGGTTGAAGGCGATGGGTAATCCGAAGTACCAGCTGGATGGAGACCCGCGGACGAGTGGACCGGGCTTCGGTGTGCAGGTGCACGAAGATGCGCTAAACCTGCCACGCCGGTGGCACAGCCCAAGAACCGTCTTCGTCAACAGCATGTCCGACCTGTGGCATGCGCGAGTGCCCGATGTCTTCATCAAGCGGGTCTTCGACGTCATGGTCGAGACGCCGCAGCACACCTATCAACTGCTCACGAAGCGACCGAGGCGACTCGCCCGGATGGCCGACAAGTTGCCATGGACGAGCAATATTTGGATGGGTGTCTCGGTAGAGGACCAGTCCGAGGCGTGGCGAGTCGATGAACTGCGCAAAGTAGAGTCAGCGGTCCGGTTCATATCGGCGGAGCCGCTCATCGGCCCAGTCGATCTCGACCTTAAAGGCATCGATTGGCTAATCGCCGGAGGAGAGTCAGGACCTAACTACCGGCCGGTAGATGCGATGTGGATTCGGAGCCTGCGGGACCAGTGCGAGCGTGCGGGTGTTGCCTTCTTTTTCAAACAATGGGGCGGGATCCGGGCGAAGTCAGGCGGTCGCGAGTTGGACGGGCGTACCTGGGACGCGATCCCGGACAGCGCAGAGTTGACCGGAGCAGGGTCGCGCGAAGCCGGTCGGGCAGCTCTCGGCTGAAGGCGCAACCGACAAGTCCGCAGGGTCCGCAGCAGAAGTTGCTGCAGTTCGCCGCAACCAATGGCACCAACGTCCCGAACTGGGATTTCGTCGTGCATCCATTGCAGCTCGCGACTGCCAACGGCCATGTGGTCTTGGTCGTATCGACAAGGTCGGCCCGACGCTGAAACCGACTGAGCGTACGCGTTTTTCGCCAGCACCTGATGTCGAAACGCTGGATAGCAACGCGGATAGCAACGGCATCCATTTTCTGGGTGTCCGTGGGGCTCCGCCGACATCTCAAAGTGGGTGTTGAACAGCCACTTCAGGACATCGGCGGACTCCCACGGATGCCGAAATTGACACTGGGGGTCTAGGGATGGGCGATGTCTAACAAGGCTCTAGCCATATGAGACAGCTGGGAGCCCGGCATCGGTCGTCTAAATAGGGTCATTTGCGCATTTTTAGACAGTGGTCTATGATGACTCTAAGACGTTAATTAGACACCGAACGGGGCAGGCATGAGTAAGGGACAGACCGTCGGCTACGTGCGGGTTAGCACCGCCGACCAGAATACCGAGCGTCAGCTAGACGGTGTTCAGTTGGACAAGGTTTTCACTGACCACGCCAGCGGCAAGGACACCAACCGGCCACAGTTCCAAGCGATGCTGGCCCACGTCCGCGAGGGTGACGAACTGGTCGTCCACTCGATGGACCGCCTGGCCCGGTCGCTGGTTGATCTGCGCCGCACCGTCGACGACCTCACCGGCAAGGGTGTACGGGTCAAGTTCGCAAAGGAGGGGCTGACGTTCGGCGACACCAGCGACCCCTGCGCCACGCTCATGCTGAGCGTCATGGGTGCGGTGGCCGAGTTTGAGCGCGCGTTGCTGCTTGAGCGCCAGCGTGAGGGCATCGCCGTCGCCAAGACCAAGGGCGTTTACAAGGGGCGCGTACCGACGCTGGGCGACGACCAGGCCGAGGTGCTGGCCACCCGGCTGACCGAGGGCGAGTCGGCGTCGGCCCTGGCCCGTGAGTTCGGCGTCAGCCGGGCCACTGTCTACAACACGCGCAAGCGCCAGCCCTGGTCGGAGGAACATGTCATCGCCGCCGATGACTTCTACCGTGAGCACGGGGTGCTCGATGAGAAGCACGCCAAAGTGCAGGAGCTCGCCGAGCGGCTGGGCCGCGTTGCATCGGCGGTTCACATGAAGCTGTTCGACCTCGACAAGGCGCATGCCGAGCCGGGCGTGTACCCCGGCAAGCACTGGCGATTCAGCAAGCTTGACCGCAAGGTCGCCGACCGTCCGTCGGAGCCTGAGCGGACCTGCGCCGGGTGGGTCGAGCGATGAGCCTCAAGTCGCGCCAGTCCTGGACCAAACCCGACACCATCGCCGCCGACGACCTCTATCGCCAGCTCGGTTCCAAGCGGTTGCGTGCCACCCACCCCGAGGTGATCGCGCTGGCCGACCGGCTGTGCCGCACCCCGCCCGCTGTGGCGGCCCAGATCGACAACCTGCATCACGCGCACAGCGGGAATCGCTGGCGATGCAGCGAGCAGGTTCGCGAGGTGGCCGACCTGGAGCTGACCGACCGATGATTCCGGCGCATCTGGTCGAGCAGTTGTCTACGGCGCTCGCGCGGTGGGGTGGGCGCGGCCCGACCGAGATGACACCCTGGAGGCAGGCAAGGCCGTGGCGATTTGGCTGACCAACTTCACGGTGATCGAGCCCAGAGATTCTTCGCTTCGCAGTAGTTCTCTGGTGGTCGGGCGCTATGAGTTCTGGATCTCCGAGGAGACGACCTGGTAGAACCACTTCGCGATGTCGGAGATCAGGTGTGACCGGCCGGGTGCGTTGGTGAAGAAGTAGTCGCTCATTTTCTCGTGCGCACCCTGGTTGTCGGCGACCGCGCCGGTAACGGCATCGTCGAAATCAGGGGACTCGACGAACTGCTTGGCGGAGTTGACTTTCGCCTGCTGCACAAGCGCGTGGTCGTGGAGCAACGTCTGCAACAACGCTTCGAGAAACGAAACCTTCTGCGACTCCGTGAAGTCTTCGGACCCGAATAGGTCGTTGAGACGGTCGAGCACCTGCTGGAAGGCAACCATTTTTGGGTCGCGCTTCTCACCAGACCCCGCAGCGGTGATGCCGGACAGTCCCACCCGCACACCAAGACCGATGTCGACCTTGCCCCTGTCGATCTGCTTCACCTGCTTGAGGACGACATCGGACAGATCTATGGGCGCTGTGTAGTTATCGGGCTGGATCACCCGGTCAAGGTTCCGCAGATAGATCTGCTTCTTCTCCAGGGCCGGGTCGCCATAGTCGATGATCTGCGACATGAAGTCGTAGAGGCGCACAAACGATCCGACGTCCTTGCGGAACATGTCCAGCTCGGCCAGTGCTGCCTTATCGCCCTCGCCGCCGTTGTCGATAAGGGCGGCTTGATAGCGCTCGGCGAAACGCTTCTTGCCGGGGTCGATGGCGGCCGCGAGAGCGTTGTTGCCTCTGCTGGTGACAAAAGCTTCTGCGCACTGGTCGATTTCGGCTTGGGTGTAAATGCCTGCGGTATCGAGTTTCGCCGCCAGATCATGTACCAGGTTCGGGTCGGTCGCGGTCTCAAGGAAGGCGTCGGTGAAGTACGGCTCGAACGCCTTGCGGATCAACTCCGGCTCGTTGACGAAATCCACGACTTGAGTCATCGCCGCAATCTTCTGGACACCCGATGGTGTGCGATAGGTGCGGTTGAGCCGCGACAGAGTCTGCACCGCTGTGACACCGGAGAGAATCCGGTCCACATACATCGCGCACAGCAGCGGCTGATCGAATCCTGTCTGAAATTTGTTGGCGACGATCATCACTTTGTACTGGTCACCCCGGAACGAGGTGCGCAGATCATGCACACCGGGATTCATGCTGGCCTCGGAGAAGTCGTTGGCACCCGACTCCGGGTCCTGCACCGTGCCGGAGAACGCGACCAGGGTGCTGTAGCCATAGCCCTTTTCCGCGATGAACTTGTCGATCGCGAGCTTGTACCGCACAGCTGCTTTGCGCGAGTCGGTGACGACCATTGCTTTGGCGTGTCCGTCGAGCAGGTCCACGACGTTCTCGCGGAAGTGTTCGACGATGATGGCGGCCTTCTGTGCGATTGTTTGCGGGTTGAGCTTGACCCAGCGCATGACCTCCTTGGTGGCCTGGGCCTGATCGACTTCGTTGCCGTGAGCAGCGTTCTGCCCGATCTGGAACGCCAGCTTGAACGAGTGGTATCCGGTCAACACGTCGAGGATGTAGCCCTCTTGAATGGCCTGCTTCATCGTGTAGATGTGGAACGGCACCGGCTTGTCGTCGGCAGTGTGCTTGCGGCCGAACAGTTCCAATGTCTTGGCCTTGGGGGTGGCCGTGAACGCGAAGTAGGAGATATTGGCGGATTGGGCACGCTCGGTGGCCTCAGCCGTGAGCACTGCTTCGATGTCGATGTCACCGCCGTCCTCGATGTCCTTGAGTTCCTCGGCGGTTAGCACAGACTTCAGCTTGCTGGCGATCTGACCGGACTGGGAGGAGTGGGCTTCGTCTGCGATGACGGCGAAGGTCCTGCCCTTGAGTCCCTTGTTCTTTCGGATCTCGTCCATCGCGAACGGGAAGGTTTGGATGGTGACGACGATGATCAGCTTGCCGTCGGTGAGTGCCTTGGCCAGAGACCCCGATTTTGACCCGCCGGTGTGGGCTGCGTGCTCGCGGTCGATCGCGACGACGATGCCTTGGTCATTGTCGATCTGTTTGATGGCGTCCTGCAGCTGGGCGTCGAGGACGTTGCGGTCGGTCACGACGATCACCGAGTCGAAGACCTTTTGGTTGTCAATCTGCAGGCGTGCCATGCGGTGGGCTGTCCAGGCGATCGAGTCGGTTTTGCCCGAGCCCGCGGAATGCTGGATTAAATAGCGCTTGCCGACGCCTTCAGCGGTGACCGTGGCGGTGAGTTCAGTGACCGCCTCCCATTGGTGAAAGCGGGGGAACCGCAACGACGACGACTTAGAGGTCTTGCCGCTGATCGGGTCGACGGTTGACTCGTGCTTGATGTACATGAGGCGACCGAGAATGTTCAGCCATGCGTCCCGCTGCAGTACTCGCTCCCATAGGTAAGCGGATTTCGACCCGGTGGGGTTGAGCGGGTTACCGGCACCGCCGTTCTCAGTGCCCCGGTTGAACGGCAGGAAGTGCGTCTTGTCGCCTGCGAGATTGGTGGTCATCCAGACTTCGTCGTTAGACACCGCGAAGTGCACGAGCGCACGAGCACCGGAGACGAACAGCGGCTGGACCGCCCCAGAACCGACATCCTTCGGCAGCCGCGACGTCTTGTACTGGGTGATCGCATCGGAGACGGTCTGGGTGAAGTCGGTCTTGAGTTCAGCGGTGGCGACTGGGAGGCCGTTGACGAAGAAGACTAGATCCACAGAGCGCTGATCGGCGGCGGAAAAGTGCACCTGGCGCATGACCCGCACCCGAACCGCCGCGTACTCGGCATTGCGCGTCTCGTTCAGCGTTGACTCAGGCTTGAACACACACATCTGCAACTTGGCGGCAAGGTGGGAGAATCCCTTTCGGAGCAGGTTGAGAGTTCCGCCACCGTTGTCGAGCGGGGTGTCGAGAACCTTCACGATCCGATCCAGCAGCTGGCCTTGTTGCTTGACGATGTCGCTGGACCCTGTCTTGACGACCTTCTCCAGCTGCTCAGGCTGTGTATCAGCCAGCCAGCCGAGGACGTCCTCGGGGAAGAGGGCCCGTTCACGGTCGTAGCCCGTGTCGTTAGGGGAGTAAAGCCAGCCGTGGGCGGCCAGGTATTCGGCGAGTTCTTTCTCGAACTCGATCTCATTGTGCTGCGCCACGTTCAGGCCACTTCCCGTACGTCGATCTGACCGTAAACTGCCGCCGTGATGAGCGCCGACCGCCGCTCCTGAGCGAGTTCGATGAACTTCTGGGTCTCGGCGATGATGGTGTCGATCTTCTTCGTCTGCTCGTGGACCTCGGCAACTACATCTCGCTGTACGTCAGTCGCAGGGAGTGCGACGGGGACACGCGCGAAGGTCGCCCAGTTACGGAAATCCACGCTCCGTTGCCTCACATTCGGTGCCTGGGTCGCCAGATACCCACTGACACCGAGGTAGCGGAGAAGCATCGCAAGGTAGGCCGGATTGTCGTCGCTGATCACTTCGCACACGTGATAGACGGGAGTGGCGTTGCCATGGCTGTCGGAGATTCCTACTGCACCAGCGAACCCGTCGAGAGCGTGGAACACGAGGTCACCGACGCGGACTTCCTGGTAGCCGTGTTCGGTGTCAGAGAATGTATAACCCGCATCCCGTCTATTCGACCGGAGCGTCACCGCGCCGTCCCGATAAGCAGTGACAACACCGAGCCCAGGTACCGCGGGTCGCGCGAGGGGACGGATCACCCTTCGGAGGGTGGTCTCCCGCTTTCCGCCGCGCGCGTAGAAGTGACGATCGCTGATCGCCGCCCGGCGCTCTCGCAGCATCTGGATCAGGCGCTGCTGCTCGCTGATGAGCGTGTCGATCCGAGCCGCCTCGCGGTCGAGATAGTCGGCGATGGCTTGCTGCTCGTCAAGCGGTGGGCGAAGAACGGGAATACGGGTTACATCGGCGAATTTCAAGGATTGCCGTACACCACCGCCGAGTCCGTAGAAGACCTTCGATGTGTCGTATGCCCGCATGAGGTACTCGGCATATCTCGCGTGTATGCCGACCGGCCGCGCTGAGGAATACGCCGACGTGACAATGCCTCGTTCGGTGACGCGAGCGCTGCGCAGGCTGCGCTGATCGTTCTGGAGGTCGGTGAAGCGAAAGACGATTTGGTCCGGCTCAACGATCTGGTACGTCTCGAATGACTCGGGTAGCAAGCCTTCGTTTGAGTTGATGTTCCTTGGGACGATCCGGCCGTAACTGAGCGAGAGCAGGTTGGTCTCGCTCAGCCCCGTGTTCTTGACCTTCGACTCGATGAGCACTGCTCCGAGCGGAGCAATGGACCAGTGGTCGGGAATGTTGCCGACCCACGGCGCACTACTCGGCGCGTACGACGGGTAGCGCGAAGTCATTTTTCGACCTCGCTCAGCAGAGCGATGATCTTGGCAACCTGGCTTTCCAGGTCGGCGTCTATCTCTGCGAGGGGCCGAGGCGGTATGTACTTGTAGAAGTGCCGGGTGAAGGGGATCTCGTAGCCGACTTTGGTCTTCGTGGTATCGACCCAGGCGTCCGGGGCGTGGGGCAGCACCTCCTTCTCGAAGTACTCCTTGATCGTCTCCGCGTGCCGGGTCGCACCTCCGGTATTGCCGCCGTAGGTGAAGGGGACCGTCTCGGTCTCCCGCTTCTTCCCATCTGGCTTCGGGTTCCCTTTATGGTCCGTTACTGGCTTCCCGTCCTCGTCGAGGAGGGGCCGTTCGACAGTGATGGTCCAGTAGGCGAAGTCGTCGGCGGTGAAGATCTTCGAGTAGTCCGGGTCGGCCTCGTCGAAAGCGTCGTAGAGCGCGAGGATGCGGTCGCGGGCTGCGGCGTCAATCTCACGTCCCTTCTCACCGAGCTTCTTGCGCATCTTGGACCAGAACGAGGTGGCGTCGATGAGTTGGATCTTGCGCTCGCGTTCGGGTCGTCTGGTGTTGTCGAGGATCCAGATGTAAGTGGCGATACCGGTGTTGAAGAACATGTCCATCGGCAACGCGATGATCGCCTCGACCAGATCCGATTCGAGCAGCCACTGCCGGATCCTGGATGGCCCGGACTCGGCCGCGCCGTTGAACAGGGGCGAGCCGTTGAGGACGATGCCGGCCCGGCCACCGCCCTCGTGTGCAGGACGCATCTTGTGCGCGAGGTGAGATAGGAACAGCATCTGTCCGTCACCGACGGAAGGCAGACCGTGTGAGAACCGGGAACCCTGCGCGAGCGCTTCCTTCTTGACGGCCTCCTGCGCGGCTTTCCAGTCGAAGCCGTACGGCGGGTTGGACATGCAGAAGTCGAAGCTGCGGTCCCAGAACTGGTCGTCTGCCAAGGTGTCTCCCAGGCGAATATTGCCGGCATCCTGACCCTTGGCGAGCATGTCGGACTTGCAGATCGCGTACGACTGATCGTTGATCTCCTGCCCGTACAACCGCAGCCGGGCATCGGGATTGCGTTCCAACAGCCGCTCCTCGGCCACCGACAGCATGCCTCCTGTGCCAGCGGTGGGGTCGTAGATCGTGCGGACGGTCCCGGGTTCGAGCAGGGCCTTGTTGTCCTCGGCGAACAGCAGGTCGACCATGAGGCGGATCGCGTCGCGCGGGGTGTAGTGTTCGCCTGCTTCCTCATTGGATGCCTCGGCGAACTTGTAGATCAGATGCTCGAACAGGTCGCCCATTTCGGCGTTAGGCACCGTGTCTGGGTGCAAGTCGACCTCGGCGAACTTCGAGGTCACCAGGTACAGCCGGTTCTTCTCGTCCAAGGTGGCCAGTTCGTTCTCGAACTTGAACCGCTCGAATACGTCGATGTTGGCCGAGAAACCGGTGATGTAGTCCATCAGGTTCGCGCGCAAGCCCTCCGGGTCCTCCAGCAACCGCGCGAAGTCAAACTGGCTGGTGTTGTAGAAGCCAAGTCCCGTCTTGCGCTTGACCTGGACATCCAGCGCTCCACCGTCATACTTCGTAGCGAGAACCCGGACCTCTTCGCGGGTAGGTTCGAGGATGCAGTCCAGGCGTCGCAGGATCGTGAAGGGCAGGATCACCCCGCCGTACTGGTGCGGTTTGTATACGCCGCGCAGCTGATCTGCGATCCCCCACACGAAGTTGCCCAGCTTGCTCAAACCCGATCTCCCCTCCGGCGGTGCTCCCCGACAATGCGTGCGTGGCACGCACACTAACTACCGCAGGCCGCGTTCGCGGCTGTGTTGGCCACACCGCCAACCTAGAACGTTGCTACTGCGAGGAATCGACTTCCGTCGGTCCCTGCGCGCGCTTCTGTAAGGTCCTCTCGGTGAAATATTGCGATTTCACTATATATCGTTACTGATATAATCATAAGGTGATCGACCTAGCGGGGCTCCGTCGAGCGGCAGGCTTTACCCAGGCATCGTTGGCATACACCCTCGGTACTAGCCAGGCGCAAATCAGTCGTCTCGAAGGGCAGCGGGATATGCGCCTGAGCACGTTGACTTCGTTCCTGATCGGCATAGGTGCCGAAGCCAGGGTCACTGTCGAAGTCGACAGAACCACTTTCGTCTACTCGCTCACCGCTGAAGGGCGGGAGCCATGACTAGCCAGACGGAGATCAGCCTGAGAAATCACCGCCGCGCCGTCCGGTTCTTCTGGTGCCTCCTTATCTGTGCGACCACCGTGAGTCTCATCGGCAACATCGCGCACGCCCTGTTGTTGTACTTGCCGCCAATCGTCATACAGATCGGTGCCGCCGCAGTGCCTCCCATCGCGCTGCTCGCCGCCGTACACGGCATCGGCCTCGCCGTCCGTGCAGGGGCATCGGGCAGCGTCTATCGCTCGGCGGTCAGCGCTGTGGCAGTCATTGGGGTTGGGGCATTCGCCGTGAGCTTCCTGGCGCTACGCGACCTGATGCAAGCCATCGGATACAGCAGTGCAACTGCATGGGTTTTCCCAGCCATCATCGACACGGCAGTTGCAGTCAGCACGGTCATGCTCGTTGCGCTCGGGGACAAACCGGCGCGCCGCAGCAGCACCGCACGGAGATCCAGCGATACACAAACTCCCGTGATGCGACGGTGGACACGATGAGGTGAGCCCTTCGTAGTGGTCCAGTTGTTGTGCGACTCTGTTGCCCGGTGTTCGGGCGAGGAAGAATCAACAAC
>JAIEPH010000123.1 GCA_019749805.1 Mycobacteriaceae bacterium | reverse complement strand
CCGCGAACCCAAACCGGCACCATGAGTGTCAGCGATGTCCCAAGACATAAGTGTCAGCGATGTCCCGAGACACCACAAGTCGCCGAGCGAACGTTGGCGCACCGAAATCACCCTTAGGCGTCGGGGTCGGGGCGGATCCAGCCCAGGATCATCGCGGGCAGGCACCCGCCGATCAGCAACACCGTCGTCGCCATCAAGCCACCGGCGTACGCCATGTCGACGTCAGCGCCTCCGGTGATCACGGCACCGAAGACCAAGTAGAAGATCGGCAGCAACATCAGGTACTGCGTGACGGTGAGGCCGATCGACCGAGCACTGTTGCGCTGCTGCATCTCGTATTCGTCGAGCGCGCCCTGCGGAGCGTCCCCCTGTCGGCCGGACACGATCTGCAGCACGATCCACAGCGGGAAGAAGAGTACGCACGCCGGCAGCCAGAGCAACGGCGCCCATCGAATCCCGAACGCGCACATCACACTTACGACGGCCATGAACGCGAACGTGATCGCCAATGCAACTACGAGCGCACGACGGCGCCGCTGCGAGCGCCAGCCCGGAAGCGAATGGGCATATGTGCGTTCGTGTTTGAGGAACCGTCGGGTGCGGAAGTTCTGATACCGGTCGATCAGCGTCAGGTCAGTTTGCGTGGTCGAGCTGGACATCGGCTTCGCCTCCTTGTCGTGTGGGCTTCCGGTAGAGCTCGGTGGACAGGGGCGTGAACGGGGTGCGCGAGAAGACCGCCTCGACAGGCAGCCCGAACACGTCGCAGATCCGGAACGCCAGGTCGAGGCTTGGAAAGTGGTCGCCCCGTTCCAGTGCACCGACGGTCTGCGGGTTGACGTCCACCAACCCCGCGAGTTGCGCCCGAGTCATCCGCCGCTCCGCGCGCAGGACACCGATGCGGTTGTGGATGGGAAGGGCGTCGCCTCGCCTCACCGGACTCATGCAACATACTGTTATGAAAACCCAACAACTTGTCAAGTCGCTACAACAAAGCAGCGCGGCGCACGCCCGCTAGGGACGTGCGCCGCGCTGCGTCGACTTACGCGGATTTAGGGCGCGGGGATGTTGATGCACCCGACGTTCGGGAGACATCCACTGGCTCCGCCGGGACCTGCCGTACCGCCGGGTCCGACGGGCGACAGCGAGCCGCTGGCACCGCCCGGGCCTGCGGAACCGCCCGGACCGTTGGGGATCACACCGGAGGCGCCACCGCCATCAGCTGTGCCGACCGGACCACCTGGAATGTTCACGTCGGCACCGCCGCCGGGTCCGGCGTTCACATTGCCAAGCGAACCGCACGGTGAACCGTCAGCATTCACGCACGGCGGAGGGGGCGCCGGCTGAGCAACGGAGATGGGGGCGGCGGCGATCGCGGCCGCCGCAGCACCCGCGAACAAAAGGGGCGTCATCTTCGTCAGTTTTGTGTTCATGAGGGTGGGCTACCACGGCCATCCCACGCCTAAACATGAAGTGTTTCTACGCAAACCGACTCGCCAGGCGTGGCGGCAGCAATCGCATCACCTGTACCAGCGGTCCCCACGGCCACCATGGGACAGCTGCCCGGCCGGTCTCACGCTCCATCGCGTCGACCATCGCCTTGACCCCGGTCTCGTTGTCCACCATCAACAACGTCGACGCGGACTTGGCCGTCATCTCGGATTCGATGTAGCCGGGCTCAAGCGTGGTCACCTTGATTGGGCCGCTCAGGTATTCGGCGCGCAGCGACTCTCCGAGTGACGTCACACCGGCCTTGCTCGCCGCATACGCGGCCTTCACTCCCGGGACGCCCTTGTTGCCGAGCACCGAAGAGATGAGCACCAGATGTCCACCGCCGGCGGCCTTGAACATCTCGAGTGCGGTCTCGATCTGGACAAGTGCGGCAATGAGATTCGTCTCGAGGGTGGCCTTGTTCGCCCACAGCTTGCCCGACCCGAGCGGTGCGCCCTTACCGATACCCGCGTTGACGATGACGCGGTCGATACCGCCCAACTCGTCGGAGAGTTCGGCGAAGACCTTGGGCACCTGATCGTGGTCGTTGACGTCGAGCGCGGCGACGGCCACCGTGATGCCGGGATGGCGCTCCAGGAGTTCTGCCTTGAGATCGTCGAGCCGCTCGACGCGGCGGGCGCACAATGCGAGGTCGCGCCCCTTGGCGGCGAACGCCCTGGCCATGCCTTCTCCGAGCCCCGAGCTGGCGCCGGTGATCAAGATTTTCTGCCGAGTCACGCGGTCAGCTTATGCATGATGATGGGGTGATCCCGAATCGAAGTTCACTTCTGGTGGCCTCGGCCCTGGTCGCCGGCCAGGTAGTCCTGACGCCGGTCGCCGCGGCCCAGCCCGTCTACCCCTTTTATCAACTCGTCGACGCGGCAGCCCAGCGCTTGGCGACCGCCGATCCGGTAGCGGCCACCAAGTGGATCAACGGCGGTCCCATCACCGACTCCGCGAGGGCGAACCAGGTACTGGACTCGGCGGCAGCCGATGCGACGGCCCACGGTATCGACCCGGCCTACGTGCGTACCGTCTTCACCGATCAGATAGCCGCGAACGAAGGAGTCCAGTACACCCGCTTCGGCCAGTGGAAGTTCGATCCGGGGATCGCGCCGACCACCGCACCTGACCTCGCCGAGTCACGGACGCAGATCAACGGATTGAACAAGATTCTGGTCGACGAGATTGCGCTGCACTGGAATTCGCGACATAGTCAGGACTGCGGCAGGGACCTGGCGGATGCGACGGCCGCGGTGGTCGCCGCACGAAAACTCGACGGCCTCTACCAGCAGGCGTTGACCTCGGCCACCCGCTCGTACTGTCAACCTATTTGAGCAGCCGCGACATTCGCCGGTCCGCCAGAATCTTGCCCCCCGTCTGACACGTCGCGCAGTATTGGAACGACTTGTCGGCGAAGGACACCTCGCGCACGGTGTCACCGCACACCGGACATGGCAGGCCGGTGCGGGCGTGCACGCGCAACCCGGATCGCTTCTCCCCCTTCAGCGTTGCGGCCCCCTGACCCACGGACCGGCTCACGGCATCGGTGAGCACCGAGATCATCGCGTCGTGCAATGCGGCGAGCTGCGCTTCGGTGAGCTTGCCCGCCGTGGCGAACGGCGAGATCTTCGCGACGTGCAGGATCTCATCGCTGTAGGCGTTGCCGATGCCGGCGATCACCTTCTGGTCGGTGATCACGGTCTTGACGCGGCCGCTGTTCCCGGCGAGGACGGCGGCCAGGTCTTGCGGTCCCAGCGACAGCGCGTCGGGTCCGAGCGCGGCGATGCCCGGCACCTTGACCGGATCGTCGACCAGCCACACCGCCAGCCGCTTCTGCGTCCCGGCCTCGGTGAGGTCGAAGCCCACCGGAGCCGCTCTGGCGGCGACATCAGTTCCCGCTTCCCCCGGTGCGCCGAGGTGGACGCGCAGCGCGATCGGACCCTTACCGGGTTTCAGGGGCGCCGCCGCGAGCTTGTCCGACCACCGCAGCCATCCGGCCCGCGACAGGTGCGTGATCAGGTGCAGATCGCCGGACTGAATTCCGAGGTACTTGCCCCAGCGATTGGCGCCGGTGACGGTCTGGCCGTGCAGTACCGCGATCGCGGGGTCGAACGTCTTGAGCACCGAGAACGCCGACACGTCGATGCGCCCGATGGTCAACCCGACGGCGTTGCGGCGCAGATGATCGGCCAGCGCTTCGACCTCAGGCAGTTCGGGCATGTATCCAGTGTGCCGCTAGCGGTCCGCTGCGCGTTCACTCGAGCCGACGACGAGCGACAACAACCAGGTCACGATCGACAGGACGATCGCCGCCCAGATCGCCGTCCACCAGAAGTCGTCGATGAACAGGCCCCAGTGCGTGGTGTGCTCGGTGATCCATGACGTGATCCACAGCATCAGCGCATTGATCACGATGTGAATCAGGCCGAGCGTGAGGATGTAGAGCGGAATCGAGATGAATTGCACGATCGGTTTGATGATCGCGTTGACCAGACCGAAGATCACGCCGACGACGAAGATGATGCCGACTCTCTGCAGCGTCGAATCCCCGCCGATGAAGCTGATCCCGGGGACGATCAGCGTGACGACCCACAGCGCGAAACCGGTCAGTGCCGCGCGCAGCAGGAAAGATCCCATGCGGCTTATCTTCCCACGATGCGGGCTATTCCGGGCCGCGCAACAGATAGGTGTCCATGATCCAGCCGTGTTCGGCGCGGGCTGCTGCGCGCGCCGTCACGATGTGCGCACCGACGTCGCCGACCGTTCCGGAGAACAGCAGTTCGTCGGGCGTACCCAGGTAGGCACCCCACCAGATCCGGGTGTCGGGCGGGCACCCCTGAAACGAGCAGTCGGCGTCGAGCATGACGACCGCGCTGCCCACCAAACCGCCGGCGCGCAACTGCCGTCCGGTGGTGATGAGCACGGGCTCGCCAACGTCGTTGAGCGGTATGCGGTGTCGGGCCGTCAGTGCCTGGATCGCGGTGATCCCGGGGATGACGTCGTAGTCGATGTCGACGTGTTCGGCCACGCGGTCCAGGATCCGCAACGTGCTGTCGTAGAGCGACGGATCACCCCATGCGAGAAAAGCACCCACCTCGCCGGGCGAAAGTTCCGAGGTGATCGCGTCGGCCCACAGGCGGGCGCGTTCGGCGTGCCAGTCGGCGACGGCCTGTCGGTAATCGCCGTCCTTGGCGCGTGGCGGATCGGGCATCTCGTGGAACCGGTACCCCGGTTCGCGGATGAATCGCTCGCAGATCAGGCGTCGCAGCGCGACCAGGTCGTCCTTGGTGTCGCCCTTGTCCATCGCGAAGAACACCCGGGTGTCGTTGAGCGCGGCCACTGCCTGCGCCGTCACGTAGTCGGGGTCGCCCGCGCCGATGCCGATGACGTGGATCCGACGGGTCACGCGCCGAGAATACGGTACGAGCTGGAGATAC
Source organism: Mycobacteriaceae bacterium (assembly GCA_019749805.1). Classification (GTDB taxonomy): domain Bacteria; phylum Actinomycetota; class Actinomycetes; order Mycobacteriales; family Mycobacteriaceae; genus Mycobacterium. Next base: position 13,846 of record JAIEPH010000123.1, on the reverse strand, counting down.
CGTGGGTACCCGATACCCGGGGTATTGACATGTCGGCGCCCGGCTCCGTACCGTTCGAACGACGTTCACGACAGCGCAGTCGGAGGGAGTCGTTGATGACCGCACCCACTCGTGAAGAGTTCGCCGAACGTCTGCTGAAGGGCTCCGTCAAGAAGTCCTACGCGCCGGTCGTCGATATCGTCTGGGACGCGCCGCTGGACCCCGACAAGTTCTTCCTGCCGCCGAAATGCGTCTCGCTCTACGGCACGCCGATATGGGACGCGATGACCCGCGAGCAGCAAATCGAACTTTCACGGCAGGAGCTCGTCAACACCCTGTCGGCCGGTATCTGGTTCGAGAACATCCTGAACCAGGCGTTGTTGCGCAAGATGATGCACCAGGACCCCACCGCCAGCGCCACCCACTACGAACTCACCGAGCTCGGTGACGAGACCCGTCACATGGTGATGTTCGGCAAGGCGATCGAACGCGTCGGCGCAAACCCGGTGCGGCCCAGGTACTACCAGCGATTCATCATCAACCTGCTGCCCTTCGCCTTCCAGGGACCGATGCTGTGGGTCGCCGCGCTGGTTGGCGAGGAGATCTTCGACTCCCTTCAACGGCAGATGATGGACGACGACGATCTGCAGCCGATCATCCAGCGCCTCATGCGTATCCACGTCACCGAGGAAGCCCGCCACATCCAATTCGCCCGCGACGGGCTGCGTAAGCGCACCCCGACGATGCGGCGGCTGCCGAAGTTCTTCGTGGCCAACATCAACGGCGTCGGTGGGTACTTCTTCCGCTTCCTGTTCACCAACAAGGTGCAGTACCGCCGCGTCGGCCTGGACGCCCGGAAGGCCCGCCGCGCAGCGCGCAGCAGCGCGCACCGGCACGAAACCCACGTCCTCGGGTTCGCACCGCTTGCGGCGTTTCTGGAGGAGGTCGGGCTGATGGGGCCGATCGCGCGCCGCATGTGGCGGCGAAGCGGGTTCCTGCCCCGGTGATGAGCGCCTGCGCGAAGAACAGACAGCGGTGAGCGACATCTACGACGGGCCCGCCACCGTGCGCATCGACGAGGACGAACGTACCGTGCGCGTGCGACTGGCCGGCCGTGTCGACCCGATAGACGGCCGATATCACTGGCAGGGAACGGTTTACGACGAACTTCCCAGCGACACCAGGTTGCCGCGGCAGGTCACCCTGTCGGTGGGCCGGCACCATGCGCAGGCACGCATCGTCGAGCGGCCCCCGCAGGGCGGCTATTCGGTTGCCGGTGTCGGCGCACCGCCCTTCGCGCTGGAGGCAGTCGAGGTTCGGTGACGTCCGCCGATCGCGATCACCAGCACCACAACGGCGACCACCCCGCCCGTGACACCCGAAATCAACAGCGGTAGTCGACCGTCGGCGCCCCAGAGCAATCCAGCCCAGATCCCGGCCGCCAGCACTGCAAAACCGCTGAGGCCCTGGAAGACTCCCTGCGCGCTGCCCTGTACATCGGCGGGAGCCAGCGACGAGATCCACGCCTTGCCGACACCGTCCGTGCATCCGGTGAACAGGCCGTAGACGCCGATCAACAGCCACGCTGTCAGCGCGTCGGTCGTCATGCCGAGCCCTGTGTAGCCGATGGCGAAGAACACCAGCCCGATGCCGAACACCACCGGTTTGCCCACCCGATCGGCGACCATCCCGGCCGGATAGCTCGTCGCCGCGTACACCGCGTTGTAGGTCACGTAGGCGAGAATCACTTCGGTGACGGAGAAGCCGATGTCGTTGAGCCGCAACAACAGCAATGCATCGGGGAAGTTCACCAACCCGAAGACGGCGACGACCGCCGTCACCCGCCAGTAGCTGCGGGGCAGTTCCTTGACTCTGGAGAACACCGCGCGGCGAGTCGCCTTATTCGGCAGCGGCACGCGTTCGCGCACCAGGAACACCAACGCGACGCTCAGCACGGCGGGCACGACCGCGACCCACAACAGTGGCGCGATCTGCTGGCCCAGCAGCTGATAGCCCACCAGACCCAGCAGCGGACCGACCACGGCGCCGAAGGTGTCCATCGCACGGTGAAATCCGAACACCCGACCGCGCGCGGCCGCGTCGACGTCGACGACCAGAAGTGCGTCTCGAGGGGCACCCCGAATACCCTTGCCCAGCCGGTCCACCACCCGGCCCGCGAGCACGCCCGTCCACCCCGAGGCGGCGGCCACCATCACCTTGCCCAGTGCGGCCATGCCGTAGCCGGTGGCGATCAGCGGCCGGCGCGAGAAACGATCACCGAGCGGCCCGGCCGCCAGCTTCGTCAGCGACGCCGCGCCCTCGGCGGCCCCTTCGACGGCGCCGACCACCGCAGCGGGCGCACCGAGCACCGACGTCAGGTAGATGGGTAAGAGCGGATAGAGCAGCTCGCTGGCGGTGTCCTGCAGGAACGACACAGCCGACAGCACCCGCACATTACGGGTCAGCCAGCTGCGCACCTACGCCATGATGCCGTGTCGGGCCGGCTAGCTCAGGTCCTCGTCGGTGATCGCCGCGAATCCTTTGGCTTGCCCGCGGGCCAGCGCGGCACGGACCACGCCGACGACCAACCCCTGGATCGCGGCGGCAATCATGACCTCCCGCAACGAGCGACTCAAATCCTTCGGATCCGGTTCCTCGTCGTCGGGGTTCATGCGCTGCCAGATTTCGGTGAAGATCTTGCCCGCGATCACGCCGCCCATCAGGCTGCTGCCGATCGACAGAGGCTTGTATAACGTCTTAGCCGCACTCACGAAGGTTGAAGTTCCCTTCGCGTCAATGCCTAAACGTCGAACTAGAACACGTTCTACTATCGGCTCGTGCGCTTCACCTATGCGGAATCACTGACTCATCCGAAGTACTACATCCCGCTCGCCAAGGCGGCCGAGGCCGCGGGCTTCGACGCGATGACGATCGCCGACAGCGTCGCCTACCCGTACGAGTCGGACTCGAAGTACCCGTACACCCCCGACGGGAACCGCGAATTCCTCGACGGCAAGGAGATCGTCGAGACGTTTGTCCTCGCCAGCGCACTCGCCGCCGTCACCACGACGCTGCGGTTCGACGTCTACGTCCTCAAGCTCCCAATCCGCCCGCCGGCGTTGACGGCCAAGCAGGCCGGCTCGCTCGCCGCGCTGTCCGACAACCGGCTCGCTCTCGGCGTCGGAACCAGCCCATGGCCCGAGGATTACGAATTGATGGGCGTGCCGTTCCCGCGACGCGGCAAACGGATGGACGAGTGCATCGACATCGTCAAGGGCCTGACAACCGGTGACTACTTCGAATACCACGGCGAGTTCTACGACATCCCGAAGACCAAGATGTCACCGGCGCCCACCCAGCCGATCCCGATTCTCATCGGTGGGCACGCCGAGGCCGCGCTGCGGCGTGCGGCCCGCAACGACGGCTGGATGCACGGCGGGGGCGACCTCGGCGACCCCGAGTCGCTGGACCGATATATCAAGCGGCTCAACGAACTTCGCGACGAAGAGGGCCGCACGGGACCGTTCGAGATTCACGCCCAGTCGCTCGATGCCTACAAACCCGACGGCATCAAGCGGCTCGAGGACCGCGGCGTCACGAACATCATGGTCGGCTTTCGGATGCCCTACGCCGTAGGGCCCGACCCCGAACCGCTGGAGAACAAGCTGCGCGCCATCGAGAAGTACGGCGAGAAGGTCATCTCGAAGATCTAGAACGGCACCGGTCCTGGTCTGCCGCGACCAGTGGTCAGCCGCCGATCGCCTGCGTCACCACCCCGGCCATATTGCTGCGGAACGCCTCGGGCGAGAACTGTTCTGCGTGCGACCGGATGGTCGAGGAGTCGAAGTTGCGACTATCGAACGATGCGAACCTCTCCGCGAAGGCAGTGACGACCTCGGCATCGCTCGCCGCTGTGATCAACGTTCCGGTGACCCCTTCAACCACGCTGTCGAGCGCTCCGCCAACTCCGAGGGCGATCACCGGCGTTCCACATGCCATCGCCTCGACGGGCGTGATGCCGAAATCCTCTTCCCCGGGCATGACCATCGCCTTCGCGCGGCGATACAAGCTGCGCAACTCTTCGTCAGAGACCCGGCCGAGGAATTCGATTTCACTGTTCGCGGCGAGTTTTCGACATCTAGCGGCTTCGCGACCGTCTCCGGCGACGACCAGCTTCACCCCGGCCTCCGCTGCGGCCCTGACAGCGACATCGGGTCGCTTGTAGGACACCAGCCGCCCCGCGAGGAGAAAAAAGTCGCCACGCGCCTCGCTCGCGTGCGGTGTGTAAAAGTGAACGTTGACGGGCGGATGTACGACCTGCGCCTCGCGCCGCCAGTGGTGTTTGATGCGCGCCGCCACGGCAGTGCTGTTGGCCACGACGGACGTGATGTTCGGGGCCGCCGCCAATTCCGTCCTGATCGCCAACTTGGAGAGTAGGTCGAGGGCCACGCGGCCGGGCAACGACGTCGCCTCTTCGGCCCGCATCTTCTCGTCCCACGCCCATCTCGCCGGCGAATGCACGTAGCCGACGGTCGGGATCGGACTCGCGGCGCTGACAGCGGCCATCGCGAACGCGTGATGGCTGATCACCACGGCTTCGGCCGAACCAAAATCTCGGCTTCTCAACCAGCTCGGCACCAGCGGAAGCAACGGTGCGTAGCTGCGGTAACCGGACAGCCGGTAAGCGGTCGACAAAGCACCGGTGGTTACCCGCGACGAAAACGAAGCGTTAGTCCGCGCATCGACGATGGGAATACTGACCGGCGCATCAGGCCACTCTCGGGACAGCTCAGTGACGACGTGTTCCGAACCCGCGATCTCGGTCAGCCGTTCATGAACGATCGCAATCTTCATCTCAGGTCCCCGCCCCTCACCGTAGCCGTCACGTGTATCGGCGCACCCGCACGCTTCGGCTTCGGTCGACTCTGATCTCGGCATCGTATCCGAGCGTGGCGTTCTGGTGGTTACCCTCGAAGAACTGTTGCAGCGCTTGAAAAATGATCTCTCATCCGTCTCGAAGATCTAGAACGGTACTGGCTGCGGTTCGAACCGGGATGTGACGTCGCCGACCAGAGTGGTGTCGTACGGGTTGATCTCCAACGGCTGACCGTCGAGCTTCAGCGCGTCGAAGTCGATCCAGATCACGTTCGGACTGGTCGACAGTTCGAAGAAATACAGCTTCTCCGTCAGGTCGATGACGGTCCGGTATTCGGTGTTGTAGACACCGAAGTCGTGGTACGGCGCACCGAACGGCACCGAGACGTTGCGCATGATCGCCATCACGCTCGCCACCGCCTGCCGCCGATCGGCGGGCGGCGTCAACAGGGCCGAATAATAGGCCGCACGCTGGAACCGATCCCTCGGGTTCACGTTTCCGGGCAATGGGGTGTCACTGCTCGGATGCGAAAAATCCTGCTGTGCAAGCAAATCCAGCTGCTCGTTATAGGTGGGGTCGTTGGTCATGATGGTGAACTCACGACCGTGGTGAATGACGGGTTCGCCTTCGGCGAACTCGATGATCGCCGAGTCCCCGCCGACGTCTTCAAGCGCGAAATGGATGGTGGCCTGGCGGCCGTGCGCCTCCACCATCACCGGCTGGAACGTGTCGATCAAGTCGAGGGCCTCGGCGACGCTGCCTGCCTGATCGAGCAGGTACTGGCCGAACAGGCCCATCTGCAGACCCGGTCGGCCCGGATCACGCGCTCCGACGTCCGTGGACTTGAGAAACAGGGCGTGCATTCCGAGGCCCGCCTCGTTGAACCCGTCGACGGTGCCGATCCCGTACACCGTGGTGACCAGGTTCGCGTGGCGACTCGTCCACCGCAGAGGGTTGTCGGGAATCGCGACGATGTCGCCGACCTTGCCGCCGTCGCGCTGCCGCCCCCGCGGGAAGGCGACGATCGTCGGCTGCGTCGACTCGGGCCAGTCCATCGTGCGTCCCGACATGACGTATCCGCCGTCGGCGTTCCACAGCACCCGCGTGCACATTTACCGCACCACCTCACCCTGAGAATCGATGCTCACCCTGCCATGTCCGGTCGCGGGTTCGCCGCGAGACTTGCCTGACGGATAGGAAAACCTATCCCCTGCGGCCGAAAAACTGACGTCGCGGCGATTACCCGCGGTTACCTCGAAAAACCATCATGAATGTCGTCCAGAACGACTGAAAACGATCGCAAAGGTCGTCAACACCACGAAATAGGAAATCCGATGTCCACGACAGCACCGACCGGCCGGACCGCACGAGCTCCTGAAGAAACTGTGCGGCTGCGTCCCGGCGACCTGCCGGCCAAGCTGCTCCCGCAAGCCACCGCTCCCCGAAAAGCCTCGGTCCTCGGCGAGCCGATGACCGTGCGGTTGAAGCCACTTCCGAAGGCCGTCAGCGACATCGACGGCAAAACCGTCCGGCTGCGTCCACTCGTCGACATCCCGGTCGTCGGAAAGGTCACCAACACCATCCGGCAGCGCTACATCGATCTGAGCAAGGCGGCGGCCACCCCGCCGACCAGGTGGGAGTACGCGCGCATCGCCCTGGTGCTGTTGCTGGCGGCTATGCCGATCCTTGCGATCTCGGTCGAGGTATTCGGTCTGCTGCCCCAGAGCGGCATCACCCTGGTGACCATTTCGCTGGTTGCGTTGCTCGCAACGCTCATCGCGTTCGCGCCGCACCGGATCGACATGATCGTCGGGCGTGGGCTGATCGCGGGCATGGTGGCCTGCATCGTGTACGACGCCGCCAGGCTGTTCGCCGTGCACGTGCTGGGATTGATGGGCGACTTCATCCCCGTGATGGGGTCGTTCGTCACCGGCGAGCCGGACACGGCGGGTAGTGCGGCGGTCGGTTACGTGTACCGGTACCTCGGCGATGCCGGCGGACTGGGGGTGGCCTTCTTCGTCGTCGCGTACGCCATCGGCATCGACAGGTGGAAGAACGTCCACGCGGTGCTGGCTGCGATTGCCTTCGGAGTGTTTCCCACCTGGGCCGGCCTGATGGCAACCGTCGCGCTGTCACCGAACGGCGAGGAGCGGATGTTCCCGCTGAACACGGCCACGGTGATCATCACGCTGCTGGGGCATGTCATCTTCGGGCTGTTCCTCGGGCTGGCGTTCTTGAAGGCGCCGCGCGGTGACCAGAGCGGATGGCCGTGGCCGCCACTGTCGGAATCGGCGCTGGCCAGGCGGGCCATCCGGTTCAGGAAGAAGATCACCAATTCGCCGCACTAGGCGTGCGTTCCGCGGGTCGTCGGAGGCTCTCCGGCGACCCGCGGTCACATGCACGGCGCGTTCGCGGACCACGGAGCCGTGCGGTGGGTGAAAATTGCCCCCTATAGGAGGTCTGCATGTCTTCCCATTTGGAAGTCTTCAAGCCGACGGGACGCGAACTGGTCCCGTTGACCGGCAACCGGGTGACGCTCGGCAAGGCTTCGACCAATGTGGTGGCATTCGAACACGACCCCACCGTCTCTCGCCTGCACGCGATCCTGGAGAACCACGGGTCGGCGTGGTCGATCCGCGATGTGGGCAGCCGCAACGGCACGTTCGTCAACGGCGAGAAGATCGCCTTCGAACAGGTGCTTCGACCCGGAGACGAGGTGCGCATCGGCAAGTCCCGGTTGGTGTACCTGCAGGCACGGCAGTCCGGCGAGCCGGTCGAAGAGGCGACGATCGTGCCCGACGCCGCACAGCTCCCGCCGCGGCTGACCCGGCGGGAGGTCGACGTGCTCATGGTGTTGTGCCGTCCGCTGGTGTCCGAGGACCCGTTTCCCGAACCGGCGTCGGTCCGGAGGATGGCAGGCGAGCTATACGTCACCGAGGCCGCGGTCAAACAGCACCTGCAGAACCTTTACGACAAGTTCGCCATCCCCACTGAGGGCGACCGTCGCGTGCGGCTGGCCAACGAGGCGCTCCGGCGCGGCGCCGTCACGATCGCACAGCTGCGCGACAGCGGGAGCTAGCTGAAGTCGAGTGCCTCCACGACCGCCACCGGACCTTCGTGGCTGGGCCGGTCGGCGCCGCCGATGCAGAACAGCGTCGTGTCGACGGCGGCCACCACCTGGCCGTGCACCGGCGTATTGATCGGCGCCTGCGTCGTCCACTTCCCGGTGGAGATGTCGTACATCTCGACCGTGGCGAGCACCCGTGTCGGCTCTTCCCCACCGACGGAGATGATCCGGCCGTCGATGAGCGCGGCGCCATAGCTGCCGCGCGGAGTCGGCATGTCCGTGAGCTTCTCCCAGCTTCCGGATTCCGGATCGAAGCGCTCGAAGGCGGCCGAGTTCTCGTCGGCACTCAGCGACCGGCCACCGACCGCGTACACGTAGACGCCGTCCGATACCGCGGCCAAATGCTCACGCGGCGTTGGCATATCGGCAGCCGTCGTCCAGGAGTTGCCATCGAAGATCTCGGTCTGTGTGACGAGCTTCTTGTCGTCCTGTCCGCCGACCACCACGATCTTGTCGTCGACCACCGCCGCCGACGGCGCGGCCCGGGCATGCTGCAGGCTCGGCAGCTCCTCCCACTTTCCGTTGCGGAAGGCGAACACCTTGTTCGACGCCTCGGTGACGGTTTCGCTGGCCCCTCCGATGACGACGACCTCGCCGCGATACGCCGACGCGGTCGCGTGGTGCAGCGGAACGGGTAACGACGGGAGCGTCTCCCAATCGCCGGTCTGGGGGTCGTAGCTCTCGAACGTGTCGAGCGTTTCGGCGTGACCCAACATGCCGCCCGCAATGAAGATCTTTCCGTCGAGCACGGTTGACGCCATCATCAGTCGCGCCGTCGGCGCGTCCGGCAACGACCGCCACTCCGCCGCCGGTTGAGGTTTGCGTGGTGCGAGTCTCAGCGATTCGGCCGACGCGATGATCTGGTCGGCCGCACCCGTCGACCCGCCGATCGCGTAAACCGTCTTGCCCACGGCGGCAACCGCAGCCCCGTGCCGCGCGGTCGCCAGATCCGGCAGCGCGGTCCAGGTCGCCGTGGTGAGGTCGAGCGCGGCCACAGTCTTGAGGGCTTCACCATCCGACATTCCGCCGACGGCCACCAGTCGGGCGTCGGCGATCGTCACGCCAAAGTCGCTGCGCCCCTCCGGAAGTGCGGGCATGGTCGCCCACTTGTCCGCGACGGGGTCATAGGCTTCGACGGCGGTCAGGTCCGTGGTGTCGTCGGAGCCGCCGACCACGTAGACGAGCTTGCCGTCCGACGCCGCACCGGACATCTGGCGTGGCGTAGGAATGGGGGCTCCGAGTCTCCAGCCGGTGCCGTCGTAGATCTCGGTGGTGTTCAGCAGCTTCCCGTCGGCGTCCACACCGCCGGTCACGACGAGTAGGTCGCCGACCACGCCGGCCGAGGCCGCCGCCCGGGGCTGCAGCAGCGGCGGCAGCTCCATCCAGCGACTGTTGACGACCCGCCACACCTTGTCGGTCGCCACCTCCCGATTGGTGCCGTCGGTACGCCATCCGCCGAGCACGACCGGGGTTTCGTCCCACGTCACCGCCATCGCGTGCTGGACCGGAACGGGTAGGTTCTCGCCGCCCTTCCAGCTGTCGAGCGCAGGGTCGAAGCCCTCGTGCGCTCCGCTCACCTGGTTGCCTGCTCCCATACCGCCGAACACCCAGATGGTGCCGTCGGCTTCGGTGGCGGCCACCGCATCGCGGGCGACGCGCGCGTCGGCGATCGGTGCCCATTCAGGTTGCGCTTCGACGGTGGGCCGGGTCGGGGCCGCCTGCTGTTCCTCGCCCTTGTCGCGCGACGTGAACATGACGATGCCGCTGATGACGAGGAGCAGCGCGACCGCAGCCGCGCCGAGAGTGATCAGGAGGCGCTTCGGATCTTTCTTCTCCGGCGTCGGCTCGGGACCGGGCTGCGACGCCGTCTCGGCAGGCGGGGCGGGCGGACTGGGCGGGGTCGGCGGAAGCTGCCAGGGCATACTGCCCTGGCTGACTGACGCCGTGTGCGCGAACATGTTCGGGTCCAGCGGCGGTGCCGAGCTTTCCGGGCTCACCGGCAGGTTGAATGCGGATTCCGGAACCTCGGTTTTGTTTTGAGACGGCTCGGGCTCGCGAGGCGCTCCCGAGAGTGGCAACGCCTTGGTGCCGCCCGTCGGCTCGGGCTCACCGCCGGGCTCACTGAGCGCCATCGGATCCGCCGTCAAGCCGTTGTGGCGCTGCGCCAATTGCAGTTCGTGGCCGAACTCGGCGACCGATACCTGCCGATCGCTGGGCTCGCGTGACATCGCCTTCTCGATCGCCGCGCAGACATCGGTGGGGATACCGTGCGGTCGCAGGTCTGGCACGGGAGTGGAGGTGATGCGCAGGTAGTGCGCGATCAGATCCTCGTCGGCCTTGCGCTCATGCGGCGGCCCACCGGCGATCAGCGCGTAGACCGTGGCACCCAGGGAGTACACGTCGGCCGCGACCGTCGGCGGGTTGCCGGCGAGCACCTCGGGGGCGGTGTACGACAGGGTGCCGGTGAAGAAACCGGTCACCGTCTTGTATCCACCGGCGATTCGCGCGGTTCCGAAGTCGCTCAGTTGCGGTTCGCCGTAATCGTTGAAGAGAACGTTCGCGGGTTTGATGTCGCGATGCAAAGTGCCTGTCCGGTGCGCAGTCTCGAGCGCACCGCACAGTTTTACGCCCATGCGCAATGCCTCGGGCCACGCGATCCGGCCCTCGCGGCGCAGCCGCTCCGCGAGGGAACCCACCGAGTGATAAGGCATCACAATGAAAGGCCGGCCGTTCTCGGTGACGCCGACCTGAAGGATGTTCACGATGTTCGGGTGCCCGGAGAGCCCTCCCATCGCGAAGCCCTCGCGCAGAAATCGTTCCCGATCGGTGTCGTCGAGATCAGAAGCCAGCACCTTGATGGCAACACTTCGCCCGAGCGATTTCTGGGAGCAGCGGTAGACGACACCGCTGCCGCCCCGGCCAACTTCGACGGCGTCTTCGAACCCGGCGGCCGCCAGTTCAGACGCTATCCCGCTCATCGTGTTCTCGACTTCCGTGAGATGCGAATACTTCGCTAAAGGTACCGAGCAATGACCCCGCAAGCGCCGCATTTGCGCTTTCAGCGACCGCCCGGGGGGAGTCGGACCAATAGTCACAGCGTTTCCGCAATATCGGCGTCCGGTCAGCTAACCGTGATCGACGGGAAATCAGCTGCCGCCGAGCGGATGGCGCTGAGTCTGCTCCGCAAGCGCCGACACCTCGGGCACATCGCGGCTACGACTCCCAGACGACTGCAGACGGCTCTTTGTCCGTACGCAGCCCCCGCCAGCTCGGTTGCCGCAGTCTGTCGTCGGAGGTCCGCTCGCTGTAGCGCACCTCGCCGACCAGTTCCGGCCGAACGAAGATGACGCCGCGGGCGTCGATCTTGGAAAGGCGTGCATTGAAAGGTGATTCGTCGGTCTCCAGCGGCTTGAGCATCTCCTTGAGTTGCTTCAACACCTTGTCGGTGAACCCCGTGCCGACCCGGCCGACGAACTGCAGGCCACCGTCCGCCGGAATGCCCAGCATCAGCGCGCCGATGCCGCTGGAGCGTCCGCCCTCGCCCTTGCGCCAGCCGCCGATCACCACTTCCTGCGTGTTCCAGATCTTGTCCTTGATCCACGACGACGACCGGCGTCCCGGTTGGTAGGTTGCGTCGCGCTTCTTGGCGACCACACCCTCCCAACGCTTCTTGCGCGCGTGCTCCAGCGCCTCGGGGCCGTCGCCGGGCAACAAATCCGGCACGATCAGACCGCCGCCCTCGGCGAGCGCTTCCAGCACGCGGCGGCGGTCGGAGTACTTGGCCTTGAGCAGCGAGCGGCCGTCGAGGTAGAGGATGTCGAACGCCCAGTACTCGACCCGCGTCGAACGCGCGCGGTTCTGCATTTCGCCGAAACTCGGCACGCCCGAGTCGTCGAGAGCCACCGCTTCACCATCGAGGATCACGTGGTGATCAGCGAGATCGGCTGCGAGCGCGGCGAATTGCGGATACTCGTCGGTGACGTCACGCCCTCGGCGCGATCGCACGTTGAGCTTGCCGTGGTTGGCGTCGACAAGAACACGGTAGCCGTCCCATTTGCCCTCGAAGGCCCACTGCGCCTTAGTCATCTTCGCGATCGAGCCTTCTGTCGCGAGCATCGGCGTCAGATCGCTCGCCTGCGGATTGGCCTGCTCCTTCATGCGGTGCGCCAGCCAGTTCTTGCCGTTTGTCTGGATCAGCGCGTAGCGGCCGTCGATCTTCTTGCCGTGCAACGTGATGATGACTTCGCCACCCTTTTCAGGGCCGTCCGGGGAGTGGTCGCGGAATTTCTCGGTCTCGTAAGTGCCGGTGTCCCAGATGATCACCTTGCCGCCGCCGTATTCACCCCTCGGGATCTCACCCTCGAAGCTGCCGTATTCGAACGGATGATCCTCGGTGTGCACGGCGAGATGGTTGACCGCGGGGGTGTCCGGCAGGTTCTTCGGCACCGCCCAGCTGACGAGGACGCCGTTGCGCTCCAGCCGGAAGTCGTAGTGCAGTCGGCGGGCGTGGTGTTCCTGGATGACGAAGAAGTCGTCGTTACCCGCCGTGGGCGCGATGTTGGGTACCGGCTCGGGTGTCTTGCCGGCGTCGCGCATGCTGCGATAGGTGCTGAGCGCGTCGGCCACCGGGGCGTCGGCGTCCATCTCGGCCAGCAGGTCACCGTCACGTTCCAACCGCACGAGCACCTCGTCGAATCGGAGGTGCCGTAGATCGGGATCCTCGATCTCGTCCCAGGTACGCGGGGCGGCGACGGTCGGCTCGTCGCGACCGCGCAGTGAATACGGTGCGATGGTCGTCTTGTTGCCGTTGTTCTGGCTCCAGTCGACGAACACCTTGCCGCCGCGAACACTCTTGGTCATGGTGGCCGTCACGCGCTTGGGCATCGTCTTCTCGAGCTGCACCGCGATGCGGCGGGCAAGCACCGAAGCACCGTGTGAGCTGATCGGCTTTTCCAGCGGCACGTACAGATGCAATCCCTTGCTGCCGCTGGTCAACGGGAACGTTGTGAGTCCGATGCCGGTGATGAGCTCACGCACCTCGTGTGCCACCTCGCACAGCTGCCGGAACGTGACACCTTCGCCCGGGTCCAGGTCGAAAACCACCCGGGTGGCCAGACCCGGCGTCTGGTCGGCTCCCTCCTCCCTGGTCCAGGTGCTGACGAATCGCCATTGGGGCACGTGCACTTCCAGCGACGCCTGCTGGGCGATCCACGCCAGCCCCTCGGCGCTGTTGATGATCGGATACGTGGTGGTGCCCGACTTGTGGGTGATCGATCCGCGTTCGAGCCAGTCCGGCGCCGAGGAGGCGAGCTGCTTTTCGAAGAATGCCGGCTCGTCGACGCCGTTGGGCCAGCGCTTACGCGTGACGGCGCGGCCGGCGATGTGCGGGAGCATCGCCTCGGCCACGTTGACGTAGTAGTCGAAGACCTCGGCTTTGGTGGTCCCCGTGGCGGGATACAGCACCTTGTCCGGGTTGGTGAGTTTAACCCGACCGAACTGATCCACCACATCACGGTATTACCCCGGGTAGCGTGCGACTATGACGAGGATTTTCGCGGCGTGCCTGATCGCGGGCGCAACCGTCGTCTTCTCGGCGCCGCAAGCGGGAGCTGACCCCGAGGATCTGCTGCCCTATTGCTCCGGCGATCAGACGCCTATGGACAACAACTGCCGGCCGATGGCCCACCAGGAAGCCACCCACGGAAGTGGAGGTGGCCTGAGCCCGAACCTGCCGACCGGCCTCGACCCTGGCAACCCGGCTGTCGTCGGCTGACACACCTAGGCGCTAGGCGGCGTTGGGTTCTGGCCCGCCGGGTTCGTGTGGGTTGTCGATCGGTTCGTAATCCGGTGGCCCGATGAGCCAT
>JAIEPH010000115.1 GCA_019749805.1 Mycobacteriaceae bacterium | reverse complement strand
ACACCGGCAAGTCGCCGGGCGCGCTACCCTCGTCGACCAAGCGATCAGACAAACTAACGGCCTTTCGCTACCATCGGGTTCGCTGCGATACTGCCGGAACTATAGCGGGCTCCACATGGAACCGTCAGGCAGGAGCTTGGTCAACCGCGAACGGTCGGTGCGACCCGATCCGCGGGGATCAGCGAATCGTCGGTGAAGTATGGCGGGGTAAAGCGTGTCGGCTTGAAGTCGATGTACTGCTCGCCCGCGACGGACAGGTTCTCCACACTGACGGCACTATCCTCGGGAACCGGGTAGGTGCTGTCCGGGTCGATATACACCGCAAGCCCGGCCAGGATGGTTTGGATACCGGTCACCCGGCCCAACTTCATGCCGCGCATCGTCACCTGTGACGTCGGGAGCAGGCCGCCCGAGGAATCGAGCATGAGCGTTACCCGGGTGACTTGTTTGGTCGGCCCCATGTCGAGAACTCCTAATGACATTTTTCCCGCGCCGAGTAATGGCATGACCGCCAAGATCACCAGGGTGGCAACGGCATTAAATCTCATGGCAGCAGCCCCATCGTCTGCATCGCCGATATCGCTCGGTCGGCCCGTGCTGAGGGGTCGATGCCCCAGTGAGCCGTCGGGCGAACGGACTTCGGACACGATGAACTTCGGACCGCCGTTCCCTAGGAAGGCGATGAGCTTGTCGCGTACCAGTCCGACCAGCTTGTCGGCCACAACCGGGATAATTGTGTCGGCGGTCGCCACCGATCCGATGAACGGCGTGAGGTAGGAGAGCATCTGGATCAAGTTGGGGGCGATCGGGTTCAACACTGCGCCGCCGTCGCGGCCCAGGCCCTGGAAGTCGGCGATGATCTGGAGGATGTTCAACCTCACCAGACCATCAACTGCTGCGACGTTGACTAGAACCCACCGGAGCTGGCTGCGCAACATTCAACCGGAACCGACACTGTTCGAGGGTGAGGTCAGCACAACGGTCTCTCGACGACACGTAGTTGGCGCGCGGCGACGACGCCGATGTCTGGTATGAAGTTGCGTAACCTGCGGATTGGTGCGGCGGCACGTCATCGCAGTTGGTCAGGGTGTGGTATCGATCCAGCGAGCTCATCGAGACTTCGCTCAGCCCTGCGTAACGGGAAACGTCGGCTTTCCTTGGCGGTAATTGGCGGGTCACCCGCGGCCGGAACACTCTGGGGCGGTGGGCACGTCTGGGTGCTGTCGGTTAGCGTGCAGATCCAGGTTGTCTCGCGAGGTGCTTACGCGGTATGGGGAGGCGGCCACCACCGCTTCCTGCGTTCGCGGAGGGGCTCTAATGGATAAGGTGCTGGCCGGTGCTGCGATTATGGAGGCGGTGCAACCGGCGGCTGCGGCGGCGCTGCGGCGCAGGCTGCATCCTGTCGTGTTCGGTGCCCGGCAGGCCGTTTTCACCGAAGGTGACCCCGGCGACCGGCTCTACATCATCAAATCCGGCAAAGTCAAAATCGGACGCTGCTTTTCCGGGGGTCGCCAGCATCTGCTGGCCATCCTGGGCCCCTCGGACATGTTCGGTGAACTGTCTGTCTTCGACCCGGGGCCGCGCACGTCGAGCGCGACCACGATCACCAAGGTGCGCGCGGTCTGGATGGACCGCGACGGGCTGCGCGCCTGGATCGCCGATCGCCCCGAGATCGCCGAACAGCTGCTGCAGATGCTGGCCCGCCGGCTGCGCCGTACCACAGACACTCTGGCCGATCAGAGCGTCACCGACGTGCCCGGCCGCGTCGCCAGACAACTGCTGCTTTTGGCCCACAGATTCGGCGACGGCGGCGGCGACACGCTGCGGGTGACCCACGATCTGACCCAAGAAGAGATCGCGCATCTGGCCGGCGCGGGCCGCGAGGCCACGCATAGGGCACTGCACGATTTCGCTAATCGCGGCTGGATCCGGCTTGAATACAACGCCGTGGTGATCCTGCACCCCGACAAGCTGGCCCAGCGCGCCGGCCACCTGGCCACATGCCTGCAGGGCTGAAGCTGTGCGCGGGTGGTGCTGTGGGGGCACCAACGATCGCCTCACACTACCGCTGCACGCTCAGCGCATTGCCGACCGACTGCCCAACAGTGAGCTCGTCGTCCTAAGCAAGGCCGGACACTATCTGCCCTATGAGCGGCGCAATGCCGTGACGACGCAACTGCTGAAACTGACAGGCAAAGCCCGCGCATCTCCCTCAACCCAGGACAGCGCCCACCCCTGAGTACCAGCGTCAATACTATCGCGGGGCGCGCCGCGGGGTTAACGACCAGTCGTGACCGCGTCGCATCAACCGTCACAGCGCAGATCCTGCGATACCGAGAAGCACCCGGTCGGCGATGTGTTCCGGCAGCCCGTTCAGCTCCCGACGGAACGTTTACCTGTCTCATCCGGCGCGGCACCCGCGATCTCGCGGCGCAGATACGGGTTTGCCAACGTGGCTGCCAACCGGCATGCATGGTCAATGACATGATCGGCGTCCACGTCGAGCAGGCCGGCCTGCCAAGCAGAGATAAGTTCGACGAACCCACCGACACCAACCAAAGTGTCCATCCGCAATCCAATGCGGTCGGCGTCGGGCAACAGATATGATTGCTCGGCAAGCATCACCAGATCAGATGCCTGCTGCAAGGCGGCGGCCCGTCGATCCTGCAGCGGTGTGCTGCCAGCGTGTTGTGTCAGCAGGATCTGCGCCCGGCCGGGGTCTTGCTGGACGCGCTCGACAACAATCCTGATGACAGCGCATATGGCATCCAAAGGGGGTTGATCGGCGCTGGCGTCGAATACCGTTTCGATTTCAGCGAGCATGTCGTCGCGGACGCTGTCCCAGACCGCAACCAGCAAGCCGTCGCGGTCGCTGAACTGCTCGTAGAAGTAGCGATCGTTGAGTGAGGTCCGAGCGCACACACCACGCATGGTCACCGCGGCCCAGCCGCTGCGGCTCCATATTTCGGTTGCTGCATCGATGAGGCGCTGCCGACGTTCAGCGCGGCGCTCCGCGGCGCTACGGCCACCCCACCTGCCTGCGATTGTGCGCACATATACATCTTGACAAACCGCGCAACCATGAACCAAACTGGTGGCATGCGCGGACAATTGCCGCATACGCCACCAAACCGTCAATGCGCGCCTGCGTTGCGCGCAGGATTGCGCTGTTCAGCTGCGATGGGTTGCGGCTGGTAATGACGGCGGCGAGCCCTAGGCGGCACGCTCGAAGACAATATGATTGGGTTTGCCAGCGTGGGTGGCATACCCAAGCGGGCCTACCGGGTGCGTAGGCGTGTCGTGGATCGATGTCCGGTTCAATGTGCCAATGGCAGCGGCAACCTAGGCGCCGGCCCATCATGCTGCGGGGGCAGTGCCGTGAGCCTAACGCCTTTTTGGCGCACTCGACGCCAAGCCCAGGCGTTGCCACACCGCAGAGACGCGCGCGGCCACTGGACCATCGACGCGGAGCTGCGCCTAGCCAAGTACTGGCCACGGCATCGCCGCCCGCTTCGTCGGGCGCGACCCCGCGCGATTTCACCGCTGGCTCAAACACTCGAGGCCGAATCCTGTGTCGTAGTGGTGTACCGGTCAGGCAGTTTGGCTTCCGTGAGATCGTCCGATGTGAAAGAAGAGTGCTGATGGAATTCGCGTTAAGTGGCGAACATGAGGATTTCCGTCGGATCATCCGACGGTTCGTCTCCGAACGGTCACCGATGCCAACCGTTCGCCAGGCGGTGGCAACCGAGCGCGGCTACGACCGCGATCTGTGGTCTTGTATGGCTGAGGAACTCGGTTTGGTGGGACTCGTGATCCCGCAGGAGTACGGCGGGGCTGGTGCCACGATGATCGAGGCGGCTGTGGCCATGGAGGAACTCGGACGCGGCCTCGTACCGAGCCCGCTGTTCGCCACCGTTGCACTTGGTGTGGTGCCGATGCTGTTGATGGCCGATGAGCAGCAAAAGAAGAATCTGCTTCCGCAGATGGCCGCCGGTACCACGACCACAGCCACGGCCCTCGGTGAGCCCGGCGCCGGTGGATCGGGCCCCGTCGCGATGCGCGCGGTCTCAAACGGCGATACGGTGACGCTGACTGGAACCAAGGTCCAGGTGATCGATGGCCACAGCGCCGACATCATTCTGGTGCTCGCGCTACCGCCCGGTGAATCCACCGAGCCCCAGTTTTACGTTGTCGACGGCAGCGCGGCCGGCCTTGACCGCAGCCGGGTCGCGACTCTGGACATCACCCGTCCGATGGCGACTCTTGCGTTCGACGCGGTCTCCGCAGTGCCCTTGGCTGGCGACAGCGCCGCCACGTCCGTCCAACACGTCCTCGCCGTAGCGAAGACGCTTCTTGCGGCCGAAATGGTCGGTGGCATCGACGGCGCGATGTGCATGTCAGTCGACTACGCCAAGCTTCGTCATCAGTTCAACCGGCCCATCGGCTCGTTCCAGGCAATCAAACATCGGTGCGCCGAAATGGCGATCGAACTAGACAGCGCCCGCGCGGTCACTCTCTACGCCGCCCAATTAGCAGCAACCGATGATAGTGGGCTCGCCAAGGTCGCAGCGATGGCCGCAGCGACCGCCGCCGCTGGATTCGACTTCACAGCATCGTGGAACCTGCAAATCCACGGCGGGATCGGGTTCACGTGGGATCACGACGCGCACCTCTACTATCGGCGAGCGAAAGCCGACCGCGTGCTGCTGGGCTCGGTACGTGATCACTGGCTCGACGTGGCCGACCACATTGGCATCTAGCGCGCCCACATTTGCGGCCGCCACCACTTGGGAAAGGACACCGACACACAATGAATCTCACCTATCCGCCGGCAGCAGAAGAGTTCCGGGGTCGAGTCCGCGAATTCATCGCTGCCAACGTCCCTGCTCAATTCGGTGGCATCGGGGCGATGGAACACGACCGGCGAGCAGATTTCGTGCAGGAATGGCGGCAGGCACTGGCCGACAACGGCATGCTGGCGGTGTCATGGCCTCGGCGCTACGGCGGAGCGGGACTGACACTGCTCGAACAGGTCGTCGTCGCCGAAGAGTTCACCCGCGCCGGTGTGCCTTTGGGCACCGAGAACGACATGTTCGGCATCCAACTACTTGGCAATACCCTGACGGTGTGCGGCACCGAAGACCAAAGACAACGGTTTCTGCCGCGAATTCTGTCGGGCGAAGACGCGTGGTGCCAAGGGTTTTCCGAGCCCGACGCCGGATCGGATCTGGCAAGCCTGCGCACGCGAGCGGTACTCGACGGCGATGAATGGGTAATCAACGGGTCCAAGATTTGGACCTCCGTGGGACATCTGGCGAACTGGATTTTCATGTTGTGCCGCACCGACGTCGATGCCCCCAAGCATCGGGGGATCTCATTTGTGCTCGTGCCAATGGATCAGCCGGGCGTGCAGGTCCGTCCCATTAAGAATATGGTGGGTGAGTCGATGTTCAACGAAGTGTTCTTTACCGACGCCCGTACCAGCACGGACAACATCGTAGGCGAGATTAACGGTGGATGGTCGGTAGCGATGACACTGCTGGGTTTTGAGCGCGGGGCCAGTGTGACCACCGACGCAATCCGCTTTCAGGGTGACGTCGACCGGCTCGTCGACTTGGCGCGTGAACGGGGTCGCGCCGACGATCCCAACATCCGTGAGCAACTCGGCTGGTGTTACGGCCGCGTCGAGGTCATGCGCTGTCGCGGATATCAGGCCTTGACACGTTTTCTCAAGGGCGAGTACCCGGGTGCCGAGGCCGCGATTACCAAGATCTTGTGGAGCGAATTCTTCCAGCGCGAGACGGAACTGGCGATTGACATCCTCGGACGTGAAGTGTTGACACCGACAGGTCTTGGAACACACGGCGCCATCATCACCGCCGACGTCGGAACACCGAATTCGTCGCTGGCGTGGGTTGAGTCGATGTTGTCCGCCCGCGCCGCCACAATCTATGCCGGTAGCTCTCAGATGCAGCGCAACATCATCGGTGAGAAGTTGCTGGGGCTCCCGAAGGAACCACGCCTCGACGCGGGTCCACCAGTCGTCAGCGTGGCCCGCCAGGGCAATTAGCCGAATCGGTGCAAGAATGCGCTGTGGTCTAACGACTTGTGCGACCGAGCACGCCACGGCTTCGGGGCAGAATGTTCCTGCTCCGCGTCGTAGGCCAGCATGGGGGAGAGTAGACCGCCCTAACGTGCTGCTCGGGTCTGGTCGCGAGCCGTGGTAATGCATTGGCCCGGGTGGATAGGGCCTTGCCCTGGCGCCCTGACCCATCCAGAGCGGGCGGGACCGAAGAGTCGCGCGTAGACAAGGCGGCATCGCCGAGGGAACACCAGTTTAACTGCGTTGATCGACGGTGCGCCGCGATTTCTTGAGATGGCGGTGGGGCCACCAGCTGGCTTCGCGCAGGAGTGTAGCGACAGCGGGGACAGTGAGGGTGCGGACGAGCAGGGTGTCGAGTAGTAGTCCGCAGCCGACGATGAGGCCGGCTTGGATCATGATGGCTATCGAGCCGACCATGAGGCCGAACATGCTGGCGGCAAAGATCAGGCCGGCTGAGGTGATGACCGAGCCGGTGTTGGCGACGGTACGCAGTACGCCGATGCGGATGTTGCGCCCTGATTCTTCGCGTAGCCGCGAGACGAGCAGCATGTTGTAGTCGGCGCCGACGGCGACCAGGATGATGAACGCCAACAGTGGTACCGGCCAGGCGATTTCGTAGCCGAGCCCCCATTGGAAGATCAGCACGCCGATGCCGAGCGAGGCCAGGTAGTTGAGAACGACGGTGCCCAGCAGGTAGAGCGGGGCCAGCAGGGCGCGCAGCAGCAGCACGAGGATGAGGCCGACGATGATCAGGGTGGCGACGGCCAGTTGGGCGAAGTCTGCCCACAGGAGCCGGGCGATATCGGAGTTGACGGCGGGGAATCCGGCTACGGAGACGGTGGCGTCGGCCAGGGAGGTGTTGGGGCGGGCGGCGTCAGCGACGTCGGTGATCTCGTGAGCGAGGTCCATCGCTTCGTTGCTGTATGGGTCGTGGCTGGACTCGATCGCGAAGCGTGCGGTCTTGCCGTCGGGCGAGAGGAATTGTTTTGCCACGCCGGCGAATTGGCGGTTCTCGAAGGCGTTGGCGGGCAGGTAAAAGCCGCTGGAGGAATCCGAGCCGGCGCTGGCGCGGGCGGCGTTCTGCAGTTGGGTGGCGATCTGGCTCATCCCAGACAGCATTTCGATGTTGCTGTCGGCGAGGGTGTGCACACCGGTCGCGAGCGCTTGGGCACCCGAGGCGAGTTGGCTGATGCCGTCTTGAAGGCGGCGAATGTTGCCGGCCAGGTCGGCAGGATCGCCGAGGGCTCCGAACGCCCTGTCCAGTGCGGTGACTGCGCTTTGGACGTTGGCGAGGGTGCCGGCGATGGTGGCGTTGGTGGCGGGGTTGTAGCGGTCACCGAGGTCGGCGACCTGGCTAAAGAAGCCGCTGTCGCGCAAGCTCACCAGGATCTGGACTTGATCGCGGATCTGGGCGCATTGCGGTGTGGTGAAACACCACGGGGAGGTGTTGAGCGCGCCGACGAGCGGATCGAGAATGGCGATGGCGTGTTGGGTCTGTTCGGCCAACGGGCGCAGCCCGGGGCCGGATCGGATGGCTTGGTCGACGGCAGGGGCGGTAGCCGAAAGTTGTTGCAGCAGTGGCCGGAACCGCTGAGCCTGCGTGCCGGCGGACTGGGCTTGGGTCAGTATCCCGGTCAGTGGCGTCAGGGCGGTGCGCAGGGTGGTGTCCAGGCGGGCCAGCCCGCCGGCGAGTTGGTCGGCGCCATCGGTGAGCTTGGCGAGATCGTCTTTTCGGGCGTTGCCGTCGGCGACCGCGCCGGCCATCTTGTCGCCGATTTGGCCGTTCTGCCATGCCAGTTCCGCTTGGTCTAGCCGATCCCCGGTGGGGCGGGTGACTCCGGACACCTTGGTGACCCCGGGAATCTGGGCGACGCGGGAGGCCATATCGTCGAGATCGGCCAGCCCCTTGCCGGTACGCATGTCGGTGGCGTTTTCCACCACAAGGAACTCGGTGATGACGACGTCTTTGCGGAAGTGACGGTCCAGCAGTTGGTAGCCCTGGTTGCTGGCGGTGGTGGCGGGCTGGCCTTTGCGGTCGTCGTAGCTGATCTTGATGGTCGCCACGACCGCGGACAGCGCGAGCAGGATGACCAGGCTGGCGATCAGCAGCGGTACGGGGCGGCGCACCACCGCCACGGCCACGCTGTTCCAGTAGCGGCGGGTCCGATCGGACTTGGGCTCGCCAATCCCGCGTCGGGCGGCCAGGGCCAGCACCGGCGGCAGCAGCGTGACGGTGGCCAAAAACCCGAATAGCACCGCAATGGCACAAGCTGGGCCTAGGGCGGCGAAGACACTGAGCCGGGCGAACACCATGGCGAGGAACGCAAACGCGACGGTGGCCGCCGAGGCCAGGATCACCGGGCCAATGCTGGCCGTGGCGTGCACAACGGCCTGATCCGCGGGCACGTTCGCGAGGCGCTGCTCGTGGTAGCGGCTGATCAAGAACACGGTGTAATCGGTGCCCGCACCGAGCAGAATCGCGGTCATAAACGCCACGGTGAACTGCGAGACCGGCATGCCCAACTCGCCGAGCGCGGAGAGCACGCCGCGCCCGACGGCCAGGCTCAACCCGATCACCAGCAGCGGTAGCAGCGCGGTGAACACCGACCGGTAGACGATCAGCAGGATCAGCGCGATGAGACCGGCGGTGGCGATCGAGATCAGCACCAAATCGTGCTCGGCCGTGGCGATCTGGTCGCTGAACGTTGCTGGCGGACCCGTCACGTACACGGTGATTGATGAGCCGGCGAACACTTCGGCGGTGATGTCACGCACGGCTTGCACCGATTCAGCAGCGGTGGGATCGCCCAGCGTGCCGGCCACCCCCACCGGTAGATACCAGGCCTGGCGGTCCTGGCTGACTGCCTGGGCCTCGGTGACCGGGTCGGCCAGTAGGTCCTGAACCAGCAAGACGTGCTCGGCGTCGGCGCGCAGCCGGTCGACCAGCTGCTGATAGCGCTGCCGTGCCGACGGGGTCAAACCGGCGGGGTCCTCCATCGCCACGAACACCGTGGTCTTTGAACCCTGCTCGCCGAAGGCCGCGCTCATCCGGTCCACGGTTTGAAAAGACGCCACATCTCGTGGGATCAGGTCCACCGACTGCTGCCGCATGACTGTTTCCAACTGCGGAAACAACATAGCCAGCAGGACTGCGGCTCCGACCCAGACACCGATCACTAACGCCTTGTGCCGTACGGTGAAGCGTGCTAGCTGGGCCAAACGCGCGCTGTGCTCAGATGAGGCTGTGGCATCTCCCGGGTTCGTGCGTCGGGGCAGAGCGCGTAGCGCCCCGTCTGAATCGCCGGTCGTCACCTAATACCTCCGCCGCAGAACGACACTGCCAGTACCGTACCGCTACTTTAGCTACCGTTGTTGGCTGGCGGAGGCGCGGGCGGTTGAAGGACAGGGCTGACCTGACCTTCAGCAGTTCGTGTTGGTGGACTTTGCCGGCAGGGCTAGCGTGCGTTCGACTGTCCCGCCTTGGGCGGCGACGTTACTGATGTTGCTGCGATGGGCGGCGAGGAAGTCGTCGACGAGGCGAACGCAATCGCGCTGGTCAATCGAACGAAGCCCGGTCATTCGGGCGAATACCAAGGGACCGAGGAGTTGGCACAACACTAACGCACCGTCGAGTTCGCCGAGTTCGTCACGTGCCTGTGGGCTCTGCAGAACCGCGTCGAATGCTTGTAGGTACTGTTCGCCAACGCGTGCCCGCAAGCTGCTGTTGGACCGGTGGCCGGCGGAGTTGGGCACCAATGCGATCCACGCCAGAGTGGTGAGATGCAGAGGCGCTTCGTCGAGAAGGTGCGCCTGCTGGCTCAGCAGGTCGATCAGCTGGTCTCGCACCGAGCCGGCTGACGGCGGCGGCGTAACGGGCGGCAGCAACCGTTCGAATGTCGCCGCCAGCAATTCAGATGAGCTGCCGAAGTGTCGGTAGAGGGTGGTGCGCGCAACCTTCGAGGCTCTGGTGACGGCCTCGACCGTCACGGCCTCGATTCCTCCGGACCGCAAAAGGTTAGCGGCGGCGTCCAGCAGCCGGGTGCGTGACCTCACCCACCGCGGGTCGACATCGTCGTCATTATCGAGTGGCAACTCGTGGTCCAATTCAGTCATCGCAAACCCACATCGCTACCATAACCGAGGATCAGCGCACGCTACCATGCGCTTCGCCCTTCGAGCATATCGTGTGTGTAGCGATACTATCAGTACGGTACCGCTCGTCACATTGGGCTTGACCCCGTTTGGTGGACACGCGTGTTCCAGGATGTTTGATCCATCCGCAGGACCGGCTGGACGAACAATGCCCGTGAACACGACAGGATCATCGCGAACACCCACACCGCCACCCGGCGGCCCGAGGCGGGGTCGCACCACATCCCGAGCTTGCCGTAGTCAATCTGGGCTTCGCTGCCCGGCTCCACAGCACCCCGGGGCACCGTCACCTTGTCTTCCAGACGTGACTCGGTGAAAGTGGTTGTGATGTAACGCCGCACCGTCGATTCCGACACCTCCACGTCGCGGTCGTCACGTAACCGCTGAGCGATGGTTGCGACCGTCACGGGCACCTTCAGCTGGTCGGTGATCCACTGGTGATGGGCCGCGATCTGTCCCCAGGTCAGCGCCCGCGCCGCCGGATCGACCAGCTCAGGAAACCACCGCCCGATCCGCGCCCACCACAACGGTTCATCGAACACCTCATCCGGACACGGAGCCAGGCCTTCGGCCAGCGCCGGCGCCAGGTACTTGCGGATCGTCTTTCGGTCGATGTTCAGTGCCTGATGGATCTGCACCTGGGATCGGCCGGCATTCCAGTGCCGGAACATCTCCACGAAGTCGGTCACGTTCCACGATCTCCTCGCCACCTCAGGCCCCTTCCAGGACCCCGAAGTGGGGCACCTGAACGGAGCGAACCTGAGCAGCACCCCAACCCCCGCCGGACACGCCCCAAGGGGTGGGGAATTACGTGACGGCGGGTGAGGAATTACGTGACGGACAACCCCTCAAACCTGGGGAAATATGTGACCGCTGACATTGTTCACTCCCGTTTGCAGCTGCGATGACATGCAGCGGATATCGTCGCCGAATTATTTAGTCACCCGCAGCGTCCTTCGCTCGATTGGATGTGAGCGCATGCCGGTCATGGCGCGCCGTGTCGGCGTCGCCTGAAAACTGACCGCGTGTCAACGCGACGTTGACACGCCGTGATGAGGACCCGTTTCACCGCCACAGCGGTGTTCATCGCGGTCAGCGCCGAACATTCCGCCGCCCACGGTGACCTCGGCGACTTCGGTGACGTGCTGAATCGCTTCCCTGGGGACGGCTGCCCGGTCGCGGCGATCACAGGGGACCCCATGCGCCACAACGAGATCCATCGTCCCGCGGCGTGGCCCGCCCACGTGACTACGGCCGCATTGGCCGCATCGCTGTCGGCCCGATCCACCGCGAGGACATCCAGGCGGGAGCTAGTCGACGCGGCATCTCCGCGGGCGCCCTTTACAGATACTTCCCGTCCAAGGTGCACCTGCTGGGGTGCTCGCTGACCCGCAAATTTGGAGTGGACCTTCCCCAACTGCAACTGTGCGGCCACCGGCGATAGCCCTGAACAATACGTGCGAGCTCGTCGGCCGCCGGCACCGTGACTGGGAATGCACTCCCACCTTGACCGCGGCGATGATCCGCGCCTTCGCCGTCTCCGATGTCACTGCTGACGCGAAGTCGACCAGCACAGGCGGCGACTCTCTGCGAGCACGCGCAGCCAAGGCGATCAGCGGCGGGGAACCCACAGCGCAGGACTATCAGATCGTTCATTTCATCGGTGATGTTTAGCTGGCCGACAGGATCGCCTAGATTTGGCAGCGAGTCTCCAGCGCACAGGTAAGCCGGAGACCCGACACAGCTGTTCGAGTACTCGTCGGCAACGACGCCGACTGAACGCCGTCGGGCCGAATCCCGGTCTAATGGGGTCTAGGGGTGCTGGTCGGTCGACTTGCGACGGTCAGCGCGGTGTCGGTCATGGCGCTACACCGTCAGGTTGAAGTTCGGGTCGACGCCGTAGAGCGCCAACGATGCGAACAGGACCACGCAGACGATCGCCACCAGTGAGGCGCGCATCGACCGGCCCACGGCCTCCCCGACGCCAACGGGCCCGCCACTGGCGAAGTAGCCGTAGTAGCAGTGGTTGAGCATCACGATGACCGAGATGACGATCGCCTGCACGAACGACCACATGACGTCGTCGGCGCGCAGGAAGGTACGGAAGTAGTGCTCGTAGGTGCCGATCGACTGCCCGTAGAAGATCGTGGTGGTGACCTGCGCGGACAGGAAGCTCATGATGATCGCCATCGCGTACAGCGGGATGATCACCACGAAGCCGGCCACGATCCGGGTGGACACCAGATACGAGATCGACTTGATGCCCATCACCTCCAGGGCATCGATCTCCTCGCTGATCCGCATCGCACCCAGTTCCGCGGTGGCGCCGGCGCCGACCGTCGCGGCCAGTGCCTGCCCGGCGACCACGGGCGCGGCGATGCGCACATTGATCAGCGCGGCGAAGAATCCGGTGAACGCCTCGACGCCGATATTGCCCAGCGAGGCGAAGCCCTGAATCGCGACCAGTGACGAACCCGACAGGGTGACGAAGCCGACGATCGCGACGGTTCCGCCGATGACCGCCATGGCGCCGGTGCCCATACCGATCTCGGCGATCAGCCGCAGCATCTCCTTGCGGTAATAGCGAAAGGCGTGACCGATCGAGCCGATCGCGGTGACGACGAACCACGCGACATGCCCGACACTGTCGAGGAACCGCGCCGGGGCAGCGACGACATCGGTCGAACGAGAGAACGCTCGTGGGAACCGAGAACGCAGGACCTGGGTTGTCGACACGTCAGCTCCCCGTTCCGAACCGAACACCAATGGTCGTCAGCACCACGTTGACCGCGAACAGGGCGATCACGCACAACACCAGCGTCTCGTTGACCGCGGTCCCGACGCCTTTGGCGCCACCGGCGACCGTGAGTCCGCGGTAGCAGCCGACCAGACCGGCGATCAGGCCGAACGTCATGGCCTTCACGACCGATATCAGCACCTCGGGCAGCCCGGTCACCAAGGTGAGGGTGGAGACGTAGGCGCCTGCGGAGACGTTCTGCAGGTACACGCCGAAGATGAAGCCGCCGACCAGGCCGATGGTGATGACGGCGCCATTGAGCAGAAGCGCGACGAACGTCGAGGCGATCACGCGTGGAACCACCAGCCGATGGATCGGGTCGATACCGAGCACCTCGAGCGCGTCGATCTCCTCACGAATGGTGCGGGCACCCAGATCTGCGCAGATGGCCGTCGAGCCAGCGCCGGCGACCACGAGCACGGTCACCAGGGGGCCGAGCTGAGTGACGGCGGCCAGCGCGGCCCCCGCGCCGGAGATGTCGGCCGCGCCGAACTCCGTGAGCAGGATGTTGAGCGTGAAGATGAGGAGCACGGTCAGCGGGATCGACACCGCCACGGTCGGCAGGAAGGCCACCCGCATCAGGAACCAGCTCTGCAGGATGAACTCGCGCCACTGGAACGGCGTCTTGAAAGTTGCTTTGGCGGTGAGCACGCACATCCGGACGAACCCGCCGACGGCGGTCAGCCCCGGCCGGATCTGATCGCGGACGTAACCGGTCAGGTCGGTCGACGCCGCCAACCGGTACGCTCCCGCCACGAAACCGCGGCTCGTGTCGCGCACCTCACGATAGTTGACCGAGATCGCATTTTCTTGGCCGGCAGCATTGGTGGTCAATTTCTCGCCTCCGGTCCCTGGGGGCCTTCTCGCGGGGCCCAGTTGTCGTGGATGGTCACCGGCGGTTAGCCGGTGGGTGCCAGCATGTGTTTCCAGCCGTCCTCGCCAAGGTGCGCCGAGTCGTTGACGGAGTACTTGACGCCGTCGGGTCCGACGACCTCACCGCTGCCGGGGCGGTAGACCGCGGTGGATCCCGGCGGCCCTGCTGGCGGGCTATAGGCGCAGGGGTTGGGTTGTTGTCCACTGCAGGTGACCGTGCCCTCGCGCGGCGGGGTCAGTGGGTCACTGACCGGTGCCGGTGACGACGTGGGCGGCAGTTGGTCAGCGGGCAGCGGGTTGGTTCCGGTGTTCACCGACGGCGCCGGAATCAGGCGTCCGGGCTCGACGCCCTGATCGCACCGCGCGCCCGGGGCCGGACACGACACGATCTGGTTGGGATCCCCGTACCAGGGATTGGTGCCCAGCGGCTGGTAGGGCTCCTCGCTGCGACATTCCTCGGGTGTGGCCGCCCGCTTGCCCGGCACGTCGGCGCACGGGTAGTTACGGGCGCCACGCACTACGTTGGCCTGATAGTCCTTCGGGATCTTGCAATACAAGTCCTTGGGCAGCGGCGCGGTGCTGGTGTCGGCCGGTGACCGCCATTCCGATGCCGGCAGGAATCCGGTCAGGCACGCCGGAGGCTGATTGACAGCCAGGTTGAAATCGATCTTGGCGTAATTGTCGAACGGCAGCACGACCGATTGCGCGACGGCTCCACCCTGGGGCAAGATCACCAAGGTTTGTTCGAGATTCTTGTTGTAGCGCTTGAGTATGTCGATGACGACGGTCAGGTTGGCCAGAGTTTGTGGCAGTGACTCCCGGACAGCGGCGAACACCGCGTTGAGCTGTTCGGCGGTCGGCGCGGCCTGCTGCAGCCCGCTGCGTAGCGCTTGATCCTGCTCGGCGGATTGCGCGGCCAGGGTGTTCAGGTTGGCCGACCACCGCTCGATCGGGTCGCGCGAGGTGACCTGGCTGTCCAGGATCGGCGCGGTGTTCGCGATGATGTCGTTGACTGCGGGCAAGTTGTTCTTGAAATCCTGGGCGATGTTCGTCGTCGAGTCGACCAACCGGTGCAGCGCTGGGCCCAGTCCGCCGAACGCGTCTGATGTCTCGGTGAGTAGGGTGTCGATCCGATCCTGAGGCAGCACGGCGAGTGCTTCGTTGGCGGCGTCGAGTGTGGGCCCGACCTCGGCGGGTACCGTGCTGTCGGTGATCGTTTGACCTTCACGCAGGTACTGGCCGGGCTCGCCTGTCGATACCAGGTCTAGATACTGCTCGCCGATCGCCGAGATGGAATGCACGTTCGCCGTCGCGTCTGTCGGGATCTTGTAGCCGCTTTCAATACGCATCGTCACCCGCACACCGATGTCGTCGGGCGCGATTGCAGTGACTTTGCCGATCTGGGTGCCGCGGTAGGTGACGTTGGCCGTGGAGTACAAGCCGCCCGAGCGTGGCAGCTCGGCGTAGAGGGTGTACTGGCCGATCCCGAGCAGGCTGGGCACGCGAAGGTAATACCAGCCCAGCGCGGTGACCGCGATGATCGTCAAAACGGTGAAGAGGACGAGCTGGATCTTGATGAAGCGGGTGAGGAGCACTGCTCATTCACCCCGTTCCACCAGCGGGCCACCCGGCACGTCGTGCGGGTTCGGCGTGAACCGCACGTCCGGGATCATTGTGGCCGGGTCACGTCCCCAGGCCTGCTCCAAAGCCCGTAACGCCCCGGAGAAACCGGTCCCGGTCAGCAGTGAGTTGTCCACCGTGCTCAGCGTCAGGTCGAT
This sequence comes from Mycobacteriaceae bacterium, assembly GCA_019749805.1. Classification (GTDB taxonomy): domain Bacteria; phylum Actinomycetota; class Actinomycetes; order Mycobacteriales; family Mycobacteriaceae; genus Mycobacterium. The sequence continues at coordinate 2,825 of JAIEPH010000115.1, read as the reverse complement.
GGTCGCCGATACGTTGAGGTAGTCGCCGCGAACGATCTTCGGTACGTTTTCGATGCTGAACGGCGCGGTCAGGAGAAGCTTCAGCGCGCCGAGCACGTACGGCGAAGCTTTACCCAGTTCCCTGAGCGGGCGCTGCAGGTCGACCAGGTTGGTGTGCAGGTTCTCACGGGCAGGTGCCACCGCATTGTCGACGGCGACGCTGAGCCGGCCCAGTGCCTCGACCGCATCGGCGAACAGATCGCGGGTGTCGGCGAAATGCTGTATCAGCGGGGGGAATTCGGTCAGCACGCGGTCCAAGGTGTTGTTCCGCTGCGCGACGATGGCCAGCAGCCGGTTAGTTGAATCGATCGCGCGGGTGATGTCTTGGCGCTGTTTGTTCACTTCGTCGGTGAACGTGTCTAGCCGGTTCAGGAATTCGCGGATCTGGTCGGCGCGCCCGGTGAGGGCGTTATTGAGCTCGGTCTGGATCACCTCGAGGTTGGGGATACCGCCACCGGTGAGGATGGTGGCGATGCTCGCCAGTACCCGTTCGGTGGTGGGGAAGGCCGCCGAGTTCGCCAGGGGAATGGTGTCACCGCTTTTCAGCAGCTGCGGCGACGGGTTGGGCGGCAGGTCGAGTTGCACGTGCTGGCTGCCCAGCAGGCTGGTCTGCCCGATCTTGGCCAGCGTGTTCTTCGGCAGCTTCACGTCCGGTTGCAGATCCAGGGTCAAAGTGGCGACCCAGTTCCGCAGCTCGATGGCGCGCACGCGGCCGACGTAGACATCGGCGACCCGGACCCGGCTGTTGACGTTGAGCGCCAACGTATTGGCGACCTGCACATCGATGGTCAGCCGGTCGAGGCCGGTGCCGGGCCCACCCGGCAGTGGCACGTTGGCAATGCCGCGCCAGCTTCCGCACGCGGTCAGCATCGCCGCCGCCGCCATCAGCGCGATCGCCCGCCGGATGGTCGTCGCGCATGTGCGCAAGTTCGTCGCGCTTCTCGTCGCTGCCGTGCGGTCCATCACCTGCCTCCCAACTCGGCGGGCAGTGGGGCAGGCAACGGTGTTGAGGAGCCGGGTGCGGGCGTGGGCACCGCGGGCGCGATTGCCGCGAGCGGGTCGCCCGGGATAACGCCTGGCGCCGGACCCGGCGGTGGCGCGGGTTGCGGGTACCACGGCGGGGGCAGCGGATTGTTCTCGTCGTAGGCGTTTGGTGGGCCGGGCAATTGACCGCCGGGCGCGACGCCGAATGCGGGCGGCGCCGACGGCGCCGCGATGTCGGGACCGCCCATCAGCTCGGCCAGCGACTCGGGGGTCAGCATGTTCGCGGTGAACGGCTGCACGTTGACTCCCTGCATGCCGGGCGCGACCGTCCAGCCGGGCTCGTGGTTACCGTGGGAGAACAGGGTGTCGCGGGAGAAGATGCCCGGTACAGTGGTGTCCTTGTAGCCGGGCGGTGGCTGCAGGCGCGGCTCGGAGTAAGAGATCTGCTTGGGCAGAGTGCTCGCCGTGGACACAGCGTTGGCGCCGAACGGCGGGAAATTGAATTTGATCACGTCCAGGATCGGCGCCAGGTACTGCGCGCACAGTTCTGCGGATTCCTGGTAGCCCAGCCGGCTTCCGGCCTGGATCGCGCTGCAGATGAACTGCATCGGATTGGCGAAGTTGGTGATCGCCGGTAGACCGCTGAGACTGCTGTGCGTCGGCTCGTACATGTTGAGCACGTTGGCCCCGTACGTCGGGATCACATGCAGGATTTTCTCCAACCCGTCTTTGGCTTCCGGCTGGAGAAGCGCGGTCGTCGCCTCGGCGAGGTTGTTGACGTCGTGGACCAGCACCTCGCTGTTGGTGTCGAGGAACTCGCGGGTGGTCGACAGCACCTCGTTGAGGTCGGCCAACGCCGTGGCCAGTTCCTGGTCGGTGTTGGTGAACGCGTCGGTGAACTGCGCGAGGTCGTTGTTGAGCGCTACGAACTGCTGATCGCTCTTGTGCAGCGCGTTGACGAACAGCGCCAGACTCTTCACGGTGCCGAAGAAGTCGCCGCGCCCCTTGTTAAGCGTGCTAAGCGCATCAGAGAGCGCGTTGAGCGTGGAGTTAATCTGGCGGCCCTTGCCGGCAAGTCCATCGGCGGCCGACTCGATGACGTCGCCGAAGGGGCCCTTGGGTTGGTCCGGGGTTGGGCCCAGGTCGGTCAGAATTTGAGTGATCGAGTTACGCAGGTCGTCGTATTCGACGGGCACCTGGGTGCGGTCGGTGTCGATGACGGCGTTGTTCTTCATCACCGGTCCGCCGGTGTAGGGCGGGGCCAGTTGGATCGTGCGCGACGCCACCAGGCTCGGGTTCAGGATCGACGCGGTCGCATTGGCGGGCACCTTGAACTTGTTGTGGTAGTGGAACGTGACCCGCATCTTGTCGCCGGCGGGTTCGATCTTGTCGATCGAGCCGACCCGCACGCCCATGATCTGGACCTTGTCGCCGGGGTACAGCGCCAACGTCTGGCTGAAATAGGCGACGACGGTGTTGGTGGTGAGCCGCTGGTACAGGTTCCAGCCGACGAAGGCGGCAACGATCCCGAGGATCACCACGAGTACACCGATGATCACCGTGGCTCGAGATACGCCCGGCAGCCTCAGGTTTCCGACATTGAATACCGTCGACATCTGCTACAGACCCCCTAGCCCTGTGATCCCGGTGGGAGGAACGGTGGATTGGCCGGCAGCAGCGGCGCTCCGACCGGCGGTACCTGCGGTCCGGGCCCGGGCACCGCGGGCGCGGGCAGCTCGGGCGGCAGCGGCGCGATGGCGGGCGTGAAGTCCGGCGGCGATGGCTGCGGCGCCAGCGGCACG
>JAIEPH010000092.1 GCA_019749805.1 Mycobacteriaceae bacterium | reverse complement strand
AACCACTACACTGACCGCTGCTCACAGGTGAGGAATTTCAACGAGCACACCTGGGGAATTTCGATGAGCGCGATCAATTTGCTCATCGCGCCATCGGGCACCGTCAAAGTTGCCGATTTCGGGATTGTGAAGACCGCTGCGTCTGTCCACACGACGACTGGTCATGTCGTCGGCACGCTGGCGTACATGAGTCCAGGCAGGGTTAGCGGCAAGCCTGCATCCGTCGATGACGATCTCTATGCCGTCGGTGTCGTTGGGTATGAGGCGCTGACGGGCCAAAAGCCGTTCTCGCAGGAGGACATAATGCCGCTGGCCCATGCGATCGTCGAGGGCCGTCCACCGGCATTGAAGGAATTACGTCCAGACATCGATCCGGTACTTGCCGACGTGATCGAGCGTGCGATGTCACCAGATCCGCTCCGGCGATTCGGTAGCGCCGATGCTATGCGGAGGGCATTGATCGGGGAAGAGATTGCGCTTGTCAGTCCCGTTCCAGCAATTGCTCATGGGCGATCGCCGAGGGCTTTGAGGGTTCGGCGCAAAAGCTCACCGGTGGTGAACGCGGTGTCGACCGCCTCGGTCAAAGGCTCTCCCGGGCGGGCGCTCAAAGTTGGCGGGTCCGGGGTTCTTTTAGGCGCGATGGCACTGGCGGTGCTTGCCTTTTCGTCTAATCCGTCGTCGACGACACCCACGACGGCGCCTGGAAACTTCAGCGTCAGCACCCCTGTGCCTTCCACGATTGTGGTGACAGAAGTTCTTCGGCCGACGGCGCCGACTGTTCCTCCCTCTCCTGTGCCCGTTGTGGTGCTTGCAGAAGTGGAACAGCCCTCGCCAACACCGACGGTCGAGCAAGCGACGCCAACAAAAGTACGTCGCACCGGTACCAGCTCCAGCGGTGGTGGCTCAGGCAACAGCGGCAGCGGGAATGGTTACGGCAATGTCAGCCGCGGCGACGACAACGGCAACATCAACGGCCCCAGGGGCGCTGGCGATAGACAGTCCGGCAACGGAAACAACGGAAACGGAAACGGAAACAACGGGAACGCGAGCGGAAATTCTGGGAACGGTAACCGGAGATAGCGGCTGCACAAGGTGCGCTATTTGAGAGCCGTTGCAAGAAGACCGAAGTCGCGAGCCCTTCGACTGCGGTCCAAGCCGACAGCTTGAGAGCAGGAAGTCTTGGTCGCCTACATCTCCGCACTCAATCACAAGTCACCGGTCGGGCGGCGGCCGGATGTGTTTCATACATCCGCACCGCGACAACGAGGCCAGAGATAACCGTGATGGCCCCAGCTGCCCAGATCGCCGCGCGCAATCCCCATACATCAGCGGTGACGCCGCCGACGACGGCGCCAGCTGCGTATCCGCTATCGCGCCACAGTCGGTACACGCCGACCGCGCGTGCGCGCCATAGCGGATGCGCCACATCACCGACGGCGGCCAGCAGGGTGGGGTAGACCATCGCGGTGCCCGCACCGAGCAACGCCGTCGCGGCAAGCCACCATGTGAAATCGTTGCCACTTGCGATCAGTGCCAGGCCGACAGCCTGGGTGAGCATTCCTGCGGTGATGAAATGCTTACGGCCCCAGCGGTCCGACAGGGCGCCGGTGGCGAGTTGAGCGACGCCCCACACGGCGGGGTAGACCGCCACCAGAAGGCCGATGCGGTCGATAGGCATCCCGGCAGTGGCGAACAGGATTGGAAACAGTCCCCACGACAGGCCAAAGTTGAGGTTGTTGACGAGTCCGGCTTGGCTGGCCGAGGATAGCGCTGGTTCGGTAAAGCTCGTGCGCAGGAACACCTCCCGGTTCGCTAGGCCGGCATCGGGATGGTTGGTGCCATGGTGGCTGGCTTCCAGTTCGGCGAAGCTCCGAGTCTCGCGGACAAATACCGCTGTGAGGCCAAGGGCGATCAGTGCATAGGTCAGCCCGAGCAGGAACGGCGCAGGCCGCAAACCATAGTGCGCAGCGAGGTAGCCGGCCAGGACTGCGGTGAGCGCGACGGCCCCGTAGCCGGCGGCTTCGTTGAAGCCCATCGCCAAGCCGCGTTGCCGGGGGCCGACGAGGTCGATCTTCATAATGACGGTGGTTGACCAGGTGAGGCCCTGATTGATGCCCAGCAGGACATTGGCGGCGACAACCCAGCCCCATGACGGGGCCCAAATCAGCAGCAGCGGAACGGGTATAGCAAACAGCCAGCCAGTCAGCAGCACTGGCTTACGACCAAAGCGATCGGACCAGGTCCCGGCGAAGTAATTGGTCGCTGCCTTGGTGATGCCGAATGCGAATACATATGTCAGCAGGAACGTATAACCAGTCAGGTGGAAGTCCTGCTCGGCCAATAGCGGGAGAACGGTTTGTTCTTGACCGACCATGCCGCCGACGAGTGCGTTGACGGCGACCAGAAGACTGAACTGTGCGAGGTTGGCGCGCAACCCGAGTCGCGGTTGGTGATCTGTGGTGCTCATGCGCCGGTGTCAAGCCTCCTACCGGTAGCTCGGGCCCACTCCTGTGGGCCGCCGTCAAGTACGGCGAGGCCGCGGTGCCCCGCTCGACGTAGCAAGCTGGCCGCGCCCATCGCACGCTCGCCGTGGCCGCACATCACCACCGTCGGCTCACTCGGAATGTCGTCGGCGCGCTGGGAAATATCACCTAGCTCGACGTGCATAGCGCCGGGCACATGGCCGGCGAGGAACTCCGAACGCTGTCGGATGTCAAGCACGCGGAGTCCGCCGAGGCCTTCGGCTCCGGTCAGGGCGATGCTGGCGGTAGCGTGGCCCGCCGCGGTCCAGGCATCCATTCCGCCGTCGAGCTCGCCGACGATGTTGTCGTATCCGATTTTTGCGGCCTGCCAGGCTAGTTCCGCGATTTCCTGGTCATGGTCACGAACGATGATGAGAGGCCGGTCTGCTGGTGCGAGCCAGCCCAACCAGCTGGCGAACACTGGCCTGAACGGGTTGGAAATCGCACCGGGCACATGCGTGGCGGCGAAATGCTCCAGGGGCCGGGCATCGACGATCACCGCGTCGTCGTCCAAATGCACCTGCACTGCAGCGGCGCTCAAGGGCGGGACCACGGGATCGCTGTCGAGTAGCGCGGGGCCGATCCGGTTGATCTCGCCGAGTCGGCGGAAGTAGGGCGGGTAGCTGCCCAGCGAGCTGAGCAACGCTGAGACAAACGTGCTTTCGTCTGGCGCTCGCAGCAACGAGTTGGTGTCGAGTTCGTGGGCAATGGTGCTGATGCGCTCCGCGCCCGGTGGCGCCGAGCAGAATGAACCGGCACCGTGGGTCGGCCACACCTGGACCTCGCCGGGCAGGGTCGCCAACCGGCGCAGCGAGGCGTACTGCGCGCGAGCGAGTTCCTCGGTGCGTTCATCGGAGACAAGGTCGGTGCGTGCGGCAGAGCCTACGATCAGCGAGCCGCCGGTGAACACGCCCACCTCGCGCTCGCCGTCGAGAAGCAGGAAGGCGAGGTGCTCGTGGGTGTGGCCGGGTGTGAACAGTGCCCGTAGCCGCAACCCGCCGAGGTCGACCTCATCGCCGTCGCGCAGACCCGTATGAGTGAACTCGCGGTGGCCGGCCGCCGATGCGAGCACCTTCGCGTCGCCGGTCGCACCGAGTTGATGTGCAGCGGAGAGAAAATCGGCATGCAGATGGGTGTCGGCGGCGAACGCGATCGTCAATCCGCGCTTGGCGGCCGCCTCATGCACACCGCGCAGGTCGCGGCTCACATCCACCACCAACGCGCGTCCGTCTCCGAGGTCGACGAGGTAGGCGGAGTTGCCCAACCCCTCGTCGACGAGGGCGACCAGGTCGATTCCGGACACTCCTAGACCCCTCCGGTGATCGCTGGCTTGATCCGTCGGCCGACGACACTGTTGTAAATGAACGACGGGATGCAGAAATTCGTGGTGCTGGCCAAGGCAGCCACCAGAATCAGCGGCACACCGAGGGCAAAGCCCACCATGTCTGCCCCGACGTGGAACGCCCAGCCCGTGGCAGCCAGCCACACCGTCGCGACGATGAAGACGAAGTGGCGCTGCGGCCCGGAGTGTGGCATCGGTCGGGTGCCCGTCACGTATCGAAATCCGTAGTTGTACAAAAGATCGAACGGATGGAACGGGAGGACAATGCCGACGGAGGTGATCGCAGCGAGTGTCCACAACACGGCGGGTGACGCCATGGCCACGCCGACAAGTGTGACCAGCATGCCGATGGTGTATGTCCAGCGCATCCACGGGGCGAGTTCCTCGAGCGCCTCATCGTCGAGGCCGCAAAAGCCTTGAGCCTCAAGGCGCCGACGAACTGTGGGATCAACGGTCATTGTGATGGTCCTGTCTCGCTATGCCGGTCGAGGAGTAGCGGTGGGTGCCGTGCGATCGCCACGCCGGTGAAGGCCTGGGATGAGCATTGGAACGCGGTTGCGGTACTGGCGGTATTGATCGCCCAGCGCCGTGTTCAGGTCGCGCTCTTCGAGCTGCAATGCGATCAGAATGTAACCCGTTGTCACCGCAGCGAACAGTAGGTGTCCCGCTGTCATCGTCGGTGTTGCCCAGAACGCGATGATGAAGCCCAACATCAGCGGATGGCGCACCACGCGGTAGAGCATCGCCGTGCGAAATTCGAGGTCGGTATACGGCTTTGCGCGCGCGGCGAGATAGACCTGCCGTAATCCGAAGAGGTCGAAGTGGTTGATCATGAATGTGCCGAACAAGACGGTGGCCCAACCCAACCCGAACAGCATCCAGAGAGCGACCCGTCCGGGCTGCCATGTCACATCCCAGACGACCGTCGGCATCGTGCGCCACTGCCAGTAGAGGAGGAAGAGCGCCAGGCTCGACAGCAGGACGTAGGTGCTGCGCTCAATGGTGTTGGGTACGAATCGCGTCCACCACCGTTTGAAGGCGGGCCGCGCCATCACACTGTGCTGGACGGCGAAGACGCCGAGCAGCAGAACATTGACGACGATCGCTTCCGCGATTCCGGCCTCGACGCCGTTGTCGATGCTGCGGGGCACGATCAGATTTCCCACAAAGCCAATCGCATAGAGAAACGCCGCCAGGAACACGACATAGCACACGGCTCCATAGCCGATTGTGAGCAAGCGGGTCATGTTTTGTCCTCCTATGACGCGGTGCGGACCGGTCGGCCCGCCAGCCACCATTCCGGGTACCCCTCGGAAAGTCGTTGTGCAGTGCGTCCATTGGCCCGGAGCAGGGCCACTGCCTCGTCGGCGTACACGCAGTAGGGCCCTCGGCAGTACGCGATGTACTCCTTGTCGAGGGGGAGTTCGCCGAGCCGCGAGGAGATATCGGCGACCGGGATGGATCGTGCGCCGGCGATGTGCCCCGCCGAGTACTCCTGTGTGGGACGCACATCCAACAACACGATGTTGTCGTCCTCCATGCGACGCGCGAGTTCTTCAGGCGTCACGGGTTCGAAGCCGTCGCGATCACCGAGGAAGTCACGTACGACCCGGTCCACCTCGGCGAGGTGTTGTTCGGCGGTGTGCCGCAGCGCGAGGATCAGACTCACGACCTCCGGTCCAGCCAGTCGATAATGCACGTACAACCCGTCGCGGCGAGCAACTAGAAGCTGAGCCTGCCGCAGCTGCTGCAGGTGACGCGAGGTGTTGGCGACCGACAGGCCGACCTCAGCGGCGAGTGACTCAACCGTTCGCTCGCCCTGGGCGAGCACTTCCAGAATCTCCAATCGATGCGGGTTCGCCATCGCCTTCCCGATGCGGGCGAACTCACCGTAAAGGCGGTCCTTGAAGTCGCGTTTGGCGACGATTGCCTTAGTCACCTATTCAAGGTAATCCTTGAATAAGCTGGATGCAAGGCCCAACGCGTGGCAAGCTAGCGGAATGCCGACAGCTCAGCACGGCCAGGCAAGCATCGATATCGCTGCTCCGCCAGAAGACGTGTACGACCTCATCGCCGATATCACCCGTATGGGCGAATGGAGCCCTGAGTGCTACCGATGCGAATGGCTCGACGGTGCAACAAGTGCCGTCGCCGGCGTCAAATTTCGCGGACACAACCGGCTTGGGAAGGCTCGCTGGACCACCGACGCCATCATCACTGCCGCCGAACCTGGACGAGAGTTCGCGTTCACAGTTCTACACAAGACAGGCCGCGAAGAAACGTTGTGGCGCTACCAACTTCGACAAGTCGGTGCCCACACCGAGGTAACAGAGTCCTACCGCTTTCTGTGGTGTCCCATTGTGAACCGGATCGCCGAACTGCCGATCCCGCGCGACAAACAACTGGGCAGAGGCATTCAGGAAACGTTGAATCGAATCAAGTCCGCAGCCGAAAAGAGCGCGTGACGCCGCGAATCCCGGCTGATCTGCTGCTCAGATGCGGCGGGCCATTCCGAGGATGTGAGATTTCTTCGGATCGAGGATCGACACGTTGAATTCGAACCGCTCGACTCGCTCGATCCGAAAGCCGCCATCTTTGAGCGCGGATTCGGGTTTCGCGGCCCAGATGGCAGCCGCCGGAGAACGTCGGCCATACCGTCGCATCAGCGGTCCGTTGCAGGGCTCTGCGAAGCGAATGCTGCGACGCGACATGCTCGTTGAAGCGAAGTTCGCCGCCGGGCCGAACAACACGGCGAAGTTCCGCGACGGCCATGGCCAAGTCGTTGACCGAGCAGAGCACCAACGATGCGACTGCAGCATCCACACTGGCATCGTCAATCGGCAAGTCTTCGGCGACCGCATCACCCACCGACACCGCAACCGGGGCATTCTCGGCCGCCTGCTCCGCAAGGGCGCGCAGATACTGTTCCGGCTCGAAGGCGCTGACCGACGTCACCGTGCTGGGGTAGTGGCCGAAGTTCAGCCCGTTGCCCGCGCCGATCTCGACAACCTCGCCGGCGAGTCCCACCAGCATTCGCCGTCGTTGATCTGCCAGCCCCTTCGACTCCGCGGCTTCCGCCTGCTTCGCATACAGGCGCGCACATAGCGGATGACTAACAGTTGCCTGGCAGCTCATTGCTGCGGCGCCGGAGGTTCGGGCAGCGGACACGAGCGCTGCCACGGCAGCCTCGCCGCGAGCTTCGATATCAGGGCCTTCAGTTTGTACATGGAGAACCTCCTGGTCACTCGAAAGCTATCACAACGAACGTTATGATAATAGCTAACGTATGATTGGTCCGTGGTCACCACATCGACGCCTGATCGCCTGATGGACGCCGCGTTGAAGCTGTTCGCCGACAACGGCTACAAGGCGACGACGGTCGGCGCCATCGAGAGCGCCGCCGGCCTGGCTCCTCGTTCGGGCGCCCTTTACCAGCATTTCAAGGGCAAGCGGCAGCTTCTCGAGGCCGCGGTGGACCGCGAGCTAGCCGAGATGGACGAGCTCGCACACGCCATCGCGATGTTCCCGCTGGGAAACCTGCGCGCGGAGTTCACCATGCTCGCTCGGTGGAATCTCGCCTCGCTGGAACGTCGGTCAGCATTGACGTCGTTTGTTCGGCGTGAGGGCGACATGCTTCCAAAACGCCTGCGCACCAAGCTCTATGACCGACTCGTCGCTCGACCATACGCGGTGATCGTGGCGTGGTTGGGAGATCGGTTTCGGGAGGCCGGAGTTGATCCACCCGACGTGGATGCGCTGGCGCTGATACTCATCGAGTCGATGGGCGCATATCGGGACCTCAACCGGGTCTTCGGCCAAGTTCCCGCCGGTGTCGATGATGAGCGCTTCATCGCCGCTTGGGTTGAAGCCGCGCTCGCGGTCGCCCACCGATACGGCCTCAGCTGAGTCTTGGCCGGCCGGTGCCCTGATACCGAGGCATTGCGACGGCGATAACGGTAAGCGTAAACTTACCGTTCGTGGTCACTTACCAAGCTGTCGATGCGTGGGCGGCTCTAGCTGACGGCACGCGACGGGCGATCGTCGAGTGCCTGGCCGATGGCCCATTGGCGGTTGGTGAGTTGGCTCGCCAGCTGCCGGTGAGCCGACCCGCTGTGTCGCAACATCTAAAGGTGCTCAAGTCGGCTGGACTCGTTCGGGACCGGGCTGCGGGCACTCGTCGCGTCTATCAACTCGACATGAGCGGCATCGAGGCGTTGCGGGCGGACCTCGACCAATTCTGGGCAAAGGCCCTTGGCAACTTCAAGCAAATGGCCGATCAAGGAGAAGGAAAATAGAATGGGCTCATCGCACGTCAAACCGATACGGCACGAAGTCGTCGTCAACGCCCCGATCGAGCGCGCATTCGCGTTATTTACCAACAAGTTTGACGCCATCAAACCCCGTGAGCACAACCTGCTCGCGGTCCCGATCGCCGAAACCGTTTTCGAACCTCGCGTGGGTGGACATATATACGACATCGGCGTCGACGGCAGCCGGTGTCATTGGGCGCGAGTCCTCGCATATGAGCCGCCATCTCGTGTCGCATTCACCTGGGACATCGGCCCGACCTGGCAAGTCGAGAGCGACCTCACCATGACCAGCGAGGTTGAAGTGCGATTCACTGCCGAGTCGGAGGAGCGTACCCGCGTCGAGTTGGAACACCGCCACCTCGAACGGCACGGCACCGGGTGGCGCTCCGTTGCCGATGGAGTCGACGGCGAAGCAGGTTGGCCGCTCTACCTGGCCCGCTACGCCGAGCAGGTGGGAGCGGAGGTTACGTCGTCATGAGTGCAGTGGACGAGAAGTCTTTGATGGAGATGGCCCGCGAGGAACGTGCCGACCTCGCGGCATTTCTCGCAACATTAAGTCCCGCGGAATGGGCGGCGCCCAGCCTCTGCGATAAATGGAGCGTCAAGGATGTCGTCGCCCACATGGTGAGTTACGAGGACCTCGGTTTCGTCGGACTGACCAAGCGGTTCCTGAAGGGCCGTATCGTGCGCGCCAACGAGGTTGGTGTCGAAGAGTTTGCACCAATGACGGCAGGGGGCCTGCTGAAGTTCCTCAACAACCATCTGCAACCACGCGGGCTGACCGCTGGATTCGGTGGAATGATCGCGCTCGTCGACGGCACGATCCACCACCAGGACATCCGGCGTCCACTCGGTCACCCGCGCGTCGTACCCATCGACCGATTGGAGCGGATTCTCCCGCTCGTGCCGAGCAATCCACGGCTTGGCGCTGGGAAACGCATACGAGGGTTGCGACTTCAGGCGACCGATGCCGATTGGACGCACGGCAGCGGACCAGAAGTGGTTGGTCCCGGTGAGGCTCTACTGATGGCGATGATTGGCCGCCGCGTGGCCATTGATGAACTCACCGGAGCTGGGCAACCGATACTGGCCGGACGCTTCTGAGCACTACGAGGGATTTGCAGCTGGCGTCGATGTCCGGAGATGTTCTGGCATGGTCGCAATGGTCTCGCGGCCAAGTGGCCGCCCCTATGTTTTTCGCGATTGAGCGATGTACCTTGGGGTGCTGGGCAATTCGGGGACCAGGCGTCCCGCTCGGTCGAGCCGGTATAGCGCTGCAGCAGCTGCCAACCCGACAGCTGACAACGCGAGCCAGACGAGTTCTTCACGGCCAGCGTTGCGGGCGGCTTGCATCAGCGCGCCGGTGGCGAGATTGCCTGCCAAAATGCCGATGCCCACGATCGTGTTGTAGAAGCCGTAGTGCGTACCGACCAATTGGTTCTTGGCCAGTGAGACGACGACATCCATCTCGAAGGGAAACACTGCCGCGGAGCCGACGGCAAGTACTGCTGCTGCAACGACCAGGGCGCTGACGGCGGCAAGCTCGCCGAACCGCGCTCCGTTGGGGAATGCAATTATCGGGGTGAAGGCGGCCGCAAGGATCAGCATGCCGATCACCAGCGAGTGCCCTGACCCCCAGCGCCTGGTGAACCATCGGGTGATGCGCAACTGTCCGGCAACGGCCACAAGTCCCGACACGACGAAGACCATTGCAACGACGAGCGATTCATGTGCGGGTACGAGGATTTTGGCGTGCAATGGCAGCGCCAGGTACACCTGAAAGGACAGAATGTAGGAGCCGATCATCGCGGTGGCGAAAAGTAGGAAGGATCTGTTTGCAAGGACGGTCCGCCAATCCTGCAGAACGGTGGTCTTCTCGGGTTGAGTCGCTCGATGCTGCGGTAATGCGAACAGTTGGGCCACGGTCAGAATTGCGAAGACGGCTGCCGCCAATGCCGCGACTATGCGGAAGTCGAGGGCCAACAGTGCAAGCCCAACCAACGGCCCGGCCAGTATTCCCGCTTGGTAGAAGATGTTGAATGTCGCGAACGCTTCGACGCGTCGTGGTCCTGAATCGGCTGCGAGGTAGGCGCGAACGGCCGGGTTGAACAGAGCGCCCGCGAAACCTGTTGCCGCGGAGGCAATCAGCACCGCGGGTAGCGAATCGGCAACCACCAACAGGGCGAATCCGCCGGTGCGCAGTACGCATCCGGCAACGATCAGCGGCTTGAATCCGAGGCGGTCGGCGAGTGTGCCGCCGACAATGAACATGCCCTGCTGAGAGAAGTTTCGCACGCCCAGCACAAGGCCCACCGCCCATGCCGCAAGGCCAAGCGGGCCGGCGAGGTATCCCGCGAGGTAGGGCATCAGCATGTAAAAGCCGAGATTTATACCGAACTGATTGATCATCAACATCCGGCTGGGCCAACCGAAACTACGAAACTGCACGGTGAAGCTCATCGAGCGACCACCGTCGGATCCGCAATCGACGACGTACGAGTCCAGGATGTGACGACGTGTTCACGGGCGTCGGCGATGACTTCTGGACTCCGTGGCGGGTTGCTGACAAGCAGCCCGTGGGCACGGCAGTAGTCGTCGTTATAGACAGTGTCGAAGTAGCGTTGGGGCCCATCGGGAAAGACCGCCGCGATGTTTGCGCTCGATGGATTGGTCCGCGCGACCCAACCGGCTACCAGAGAGACAGCGCCGCCACTCCAGCCACCCGTGGCGTAGTGCGTGGCGGCCAGCGTGCGGCATGCCCACACGGCCTCCTGGGGAGCGACCCAGTGAACTTCGTTGAAGGCGGCGTAGTCCACATTGCGAGGGTAAATACTCGACCCCAGCCCTCGCATCAACCGGGTCCGTGCCGGCTGACCGAAGATGGTCGAGCCGATGGTGTCAACCCCGATGAGTTGCAAGTCGGGGTTGGTTTCACGCAGCACCCGCGCTATCCCGGCCGAATGACCTCCGGTGCCGACAGAGCAGACAAGTATGTCGATCCTGCCCAGTTGCGCTGATAGTTCTTCTGCAAGACCCCGATACGCGTCAACGTTATCGGGATTGTTGTATTGATCCGGGTACCACGCTTCGGGGTCGGATTCGAGGATCTCCATCACCCGATTCCGTCGCGCCTGCTGCCACCCGCCTTCAGGATGTGGTTCGGCGACGACGTCGACGTCAGCACCGTATGCCGTCAGCATCCGCGAGATGATCGGCTCCAGTCCGGGATCGGTGACAAGAGTGACCGGGTGGCCATACACGGTGCCGGCCAATGCCAGCCCTAATCCGAGTGTGCCGCTTGTTGATTCGACGATGCGGCTGCTGGGTCGCAGATCGCCGCGGGCGCGGCCTCGTTCGACCATGTGTATGGCGGGACGGTCCTTCATCCCGCCGGGATTGAACCCTTCGAGTTTGGCCCAAAAACCGCGATTGTCGTCGGTGAAGGGCGCCGCAATCCTCAGTACAGGTGTACTTCCGATCATGGTGCCGGGCTTGTCGAAGCGACGCAGACGTTGATGATGGACGGCGTAGTGGTGTGGCGAGTGAAGTGACAGAGCATGGCTCATGAACGTGGGGCACTTTCGGTGATGCCACGACGTTCTTGCCGCGGCGGCTGACAGGGGTAGCGGTCACCGACCTGCGCCTCAGCGACGCAAGTCTGGCGCTACCGAATCAGCGGCGCGCGATGCAGAGCCGAATCAGCAGCTGCTGCCCGGCGGCGGAACCACCCCGTCTCGGGGGGCCTCGAATAACAGCAGGTGCAGCTGTCGCCCACAAGGAAACTGCCGCGCCGACAACGGCGACGAGGCCGATGGCGACCAGCAGCGTCACTGTACGTGGCAGAGGGGCTTCGGCGAAGGTGCCAGGTGCGATGTCGATGGAACCGTCCTGCACGTGCGGGTGCTCGACGACGGCGGCAAAGTCGTTCGAGATGCTCGACGACAGGGCGTGCGGCCCATGATGCGCTGGGTGCTCGTGCTCGGTGAGCTTCCATCCGGTGGCCGAGATCAGCACGATGAACGCGACCGAGACTGCGACGACGGCGTTCCATCGCGCATTCTCTCGGGCGTCGTTGTACCTCACAATGCAGCCGACTGTAGCAGCGGATCGAGCTCGATTTGCGGACCCGCCAGTTCGACGCCGTCTTGTGATCGCGCCGCAATGCGCGCGTGTCGGTGATTGACCGGGCATCACGGCCCGTTCAGCAAGTAGCCGAGTGTCATTGACTAGTAATGTGTTTGACGAAATTATCGGTTGCAGGTTTGGACATAAGTGCTGGTTATCTACGGTTCTACTCCGTAGATGTTCGATTGCCTACTGAATCGGCACCTACTATCCATGCCGTTGCTTCAGACGCCGCCGCGCCTTCTGGCTCACATACGTGCGGCGGCGGGCAATTCTGGCGACTGTCGGCTAGTGATGGGAATCACACGAGAGGGGCTACGAAGCGCGCCGCAGTTGTCTGGCTAGCATTCCACCGCTACTCAGTGATGACACAGCAGTTCGATGAGGGCGGGCGCGCTGAGCATTATCGACATGCTCAACGCGAGTATCAATCTCTGGCTCCACTTCACATGCCCGCGCGCAGGCTGAGCAAGCCGCATCGCTCGCGCTGCCACTGCGGTGCTCGCCGCTGCCAGTCCTTCGGCCGGGATTGTGTGGTGCGGTTCGGCCATGGCAAGTAACCCGCCCAGAATCGGGCCGGTGCCGTGTCGCCGAGCAGCGGCATCGTCGGCACACATCTCCAGCAATTCGGAAACCGTGAGAGCACTCTGCTGCATCAAGGGCAGTCGTGGAAGGGCCGCCGCCATCGCACGCAGCACCATCAGTAGCTGGTGGTGCCGACCAGCGATATGTGCCTGCTCATGCGCCAAGACAGCGGAAAGCTCGGAGCTGGCCAAAGACGACCAAGCAGCACTGGTTACCACAATTGCGGGAGGGCGCCCGGACACGCAGTAGGCCGCCGATCTCTGGGCGTCGACGACGACAACGCCGGGGCGCGTGGTCCGCCGGCCCACCAGCAGCACTGCGCTCGCGTGCTCGCGGCTTCGCGACCTCAGCCGCGTGACCGACCGACTGGTTCTCCTGAAGAAAATGATCAACACACTGAGGCCGGCGATCGTCAACGCGATTGAGCCACTCAGGCCGGGGAGCCCGCCATGCTCGGAAAGACCGAACAACTCGAGGCACAAGGTGACCGCCGACGTGCCCAAAATCCCGTCGATCGCGGCAACTCCGATGAGCACCACGGCGATGACCCATGCCATGAGCGTCGCTGCGATCGCCGTCAACCACGCCGCCACTCCCATCTGAGGGCTGACGCCGGACTTGGTGAGCCGTCGCAGCAGTGCTGGCGAAAGCCAGGCCAGCGCGGCGCCGTAGAGCAGCAGCCATAAGCCAGTGGTCATCGGCGCCGGTTACCGCCACGACGCAACGCTGAGCGCAATTGCGCAGATTCTTCAGCGCTCATCTGCTCGACGAAGAAGGCCAACACAGCGTTGGTGTCGCCGCCCGTCTCGAATGCAGCGCGCATCAGTCGAGCGGAACGCTCTTCGCGGCTCATCACGGCGCGATACAAGTACGCCTTACCGCTGCGTTCACGGCTCAGCCACTCCTTGCGATAGAGGTTGTCCATGGTCGACATCACGGTGGTGTAGGCGATCTGGCGGTCGGCAGAGAGTTCGTCAAAGATCTGACGCACCGTCACGGGATCTTCGTAGTCCCAAACGAGGTCCATGATGACGGCCTCCAGGTCACCGAAAGCTCGCTGCTGCATCGACACAATGTAGCTGTCGTCGGGGTCAAGCGGTTGTGACACGCACGTGCGACACAGTATGTCGACAAGGACCGGGGGACGACGATTGCAGGCGGGCGCGATCCATGCGGCGCTCGATCGCGACCCGCCGTATCTCATCGGCACCCATCTACGGTCTTACCCCGTAGACTGTGCCCTCGGTGAGGAAGAGCCTCCGGCACGTACTGCCATCACATATGGGAGAGATGGTGTGGACGCAAGCGGCCGTACGTTGCGCAGGGACAATTTCCGAACTGAGGCAGGCACATTCGATGTCGATTCGAAGACTGCTATTCACAAACGGAGGTGGTCTGTGTTGAAGACTCTTGTGCGCATCGTCGGAATTTTCCTACTCAGCGGCGTGGCGGCACTGCTTGCAATACCTTCAGCGGCGGCCCACGTGAATGCCTACTTTGACGGAGGGGGACCGGGGGAGACGGGTCTCATTACGCTGCGGGTGCCCGCGGAGTCAGATAACCCGCCCACCATCAAAGTGGAAGTGCGGATACCTGACGACGTTCAGATCCGGACCGTGCGGCCGCAACCAGTAGCGGGCTGGAACATCGATATCAAGAAGAAGAAGACGGATCCGCCGATCTACAGAGACGACGGCACGAGAGTCGATGAGGTGGTCAGTTCGGTGACGTGGACCGCGACCGGGCCGGGGATCATGCCAGGCCAATTCGACGATTTCGTCCTCGAGGCCAACCCTCTCCCAGACGTACGGTCGCTCTCTTTGCCGACCTATCAGACTTTCGCCGATGGCAAAACGGACGCTTGGACTGAACCGGCGCCCGAAGGCAGTGACCCGGAGTTTCCGGTGCCGACAGTGACTATCGGCGCGAGTTCGAACACCGCAACAAACGGCGGGAGCGGTATGACCTCGGTGATTGCCTGGACCGCTTTGGGATTTGCGGTAATCGCCGTCGCGCTGGGCATCTTCTCGATAGACCGGGCCCGGCGATCCGCTCATCCCGCGCTACCTGGTGTGGAGGCGCCTCCCGAGCGCTCCTCGGCCACGGAGTAGCCACGGCTGTGCGCCAGCGTGAACGCGCCGCGCACTCAGGACAACCATCTGGTGGACGGAATTGATATGAGTAGAAGCTGTATTTGGCTAAGAGCGAGCGTAATTGGCGCGGCTGTCGCCGTCTTGGCGGCGTGTGGATCGGAGGCCTCGCCTCCGAACTCATCCTCTGCTGCGCAGTCGCCTTCCGCGCAAACCTCGGCGGCGACACCTTCTACGAGCGCTGAGGCCGGGACTGTCATCGACGTCACCGTCGATAAGGGCGTGGCGACACCCACAAACGCGACGGTGCAGGCCGTCGCGGGCCAGCCAATCGTGCTTCAGGTGACCAGCGACGCCATGGACAGCCTGCACGTGCACTCCGTGCCCGAACATGTCTTTGACGTGGCTGCCGCCCCAGACCAGCGCTTCGAATTCACCGTCGACATTCCCGGTCGCGTCGCCGTGGAACTGCACGACTTGCACGTCACAGTCGTCACCATCGAAGTCCGGCTTTGACGCCGGAAGCGGTGACCGTCCTCGCGCACGGGGTAGGCGGATCGACCGATCTCCCAGTGCCGTTGTCGTACGCGCTGATTGGGGCCGCTTGGGCCCTGGCTGCGACATTCGCCGTCGTCGCTGTCGCCTGGAGGACGCCGCGATTCGACCCGGCGAAGCCAGGACGCGAATTACCCGCGTGGGTGACTGCTGCCGTCGACTCCCCGGTCGTACGATGGATCGTCGCGGCGGCCGCCGCGATCTTCTCCATCTGGGTGGCCGTCGCCGCAATCTGGGGACCCCAAGACAATGACAACGCGCTACCGGGTGTGTTCTATGTGCTGCTGTGGGTCGGGCTCGTCGCCATTTCGGTTGTCGTGGGCCCGATTTGGCGAGTGATCTCGCCGGTGCGCACTGTATGGCGACTGGTGCAGGTCGGACGGCGCGACGCCGCGGCCTCTCAGGGCCGTGTGCAGTACCGGCCGGGCTGGGGATACTGGCCGGCGGTGGTGGGGCTGTTTGCCTTCGTGTGGCTGGAACTGGCGAGCTCCGATCCAGGCTCGCTCACGGCGATCAAGATCTGGATCCTCCTCTATCTCGTCGCAATGTTCTTTGGCGCAGCAGTATTCGGAACGACGTGGTTCGCCCGAGCCGACCCCTTCGAGGTGTACAGCGTGACAGTCTCGCGGCTGGCGCCTTTTAGAAGAAATCGCGCCACAGGGCGCATTGTCATCGGGAATCCGCTCGATCATCTGCCCACCATGCCGGTGCGCCCCGGCACCGTAGCAGTGATGGCGGTGCTCCTCGGATCCACCGCGTTCGACAGCTTCTCCCAGTCCGCTACCTACAGTAACTTCGTCAATCGCAACGCCGCCGCCATTCCTCTGGTCGGCGATTACGCGGGCGGCACGGTGCTGCGAACCCTCACACTGTTGCTTTTCGTGCTTGCAGTCGGCGTGACATTCTCCGCTGCGGCCCGGGCGGCCGCCGGTGTAAGTCGCGAACGACGCCGCGAGTTACCTGGACTACTCGCCCACAGCCTGATTCCCATTGTCGTGGGATACATTTTCGCGCATTACCTCTCCTACCTCGTCGAGCGAGGCCAGGAGACCATGGTGCGGCTCGCCGACCCCCTCGGCAGGGGCTGGCATCTACTCGGCCTGGACTCCGGCGACGTGCAGTACTTCCTATCTCTGAACCCGACTTTGCTGTGGACCATCAAGGTCGCCTCCGTGGTCATCGGACACATGTTGGCTGTGATCGCCGCGCACGACAAGGCACTGCGGGTGCTGCCGGTAGGTCATCAACTCACCGGCCAGCTCGCGATGATGCTGACCATGGTCGGCTATACCTTTGCCGGGCTGTACCTACTGTTCGGCGCTTGACCTCAGACCCGCGGGACGCCGCATGGCGATCAGTACGCCGCGTCGAGCCGCGGCCGGTCAATGTCGTCACAACTGCGAGGGCCCTTCCCCTCTCTACTAATATTGAACTACGTAGATCGAGGCCGAGACCCAAATCGAAGCTGACCGACCCCGTCGGCGACTATTTCGGCGATGCAGGAGTTGACCAGCGCGATCCTTGATACGCCGCGGTGGTCGATGGCGCCGGCCGCAGTCATCCCTGAGGGCGATCTCACGATGTCACCCAGCTGCCTCACGAGGGGCCCCGTACGTCCCGCCGCAACCAAGTGCAGACGACGCCATTAATAGCGTTGGCTATAGCCCGTCGCTTGCATGCGGTTCAGTATTTCGCGGGCGATGTCGCGCAGTTTGATGTTGCGCCTTTGGGATTCATCCGCAAGCTTGTCGAACGCCCCCTGTGGAGAACACCCGTGCAGCGCGATGAGAGCGCCTTTAGCCATGTCAATGTCGGAACGGGAGTGAAGCGCTGTCTCAAGCTGAGTGACTGTCTCTCGGGCGCTTTGCCAACGGCTGGAATTGCTAATCGCTTGACCCGCGGCCACGCTGTACAGACGCATGAGTTCGGCATCGAACGAGTCAAATGCGGTTGCGGTATGGCTGTAGATGTTGAGCGAGCCGACGAGTTCCTGCTCGTCATTCATGCCTTCGATCAGCAGCGGAACCGACAAACTTGCGCGGATTCCGCTTCGGTGGGCGGCCTCTACGAATTCTGGCCACCGTTGATGTTCTTCGTCGATGAGCGTACTCAGCGGTGTGCGCTGCTGCGCGGCTTCTAGGCACGGCCCCCGGCCTGAAGCGTATTGCTGGTGGTCGATTTCGAGCGCCTGTTCGTTGGTGCAGGCCGCGGTGCGGGCGTCGGGCCACGAGACCACGGTGATGCTGATGATGTCTGCGTGCGGGATCGCGGCGAGCGCCGTCATGACGACCCGCTCCGCTACAACGTCAAGGATCTCTTCGGCAGCGAAGAGGTCTCGTAGACCCTCGATCGCCTCTGCGGTGGTTTTAAGCCTGGCCAATGGTGCGAAAAGATCAGCACTCATGATTGGTGTCCTTCAGAGCATGCGATAACCGCTGCTACGGGCACACTATGACGTCAGTGTATGCCTGGTACCAGTTCGGCGTGGTCGAACGCGTGTGCGGTGGGATTGGGACTGGTGACGCTGCTCAGATCGCGGTCAGCACCCGCTCGGCAGGTGAGCGTGGCACCCGGTTCTGGGGGGACGACGGTCGGCCCGGCAAAGCTAGGTTCTTAACAGAGGGGATGACCGCGCCGACCGCCTCGCAGGAACATCAGCGACATCCCCTCGCCAGATGAAGCCCACTGCGGACCGAGTGCCCTGATCGCTTCGACCCAATGAGGGGGACCCGTTTGGTGGTCCAGTCGCTATGCGACTTGGGGTTGATGGGTCGTGGTCCACTGTAGAGCGAACTC
>JAIEPH010000084.1 GCA_019749805.1 Mycobacteriaceae bacterium | reverse complement strand
GGGCCACTTGCCCCCCCCCACCGCGCCCCCGGGGCGCCACTGGGGCGGGTGGGGGTGGGGGCGCGCCGCGCGCCCCCCCCGCCGCGCGCCGCGACACCGGGCCAGATGGCTTGCCCCCGGGTGCTGAGTTTAGGCCGCCGGGCGTGCGTGGGGGCGGTGATGTCGGTCTGCGTTCATCTGCCGGGGGTAAACATTCAGGCACGTGCTGAAGGGAGGGCGAAGCCGATGACCGAACTGGGCCGACGCGAAGATCCTGCATCGCGGCGGGTGATCGACTTGGCGATCGGGATCCTGATGGGACTGCGTGGATGTTCCGAGCAGGAGGCGTTCGACGACCTCGTCGCCGCGGTGCACGACACCGGTGTCGGTCCGGGGGCGCTGGCCCGCGCGCTGGTGGGCCTGGCCGGGGGCTCTGATGCCTCCTTACCGCACTGCTGCGAGGTCATCCACCGGTGGGGTCATCTGCTGGCGCACCGGATGACCTCCGCGGCCAGCCCGGCCGACTGACGCATCCAGGCCGCACCGATGCATTCGATGCGGGCTTGTGATCGTCTAACCCGGATCGACGGTCCCGGTCGGCGATGAGCATCGAAGATCCGAATCGCTCCTCGAAAGCCGACATCCGTTGTGGTGGGACCTGTTTGATCTCGGTGAGGAGTTGCCGTAGCCGCGCTTCGGCGTCTTGGCCGCGGTAGCAGTCCAGCCAGCTGGCGACCCCGCCCGCTGGATTCGGTGTACCCGGTGATCTTCATCGACGCCGTGAACGTGAAGATCCGCGACGGTAACGTCGCGAACCGCCCGATCTACATCGCGCTGGGCGTGACGGTGGAGGGCACCCGCGACATCCTCGGGTTGTGGGCCGGTGAACACGGCGACGGGGAGGGGGCGAAGTTTTGGGCCCGAGTGCTCTCTGAAATCGAGAACCGCGGCACCCACGATGTCTGCATGGTGGTCTGCGACGGACTCAAGGGCCTGCCCGCGGCGATTGAAACGGTGAGGCCCCAAGCGATCACCCAGACGTGCATCGTGCTCCGAAACAGCTTCCGCTACGCCTCGAAGAAGCACTGGGCGGCGCTGGCCAAGGATCTCAAACCGATGGACACCGCGCCCAGCGAATCGGCCGCCCTCGACGCGTTCGTCGCCGTCACCGAGGCGTGGGGCGAGCGATACCCGGCGATCATCAAACTGTGGGAGTCCGCGTGGCCGGAGTTTGTCCCGTTCCTGCCGTTCGACAAGCACATTCGCACCGTGGTCTGCACGACAAATGCCATTGAATCCATCAATACGCGGATCCGCAGGGCGGTCAACGCCCGCGGCCACTTTCTATTAGTTACGTGGAATCAGACCGGGGTTGAGAAGATCTCGGCCCGAGGTGACCACGGAACTGGGAGGCGGGCTTGGCGACAATGGTATTGGAGGACAAGTGGCCGGTGCTCGGTCGGCACGAGTGGGCGGCGGGCTGGTTGCGAGTATGGACCGATCTGGGTCGGGCGCCGCGGACGATCGACGCGTATGCGCGGGGCTTGGCCGAGTTCCTGCAGGTCTGCGAGAAGCACGGCATCGACCCCGTCACCGCGAACCGCGCCGATATCGCGGTCTTCGTTCGTGAGCTGACCGGGCGGGCCAGCCGCCGCGGCACCAATGTGGTGTCGATCGATTCGGGGTGTGGGCTGGCGAACGCGACGATCCAGCAGCGGCTGGTGCCGGTGCGGTTGTTCTTCGACTTCTTGGTGGAGGAGGGTGTCCGGGAATCGAATCCTGTTGGGCGGGGCCGGTATACGCCCGGCCGGAAGTGGGGCGGTCAGCAGCGCGGCCTGGTGCCGCGTCAGGTAAAACTGCCGTGGATCCCGACCGAGCAGCAGTGGCTGGACATCCTGGCTGTGGCGGCGGCCGAGCCGCCACGGAACCGGGTGATGCTCGCGCTGGCCTATGACGCGGCGCTGCGGCGGGAGGAGTTGTGCTCGTTGCGCACCGATGATCTGGATCCGGGCCGGCGGATGCTGCGAGTGCGGGCGGAGACGACGAAGAACCGGCTCGAGCGAGTGGTGCCGTATTCGGCACCGACCGGGGTGTTGTTGCAGGGGTATTTGGCGCATCGGGCGACGATCAGCCGGGCGCGGGGGCCGCTGTTCCTGTCGGAGTCGCGCCGCAACCGGGCGCAGCCGCTGAGTTTGTGGACGTGGTCGAAGGTGGTGCGGCGCATCGCGATCGACGCCGGGGTGCCGCAGTTCTCCACTCACACGACTCGGCATCTGTGTCTGACGGATCTGGCGCGGATGGGCTGGGAGTTGCATGCGATCGCCACGTTCGCCGGGCATCGCAGCACCGAGACCACGCTGACCTATGTCCATCTGTCCGGGCGGGAGCTGGCCGACAAACTCGCTCGCGGCATGGACCACATCCACGCCTGGCGGGTGGAGATGCTGGCCCACCTCGGCGAGCCCGAGAACGGTCGCCGATGACGACAGCGAAGGCGAACTCGCGGGCCGAACTGTCTGCTCGGGCGTGGCCGCTGGAGGTGACCCGTTTCCGGCGGCGCGACCGGCTGTCCCAGGGCGAATCCGATGCGCTGCAGGGCCTCGGTTTCGACCTGCTGCGGCTCGACCGGGACCGTGAATCTCCACATTGGCCGGCGATTCGGCGGCTGACCGCGCCGCTGGACGAGGCGCTGGCGGTCCTGCACTGGTGTCCCGACACCGTGTTTCAGCAGCGCTTCGCCCGCTACGCCACCGCGATTGTGCTGCACCGCTGCGGCGAGCTGGGCAGAGACTTCTGGTCGTGGTCGACCCGCGAGTGGGCCGATCTGCTGCGCCCACAGCAGCTGCGGCAGCGATTCGCAGGGCAGGTCGGCATGCAGGCCCGTCCCTATCTGCTCGCCCATGCCTATCTGCTGGCCGGGTTCACCGCCTTCGATCTGGTCGGGCCGGTCGCGCGACATACGTTGGCGCAGAGAGTATTTGGTGCCGACCTCGTCGAGGAGGCGATCGAACCCGTTCGCGCGGTGCTGGCTGGTTGGGGATACCGCGCCGCGAATCTGGAGTCGATGATTTGCACGTTACTGCTGCTCAACCGCAGCCCGATGCTGAACGACCTGACCTCACCGATGCTGGAGCGACTGCGCTCGGACGAAGCGATCGAACGGCATTTCCACGGCCGCCACCTGCACGGCGTTCACCGGGCCCTGGCCATGCTCGGCCACACCGGTCCGCCACCGGCACCGCGATACGGGGACGGGCCCGTCCCTATCACCGGCACCGCCCCGGGCTGGGCGCACACGGTCGAACGCTGGCACGCCACCGCGACGGTCCAACCGGGCACCCGCGACACCCACCGCGTCGTTCTGGCCAAGATCGGCCGATGGCTGGCGACCGAACACCCCGACATCACCGGGCCCGCCGACTGGACCCGCCAGACCTGCACGGCCTGGATCGCCGCAGTCGACCGCATGCGCGTCGGCGACCACATCCAGTCCGACATCTGGCGGAACAGCCGCCCCGAACAACTCGGAAAACCGTTGTCACCCAAGACGAAACGCACCTATATTCGCATCGCCCGCACCTTCTTCCGCGACATCCAGGACTGGGACTGGATCCCGCGCCGGTTCGACCCCGCACGAGCACTGGAAACTCCGCGCAGCATCGGGCCCTGCAAGGACCCGATCCGCGGGTGATCGCCGACGATCTGTGGGCCAAACTCCTCGGGGCCGGCCTCAACCTCAACCCCGGCGATCTGCCCGGCGGGCCCGGCGCTCACCCGATCGACATGGTCCGCGCGATCACCCTCACCTGGCTGTTCAGTGGCCAGCGCAGCGACGAAATCGCCCGGCTCCGTCTCGGCTGCATCCGCTGGCAACACGATCAGCCCCCGGCCTGCGACGGCCCGCGGCCTTCCGACGCGCCGGTCTGCCTGCTCGACATCCCCACCCACAAGACCGGCACCGCCTTCACCAAACCCGTCGATCGGCTTCTGGGCCGAGCCATCGAGGCCTGGCAGGCTCTGCGACCGGCACAACCGCCGATGCTCGACCGCAAAACCGGGGAGAAAGTGCATTTCCTGTTCGCGGTTCGGGCCGGGCGGATCAGCAAGAACTACATCAACGACACGATCATCCCGGCGCTCTGCCGCAAGGCCGGCATCCCGGCCGCCGACATCCGCGGGCCGATCACCAGCCACCGTGCCCGCTCCACTATCGCGACACAGCTCTACAACGCCAAGGAACCAATGACGCTTTTCGAGCTGCAGGCCTGGCTCGGCCACCGCAGCCCGGAATCGACCCAGCACTACGCCAAGATCACCCCGAACACGCTCGCCAAGGCCTACAACGACGCCGGCTACTTCGCCCGCAACGTTCGCACCATTGGAGTCCTCGTCGACCGAGACGCAGTCGCCAACGGCGCCGCCACCGCCGGGGAGCCCTGGCAGCACTACGACCTCGGCCACGGTTTCTGCAGCTACACGTTCTTCGAGCAATGCCCGCACCGGATGGCCTGCGCCCGCTGCGACTTCTACATCCCCAAGCAGTCCAGCAAAAGTCAACTCCTGCAAGCGAAATCGAACCTCCAGCGCATGCTCGTCAGCATCCCGCTCACCGACGACGAACAAACCGCCGTCGAAGACGGTCAAGCCGCCCTCGACCACCTACTGCAACGCCTCGCCGACATCCCGACTCCGGCCGGGACCACACCACGACAACTGGCCGCCGCCACCTCGCTGCCGATCGTCGGCGTCAACCACGGCCCATCAGCACGAACTTGACAATCCTGATTCCACAGAACCACCGAGACTGCCGCGCTGAAATGCGTGTACCTGGCCATCATGAGCCTCGATCCGACCGGCCGCGGACGCCAGCGATGGTCCATCCGGTGGAAGGAGGCACTCAACGCCTTCGAGATCACCTTCGACGGACGCCTGTCCGCAAACCGAAAGTAGAACCAACACAATCAGTTACACCGAATTCTTGACAGACCCAAAACCGACACCCGGGACGCCAGCCAACGTCGGTAACACCGCTACAGATAACACTGTTCCCCACGATGCCAAGCCACCCGCAACCCGACGTGGGTAACAGTCCTACACACCTGTCAAAGCGTTACAGGATAAGTCGGTCACCTACAACAAAATACGTACAGCAAGCCGCCCACAACGCTGCTTCACCGCCAGTGCCGGAACCCCACCCGTAGGCTGTCACCCTGAATCATCTGGTGTTATGCGAATCTGTGTAGCGCTCGCCATTTCCTCGGCTTAAGCTAGACGCCGTTTCGGAAGTGCGTTGGCGTGATGTCGAAACTGGCAGACTTGCCGGCCGGCGTCCTTTCCTGGTGAAGCGCAGCTCGTCATCGATTCTCCCGCGTCGTATTCGGTAGGCATCGAACAGGTAGTTCTGCTTCGCTTTCCATGGACCGCGAGATCCAGACTTCGGCAGTCGGTTCAGCGCGCGTTGGAAGTAGCCGGGCGCGAAATCTGTGAACGGCAGTTCCTTGACATCCTTGCCGGGACGGGGTGCTACTACGGCGTCGTAGCCATGTGTGTCCATGTAGTTGAGTAAGCGACAGACGTATTCAGATACCAGGTCTGCTTTAAGTGTCCAGGACGCGTTGATGTAACCGATGGTGAATGCCATATTCGGGATATCGGATAGCATCATGGCCTTGTAGGTCATCGACTTGGCGATGTCGACGTCCCGGCCGTTACAGGTAAGCTGGGTGCCGCCGAACAGCTCCATGTTCAAACCAGTTGCGGTGACGACGATGTCGGCCGCTAACTCCATGCCGGAGGAAACTCTGATCCCGGTCTTGGTGAAATGGTCAATGGTATCGGTGACCACATCGGCATTGCCGTCCCGAATGGCCTTGAAAAGGTCGCCGTTAGGGGCCAGGCACACCCGCTCATCCCATGGGTTGTACGTCGGTCCGAAATGCTTGTCCACGTCATACCCCGTGGGCAGCTGATGTTTGGCCCAAGCTATCAGCGCTTTACGCATGGAACGGGGAAAGCGCCGTGCTAGCTTATACTGCACCACAGTTAACAGAATGTTCTTCCAGCGGTTGATGAAGTCGGCACCCCGGCGTGGTAACCACTTGATGAGCTGCACGGCGATTGGGTCGATATTGGGCAGCGAGCCGATGTAAGTCGGTGAACGCTGCAGCATAGTGACGTGGCCGGCGCCGGAATCTATAAGGGACGGAATGAGAGTTACCGCGGTTGCGCCGCTACCGATCACAATGATGTTCTTACCCGCATAATCAAGGTCTTCGGGCCAGTGCTGTGGATGCACGATAGTTCCCCCGAAGTCCTCCTTGCCAGGGAACTCTGGACAATAGCCCTCGTCGTAGTTGTAATAGCCACTGCACGCAAACAGGAACGCGGCTTTGATCTCGGCCTCTTCGCCGTCTCGAGCCACCTTGATGGTCCAACACCTGTCGACATCCGACCAGTCCGCAGACAACACCTGGGTACCAAACCGAATGTGCTTGTCGATGCCATTCTCGGCGGCGGCTTCCCAAAGATAGTTCTTGATCGTCGCCGCATCAACAGTGAACTGCGCCGAGTGCCAGGGCTTGAAGCGGAACCCGAATGTGCACATATCGGAGTCTGACCGGATGCCCGGATACTGGAACAGATCCCATGTACCGCCCAGATCCGCTCTGCGCTCTAAAACCACATAACTCTTGTTGGGACAGCGATCCTGCAGATGCCAGGCAGCACTGATACCGGAAATACCGGCCCCCACAACCACAACGTCAAGAAATTCGGACATAAACGGATACTCCCTTTCGGATGACGGGTCTCGGTGGTGGTCACTTCAGGTAGCCGACGAGGGTTCCCTCGGTACCGAAGAGTTCCTCTTGCCATTGCTCCAACAACACGCTGGTGTCGATATCATCGGGATGAAATCCCGGTCGCAGGTAGGTTCGAAGTTCGGGGATCAAACCCCGGAATATGGGGCCACGGTAGAGTCTGACGGTCTCCCGCATCAGCCGCACCGGCTGACGACGCGCTTCTGGATCTTGCGATACTGAGTAGGCCAGCGTGGCGCTCATGAGGACAAGCAGAAGGGGGATCATCACCGCCATCACACGCCTGCGCACCCGCTCGGTACCTCCCATCGCGCGGAATACATCGAACGCAACCGACTTGTGCTCAAGCTCCTCCAGCGCATGCCACTTCAGCAGGTTCCACACCTCCAGCTCACCTGGGATGGCCCGAAATTCCTCATCGCCGAGCAGCCGCTCAGCAAGTATCGCGGTGAAGTGTTCCGCGGCTGCTGTCACCGCCAACGGTATGCGGGCGGGCAGCAATTCTTCGATGCGCTTAACCCAGTCGACAAACGTTTCTGAATCCCACCAGGCAATCGGATAGCCCATGTCGACGAGCTTTTCGTTCAGCGCCCTGTGCTGCTGTCCGTGGACTGATTCCTGACCGATGAAACCAGCCACCCGCTGCTTCAACACAGGATCGGTGATCTCATCGGCGAACCGGCGCACCGACCGAATGAACAACTCCTCGCCTGGGGGAAAGGACCCCGACAGGTTCGCCCACAGGTGACTAAACGCTATGTCGTCGTCAAAAAAATACTTGTCTTCCTTCCCGAACGGGAAACGTATCCGCCGGGTCTTCGGATACCGAGACTCCCCGCTCGCAGTATCCGCAACAGCTACTGCGTCGATTCCCACGCCACCGTCCACCATGACAGCTCGCCTTTCCTCGAACATCGGGTTTCAGGTACCGACTGTATCGGAAAACCCGATAGTAGTGGACAGCCAGGGTCCGACGCGTTCGGCTGGACGGTGACGTCGGCGACGTAAGCGGTGCGCGGTCGTGCCACCACAGTCCAATCCATGAGCCTCGGCGACCCCGGTCACCGCCGCAGCCGGTGAATCAGGCAGCCTTGCCGTCGCTCGATCGGCGACACCTGTTCGATCGCGACGCGTTGGCTCGCATACGCCGTCGGAGACGACCAGCTGCGGACAATGCACCCCGGTTGGTGAGATCGATCAAATAGGGGCCCAGGCGTCGGCGGCAGACTCCGCCGAACCGGGGACCCGACGCGGCGCCGTGTCCGGGTGGCGTACTTTTGGTCTTGATCACCTGACGTACTGGCGAGATAGCTATTACGTGCCGCGGCCCGCGCATCCGGTGTCGCCGGGCTGCGTTGATAACCACCGCCGAGGAACTCGGCACCCTCGGCCTCCACAGCAACTACGCGACCGAGCTAGGCTACCTCCTCCAGGATCAGAAGCAGCTCACGATCCCACGCGAACACCTCGTCGATACCTTGGCAGTTCTCGAAGCAGAATACTACGTTCGGCCGCTTTGTTGCACCGGTTGCAGGACGCGAAAACCCATAGCCACGAGTGCAATTGACAACTCGTAACGGTGCTGCCACCATGTACCGATGCGCGCTAAGTGCGAGGATCGCCCGATAAGCGATACCACGGCGGAGCCCTTCGCCTCGGTCGGTACCGCATGACGATCGTGTCCGCCTCCGGCACTCTAGAGCTACCGGCTGAAGTGATTTTCGAATACGCTGCGGACTACCAGCGGATGCCGGAGTGGGTGTTCGGCTTGCACACCGTTGAGCCGATCGGCGAACCGTCAGCGGGGGTGGGCGCCGAATTTCGAGGAACCGGCAAGATCGGGCCGGTCGCCATGACAGGAACAAGTCGCATCACTGAGTGGGAGCTCTGCCGACGCTTCACTGAGACTTTAGTGACTAACAACGGCATCGTGGCCTCCGCTACCGTTGCCACGACGGCGATGGGATCGGCGTTGACCCGCATTGATATAACTGCCGATTACGAGTTTCCCGGGGGGTTCGCGGGCAGAGTCCTCCAGCGCGCTGTCGAACCGTTGCTCGGTTCAGGTATCCGCTCCAGTGAGCGCGCGCTTCGTCGCCAGTGCCTACGCACCTGTTGACGAGGTCCCGGACTGCCGGCCGGCTGTTGAGTG
The DNA here is from genome assembly GCA_019749805.1 of Mycobacteriaceae bacterium. Taxonomy (GTDB): domain Bacteria; phylum Actinomycetota; class Actinomycetes; order Mycobacteriales; family Mycobacteriaceae; genus Mycobacterium. The sequence continues at coordinate 8,910 of JAIEPH010000084.1, read as the reverse complement.
AATCCGGCGATTCGCCGAATATATGTCGCCGACAACCGATCTCGACTGTCGCACGGACCAGTGCGTTGCCTTGCTGCACGCCGAGGGACCAGCGACCAGGGCGCTAGCGAGCATCCCGAACGGCTGGCAGTAGATCGTTCGTGTGGTGCGGCGCAGGTCCGTATCTGCCTAGGCTAGGCACCCACGTACCGGTAATCCTGCATATTCGACTCCGCCGAATTCGTGGCTTTCAGGGTGGTCTATCGGTAGCGGTGACTGACGACGAAGGGTCGAGGAAGATCGCCGGCAGGAACCCACTGAACGTGCCGGTACCGGACGGCTTCGCGGTCGCGATCTGCTACCACCGCGGAATCGTAACTCCCATGAATATCAGCGGTTATCTGCGCGTTTCGAGCAGCGTTTGGTGCGGATCGGTATGGAGGTGGAGGCGCGTGACGCGGAGAACGCGCCAGACGAGGACGACGGTCAGCCGTTACCGCCACACGTGAAGGTGTCGCGGCCTAACCGTCCGCCTGCCTAGAGGCGCCGAGGTCCCCGCGGCTTAGTTAAGAGTCGGTTGAGATCAGCCGGTCTACCCACGACGGCGACGCGACGCTGCCTGGCCTACACGGGTTTGTCGCCGAGCAACTCGCTACGAAAACCGCGCCACTGACAGGGTGGCCTTCGGTCCGGCGCGAAATCCTAATAGACGTGCGTCATCGACGGAACAGCCGTCGCGGTAATCCTCACGCCTGGGCCACGAACAGTCGCGTCGAAATTGTCGCCAGCTTCGACGGGTGCGGGGACGGCGTGCGGAGGTCGACGCCATCCTCCACTTTCGCCTTGGTTGTGCCGATGGGCGCCAACACGATCATCGCAAGTTTGCCGCCGGTGGTGTTGGTGTACCTATACCGATTTCCGCCCAGAGGTGCTGCGGCGCAGGGCCCTTGCCACAAAGCATCTTGTCGGTATGACTCGATATCCTCACGAACTTCAGCGGCCAACGTAGTTTTGATCCGACTTTTCGAAGTAATCGAGTGCGGCCTCAAGGTTGGGTATGCCGTCGGTGAACCGGCGGAGCTGGCACCATGTGCGGGGAATAAGTTTGGGCTACGACAGGTTGCGGCAGACCGCAGGCGTCACCGACTTCTTTGATCGTGAACAGGCCGGCAGTCGTGAGCCGGCGGACGCGACGCCGGTTGCGCCACGAATCGATGGCAATCGGCGTGTCGGGCTGCTCGCGGGACATAGCAATAACCGTAAGCGTGGCCGCGGGCGGTTAGAGCTCCAATCCGGCATCGTCGCGTTCCACGGAGCGGGTCTGGCCCCATTCGGCTGCGCGGCGTTGCTGTTCTTGTTGCCATTCGGTGTAGCGCTCGCGCCGCACGGCGACCTGCTGGGTGTGTTCGAGAAGAAGTGATGCGACGCGCTTCGGTAGGTGCTCGGCGTCGGTCTTGGCGGCCAGGGCGTGCATGGTGATGGGCCGGTCGTCGTTGGTGCGCATCAGCGTGTAGAACGCATGGGCGGCGTGGTTAGGGGTGCCGCGTTTGAGGATGTGGATGTCGTCAGTGCCGGTGGGGGAGGTGTGTTCGTGGTCGAGTTCTCCGCGGAACCGCTCGTAGAGGTAGGCATCGTTGGTGTGGCGGCCACGGGTCATCGCCACGTAGGCAAGGGTCCGTGTCGCGGTGACACCCAGCAGTGAGTGGCAGGTGTCGGCGGTGACCCCTTGAGCGGAGTGCACGGTAGTCGCGTAGCCCAGTGTGATGTGTTCCTCGGCGTACTCACGGGTGAACGTGGCCCGTGCGCGGTCACCGTGCATGTCGTTACCGCCGCGGATCGCGTGCAACGCTTGGCGTTCGGTGTCGATACCGACGACAGTCCAGCGGTTGCCGTTGCGCACTTGGTCGGCATGGCTGCCGTCGGGCAGGACGCATTCGATAGTGGCGTCGTTGTTGCGGGTGAGGATGATGTCCCCGACGGCGACCCGTTGATCGTGGGCCACTTTCACTGCGACGTCCCTGTTGGGAATCGCGGCGCGGGCAGCCGAGTCTCCGCGCAGCGCTTCGTGCAGCCGCATGTTCAGTGAGGTGGTCATCTCCCGGGTGTCGCAGATGATGATCGAGTCTTGCCTGTTTTGGCGGTCGGTGAGGTAGGCGGCGTAGACGTCTTCGGCCATCGCGACCGGGTCGCCGATCGACAGACGGTCGTGATCGCGGTACCAGTTGACTGCTTCTCCGAGTTCGGCGGCGGCGCCGTTGCGCAGTTGTAGCGACGCCTGTTGTTCTTCTGGGTCACGCATCCGCCAGACTTGTTGCAGTTGTTGTGTCCACGGCAGGTCGTTGCACAGTTGCTCGAACATCCCGCCGCGGGCGAGCACCGGGGCCAGCTGGTATTGGTCGCCGACGAGCAACAGTTTGGCGTTGGCTCGCGTGGCCGCCGACATAAGCTTGTGCAGATCCGGCGCGCCGATCATCGACGATTCGTCGATGATCACCAGGGCGTGGTGGTCGAGTGTGAGTTGGTTCTTCGCGAGCATGCCCAAGGCTTTAGTGACGGTGAAACCTTGGTCACCGGCCTGATCGTGGATTGCGGTGTCGACGGCTTTGCCGGTCGGGGCGAGCACATACACGGTTTTTCCGTATCGGTGCGCGGCGCGACGCAACGATTTCAGCGAATGCGTTTTCCCGGCGCCGGCCGGGGCTTGCAGCACCTGCACGAGTTGTGGTGAGCGCCCGATCTCGGCGATCGCGGTTGCTTGGTCCTCACCGAGCCCGGCCAGTTCCGCAGCGGATACGGTGATTTCGGCGCGCCGGTCGGACTTGTCGAGCATCGAGAAGATCATCTTCTCTTCGGCGATCACCATGTCGATGGTGTAGCGCTCACTGCCTTCGCGGCGATGCGCTTCGCGTGGCGCAGAGATCCGCAGCGACACTTCGTCGACGGCTTTCTCCACCTCGGCGAGCACGTCGCCGTCGCCAACGATCGGCCAGTGCGCCGCCATTAGTTCAATCATGTCGGCACGGGTGAATCCGGCTTTGGGGATCTTGGCGGCCACCTCGGCCAGACGCCGCCGGTCGAACTCTTTGCGTTGTTCGGCTACGCGTTCGCCGCGTGCTCGTTCCCATGCTTGGCGATCGAGTTCGAATCCACGAGCGTCGCTGCGCCACTGCTCTTTGAGCACTTCCCAACTCAGCGACTCGGGTTTGTCGGGCCGGGTGGCGCGTTGGGCGGTGGCGAGTTGACGCGCGGTGGGTGTGTCTTCCATGACACGCAACTTGGCCGCAGCCCATTGCCGCAGCCGGGTGGATCGTTTCGACCACGCTGTGATCGTGGCGTTGGTGACACCGGCCAGCTCGGCCATGCCGTTGTGTTCGCCGACGTGTTCCCATTCGAAGCCGTAGCGCGCAAGTTCGCGGCGCAGGGTGGCTTGGTAGATCATGCCGGCGGCTTTGGCTTCGTGGTGCAGCGACTTGGAGTCGATGGTGACCAGCTTGCCGTCGGCGCGGGCCTGACGGTTCGGCACGATCAGATGCGTGTGCAGGTGCGGATCACCTTCGCGACTGGTCTCGTGCTGGTAGGCGATCGCCACCACCCCGGGGAGCTTCTCGAGGTCAGTCTTTCCGGTGATCGGGTTGTACACCCGCGTGTACCCGGCGTGCTTGCCGACGTAATCCAGCGCCGCCTGATTAGCGACACGATGAGCGGCGGCGACGATCTTTTCCGTCGTCGGGTCGGTGTGCGCGCGAATGAGACTCACGCTTTTCGGCGCGGCGATCGTGCAGTCGAACGCGTGCACCGACTGTCGCGACTGCAACTCGAATCCGTCGTCGTCGACTAGGGGACGCCCGTTGTCGTCGACCGGTGCGGGCGCGTCGTTGAACGCACGCCCGGTCAATCCGTTGGGTGTGGCTCCGTCATCGCACCACCGCGCGACAACTTCGGGATCGGCCATCCCGCCGTCGAGGTCTTCGACCGACAATCCGATCAATTCACTGACGCGCTCTTTGTCGCCGGTGACCATCCACGTCGGGATCCGGGTTTCGTTCTCGCTGTAGTAGTCACCCAGACCGCCGTTGGCTTTCGCGCGGTCCTTCATGTGGTTGACCGCATCCTCGGCGGTGCGGTTGTAGTAGGCGATGCCCCACCGCTTCAACCGCGCGATCGTCATCATCAGTTCAGCTCCCGCTGTGTCGTCTTGGCGCGCGCGTCAGCGCGCTTCTGACGTGACACCGTGTTCACGGGACCTGATCACCTCACCGGACCACCGGGGGCCGCGTAGCGGCCGTTCTGCGACGCCCCTCGGGCGGCGCAGGACCAGTCTTGCAAACCTTTTGCCAATGTGCCAGTAGCTGTTTAGGGATTGGGGTGAGGGGCGGTGGTTGGGTGAGGGGTTGCGTGGGTGGCTGAGCTGCGGGGTTGGCTGGTTTTTGGGGTGTGAGGGGGTGCAGAAGGTGGGTTTAGGTTCGAGGAATGAGTGAAGGTGAAATGAATGGGGACGTGATTGATCGCGACGCGGTTTTGCGCGCGGCGGTTGAGGAGCATCGGCGCCAGCTGGAAGCGCTGTCGGCGGGCATGGCCAGGGTCGAGCAGATCGATGCGGACATGGAGCGGTTGCAGGCTCAGCGTGTTGAGGCGGTGCGCGAGGTTGAGCAGTTGCACGCTGACCTGACGTCGGGCCGTTCGGCCGGCGAGGCGATAGCCGCGCTCGGGTTGAACGGGTTGTCGGTGGGCGGTCGGGGTGCCAAACCCGCGCGGCGCTCGGCGAAGCGCGGCGCCGCGCGGGTTGGTTCTCGGAAGAAATCGTCTGAGCCGACCGGGGATGGGGCGGCGGTGAGTGCGGAGTCGCCGGCTGCCGCGGAGGCGGGAACGCAGCCGGCCGTGGCGGGAGTGGGTGCCTAAAGTGTGGAAAATCTATGTACCGCTGGTTGTGAGCGCGGTCGGAATTGTGTGGACGATGGGATCGGTTGTGGCGGCACTGTTCTGAGGAACGCGCAACGCGCGCTCGGAATGCGAGTGTGGGTCCTGGTGCATTAGTGCGCCAGGACCCACACTTCGTTTGTGGTGCGATGGATTCGCGCGGATGAGGGAAGGCCGACCCCGCTGCGAAACGGCGAGGCCGGCCTTCGGCCGCGGGTGCTCACGCGATGCTGAGTGCGCGTGACTCGAGGACGGTGGCGTGCTGGAGCGCGGTGTCGATGTCGACGTCGTGTGCGACGGGTTGCATGCCGTCGTGCGGCGTCCAGCTGCGCAACAGCCAGTGAGTGGCGCGCGGATCTCGACCGGGCATCCAGTCGTGGGTGAGGTAGTACTCGACAGCGCCGAGAGCGCTAAAACCGATCCGGTTGCGCGGCGCGGGCGTGTTCTGCGCGGCGGCATCCCGGCTCCACCAGTGCGCGGGCGGCGTGATGGCGCGAGTCCAGTTCAGCTGTCCGCTGCAGAAGTTGGCAATGTGCGAATCGATGGCACCGCCGTCGACGGGGGTGGCTGCGGCGGCGGCGACAAGTCGGGCGTCGGCGTCGCGGGCGACAACCAGGACGGTGCGGCGGTGGTTGATGATGCGGTGCCGAGACAGCGTGATGATCCCGGGCGCATGGCTGGCGACGCGGTGCGTGCCGAAGCGGTTGAGGTCGACAGTGTCGATCGCCATGGCTTGCAGTTGCGCGCCGAGACGGTAGGTGTGCGTCATGATTGTGCTCCGTTCCGATTCGGGTTGGTGTGCCGGTTGGCACAGGTGCGGCCGGAATCGGTGGGTGCCGTGGTCAACCCCGAAGAGTCCGGGCCGAGCGGAGCAGGGCTTTCGGCCCGGCTGAATCGCCGGCGCGTAGCGCCTTGGGGATTCAGTTCCGTTGGGCCGAAAGGGTCACTGGGCCTGCGCAGCCCGGTCCCCGGGCGCGGGTTGATCCGCGGCGGGTCCCGACGATTACCCTTGGGCACCTGCTGACAGGCAATAGAGGTGAGTGGCGTCAGGTAGCCCACCGGCAGGTGGGCTGTTCGTCGGTCGCGCGTAGCGCGACGACGTTTCCGCGGCCGTGGCCGGAAGACAAAAAATGGCCCGACCAACCACCTGGGGTGAGGGGCTGGCCGGGCCACGGGCGCGGGATTCAGTCGAGACCTTTGGTCCGGATGCGGGCCCGGATTTGGTCGAGGTCGACAGCATGGGGGGCCAGGAATGGCCAGTTGTCGGCGTCGACAGCGGACTCGACGTCGTTGAAGTGCACGTGGGGTCGGCTGATGGCGATGGCGTGGCCGTTGCGTGGGTGACGGAACTCGACGACGACGGCGACGAGTTGTCCTGTGGGGTTGGATTTCCAGGGACTGCCGGGGACGAATGTGTCGGGGCGGAAGCGAAGTTGGTAGCTCACGCCGGGGTCCTCTGAAGTGGCGAAGTCATAGGCCAGCGCGTAGTCGATTTCGGACATGGTTGTTCTCCGTTCGGTAGGTGTGGTTGTGGCCGGGCCCGCGTTGAGTGCGGGCCCGACCGGGGGTGGCGGGTTGGTTAGACGGCGATCGGCCAGTTGTCGAGTGCGTCGGCGATGGCGTTGTCGAGGTCGTCGTAGGCCACGGGTGCGGCCTGGTCGATGGCCAGAGTCCACATCGGGTCGGCGCCGATTCCGGCGGTGAGTGTGTAGGTGTGCCCGGATGCGGCGGCGCGGTAGGACCAGGTGTGCGGCACCGCGTGGAAGGTGATGTCGCCGGCTCGGACTTTGAGAATCCTGGTGGCTGGGGTGGTGTCGAGGTCGGGGGCGGTGGCTTCGACTGCGGCCATTTGTCCGTGGTCGTCGTTGGCGAGCAGGACGAGGCGGTGTCCGTCTTCGGGGGTGTAGTCGTGGACGGTGGTGAGCAGGATCTTGCCGTGGTTGTGGAACAGGATCCGGGTGATTCCGTATTGCTGTTCTTGGATGCGGCCTGCGGCCTCGTCGAGGAGGTTGAAGGCGAGCTCGAATTCGTGGTCCATGGTTGTGCTCCGTTCTGTGCGGTGATTGGTGCGCCGGTCAGCGCTAAGGGGTGCGGGGAATCGGCTGAGGGTGGGCGCGCAACCCCGAAGAGTCCGCGCCGGGCGTAGCGGGGTTTTCGGCCCGGGCTCGCCGGCGCGCAGCGCCTCGGCGGGCTTCCATAGGGCTGAAAAGGTCACTCGGCCCGCGTAGTCCGGGGCGGGCGTGGGTTGCGCGGTCGGGCCCCCGGCCGATTAGGCTGCGACCCCTGCTGACGGTTTGAAGGTGAGTGGGCACCCAACCCGAAAGCCCGCCGCCAGGTGGGCTGTTCGTCGGCCGCGCGTGGCGCGCCGACGCCTACGCGACCGGGGGCCGGAAGAAAAAGGGGGGGCCCGGCCAACCACCTCGGGTGAGGGGCTGGCCGGGCCAGGTCAGCGCCGCGGCGTGTTAGCTGTCGTCGCTGTCGTTCGGCGGTGGTGGTGTGGCGTCGACGCTGGCGATGACGTCGCGGATGCGTTCGGGCGGAATGCCTGCGCGGACGGCGCCGTGCATGAGTTGGGCGAGTTGGGAGAACCGGCAACCGGTTTCGATCGCGGTGTCGCGCGCGGCTTCCAAAGCGATGCCCGCGCGGATGGCATCACCGGCGGCGTAGTGGTTGATGCCGGCGAGCACGAGCGCTTCCACCCGCGGTGCGCCGCGCAGCATCGCGGCGATCGTCGTCCACAGCCGGGCGCCTTGGCGGGGCTGCTCGCCGGTGAGGGACAGCAGCCGATCGCGCAGGTCTTTGCTTTCGGTGATCACGATGCCGGCCTGGGCGGCCAGGGTCGGGCTGATCTCGCGGTGGCCGGCCATCACTTCGGCGATGTGGGTGAAGGTGGCGATGACGAGCTCGCCGTGATCACCGACCTCGATGGGCGGTGCGGCGTCGGTCATGTTGAACTCGTGCTCGAGGTCAGCGCGGCTGGCGGTGATGACGCGACCGCGGTGTACGGACTCGGCCGCGGCGATGGAGTCACGGAACGGATAGGTGGGTCCGCTGTCACCGGTGTCGACGTCGGTCCACTGGCCGCCGTGTTCGACCTGGCGGGTGTGCAGCCGCTTGAGGACCCGGATACCTGCGCCGGTGATGGCTGCGCTGATGGTGTCGAGGAGCTGGCCGGCGTGGTGGTCGAGCCACTCGGCGCAGACGGCGACCAGGATGGTGGCGTTGACCTCGTCGGGGTCTAGACGCAGGTCGGTGATGGCGGCCTGCACGGTGGTCTCGGGCAGGGCGGCGTCGAGGCGCCCGACCGCGCGGATGATCAGCTCATCGTCGTCGTCGCGCAGGAGGTAGATGACGATGCTGTTGGTGGGGACGAACCCGAGCAGCGGCGCGATGTTGGCGACGATGTCGGCGTTGGTCTTGAGGTTGATGGTCATGTTGTGTGCCTTTCGATGTGTGCGATAAAGGGAGCCGGGCCCGCCCTCGTGGGTGTGAGGACGGGCCCGGCTGCGGGGGCTGGTTAGGCGGTGTCGGGGTCGGCGAGTTGGGCGATGATCGCTTCGGCGTCGGCGAAGTAGTAGCCGGCGTACTGCATTTCGGCGGTCGTGGACGTCGTGTCGCAGAGGACCTCGGCGGCGTAGTCGCGGGCCGACAGCGCGTATTGCAGGCGGCTGTGGTCGTCGCCGGCGTTGACGGCGGTGTGGATGTCGGCGCGGGCCAGGGCCAGTGAGAGCCGGGTGCTGTGGGCGGCTGGGTGCACGACGGGGGCCTGCGGGTGGCTGGTCGGGTCGTGATCTGTGGTGGCCCACGGGTCTGTGGCCAGGGCGGTGTTGGACATGTTGTGTTCCGTTCTGTGTGGTGATTGGTGCGCCGGTCAGCGCTAAGGGGTGCGGGGAATCGGTTGAGGGTGGGCGGTCAATTCCCCGAAGAGCCCGCGCCGGGCGTAGCGGGGTTTTCGGCCCGGGCTCGCCGGCGCGCAGCGCCTCGGCGGGCTTCCATAGGGCTGAAAAGGTCACT
>JAIEPH010000096.1 GCA_019749805.1 Mycobacteriaceae bacterium | reverse complement strand
CTACGCTACGAAACGGACCGACCAACCCCTGGTCGAAATCCAATAGCCCGAGCCTCCACCAGAACCAGGGCGATTCAGGCGGCGCCTTGGATCCACTACGAAAGTCAGGACACCTGTTTGACAGTGTCCGGCTGTCTGGATTGGCGAGGCGAGATCCTGATGTCGGCCCTCGATGCGCACAGCCGCGCCCCCGACATCGCAGTCGGCGCGGTCCACTTCCTCATTCTCCAGCTGGGACACGAACCCGTCGCGGACGTCCTTGCCATTTACGGCGAGCGCGCGGCCGCATTCGCCGAACTGTTCGATGACAAATGGCTCGTCGATGATCTCGACGAGAACGAGGACTTCACCGCGGGAATGCCGATCAGCGCCGTCCTCCTGGTCCTGGACGCCACGATGGACCCGCTCATGCCCGAGAGCCCGCTTCGGGCGTGGGCAGTGGCCCACATCGCCCACACGATGCTGCCCACCACTGCGGGGCTCGTGGCAATGTCGTCGTTCGCGCCGCGGCCATCCGAAAGCCGGCCCGCACGCCGGCTCGTCTCGACCGACCACGTCGACCCGGACTGGCCACGCGTCGGCTGCATCAGCATTCCCGGCCACCCGCAATTCTTCGGGCAAGCAACCGCGTACACATATCTCGATGACGCGCGGGCCGCGCTGGACATCTATCGGGAACAGACCATTCGAGTCCCCGTTGTCTGACTCGGTTCCCAATATCGGTGAAATCGGTTGCTGCTCAGGCGGAAAACTCCCCAGCGGCGGCACTGTCTCGCAAAGCTAGGCCGCTGCGCTGCTCGGTGATGCCGCTGAACTCACCAGACGTCGCCGTTGGGCTTATAGTTCGAGGCTTGGCCCCTCTTCATGTCTGGACTGTTGCTGGACTCGGCGCAACAGATCGGCATTCTGCTCGGCGCTCTGATACAGGCCCTGCGCCCAACTTGTCTCGCGGGCGGTGAGTTCACGGGATGGGCGCACTTGCACGGTGTCGGCCAGCAGGGCCGTGAGCCGCTTGTAGCGATCGCCAGTTGCGTGCCCATGAAAGCGTGCGGCGATGAACTCTGCACGCCGCTCATACAATCGGCCGGCGCCCAGGTCGTAGCCGGCGTTGCGGCACAGCGAGTGGAAAAACACGGTCTCGGTTCTTGAGTTGCCTTCGCGGAACGGGTGTATGGAATCGATCGCACCCCAATAGGTTCCGAGCCGCGGAATGAATTGTTCCGGGGGGAGCCCTGCTAGGGCGTCTTCGGCTTGGAGTCGTGCGAAGACATATTCTGCGCTCTCGTGGACCTGCGGACCCGGCCGGTATCGGTATTCGATGGTGGGCGCGTTGGGATCGTTGACGAGGAAGTTGACGACATCGGCATGCTTCTTGGTCATCGGGCCGTCGGGAACCGTGCGCGGAGTGCCGGCCCAGTCGTAGATGTCGCCGAAGGTACGGCGGTGGATATAGCAGTAGTGCGCGAAATCGAAGGCACCGGTTCGGTTCTCGAGAACCTGTTCGTAGATTCGCACCGCCGAGAGCTGGGCTTCCACGAAGTTAAGCATCCGCTGATCGCGGATACCGAGTTTGTTGCGCAGGACGCCGGGAGCGTCCGGCCAGAAGTAATCCTCCCAGCGGCGGTGGTCGTTCACCTACACAGGCTGCGAGCTGCCCGCAAAGTGGGCGATGATCGCCTCGGCTGCCTCATCGCCGGTGAGTTCGCCGCGGCCCATCTTGTCTGTGATGTCGCGGGTGAACGGGTCCAATTCGTGGCCGGCAAGCGCCAGTGCGGCCTCAGTGACCGCCGCGGCTTCCTGCGCCGCTGCGCTCGTTGGATCCGTCATACACAGCAGTATATCCGCGAACCACCGGACTTCCGGACATCAACATCATCCGACCAGGCCTGATCAGTTCATCGTGGGGGTGGACAGGACAGGGCGGCGATACCCGCCAGCTCACGTGGCCGATCCGTCCAAGCCGCGGCGTGACTGGCGGCGCTGCCTACCTGTGCCCGAAATTCGTGCAGAACGCTACCTGCGCTCGGCCCGACAATAAGAACCACAGGTCTTGTCAGTCCCCATCGCGATAATCGCCGCAAGGCGATAGGAGTTCACAGATGAGCAGCGCCAACGCGTACACCGCTCGCGAGCAGACCGCATTCCACATACGGCGCGACGCACGCTACGCCCTTGACTGGATCGAAAAGCAAGCGAAACTGCCCGACACACCAACGAAGCCGGCCGCTGTGGCCGCTGCGTGGCGGTTCATCCAATGGTGCGCGGACACCAACACAGCGCTTCTCACCAATCCGCAGCCCGACGTGGGCGACGTCGTTGCACAGTGGCGGCGAGAAGCAGTCGCCAGCGACATCTGCGTCATTCCCGAAACCCGGCGCCTCTGCGGACTGGTCGCGGTCGGGGCCGCTGTCTACGCGACCGGAGGCATCGTTTTCGGCAGTTACCTGCTCGCAGCGCTGATGCTTACCGGCGCAACGCTTCTCGCGGTGTACCGCGTAACAGCCACCCCGCGGCTAGCCGTCGGCCCCGACGCAAACCACACCACCGTCGCACACACTGCAGACACCTATCGAGAGAGGCACATGTGATCGTGACTGATCGGTCCTTAACCCGCGGACAAGCACGCCAGATGAGCCGGGACTTCGCCCGCGTCGGTGTCGGTCTTTCGGCCCATCGGCTGCAGGAGATCAGTGCCGGCGCGCCGGCCGGCGACGACGAGTTGGCCAGCATCGACTTCGCGTTGGTGGCCACCGGGATCGCGCACGCGAAACGGAAAGAACGCCTCGCCAACCTACAGGCGAGCAATAGGCGGCTGATTCGTCTCAACATCGCCGTGGCGTGGCTGGTGCTCGTGCTCATCGCCGCGGGCCTGATGCTCACCGCCCAGCATGACTTTTTGACATGGTTCAACTCCGGCGGCAGGTGATCGGCGTGCGCAAGCGCACCCTATTGGTGACCGCCGTCGCCGGCGATCTAACCGCCCTCCCCTACGAGTCGGCAAGCCCATCCAACGAACGTCCGGTTAACTTGAGTGGCAGAGGAGATTTCATGACAGACCCGAAGCCATCAGGACCATGGTGGCACTGGGCCATCCTGGCCGTTTTGTTCCTGGGCGGCGGGATCCACTGGCTAATCGATCCGCCCGTCGTCGACCACCTTGGTAGCTACGGGCTTGCTCTGATCATGCTCGGGATCGCCGCAGCTTCAAGCCGGAACGCCTGGAAGCTGATCCGGCGACGCCACCTGCCCCGTGATCGTGGCTCGGACATCGAGCAGATCCGTTAGTCCGCAAAAAGGTAGCTCCGAGACAACCTGACACGCCAACGAGCAGAGGACTGATGGCGCCAGCGTGCTCGGCATGAGCGCCACCGAGTACCGAGCCGCCTACCCGACAAGAACGCTGAAGCTCTCGCCAACGAGCCCGGCAGCGGCCGGCGGGCGCACCGAGTTAGCCGCCGCCCTTCGGTCACGCCCACTAGTCCCGCTCGTGTGCGGTGTCGGTTAGTTGCCGACCCCCGAGGAGCGCGAAGGGTCGGGCACCCACCATCCGGGCATGTATTCCACGTAGCCCCACGGGGCCAGCTGGTCGGGGCCAACCTCGATGACGTCGCGGACGTCGATGGGCTGCTGCGGTGGCGGCCACGGTGAGGACACCCAGTTCCCATCCGGGTGGGGAACGCCGATGCCGGGAGCTATCTCCTGATAGCCCCAGGGGTACAGCGCGTCAGATTCCGGATCGATCATCCGAACATCGCCGATCTCCAGCGGATACTGCGCCGGTGGCGGCGGGGGTACTGCAAAGCCCGGATTGTCCGGCGCCGGGTACCACAGATTCGGCCCGACCTGCACGCTGTTGGAGGGGGCCAGCTCCCCCTCGGGCACATAGACGATCTTGGTGACATCGAGCCAGTACCGCGGATCCTTGCCGTGCGGCGGTTCTTCACCCGGATTGTCGGTCGGCAGGTCGTCGGCCGGCGCCTGAGGCATCTCGCCGCTGCCGTAGCTCAGTGAACGCACTTGCCCGGCTTCCTGGCTGGCTTGCTGCTGGGTCGAGGCCGTGACGGATTGCGCTTGGGCAACTTGAGCGCGTAGCGCCTTGAGCACCATCATTTCCGCGGCCGGCGTGCGTGCCGACGCGGCGGCCTCGGCGATCGAGCGCGTTCGGGCCACGATCGTGTCCATTTGGCGCGCGCCGGCCTGGGTGATCTGTGCCGCGGTGCTCAGGTGTGACTCCAAGGCGGTGTCCGTGCGGCCGGCAGTGCTCAGCTCGCGGTTCTGCTTTTCCACGACCGTCGCGTGGCGATCGACCAGCTGGCCAGACAAGCCCGACATCTGCTGGCCCGCGCTCATGGCAGAATCGGCAGCCGACTGCAGTGGCGTTCCCGCCGCGCTGACCGGCCCGGCAGAACCGAACAGCGAGCGGGCACGCTCGACCACCGCGAGCGCCTGGGCCGCCTCAAGCTGAATGGACACGTCTTCGATTATCGGTCATGTGAGGGCGCGATGAACATCAATCTTCGACCAGTGACGACACCTGCGACCATTGCCCTCCCCCGGAATCCTCTATCCCTACACTCCCAAACCATCGAACAGTTACGGCCATGAGTGCGGCCGATCGCGGCGCGGCCGCCGACCAGCCTCCCGAAGACACCCCCAGCACGACACCCGACAGCTCGACATCATCAACGCCAACTCACATCGCGGACTACCGCGTCGAGCGTGTCCTGGCCAACGGCGGGATGGGTGCGGTGTACCTCGTACAGAGCCCGACCCTGCCCCGCCGCGAAGCCCTCAAGCTGCTACGGGCAGACCTAGCACACGACACCCACATACGTACTCGGTTCCTCCGCGAAGCCGACATCACAGCCGACCTCGAACATCCCAACATCGTGCGGCTATTCAACCGCGGTGAGACCGACACAGGCCAGCTCTGGATCACCATGGAGTACATCCAGGGAACCAACGCCGAAATGGCGCTGCACGACGGAACAATGACGCCGGCACGCGCACTGCACATCATCACCGAAGTAGCCCGGGCCCTGGACTGCGCTCATTCCCGCGGCGTCGTGCACCAGGACATCAAGCCATCGAACTTTCTGCTCGGTCACACACAACCGGGTGGGCCCGAACGTGTCGTGCTCAGCGACTTCGGCGCGGCACTAACTTCAGAAAACACCGACCCTGCCGCGGACGGTCCCATGACCGCCACCCTGGCCTACAGTGCACCCGAGGTCATCACCGGTGAACCCCTTGACGGACGTGCCGACGTCTACTCCCTGGGGTGCACCCTCTTTCGGCTGTTGTCCGGCGTACACCCCTACAACGCCGCCCGAGGGGTACCCGCCACCGTGAAAGCCCACCTGGACGTGGACCCGCCGCGACTGTCCGATCGGCTGTCGTGGGCTTCCCCTCAGCTCGACACCGTCATCACGAAAGCGCTGGCCAAACGTCCCGCTGATCGGTACCGCACCGCCGGGGACTTCGCAGCCGCCGCAGTCGATGCCGTCAAACTCGAACGCGGTGGCTCCTCGCCCATCCAGGCGCGCACGTCACTCACTCGCCGGGTCGAACCCTCACCCCCAACAAAGCACGCAGAGCGCGACGATAACGGCACCGCAGCCGATTTCATCAACCTTCTCCCCCACACCCGACCAGTCGGCTCGCAACGACGCAGGTTGGTCGTAGCCAGCGTCCTCGCCGCGGCGATCGCACTCGTCGCGGCGGTATGGTTCGTCGGCAGTAGCTCCAAGTCCCCGCCCAGCATGAAGCCCACGACGACACCGACCGAACTCAGCGCGCCGCCCGACGAGGCGCTAAACCGGCTCAGGGGGATGCTGCCGGCCGGTTACACCGCGGGCACCTGCAAACCACAATCGCCCGCCGGGACTGCCGGCGTGATCACCTGCGGAAGAAACTCCGACCCCGGCGGACCCGGCACCGCCACCTACACCCTGACCAGCTCCCCCGCCGCCCTGCGGGACGCACTAAATCGCGTGATCCAGACGACGACGGTCGTCATTTGCCCAGGAAACATCCAGTCGCCCGGGCCCTGGCGCCGCAATGACAGCCTCACCGTTACCCGCGGAACCGTGTTGTGCGGCCTGCACAACGGACGCCCACGTGTCGTCTGGACCAACGACGCCGAGCACCTCCTGGCCGACGTGCAATCACGCTCCCCCACCGACCCTCCGATCGGCCAGCTCTACGCCTGGTGGGGGTCGCACTCTTGAGCGGCGGGCACCGCGTTTGCGGCCCCACGGCTGCAGCCTGCTCAGGTCAGTCGAGGTGGCGGTCGACGTCCATCCGTTGGTGCAGTATCCGAACCACGTCGATGACGTCGGCGCCGGCGATGTCGGCCAGGCGATAGTAAAGGGTGTGCGAACCCACCGCATGCCTTCGGTAGCCGGCCCGCACCTCATCGCAGGCCCGACCGATCATAGGATTCTGCACAACTCGTTGGATCGCGCGCTCGATTTCCCGAACGTACTTCTCGGCCTGATCATCACCCCAGCGGTCGCAGGTGTAGTCCCAGATCTGTTCCAGGTCCAGCTGGGCCGCGGGCGACAGGACATATCGGCTCACTGCGAGGAAGAGCCCTCGGTCCGCTTACGTGCAACGAACTCGTCGAAATCGAAAGTCGTCGACTCCCCGCTGCGTTCGCCGTCGACAAGCGCCTGGCGCAGAGCGCGCAACCGCGTTTCGCGATCTTCGAGCAGCCGCAAGGCGGTGCGCACAACGTCGCTGGCCGACCGATAGCGGCCCGAGGTGACTTCTTGCTCGATGAACGCGCTGTAGTGCTCATCGAGGCTGAATGAGGTGTTCTTACCCACGACAACATGTTACCAATTCTTGGTAGCAGGCGGGACGACGATGTACGTTCTCACGCTGCGCTGCCCGCCTGCCGCTCTGACCTGCGACTAATTAATCTGCCACACGGCCGCTGCAGCTCGGCTTGTCTCACGAACTGCTTCAATTCCCACCGCTGAGGTTCTCATCAGTTCCGGTTGAGGCCGAACTTGCGGGTCATCAGCGCCTCCTTGTAGTGCGATTCGGCGGCGTCGACCTCCGAGGAGGATGTGCTGGGTCCGAACACCCGCAAGATGCTGAACACGAAGTGCCGGGCATGGTCGGTCTTGGCCCCGCCCGCTCCGACGCTGGCTTCGGCGAGTTCGCGCAATGCGCGGTTGCCGCCGTGACCGTCGCTGGCGTAGACCTTCCAGCGGCCGAGGATCCGTTCGGCGCCATCGGCTTTCCCGACGTACTGCTTTCCGTTGGAGGAATCCGTGATCAAGTAGATGCCCTGCACCTGCGACAGCGCTGTGCGCCATTCGGCGTAACGATGATCGGACACCATCTCGCCGAGCGCATGGAAGTTGAGCAAGACGAGATCGAATCCGGGAAACGGAACCTTGTCCCGGTCTGCGATCTCGAGGACGGGCATATTCGACACACTGGCCGCGCGCCGGTGCCAGACCCGGGGAATGTCCCACTCCACCACAAGACGGTCCACTAGTGCCGCCAGGAAACCGCTAGGGCGCAGGTCGAAGTAGCGGTTCGTCGCGGTACGCTCGTCGACCACCTCGCCGTGGTTCTCAAAGGTTCCCCACAGTCGGGATCGCCGCCGGCCGTCAGCGACGAAGAGCACCCAGTACCGCTCAGGGGCGGCGGGGAATCGTCGCGTCGAGATGTCCTGGGAGCGTGTGTATTCACGGACGCGTGCCTCGGTCAGGTCCTCACGGCCCCGCAGGCTTTCCTGCTCACCTGTGTTGAAGCTGTGCCGGATGACGCGGATATCCTCCAAGCTGATCAGCGGGTCGTGCTCGGAGCCGATTCCGACGAGTATGTGGCCAAGCGTCAAGAAAGCTCTTTGCTCAGACATCGCGCCGTTGCCTTCCGAGACGTGTGCAAGGTACTGATCGTGCATAACTCCCACCCTATGACCGGGATCAATGTCAACAACTCTTCAAGGTTGACCCGTTCCAGCTTCCGCACTTTGACCCCTCGCCGGCATGCCTGGGCCGTGTTAGATGTTGCCGATGAAGGACTGCAACTGATCGACCACGGCTGGCTCAGCTTCAACGTTGAGTGCCGCTAAGGGGCCTCTGCCAGCGAGCCATCGTATGAGATCGGCTGCGGCGGCCCGAGTGATGGCCGAGCGCCTCGCCAGCGGATGATGCTCGCCGGCCGATGCGCACTGCTCAGGACTGGCGATCCCGGCGGTAATTCCGTGCTGCCGCAGTTCGTTTCAGAAATTCCTGCGGTGGACACTGCAGCGCGTCGACCACCTTGGCGCACATCCCGCTATATGGATTGGTACCGGTGAAGTGAAATGTGAGTGCACCTAGCTCACGCGCATCGGGCTTCGACTGTGCTAGCACGGTCATCCAGTTGGCCTGCGCGCAGTCGCTGCGCACAACATAGGTGGCATGTTCGCCGGCCAGCGGACTGATCGCGACAGCATGATCCCCAGAGTCGTTGGCCGACTTGATGGTCAAGACCACATAGTGGTTGTCGAAACCGCTGGACGACGCGGCCCGTTCATGCCACTCGCACCGGTCGGCGCCGAAGTGCTTCTCGATGTCTTCCAAGACCGTGACCCGCTGTTCGTCGACCTGCCGGCCGCGATAGCGCCCGGAGGACCGCAGGCCGTCGAGAAACGTTCGCAACTGCTCACCATGGGGCAGCACCGCGAAGGGCAGTCCGTAGTTCTCCCGGCGTGGAGTCTTTACGGAAGAGGCGATGTCCCTGAATTGCCGCAGGAAGTCGTACCGTCCCGCGTGCAGGGCGACCAGTTCTGTATGCGCTTGGCGGAAAAATTGGCTGAGCGGTGCTTCGTCGGCGGTCAAGAGCGTTTCGACGGCGGCGATAAGCTCGTTGAGCCGCGCGATGGCGGAGTCCAGCGAGGTGCTGGTCTCGACGAGTTGATTTGGTGCTGGCGGTCGAATCCGGTCGAGCATGTCCCACAGGCGCTGGTCGCAGTCCGGGCTCGCGATGGCGAGAACGACAGCAAGTCGCAGAAACTGATACCCGGCCCTCACGTGGCGCAGCTCATCGGCTGCTGAGCGTCCGATGTCGTCGGCGTCGGCGAGGTCGCTGAACTCGGCATCGAGCACACGCTGCGCCAGGCTCGGCTGTTCAAGAACGGGGCCATGGGCGTGGTTGATCTGGTCGATGAGCTGTTTCTCGGTGTCGACGACGTCCGCCATGACTGCCAGGTCGTGATGAGCCGTTCGTGACGACAAGTCGGGGAACGCGCGGCGGTGAGCCGCGGAGTACCGCCACGCGAGATAGCCGTAGCCGCCAGCATCGTCTGGGATGAAGTCCTGCACACGCGCCCCGACTTCGTCCCGATCGTCTTGGCCGGCATCGATGTTCACGATGAGGTCGACGACGCCCTCGGTGTTCGCAACGTCTACGTCCGGTAGAAGGCTGCCGGTTCGCGGGCGGGGGCGACTGACCTCGCCCGGCGTGATGGACGATGCGGGTCCGCCGGCGCCGGCCTCCGCCAGGCGACCGAGCGGATGCGAAGCTCCACCGCCGTTGCGGGATTGTCGCTTGGCCACATACTCGCCGGGGTAGCGGTTCAAGTCTTCCGCGACGGCAGCGCGTAGCGCGTCCCGCGAAACCCCGTATTGGGCTTCACATTCGAGGTACAAGTGGTTGATCGCCGCCTGGTCCTGGCCGGCAGCGGAAGCCTGCCGAAAGCGTCTGCAGACGCTCGCTGCCTGAAAAGGAGTAAGACGCCGGGCCGCCGGTGAGCCCGCGGTCCGAGAAACTGTCCGCCCCAATGGGCGGGTGGTGAAGGGATTCGCTGAGGCCGGTGACTTGGCGTCGGCGCCGCGGCGCCTGGCGGCTGGGTTCTTCGCCTGATACTCCTCACGCAGACGACGGGCGATGGGGGCCTCAACTGTGGAGCTCGCTGACTTGACGAACTCACCCAGCTCGCTCAGCGACAGCAACACGTCCTTGGCCGACACGCCCAGCTCTTTGGCCAGCTCGTGCACCCGCGCCTTACCGCCCACCGCCTACCTCCCGACCCCGCCCACCACAGCCGTTACTCTTCTGGCTATGGCTCCGACGCTACCCCTGGCCACCGACATCGGGATCCGCGCTACGGGACACAACCTATGTTTGGGCTGGCCGCAGGGTCCGCCGCCACCTCACGTCAGGACATCACGCCCCTGCTGCCCCGCGAAGCCGGCGGCGGATCTGGCAACCATCCCCCCGGCCTTAACCGTCCGGGATGTCGATCGAAATCGTCCGACATTTTCAAATGGCAATTCCACACCGAGATTGGCAACCAACACGGAGGCAGGCTCAGCGCCGGCGGCAGCTGCCGCCGGCGGTGGCAACGACGACGATGTAGGTTCTCGCCGCAGCTGACATCTCCTGACGGCGCTCAGCTGCGGTCAGAGCACGCCGTCTCACGGCGGTCTGGCCGATTTCTCTCATAGAGCGGTTCAATTCCTATGTGGCCCACAACTCTGACTGATTTCCCGTTCGGCCCAATTGGGCAAGCCCCATTGAGCAGCCGGAACCGGGACTCTTTCGTTGCTTCCGGTTCTAGAGCCTCGATGCAACATGCCCGGGAGTGCGATCAGCGACACTGTGTCGGTGTCGGGCACTAGCCTTGCATCGAATTATGCCGCTGTATTTCGTGTCCGCCACCGATCAGCCCGGGAAGGATATGACGATGTCTGACCGCTCAGCGATCGAATGGACCGAGGCGACGTGGAATCCGGTCACCGGATGCGACAGAGTCTCTTCCGGCTGTGAAAACTGCTATGCGATGACACTCGCAAAGCGGCTCAAGGCAATGGGTTCCGTCAAGTACCAGAACGACGGAGATGCGAGAACGTCCGGTCCCGGGTTCGACCTAACTATCCACCGCTCAGCGCTGGGCGAGCCTCTACGCTGGCGCAATCCGCGCACCGTGTTTGTCAATTCGATGTCCGACCTGTTTCACGCGCGGGTACCCCTCGACTTCATTCGTGACGTGTTCGACGTCTGCCGCGATACCCCTCAGCACACGTACCAGATTTTGACGAAGCGCAGCCTGCGTCTACGTCGGGTTGCCGACAAACTTGACTGGCCATCGAACCTGTGGATGGGTGTATCCGTAGAGAACTCAACGACTTTGAATCGAGTTGATCACCTGCGTCAGGTGCCCGCCGCCGTGCGATTCCTCTCCTGCGAGCCCTTGCTTGGACCGCTGAACGGAATGGATTTGGACGGCATTAATTGGGTGATCGCGGGGGGTGAGTCGGGTCCAAACCATCGCCCAGTGGAACCCCGTTGGGTCAGTGACATTCGAGACGCTTGCCTCGAGTCAGACGTGGCGTTCTTCTTCAAGCAGTGGGGCGGCCGAACACCGAAGGCGATGGGCCGATTGCTTGACGGTAAGACGTGGAACGAAATGCCGCAGGTTACGACGGTGGTGTCGGCCTGATCACCATGTCCTCGAGCTTCTGTTTGTTGCCAGACTTGCCGTTTGACGATGTACCGCCGCGGGCGTAGAGGCGCTTTACCGCAGCACGAGCCACGAGCGTTCGCACCCGGCCGATGTACTCGCCAAACACTTCTTCTGGGTAGTCGCCGAGAGCATACTCCCCGTGTTCTTGAAGTAGCCGTTCAATATTCTGCTCGATAACTGAAACCGCCGCTGCCTCAACATCTTCGACCCGCGGCTGAATCGGGAAGAGGGATCCTTGGGTCTCGGCGGCCTCCGACGCTTCCCACCAGTCCTTGATGCAAAGAGCGGTGCCATCAGCGAAGTTCCACAATCCGCGCGGATGTCGAGTGCCGAAAACCAGGTCGTAGATGGGTGGTTTTTCTGGCCCGTCGCTGACTTGGACGGATTGGAGAAGCATGCCGGTGGCCTCGGCCAGCCGAAGCTTGAATCCATCAATGACAAATCGGACAACGTCCTTCTCCGTTTCTTCGAAGGCTTCGTGCCACCAGGTTCCTCCGACAGCATCATCCAAACGTCGGATGGTCGCCTCGTTACTGCTCGGCGATCGGAGGTGGCCACCAATGCGTCTGACAGCCGCGTGGTTGAAGTTCAACAACACCTCTGTGGGTGGCTGATGTCTGAGAGCGTTTCGATTGACGAGGCCAGTCATGGCGTCGAACGGAATGCCTACGCCGCACGGATCGAGGAATGCGAACATCGGTTTGTTCGCCGCCGCCGCCATGACCTCGTCGAGCACGGCGGCCACATCCTTGCGCTCTGCGCGCACGTCGAGTCCGCGCTGGCGGTATTGGTCAGCAAGGCCTGCTAGAGATTCGAACGACTCCCTCTCCCGCTCATACAGGAGGAGGGTGTATTCCCGGGCTTGACTGTACTTCTGGTTGATGGCGAACTTCATGATCAAGCCAGCGGAAGTTGGCCTGCCGTCCTCGTATTGACCCCGCCCCGCGTACCCGTCGAAATAGACAGCGGATTTCGAGTAATAGGCGGAGGTACGTGAAAGGAAGACGGGCAAGTAACGCTTGATGATGCAATGCTTTAGTACGCCACGCAATCGAGCGTTCTGCCAGAAATTTTCGTCGGCACCCGTTGCCATATCCAGAGATTACAAGTCAGGCACGACGACCAGCGGGAACTGAGCCGTCTGCGGTTCACAGCGGTATGCTGCCGTGACGACGTCGTCCGGTCAGTCCAACGCTGGGCGCTGAAACCCGGCGGACGGTGGACGACGATGCGATGCGGGCGCGCTAGCGGCTCTTCCGGAGCACGCGCACCTTTTCCTTTTTGATCAACGGCGCTCCCTTGGGTCCCTTGACGTAGTCGGTGATGTATTTGGGTTTGCGCTGGCTGTTGTTCGGGCCGCAGGGCTGCTGGCGCCAGTGCCCCTCCACCGGCCAGCGGTGGCTGTACGTGCGCCCCGAACCGCCGGCCTGCTGGTCTGTGCCGCGGTCGCTGGCCCGGGCGCGCAGCTCGACGATCGTCACGGTAGACGGCTCGCGCACTGCGGGCTGGTCGGCGGTGTCATCACCATCGCGATCGCGACGGCCGCCGGCTGCACCCGCGGGCCCCAGTGTGCGGGTCTCGGCGACATTGGCCTGCGCCATTAGCAGCCACGCCGCCCCGAGCGCACTGACAAACGGGTGTTGGTCCTCAGAGCCGTTGGCTTCCTCGGTACGCCGGCGCTGCGGGTGAACCACGATGGTGTGGGCTGCCCACAGCGGAGTCGAGACCTGGAAAGGCTTGATCAGCTCCTGATGCTTGGTGAACCTGCTGGCCGGCGTCACCTGCAAGGCTCCGTCAGGGCGCAGCCACCACCACACCGCATCCCACGGAATGTCCACCGTGGAAGTCTTTTTGGGGCCGTAGGGCACCTCGCCGGCGGGCTTGGCCCAACACAGTAAGCCGTTGGGCGCGGGGAACGCCAACGCGGGTCTCCACTCTGGCAGGGTGTGCGCGGCATTGCGGACGACGTCGACCATATCCCTTGACACCCAATACAACTGGGCATCGCGCAGGGCATGGGCCTCGGCTTCCATGAGCGCGACGGCCGAGGCCAGTTTGTCCTGCAGTCGCTGCATGCGACGGTCGCCGGCCCCGATGCCATCGGAGGTCAGTGGCTCCGAGTGGCGCGTGATAGTCAGATCCAAGGCGTTGCACCAGTGCCGGCGAATGTCGGGGACGCTGGTCGCGGCCCACGGGGCCGACGTGCGAGAGCGGCTCACCGCCCACTCCTAACTGATGGCATCGGCGAACTCCATGATCACCGCAGCTTGCTCCTCCAACAGCGAAACGAACCCTGGCGCCGACACTATCGTCGGCGACGCCGCCAACTCATGGGCAACCTTGCGCAAGTCCGTGGCGGCCGCGCGCAGCTCAGCCAGCTGAACATCGCTACTCACCGGGGCCGGCGTCACATACGTCAGCACCGCCCGCAGCTCGGAGAACCGGATCGCTTCGCAGCCGCGGCGCTCGTCGACCATCCGGGCCAGGGTGCGCTCGGTCTGGGCCCAACTGCGCATCTCGGATTCGAGCTGGGCGGCGATCACATGCAGCGCCGCGGGGGTACCAAACGCGATCGAGCGCTCGCGATGGCTGCCGTAGGTTCGGACGGTTTCGGCGATGTCGCGGACATCGGTAATCAGTTTCGCGAGGTGAGCCACATCGACTCTGACGTTGTAACCGGGCATAGCAGCGATCTTAAGGTCGCCCATCACCGCTCAGCTGCACCGATTTCCACGCCGTAGGCGCAAACTCCGCCACCCAGTTGGGCCGCTGGCACAACCAGTGCCGATCGGGTGCCGTTCCCCATAACCCCGGCCGCCTCACCACCTTGGCGGCCCGCCGCTGTTTGGGGCTTGCCTTCTGGCCCTCCGATCGTGGCCGGCGGGACGCTGCGCGCAAGGCCACGGCGTCGCTGCGCTCCGGCCCGCCCGGACCTTGCACTCCACGTCCCTATACCGGCCCAAATCTCCAGTGCCAGAAGGCAAAAAGAACGGGCGGGAGTGAACCATGACCACGCAGCCGCACCACCAGCAGGGCAGCCTCTTTGACCATGCGCATCACCCCTGCCACGTGCTGTCCTACGGACTGGGATTAGACAGCACCGCGATCCTGCTGCGCTGGCTCACCGACCCCTCCAGTCGCGACTTCGACCTCGGCGACCTGGTGGTCGTGACCGCGATGACCGGAGACGAGTTCGGCTCGACTGCCGCCGACGTCGACCGCTTCGTGCTTCCCCAGCTACGCCGCCACCATGTGCGGTTCGTTCAAGTCGGGCGCAACCAGCTGCTCACCACCGCCGCCGGTGAGGGCGTCACCACATTCAGCGACACCCCCGAGCCGACCACACTGTTCGCCGAGGGCGCATATGCACTGTCGACCGAAATGCTCACCGCCGGCACCGTGCCTCAGCGCGGCGGAGTACGGAAATGCAGCGCACGGTCCAAGGGCGCGGCCCTCGATCCGGTGATCGCCCGAGTCACCGGCGGCCAGCCCTACCAGCACTACATCGGCTTCGAGGTCGACGAGAAGCGGCGCGCTCAACGCGACGCCGCCTACAACTCCCCGACCAGAAGTGGCCGCTATCCGCTTATGAGTGGGGATGGACCAGAGCCGACTGCGCAGCTTTCGTGTTCGAGGTCACCGGCCACCACTGGCGCAAAAGCGCCTGCACCTATTGCCCTTTCGCGCTCAGCTCGGCACGAGGCGTGCAATCAACGCTGGAGCGGTACGCCGCCGAACCCGCCGCCGGCGCCCTAGCCCTGTTCGTCGAGCACGTCGCTGCATGCATCAACGAACACCAGACGCTGCGCCGCAGCGGACGCCTCTACGACGACGTCGCGGCCGCCGGGCTGACCGAGGTCCTCGACCACTTCCGCGGCCGCCTCGCCGACGCCGAACACGGGGTCTACGAGGTGCGGCGCGTGGCCAAGGCCCGCGCCCAAGGCGCCAAACCGGTGATCGCTCGTTCGGTGCGCCTCCTCGAGCGTGGATCTCACCGCGACATGGCGACTGCCCTGGCGGCGATGCCCGGCCAACTGCGCACCGCCAGCGACGGCATCGCGCGCAGCGTCGTGCTGTCGCGTCGCGAGGCACCGCCGTGGGCCGAGCACTTCTACGTGGTCTGTCCCGCTGTCGTCGCAGACAAGGCCCGGCCCCACTTCGAGCAGTGGTTCAGCGAGGTCACCGCCGATGCCGCACTTTTTTGAGCTACGACCGAACTGGTCACAGACCCAGCGAACCCGACCACTGTGGGCGCGCGTGGGCGACGTCGAACGCCATGGCCGGCCGCGGCCACGCACCGGTGACCACCCACGCCACCACAGACGGCGGTACCGGCCCGTGCGCCGGCCGGGCCAGCGCCTCGACCAGCGCACGCTCACATGACGACATGGCCCAAGACTACCGGCGCGGCGCGCACAACCGACAACGGAAGCGCCTGGCGGCGCTGCAGTCACCGCCGCCGGCCCCTTCGGGTCCAGCGCCCAGTGAAGTTTGCCTTTCTGGCCCTCCGATTGTGGCCGGCGGAACGCTCCGCGCTAGGCCACGGCTCCGCTGCGCTCCGGCCCGCCGGGCTCGAGGCAGTTTCCCCATACGTTCGCTGCGCTCACGGCGAAACTGCCCCGCCCGAACCTTGCACTCCACGTCCCTACACCGGCCCAAATCTCCAGTGCCAGAAGGCAAAAAGAACGGGCGGCCACGCCCAACCACCTCTCGAAAGGAACCCACCATGGCTCACGAACTCGATCAGACCGACGGCCAGGTCAGCTTCGCCGATTCCCGCACAGACGCCTGGCACCAGCTGGGCCAGCAGGTCGGCCACGCGATGACCGCCGCCGAAGCGCTGCGCGCGGCGCACCTGGCCGGCTGGAACGTCCGAAAAATGCCGCTCGTCGTGCCCCAGGAACCAGTCATCACCGAAACCGGCGTCACCACCCCTGACCCGCTGCCAGTGCCTGACCAGTGGGCCACGGTGCGCACCAACCCCATCAGCGGGCGCCTCGACGTGCTCGGCGTGGTCGGCAACAAGTACGAGCCGATGCAGAACGAAGCGTCCTGCCAGCTGCTCGACGCGCTCACCGGAGAAAGCGGCGCGGTCTACGAGACCGCAGGAGCGTTGCGCGGCGGCCGCGAGACGTTCGTGACTATGAAGCTGCCTGAGTCGATGGTGTTCGACGGCATCGACGGATCCAAGGACCGCACCGATTTCTACCTCGCGTCGCTGAACTCCCATGACGGATCAAGCAAATTCCGGTTCCTCATTACACCGGTCCGGATCGTCTGCGCCAACACCCAAAGCGCGGCAATCTCCCGTGCCGCAGCAAGTTTCGGGATCAGCCACACCGGCGGGGCGAGCATCGCGCTACGGGAGGCCCGGCGGGCACTCAAACTGAGCTGGCGCTACATCGAGGCGTTCGAGCAGGAAGCCGCTGCGCTCTACGCCGCACCGATGGATCTCGAGAAAATGGGTCGCTTCGCCGCCCAGCTGGTCGACGTCGACGGAGCTGAATCCAAGACGGCCGCGCGCAACCGTCGCGACACCGCCAACTCGATCGTCAAACTGTGGACCTCCAGCCCCACGGTGGTCCCGATCGCCGGCACCCGCTGGGCGGCCTACAACGCGGTGACCGAGTACGTCGATCACTTCAGCAAGGTCAGGGCCAACGGCGATCAGCGCTCGGTGCGGGCCCTGCGCGCCGTCACCGCCGGCAGCGCGGCACAGACGTTGAAGACCAACGCCTTCCGCATGCTGCGAACCCTCTAACCCAGCCGGTGGTCTGGCCCCCGCGGCGCGGGCCAGACCACCGCCCCGCACAGCCGAAAGGCGTTACCATGCAGCACAATACACCGTCCCA
>JAIEPH010000111.1 GCA_019749805.1 Mycobacteriaceae bacterium | reverse complement strand
ACCCAAACCGGCACCATGAGTGTCAGCGATGTCCCAAGACATAAGTGTCAGCGATGTCCCGAGACACCACACGACCGTGGCGGTGCGTCAGCGCGCCGAAATCGCAGCTCGAATGACGGCAACTACCCGATCGGGGTACTCGGTGAGGTCCCGCCAGGTGAAGCGCAGCACCTGCCATCCGTTGAGAACGATGGCGTTCTGACGCTGACGGTCGATCTGGAACTCCTCGGCGCCGGTGTGAAAGGCCATCCCGTCGACTTCAAGGACCACTCGCGGACCGGGAAACCCGACGTCGACGCGGTAGCCCGCGACGCGGTAGTTCGCCTTCCATCCCGTGATGCCTGCGTCATTCAGGATTTTGATCAGCAGTCGCTCGGCGACGGACCGCGATCCGTCGGAGGCCGCCTGCAGCAGCCGCCGCGAGCGTGGTGCACCTGTTCGGCCTTTATTGCGAAGGTGGGCGTGCCACAAGCTGTTGAGATCGACGTGGCGCTGCAACGCGTTGTCCATCAGCTTCGGTCCACCGCCGCGCGTGGCGGCGGCCTCGACGACGGTCAACGGCAGCGACGTCACTCGTAGTCCACGATGTTCGACAATGTCGCACTCGTCGAGGCTGCGGCGGCGCACCCTGGTGTCTGCATGACGGCGACCGTGACTGTCCCGCGGCACGGTCACTTCGGCGATTTCAGGCGCAAACCGGGTCAATGTATGCCACCACGCGGCCGTCAGACCGCTGGCTGCGGCACCGGCCCCGTAGCCCCACACCGCCGCACGGATGCGTGCGGCATCGGAGAACGGCCGGTCGTTGACGAAGTACACGCCACGACTGCAGCGAACCCATTCGCCCGACTGCAGCCTGCGCTGAATTACCCGCCCGCTGAGTCCGGCCGCGCGCGCCTGATCAAGCGTGATGACGCCGTCGTGGCGTCGCAAATAATCATTGAGCACGATTGGTCAGACGGACGGAACCCCTCGGCGGTTCGCTATCTTGCGAATCGGGCGCGCAAACCGACCGCCACGGTTGATCAGCGCGCCGAATTCGCAGCCGACTCCCGGTGAGCGAGTAGCGAGTGCCTGCGCCCGTAGATGAAGTAGATGACGACGCCAAGGGCCATCCAGATGAGGAACCGGATCCACGTCAGCGCCGTGAGGTTGAGCATCAGCCAGACGCACGCGATGATCGCCGCGATCGGCAGCAACGGCACCCCGGGCGCGCGGAAGCCGCGTTCGAGGTCCGGGCGGGTGCGACGCAGGACGATCACCCCGGCGGACACCAGCACGAATGCGAAGAGCGTGCCGATGTTGACCATCTCCTCGAGCTTGCCGATCGGAAACACCGTCGCCGTGACCGCCACCAGCACACCGACGATCAGGGTGATCCGTACGGGCGTGCCGTGCTTTCCGGTCTTGGCCAGCGACCGCGGCAACAGCCCGTCGCGAGACATCGCGAACAGCACACGGGTCTGTCCCAACACCAGCACGATCACCACGGTGGTGAGTCCCGCCAGCGCGCCGATCGAGATGATCTTCGCCGCCCAGTCGATACCGTTGGCGGCGAATGCGGTTGCGAGGTTCGCCTTTTCACCTGCCTCGCGCAACTCGGTGTAGCTCACCATGCCCGAGATCACGATGGCCACCGCGACGTAGAGGACGGTGACGATCGCCAGCGAGGCAAGAATGCCGCGCGACACGTCACGCTGCGGATTCTTGGTTTCCTCCGCCGTGGTGGCGACGATGTCGAAGCCGATGAACGCGAAGAACACGATGGACGCACCGGCCAATACGCCGTACCAGCCGTACGTACTACCCCCGGCGCCGGTCAGCAGAGAGAACAGCGACTGATCGGTGCCGGAACCACCTTCGCCGGCCTGCGCGGGAGGGACGAACGGGGTGAAGTTCTCCGCTTTGATGTAGAACGCGCCGACGGTCACGACGAGCAGCACGACCGCCACCTTGATCACCGTGATCGCCAGGCTGACTTCCGCGGAGAGTTTGGTGCCCCACGCCAAGATCACCGTGACGAAGACGATGATCAGGAGCGCGCCCCAATCGACTTGCAGCCCAGCCAAATTCGCCGTGCCGCCGCCGAAGCCGAACACTGTGCCCAGATAACTGGACCAGCCCTTGGCCACGACGGCGGCCGCCACCGCGAACTCGAGAATCAGGTCCCAGCCGATGATCCACGCGACGAACTCGCCGAAGGTCGCATAGGAGAACGTGTAGGCGCTGCCCGCCACCGGCACCGTCGAGGCGAACTCGGCGTAGCACAGCGCGGCCAGACCACAAGCGGTCGCAGCGATGACGAACGAGATCGAAATCGCGGGACCCGTGATGTTTCCCGTCGTCGACGCCGTGATCGTGAAGATGCCGGCTCCGATGACCACGGAGACGCCGAATACGGTGAGGTCCCACCAGTTCAGATCTTTTCGCAGGCGAGTTTCGGGTTCGTCGGTGTCCGCGATCGACTGCTCAACCGACTTCGTTCGCCTTGGCATCGGCGTTCCTCCCGTGGTCCGTCTCGGGAATGTACCGAGTACTGTCCACCCAATGGGGCGGAGTTATAAACACGTAGCCGTCATCGGAGCCAGCCTGGGAGGCCTGTGCGCCGCCCGGGTGCTCTCCGATGTCAGCGAGCGCGTGACGGTCTACGAGCGCGACGGACTGCCGGACGGCCCGGCCAACCGGACGGCCGTCCCGCAAGGCAGGCACGTCCACCTTCTGATGGCACGGGGAGCTCAGGAATTCGAGAGCCACTTCCCGGGCCTGCTCGAAGACATGGTCGCCGACGGTGTGCCGATCCTCGAGAACCGGCCCGACTGCATCCACTTCGGCGCCGCAGGGCATGTGCTGGGGACCGCACACCGACTGCAGGACGAGTTCACCGCATACGTGCCGAGCAGGCCGATGCTGGAGTGGCAGATCCGGCGCCGCGTCATGGCGATCGAGAACGTCGACATCGTGCACGCGACGATCACCGAGGCCACCTACGACGCTGCGCGCCGCCGTGTCACCGGCGTACTGCTCAACTCGGGCGAGGTCGTGCCGGCCGACCTCGTCGTCGATGCCACAGGCCGGGGCACCCGCCTGCCGGTGTGGCTGGAAAATTGGGGCTATCCGCGACCCCGCGAGGAAACCGTCGACGTGGGCATCGCTTACGCCAGCCAACGCGTGCGGGTTCCCGACGGCCTTGTCGCCGAAAAGGTTGTGGTGGCGGGCGCGTCCCATGAGCATCCGGTCGGCGTAGGCGCGCTGTTCTACGAAGACGGCGTCTGGAACGTGACCACCTTCGGTATCGCCAAGGCCGAGCCGCCGCAGAACTTTGCGCAGATGTGCGACCTGGTCGACGACATCCTGCCCGAGCACTTTTCATCCGCGCTACGGCGGGGCACCCCGCTCGGCGAGATGGCATTTCACAAATATCCGACCAGCCGGTGGCGTCGCTACGACAAGCTGCAAAGCTTCCCCGACGGCATCTTCCCGTTCGGCGACGCCGTCGTCAGCTTCAACCCGACGTTCGGGCAGGGCATGACCATGACTGCGATTCAAGCGGGCAACCTGCGCAAGACCCTCGAGTCGGGCGTTCCGGACGTCGCGAAGCAACTCGCGAAAGCCACGGCCAAGACGACGTACCCGGTGTGGATGATGACGGTGATCGGCGACCTAGCGCTGCACGACGCCACCACGACCGACAAGGTGCCGTTCTGGTACAAGCCGGTGGGCGCGTTATTCGACCAGTTCCTTGGGGCCGCCGAGACGGATCCCGTTCTGGCCGAATGGTTTCTGCGCAGATTCAGCCTGCTCGACAGCCTGTACATGGTGCCGTCGGCGCGCCTGGTCGGCCGCACCATCCGGCACAACATGCGGGCGCTCCTTGCCGAAAAGCGTCGGGCCCGCTCAAGTCCCGCTCAGGAGCTGGTCGCCGGTCGATAGCTCGGCGTGACGCCGCTAGATTCCGACGGTGGCCCTGAAGAGCTTCGTCGGAGCCTCGGCCGTCAGGCGGATCGGTCCCTCGTCGGCCGCCACCCACGCGGCGGATCCGCGCCGCAATGTGACCTTGTCTCCCTTGGCGTAGACCACCGTCGACCCCTCGGTGCACAACAGGATCTGCGGCCCGTCATGACGGCTAGGCGCGTCGATCTCGTGACCGACATGCTCGCCGTCGATGCGCAGCTCTGACACCGCGAACTCCGGAGCCGGTGTGTTGTACACCAATTCCATTCCGTCCCTTGTGGTCGTGGGGCGAATCAATTCCTCGCTGGCAGGCGTGAAGTCGAGCACGCGCAGCAGCTCGGGCACGTCGACGTGCTTCGGGGTGAGCCCACCGCGCAACACGTTGTCCGAGTTGGCCATCACCTCGAGGCCAACGCCGTGCAGATACGCGTGGAGGTTGCCGGCGGGAAGATAGATGGCTTCGCCGGCGTGCAGCGTGATGCGGTTGAGCAGCAGGCTGGCCAGCACACCTGCGTCACCCGGGTAACGCTCGCCGAGTTCGAGTACCGTCCTTGCTTCGGCGGCGAATGTCTTGTTGCCCGAACACACATAATGGATCGCGCCCTCGATCACCTGGGGCACCAGCACGTCGAGATCGGGCTGCGGTGCGGTGATCCACGTGGTGAACAGAGCCCGCAATCCGAACTCGTCGGCCTGACCGGCCAGCAGGGCGACATACGGGTCGAGATCGGTCACCGCGAGCGCACGCAGCAGCTCGACGGTGCGCTCAGCCGGCCGGAACCCCGCCAGCGCGTCGAATTCCCCCAGAGCGACCAGGATTTCGGGTTTGTGGCTGGCGTCGCGATAGTTGCGATTAGGTGCATTGACAGGAATTCCCAATCGGTCCTCGCGGGCGAAGCCCTCCGCCGCCTGCCGCACACTCGGATGGGCCTGCAGCGACAGCGGCTCGTCGGCCGCCAGCACCTTGAGCAGGAACGGCAGCCTGTCACCGAACCTGGCGCGGACACCGGGCCCGAGTTGCCCCTCGGGATCATCGCGCAACGTGTCGAGCAGCGACCGTTCGCCCTCTTCGGCCTCCACCCACGCCGGATCGCCCGGATGGGCCCCGAACCACAGCTCGGCCTCCGGATGCATTGTCGGGCTTGGCCGTCCGGTGAAATCAGCGATCGCAGTCCGTGACCCCCAGGCGTAGGTCCGCACCGCTCCACGTAGCAAGTTCACTTGCTCAACCCCGAACCAGCTTCAGGTAGACGGCCGTCATCTCCATCCGAACAGCCAGCATCGCCAGCTGCTCTTCCAGGCGGCCTGGACTGGTCGGAGCGGCAGGCAGGCGCTCGATGTCAGAGGCTTCGAGCGCTTCTGGCACATCCTCGGCGTGGACCACGTCGACGCCGTCCAGTCCGGCGACCCTGGCGGCGACCACGGCTCGCTCGGCATCGATGGACAGCACAAAGGTCCGAACCCGTGGCGGCAGCGGACCATCGAGCTGCTCGTCATGGAATATCGACTGCTCGCGATCGGCGCCGGATGCCTCCCCCATTCCGCCGCGCAGCGCGACCATTGCCTCGGCCAGGCCCACCGCGGCCACCGCCCGATGAGCGACCCGCAACATGACGGCCGCGACGTGGCGCGCCAGCACCAGCGTCGCCGCGTTGTCGCCCGCGATGACGACCTCGGCGCCCGACATACGCTCGGCCAACGCCTTCGCGGGATTCGTGAGCAGCTCGCGAGCGGCGCTGTTGCGCAACGCTTCTGCGTCCAGTTCGTCGGCCAGCGCGGCCAGGTCGACCCGGAGCCCCTGGTCGACCATGTGCAGTGTCGCCAAGCCGGCGGCCAGATAACGGGAGAAGCTGAATTCGTCG
Source organism: Mycobacteriaceae bacterium (assembly GCA_019749805.1). Lineage (GTDB taxonomy): Bacteria > Actinomycetota > Actinomycetes > Mycobacteriales > Mycobacteriaceae > Mycobacterium. The sequence continues at coordinate 11,050 of JAIEPH010000111.1, read as the reverse complement.
GGCACCCACACGCGCGGGGCCAGCGCGACGGATCGTCCCGCAGTGGCGTCGCGCAACGGCCCCTCGTAGGGCGCAGCGACGACGACGCGGGCGCCGCGACGCACTCCGGTGGCAGCGGCCGCCACCAATGCGGGATCGCCGGGATCGTCGCCGGCCACGATCAGCACGTCCAGCGCGCCGATCCACGGCGGCACCTCTGAGGCGACGACGATCGGTGCGGCCACCGAACCACCCAATGCAGCGGCGAGCAATGAGCCTGCCGCTTCGGCATTTCCGCGACCGGCCACCCAGATCACGGTGCGCGGCGGCTCGGTGCTCCGCAGCTGATCCAGGTCGCCCTCGTCGAGCGCCGCGGCGGTGGCGCGCACCTGCGCACCGGCCATCGCGGCCGCGCGCAGCGATCCGTCGCGGTCGGCGGCCTGCAGTCCTTCCACGTCGTCGAGGTCGACGACAGAGTGGGTGGCGTTCACTTGGGCACCTCGGCTACCGCCTCGGTTGGCGCGGAGATCCGTTCCGCGATCTGTTGGACGATCGCGTCGACCTCTTCCGTGGTCCGCGCCTCGACGTTGAGCCGCAACAACGGCTCGGTGTTGGACATCCGCACGTTGAACCAGGATCCGTCGCCCAGATCGACGGTCACTCCGTCGAGGTGGTCAATCGAGTGGACGCGGGCCGCGAAGGAGGACAACACTCGGTCGATGCACGCTTCGGCGTCGGTGACCGTGAAGTTGACCTCGCCCGACGCTTCGTAGCGTTGGTAGTCGGCCATCAGGTCGGACAGCGGCCGGTCCTGCTCACTGAGCGCCGCCAGGACGTGCAGCGCCGCCAGCATGCCGGAGTCGGCGCCCCAGAAATCGCGGAAGTAGTAGTGCGCTGAATGCTCGCCCCCGAAGATCGCCCCGGTCTCGGCCATCAGCGCCTTGATGTAGGAGTGTCCGACGCGCGACCGTAACGGGGTGCCGCCCCGTTCTGCCACGAGTTCGGGGACGGCCCTTGACGTGATCAAGTTGTGAATCACCGTCGCGCCGATCTCGCGACCGAGTTCGCGCGCGGCGACCAGCGCGGTCACCGCCGAAGGCGACACCGGCTTACCCAGCTCGTCGACCACGAAGCAGCGGTCAGCGTCGCCGTCGAACGCCAGCCCGATGTCGGCACCGGTGGCCAGCACGTGCGCTTGCAGGTCGACGAGGTTCGCCGGGTTCAGAGGATTGGCTTCGTGATTCGGGAAAGTGCCGTCGAGTTCGAAGAACAACGGAACGAGCGTGATCCCTGCAATCGAACCCAGCACAGCGGGAGCCGTGTGGCCCGCCATTCCGTTGCCCGCGTCGACGGCGACCTTCAGCGGCCGCAACCCGGACAGGCTGACCAGTGATCGCAGATACTCGCCGTAGTCCGTCAGGACATCGCGGTCCGATTTCGCGCCACGCGGCCCGTCATGGGCCGGTATCCCGGCGATCACGTCCTCGCTGATGGCCATCAGCCCGGTGTCCTTGCCGACGGGCTTGGCGCCCGCGCGGCACAGCTTGATGCCGTTGTAGGCGGCCGGGTTGTGGCTCGCGGTGAACATTGCGCCCGGACAGTCCAGCAGACCTGAGGCGAAGTACAGCTGATCGGTGGACGCCAGGCCGACGTGCACCACATCGAGGCCCTGCGCGACCACACCCTCGGCGAATGCCTCCGCGAGCGACGGTGAGCTGTCCCGCATGTCGTAGCCGATCGCCACCTGGGTGGCGTTCTCACCGCGCATGAGCCGAGCGAACGCGCCGCCGACGTCTCGGACGAAATCCTCGTCGATCTCTTCGCCGACCAGGCCGCGCACGTCATACGCCTTGATGACGCGATGGACAGCCGCGGCAGGCCGGGACATACAACTCCTTGTGACGTGGACTACTGGCGCCAGCCTAACCGTCGAATGAAAGAGGCATGTGCGCTAGCCCTCGCCGAGTGCTCTGCTATTCAGGCGGGTCGGGCAACACCCGCAGGTGGCCCCGTCGGCGCCCGTTGGGCTCGGACCTGCGGGCCGGGGGTGCCATCAGCGCGCCGCCGGACACACCGGTCACCGGATCGGAAAACCCTGCGGCCACTCCGTTGATCGGCGGCGCCATATCGCGTCCTTCACGCACCGCGTCGGCGAGCGCCACCAGGTCGTCCTCGTCGGGGTGCGACGGCAGTGGACCCGCGTGGCGAACCAGCTCCCATCCGCGAGGCGCGGTGATCCGGCCGGCGTGCAGGACGCAGAGATCCCACGAGTGGGGCTCGGATACCGTGGCCAGCGGGCCGACGACTGCCGTCGAGTCGGAGTAGACGAATGTCAGCGTCGCGACCGCATAGTGGGGGCACCCGGGCCGGCAGCAGCGACGGGGAACGTTCACAGCGAGAGGTTATCGTGCGCAAACGGCGCAAGCCCCCGGACACGCGCGCCATCGGAGGGTCGATCTTCAACCGTTACGATCGGTCCGTGGCCGAACGCGGACACCACCGATCACGCCGCGGCCGCGAAATGCGCGGGCCGCTCCTTCCACCGACCGTGCCGGGCTGGCGCAGCCGCGCCGAACTGTTCGACATGGCGGTGCTCGAGGCCTACGAGCCGATCGAACGCCGGTGGCAGGACCGGGTGTCGACGCTGGACATCGCCGTGGACGAAATTCCCCGTATTTCGGCGAAGGATCCCGGGAGCGTGCAATGGCCGCCCGAGGTCATCGCCGACGGGCCGGTCGCCCTGGCCCGGCTGATCCCCGCGGGTGTCGATGTCCGCGGCAACGCCACTCGGGCGCGAATAATGTTGTTCCGCAAGCCGATCGAACGACGGGCGAAAGACACCGCCGAGCTCTCGGAGCTGTTGCACGAAGTCCTGGTGGCACAAGTAGCCACTTATCTGGGTGTCGAACCCTCCGTTATCGACCCCACTATCGAGGACGAGTGAACAACCCGCCTAGATCACGCCGCGTTTGAGGCGACGGCGCTCACGTTCGGAGAGCCCGCCCCAGATGCCGAAGCGTTCGTCATTCGCCAGCGCGTAGTCGAGGCACGCGTCGCGCACCTCGCAGCCCTGGCAGATGCGCTTGGCCTCACGAGTCGAGCCGCCCTTCTCGGGGAAGAACGCCTCGGGGTCGGTTTGTGCGCACAATGCCTTCTCTTGCCAGAGGTCATCCTCCGGCGTGAGCATCGCCGGCACAGCCGGGATTGCCGGCGGCACATCAATCGGGGCTGGCACCAGACTTAACTGGGGACGCCGAGGCGTCTCGAACGGTGCCGGTCCAATATTGGTGTGCGGCGCGCTGTCCACTGAGCCAAGCAGCCGGTCGTCGAACCGGACCGCATGATCGAAATCGCTGAACTCAAAAGACATTTTCCGCCTCCTCACCTGATGTCGTAGATCCGAAACTTGAGCCCCACTATTTTCGGTGCGGCCATTTCAGATTCGAACATATGATCGAATCTCGGTCTGCGACACCGAAACCGGCTGGCCAACCGCGAAATGACACTGGTGTGATTACACACGCGCTAGCGGCCGTGGTCAAGCGTTGGAACAGAAATTCATACCATTCCGTGACCGGAATTCGGCGCGTCGGAATATCGGCGTGTCTGTCACACCCCTCGGCCACGTGTCCCCAGCCCGCGCGCGACGGCCTAGTGTCGGTCACTGTGAAGGTCACGGTTCTGGTCGGCGGCGTAGGCGGCGCCCGCTTCCTGCTCGGCGTGCAGCACCTGTTGGGGCTGGGCCAATTCCAGGATTCCGGGACGTCGGCACACGAGTTGACCGCCGTCGTCAACGTCGGCGACGACGCGTGGATGTTCGGTGTGCGGATCTGCCCGGACCTCGATACCTGCATGTACACGCTGGGCGGAGGCATCGACCCCGAACGCGGTTGGGGTCATCGCAACGAAACCTGGCATGCCAAGGAAGAACTCGCCGCTTACGGTGTGCAGCCCGACTGGTTCGGCCTCGGCGACCGCGACCTCGCCACCCACCTTGTGCGCAGCCAGATGTTGCGTGCCGGCTATCCGCTGTCACAGGTGACCGAAGCGTTATGTGGCCGTTGGTCACCCGGTGCACGATTGTTACCCGCGAGCGACGACCGCAGCGAAACCCATGTCGTGATCACCGATCCCGAGGACGGCGAGAAGAAGGCGATCCACTTCCAGGAATGGTGGGTGCGATACCGCGCGCAGGTGCCCACCCACAGTTTCGCGTTCGTCGGTGCCGAGGCGGCGACTGCCGGTCCCGGTGTCGTCGAAGCCATCGAGACCGCCGACGTCGTACTGATTGCCCCGTCAAACCCGGTGGTGAGCATCGGTTCGATCTTGAACATCCCCGGCATTCGCGGCGCGCTGCGCACGACGTCGGCACGAGTCATCGGCTACTCCCCGATCATCGACGGTAAGCCGTTGCGCGGCATGGCCGACGAATGTCTGTCTGTCATCGGTGTGGACAGCACCTCTGAAGCAGTCGGCACCCACTACGGGGCGCGCACCGGCACCGGCATCCTCGACGCCTGGCTGATCCACGAAGGCGACCATGCCGAGATCGACGGTGTCGAGGTGCGCGCCATACCACTGTTGATGAAGGATCCGGCGACGACCGCCGACATGGTGCGCACCGGAGTGGAGGTCGCCGGGCTGAAAGTCGAGCCTCGGCGATGACCGAACACGGATCCGCGGCAGCCGTCGAGATCCTGCCTGTGCCAGGGCTGCCCGAGTTTCGCCCAGGCGATGACCTTGCCGACGCGATCGCGAAGGCCGCACCCTGGCTCCGCGACGACGACGTCCTCGTGGTCACCAGCAAGGTGATGTCCAAATGCGAGGGCCGTATCGTCGATGCACCCGTCGACGCCGAACAACGGGACATCCTGCGACGCAAGCTGATCGACGCCGAAGCCGTGCGGGTACTGGCTCGCAAGGGCAGAACATTGATCACCGAGAACGCGATCGGCCTGGTGCAGGCAGCGGCCGGGGTGGACGGTTCCAATGTCGACTCGGCAGAACTCGCCTTGCTGCCAACGGATCCCGATGCCAGCGCCGCCGCGTTGCGAAGCGGTTTACGCAAACACCTCGGAGTCACCGTCGGGGTGGTGGTCACCGACACCATGGGACGTGCGTGGCGCAATGGGCAGACCGACGTCGCGATAGGCGCCGCGGGACTGCGGGTGCTGCACGGCTACGAAGGGTCGCGCGACCGGCACGGCAACGAATTGATCGTCACCGAGATCGCGGTCGCCGACGAGATCGCCGCGGCCGCCGATCTCGTCAAGGGCAAGCTGACCGATATCCCGGTCGCGGTGGTGCGCGGGTTGTCTCTGCCGGATGACGGGTCCAACGCCCGTCGCCTGGTGCGCGCGGGCGAGGATGATCTGTTCTGGCTGGGCACCGAGGAGGCCATTGCGCTCGGCCGCAGTCAGGCCCAGTTGCTGCGGCGGTCGGTACGCACTTTCACCGACGAGGACGTGCCACCCGAGCTGATCGAGGCCGCGATCGGCGAAGCGCTCACCGCTCCAGCACCGCACCACACTCGGCCGGTCCGGTTCGTGTGGATGCAGGACCCGGACACGCGGCTGGCACTTCTGGATCGAATGAAGGCGAAGTGGCGCGCTGATCTCACCGGCGATGGCCGACCGGCCAATGCCGTCGAACGCCGCGTCGACCGTGGCCAGATCCTTTACGACGCACCAGAACTCGTCATTCCGTTCATGGTGCCCGACGGTGCGCACAGTTATCCCGACGCCGACCGCACCGCTGCCGAGCACACGATGTTCACCGTCGCGGTCGGGGCCGCCGTGCAAGCCCTGCTGGTAGCGCTGGCAGTGCGCGGTGTGGGCAGCTGCTGGATCGGGTCCACCATCTTCGCTGCTGATCTGGTGCGCGACGAGCTCGACCTGCCAGTCGATTGGGAGCCGTTGGGCGCCATCGCGATCGGTTTTCCGCCCGAGCAGCCAGGACCACGCGATCCGGTGCCCACCGACGATCTGCTGGTGCGCAAGTGACCCTGCACGCGTCGGCGGTCCAGGCGTTGACCGAATGGCACGCACCCGATCCCGGTCAGGACTCGCTGCGCCATGCCGTGCTGGCGTTCCTGGCCGCACGACCCGACGGCTGTCTGCGGTCGTGCGAGTCGGGGCACGTGACCGGTTCGGCCCTGGTGCTCGACCACACCGGAACCCACGCGCTACTCACGCTCCACCCACGGTTCGGCCGGTGGCTGCAACTCGGCGGGCATTGCGAGGAATCCGACGCCGGCATCGTCGCCGCCGCGCTGAGGGAGGCCACCGAGGAGTCGGGCATCGACGGCTTGCAGATCGATCCGGTGCTGGCCGCGCTGCACGTACACCCGGTCACCTGTTCGCTGGGTGTGCCGACCCGTCACCTCGATATGCAGTTCATCGTGCGCGCGCCCGAAGGTGCGGAAATCGCGCGCAGCGACGAGTCGCTTGACCTTCGGTGGTGGCGACTGGACTCATTGCCGGACGACGTCGACTTCGGGCTCGCTCAATTGGCGGCCGCCGTCCGCACTCGGTGAATCCGGCGCGCTCACACACCCGCAGGGTTGTTCAGCGCGCCGAATTCACTAGATGTCCGTCGAGTAGCGGATGCCGCCGTCGGGGATCGTGACCCCCGGCCACACCCGCGCACCGCGCAACAGCTCGCAGCGCGCACCGATGTCGGCGCCGTCGCCGATCACGCCGTCGCGGATGAGCGCGCGCGGTCCGATGCGCGCTCCGAAGCCGATGATCGACCGCTCGATCACCGCCCCTGCTCCGATCTTGGCGCCGTCGAATATCACCGCACCGTCCAGACGTGCACCGCCGGCGATCTCGGCGCCTCGACCGACGACCGTGCCGCCGATGAGCAGCGCACCTGGCGCGACGCTCGCGCCGTCATGGACCAGCTCCTCACCGCGGTGCCCGTGCAGCGCGGGTGACGGCGCGATACCGCGGACCAGATCGGCCGAGCCGCGCACGAAATCCTCAGGTGTGCCCATGTCCCGCCAGTACGTGGAGTCGACGTAGCCACACACCCGAAGGCCGTCGGCGAGCAGGCCCGGGAACACCTCGCGTTCGACGGACAGCGCACGTCCCTTCGGGATGCGATCGATGACCTCGCGCTTGAACACGTAACATCCGGCGTTGATCTGATCTGTCGGCGGATCCTGCGTCTTCTCCAGGAACGCGGTGACGACACCATCGGAATCCGTTGGCACACAACCAAATGCCCTGGGGTCGCCGACGCGAACCAGATGCAGGGTGACATCGGCGTCGTTGTTCTCGTGGCTGTCCAGCAGCGCGCGCAGATCAGCGCCGGACAACACGTCGCCGTTGAAAACAAGCACATTGGAGTGCCGCAGCTTGGACGCCACGTTGGCGATGCCGCCGCCGGTGCCCAGCGGCTCGGTCTCGACGACGTATTCGATCTGCAGCCCGAGCTTGGAGCCGTCACCGAACTCCGACTCGAAGACCGCCGCCTTGTACGACGTGCCGAGCACGACGTGCTCGATGCCGGCATCGGCGATCCTCGACAGCAGGTGGGTGAGGAACGGCAAACCCGCGGTCGGCAGCATCGGTTTGGGTGCCGACAACGTCAAGGGGCGCAATCGGGTACCCAGCCCGCCGACCAATATGACGGCATCTACTTCCGCAGGGTTCATCGGACCCGTCCCCCCTTCGCCTGTTTGCGCCGGGAATTGCGCACGACCAGGCCAGCGCGCGCAGCCAAAGCGGCCTTGATTGTCCATCGCAGAGGCCCTTGTGACCAGTGTGGATAGCGATCCGCGAGAAAAGTGTAGGTGCTGGTGTGGTGGGCGGCCAAGTTGCGGGCTGGGTCCCGTCCTGTCGCGTGGCCCTTATCGTGCAAAATCTCCGCCGATGGCACGTACACATTCTGCCAGCCCGCGCGCCCCAGACGATCTCCCAGGTCAACGTCCTCCATATACATGAAGTAGCGTTCGTCGAACCCTGCGATCTCGTCGAAGGCAGCCCGTCTCAGCAACAAGCATGAACCCGACAACCATCCGACGGCGCGTTCGCTGGGGGCCTCCGTGGCCTGCCGGTAGGCCGCGGTCCACGGATTGGAGCGCCACAACGGTCCGACGACCGCGTGCATACCGCCCCGGATCAGGCTGGGCAGATGTCGCGCCGACGGGTACACCGTGCCGTCGGGGTCGCGGATCATCGGCCCCAATGCACCCGCGCGCGGCCAGCGTGCTGCGGCGTCGATGAGGATGTCGATGCTGCGCGGGCCCCACTGCACGTCGGGGTTGGCAACGATGAAAAAGTCGGAGTCACCCGAGATCGCTTGAGCCGAATCACCTTTCACGTACTCGTCGACGGCACGGTTCACCGCGCTGCCGTAGCCCAGATTGGCTCCCGTGCGCAACAGGCGCACGTTGGAATAGTGCTCCAGCGCTTCTTCAGGCGCGCCGTCGGTCGACCCGTTGTCGGCCATGATGACCGTCACCGCACGGTCGGTGGCATGCGACAGCGACGCCAGGAACCGGTTCAGATGCGGCCCCGGCGAGTACGTCACCGTGACCACTACGAGCTCGTCACTCACGCGACGGCTACCAACTCATGCTTCACGGCCTAGAGGTTAATGGGCTGTGGTCGGCGATCGCCGCGGCGAGCGCGTCGCGCCAGGGCCGCAGCGGGGTCAGCCCGGCATCGGCGGACAGCCGGGCCGACAGCGCTGAGTACTGCGGCCGCGGTGCGGGCCGGGGATGGCGGTCGGTGCCGACGGGGCGCACCCGGGCAGGATCGGCCCCCACGGCCTCGAAGACCGCTTGTGCCTGCTCGTAGCGGCTCGCCTCGCCCGCGTTGGCGGCATGCAGCAGCGGCTCTCGGATGTTTCCCTCTGCCACCTCGAGCAGGGCGCCCACCAGGTCGGCGGCGTACGTGGGCGAGCCGACCTGGTCAGCTACTACGTCCACGGTCTGATCTCCGGCGGCAAGACGACGCATCACTGCCACGAAGTCGCCGCCGTCACCGCCCTCGTAGATCCACGCCGTCCGGACGATGTGCGCATCGGGCATCGCGGCGAGCACCGAAAACTCGCCTGCGAGTTTGGTGCGGCCGTAAACGCCCACCGGCGCGGTCTCGTCGTCGATCTCGAACGGGGTTCGCTTTGGGCCGGAGAAGACGTAGTCAGTGGAGATGTGGATGAAATCGGCGCCCGCGCGGGCGCAGGCGTGCGCGATATTGGCGGGCCCCACGGCGTTGACGGCGTGGGCGCGCTCCTCGTCGGACTCGGCCGCGTCGACCTTGGTGTAGGCGGCACAGTTGATCACCACGTCACCGGCTTCGATGAAACGCTCGGCCGCCGGCGCGTCGGTGATATCCCACTCAGAGGAGGTCAGGGCCAGCACTTCGCGGCCCCGACTGCGCGCCTGAGCTGCCAATTCGCGTCCGACCATGCCACCGGCGCCGGAGATAACGATTCGGGCAGATTCTTGGAAACCCATGGTGACGAGTCTGGCACGCCGACCCGCGCTACCGACTCTGCGCCCTTATCGCAAGTAACCTGGGCTGATGCCCGCTCGTACTCTCCGTGTCATCGCCGTGTCGATGGCATTGGCGATCGTCGTTGGTACCGGCGTCGCCTGGGGCAAGATCCGATCGTTCGAATCAGGCATCAATCACATCTCCCCCATCTCGCTGGGTGGTGGCGGTGAAGACGGTGCGATCGACATCCTGCTGGTCGGCGTGGACAGCCGCACGGATGCGCATGGAAACCCGCTGAGCCAGGAAGAGCTCGCGACGCTGCGAGCAGGCGATGACGAGGCGACCAACACCGACACGATCATCTTGGTGCGAATCCCCAACAGCGGTAAGTCCGCCACCGCGATCTCGATCCCGCGCGACTCCTACGTCGAGGCGCCCGGGGTCGGCAAGATGAAGATCAACGGTGTCTACGGCTCGGCCCATTTCGAGAAGCTCGTCGAGCTGGTCGAACAGGACGGTATGGACAAGGCGCAGGCGGAACCGGAGGCCGTCGAGGCCGGCCGCGAGGCGTTGATCAAGACGGTCGCCAATCTGACCGGCGTCACCGTCGACCACTACGCCGAGATCGGGCTGCTCGGGTTCTCGCTCATCACCGACGCGCTCGGCGGCGTGAACATCTGCCTGAAGAACCCTGTCTACGAACCGCTTTCGGGTGCCGACTTCCCGGCGGGCTGGCAGAAGCTGAGCGGTCCGCAAGCGCTGAGCTTCGTTCGCCAGCGTCACGATCTGCCCCGCGGTGACCTGGACCGGGTGGTGCGCCAGCAGGCGGTCATGGCATCGCTTGCCCACGAAGTCATTTCGAGTAAGACGCTATCCAGCCCGGCGACGCTGAACCGGCTCGAGGGCGCGGTGCAGCGCTCCGTCGTGCTGTCCGACGGTTGGGACGTCATGGAGTTCGCCGAACAGTTGCAGAAGCTTGCCGCGGGCAATGTCGCCTTCGCCACGATTCCCGTGCTCCAGGAGAACGGTTGGAGTGACGACGGGATGCAGAGCGTGGTACGGGTCGATGCGGGCGAGGTCAAGGACTGGGTCGACAGCCTGCTGCACGACCAGGACGAGGGCAAGACCGAGGAACTGGCCTACACGCCCGAGAAGACGACCGCCGACGTGGTCAACGCCAGCGACGTCAACGGTCTGGCCTCCGCGGTCTCACAGGTGCTGACCAACAAGGGCTTCTCCCCCGGCAGTACCGGAAACCATGAAGGCCCCCCGGTCACGGGCAGCCAGGTGCAGGCGGCCAAGGCCGATGATCTCGGCGCGCAGGCGATTGCCAAGGATCTGGGCGGACTGCCGATCGTCGAGGACGCGTCGGTGGCGCCCGGCTCGGTGCGGGTGGTGCTCGCCGCCGATTACACGGGTCCCGGTTCAGGCCTCGACGGCATCGACCCGACGCTGACCACCGCCGACCCCGTCGCGGCCGGCTCCACGGCGGAAGACCCACTGGCGTCGCCGATCATCACCGCCGGCTCGAACGACCCGGAGTGCGTCAACTGATATGTAGAGAACGTTGTCAAGAGGGCAAGGTGAGGCGCCGCCGGGGAGTTGTCCGACGGCGCCTCGTT
>JAIEPH010000030.1 GCA_019749805.1 Mycobacteriaceae bacterium | reverse complement strand
CGCCTGCACCCGACTTGGATGCCGACTCACTACGCCCATCCAAAGTCTTGACACGACCTACAGCCAGTTAGTCGCCGAGATCAGGAGCCCACGGTGTGCCGTTGATGTGACCGCCGCCATCGACGAACAGCGTGTTGCCCGTCAGGTAACGCGACCCTTCTCCGGCCAGGAACACCGCGACGGGCGCGATGTCGTCATAGGGGTCGCCCATACGTCCCATCGGGTTCGTTGCATCGGCCACCGCCTCCAGTTCGGGGTACTCACCGATCGCGCGAAAGAACGCCTGGCTCTTGGCCGCCGGGCAGATCGCGTTGACGGTGACGCCCGAGGGTGCCCACTCCCGTGCCGCGGTGCGGGTGAGTGCGCGCAGCGCCTCCTTGGCCGCGTTGTACTCCAACGAGCCCATATGGGCATTGACGCCATTGAGGCTGCACATGTTGATGACCCGACCCCAGCCGCGCTTCTTCATGTGCGGGAACGCAGCGCGCATCGCCCAGAAAGGACCGTAGTAGCCGACGGCGATGCCCTGCGACAGTTGTTCGTCGGTCTTCTTCTCGACCCGGCCGATCCCGCCGCCGCCCCAGGCGTTGTTCACCACGATGTCGATGGACCCATACGCCGACAGTGCGGTCTGCACCGCGTTCTCGACCTGCTCGCGATCGGACACGTCGGTGGACACGAACGTTCCGCCTATCGACAGGGCGACGGCTTCGCCTGCCGCCGAGTCGATCTCGGCGACCACCACCTTGGCACCCTCATCGGCGAAGCGTCGGACGATGCCCTCGCCGATGCCTGCGCCGGCGCCGGTCACCAGCGCCACCTTGCCGTCGAGTTGTCCGTTCATGAGCCTGCGATCCCCGAGGCCAGCAGATCGCGTGCCTCCGATTTGCCGTCCAGCGTCCGTGTCGTGCGTTCGACGATCTGCCAACGGTCGTCGATGAACTGCAGCCGGAAGTGGTTGACTCCTGCGCGCGCGACGACGAACCCCTCGCCGCGATGTACCAACAGGACCGACTCGCACACCGCCACCGCGTCCATGCCATCGACGGTCACCACCGCCGGGCCAAGGAAATGACTGCAGCCCCGGTGGATCAGTCCCTGATGGGCGTCGGAGCGCACCATCGCCGCCACGTCCTCGCGGCTGCGCATCGACCAGCCCTCCACGTCGTAGCTGCCGCCGGTGGCCCACAACTGTGCCGCGGCGTCGGCTTCACCGGCGTCGACCAGCGGACCGTACGATGCGATCAACCGCTCGATCGCGCGCTCTTCCTCGATGCGTTCGAGCCGTCGTTCCAGTTCGAAAACCCGCTCGTCGTTCAACGAAATTCCTTTCAGCTAACCGGATCCCATGAGTTTTTCCATGAACTTGTGCGTACCGAGAACCACTTTCACGCGGTCGGGATCGTTTCGACGAGCGACGTCGTCGCCATTGCCGCCAGCGATATGGATCGGGCCGTGGGGGAGTTGTTCGAGACCCTCGCGGGCGACGTCCGCCGGGTCGGCGACGCGCATGCCGGGGACGTCGAAGTTGAGCCCGACGCGCGCCATGGCCGGGGTGCGAGTGACTCCGAGCACCAACTCCAGCACGTCGACGCCGTACTCGCGAAGCTCGAGCCACAACCCTTCGGCGAAGATGCGTCCGAAGGCCTTCACACCGCCATATACGGTGTGCCGCATCGAGCCGAGGTAGCCGGCCATCGAGCCGACCATCAGGATGCCGCCACGGCGGCGATCCCGCATCGGCCTGCCGAAGTGCTGCACCAGCGCCAGCATGGTGCCGATGTTGAGGTCGATCACCCGGCCGAAGTCGCTCAGCGCACCATCCAGGAAGTGCTCGCTGCACGTGTTCGCGCCCGCGTTGTAGATGAGCAGACCGACCTCGATGTCCGAAGTGGCATCCGCGATCCGAGTCACCGCGTCGGCCGACACCAAATCCACAGTGAGCGTTCGTACTTCGATGCCCAGGGCACGACACGTTTCCGCGGTCTCGGCCAGGGGATCGGGCTTTCGGGCGATCAGGACGAGGTTGATTCCCGCGGTGGCCAACTGCCGCGCGAATTCCGCGCCGACGCCCTCGGAGCCGCCAGCCACGACGGCCCACGGCCCATACTTCGATAGCTCCATCACGGGTTCATCTTTACCCCGACAGTCGCAGGAAGGCTCTGCCGCGTCCCGATAGGCGGTAACCCACGTCTAGGCTGATCGTCAGGCCCAGCCCCTTGAGTTGGCGGACGCGGCGTTTGAACCGGGGTACGTCCATCCCGACGCGGTCGGCCAGATCGGGTGCGCGCACCGCCTCGTTGGCGCCGATCAATTGCAGGTACTGCCTCGTCCACGGCTCGGTGGCCGCGTCCCAGCGGTCCAGGCGCGCAGTGATGGCAGCCACATCGGCGGATGACAACCGGTCCTCGGCGGCAAGCGCGGGCCGTTCATCGGGTGCCAGGAAGGAGACCGCGATCGCATAGGTGTGCCGGGCCGCCCTGCGGTCGAGGTCTTTCTGGGCGGTCGTGGCATCGGGAAAACCGGCCGCCCGGGCCTGCGCAGCGGTGACCCGGTGGCGTGCGGGGAATTCGGCGACGTCGTCGATGCGAATCGTGCCCGCCACGGTGCGCTGTGTACCGCCCGCCTTGACCCTCGGCACGTCCCACCGGCGCAGCACAAGTGTGATGCTGCCGTTAGCGATTCCCTCGGCCGTGTCGCGGTTCAGCAGCACGGTGCTGACCCTACGATCACGCGGTGGCTGATCGCTATGGCTCCGATGTCCTCGCATCCAATCCGCACCGGAAACGACCCCGTTCGGTCGAGCTGCCGGTCGAGATCGGCATGGTCGTCGAGGACGCTCAAACCGGCTTCGTCGGCGCGGTGATGCGCGTCGAATACGGCCGGATGGAACTCGAGGATCGCAACGGCCGCAAGAAACCGTTTCCGGTCGGTCCCGGTTATCTGGTCGACGGCCGGCCCGTCATCCTGACTCCGCCGAAGCGCGCGGCGCCCCAGGCGTCGCGGACCGCGTCGGGATCGGTGGCCGTGGCCGGAGCGCGCGCGAAGGTGGCGTTGGCGAGCCGCATCTACGTCGAGGGCCGCCATGACGCGGAGCTCGTCGAGCAGGTATGGGGTGACGATCTTCGCGTCGAGGGGGTCGTCGTCGAATATCTGGGGGGCGTCGACGATCTCGCCGCGATCGTCGAAGAGTTCCGGCCGGCACCCGGACGACGGCTGGGTGTGCTCGTCGACCATCTCGTCGCGGGCTCGAAGGAAGCGCGGATCGCGGATGCGGTCCGGCGGGGTCCCGGCGGCGCGCACACGCTCGTCGTCGGCCACCCGTTCATCGACATCTGGCAGGCGGTCAAACCGGGCCGGATAGGGGTGCAGGCGTGGCCCGTCATCCCCAAGGGGACGGACTGGAAGAAGGGCGTGTGCAGCAAGCTGGGCTGGCCGCACGCCCAGCAGGCCGACATCGCGAGGGCATGGCAGCGGATCCGGGGCCGCGTGCGTGACTGGAACGACCTCGAGCCCGCGCTCATCGGTCGGGTCGAGGAGCTGATCGACTTCGTGACGTCAACCTCCGTCGAATGACGGTCCCACCGTCGCGTCTGATGGCCGTGGTAAGCAGAGAGCGTGGCCGACGGTCTGTTTGACGTGCCCGGCGAAGAGCGATCGTCGGGGGTGGCGCCCGTCGGCGCCTCGACCCCGCTGGCGGTCCGCATGCGGCCCGCGAGCCTCGATGAGGTCGTCGGACAGGATCACCTGCTGCAGCCGGGCTCGCCGTTGCGCCGCATGGTCGAGGGTTCGGGCGCGGCGTCGGTCATCCTCTACGGGCCGCCCGGCACCGGTAAGACGACACTCGCATCGCTGATCTCGGGAGCGACCGGCCGCCGTTTCGAGGCGCTTTCGGCGTTGTCGGCCGGCGTGAAAGAGGTCCGTGCCGTCATAGATACCGCGCGGCGGGCGGCCGCACACGGTGAGCAGACCGTGCTGTTCATCGATGAGGTGCACCGGTTCTCCAAGACGCAACAGGACGCACTGCTGTCCGCCGTCGAGAATCGCGTCGTGCTGCTGGTCGCGGCCACCACCGAGAACCCGTCGTTCTCCGTCGTCGCACCGCTGCTTTCGCGGTCGCTGATCCTGCAACTGCACCCTCTCGACGCCGACGCGGTGCGCGAACTTGTGCGGCGCGCGATCGACGACGAACGTGGCCTCGGCGGCAAGGTCACGGTCGCCGATGATGCCGTCGAGTTGCTGGTGCAGCTGTCCGCGGGCGATGCCCGTCGGGCGCTGACGGCCCTCGAGGTCGCCTCCGAAGCCGGAGACGTGACGGTCGAGGTGATCGAGCAATCGCTGGACAAGGCCGCCGTCCGCTATGACCGCGACGGCGATCAGCACTATGACGTCATCAGTGCGTTCATCAAGTCGGTCCGCGGCTCCGACGTCGACGCAGCCCTGCATTACCTGTCCCGGATGCTGGTCGCGGGGGAGGACCCACGCTTCATCGCCAGACGACTCATGATTCTCGCCAGCGAAGACATCGGCATGGCCGACCCGACCGCGTTGCAGGTCGCTGTAGCTGCAGCTCAAACGGTGCAGCTCATCGGTATGCCGGAGGGGCAGCTCACGCTGGCCCACGCGACCGTTCACCTGGCGACCGCACCGAAGTCGAACGCCGTCACCACCGCCCTGGGCTCCGCGATGGCTGACATCAGGTCCGGCAAGGCCGGTCAGGTGCCGACCCATCTGCGAGACGGCCACTACTCCGGCGCCGAGAAACTGGGCAACGCGATCGGTTACAAGTACGCGCACGACGATCCCGATGGTGTTGTGCCCCAGCAGTATCCGCCCGATGAGCTGGTCGGGGTCGACTATTACCAGCCGACCACCCACGGAGCCGAACGCGAGATCGCGACGCGCCTGGACAAGCTGCGCGCGATCATCCGCAAGAAGCGCTAACCCGTCGATCTGTAGCCCGCGACTGACTACGCCGAAATCCGAGTTTTGTAGACGCTTACTCGCACGTCCTCTCCCAAAGTCGGATTTCGGCGTGCTGGGTCCCCTTGACAGCCGCTGCGCACCGGCCTACGTTCGTAGTCAACCGAAGCGTTGATCAAACACAAGGTTGATAATGGAGAGTGATGGCGATGCGGATGCGCAGCTCGACCGCGCCTTCCTGGCGCTGGCGGACCCGGTCCGACGTGCGATCGTCGCGCGACTGTCCAGGGGTCCGGCCACGGTCAACGAGCTGGCCGCACCGTTCGACATCACCAAACAGGCGGTGTCCAAGCACATTCAGGTGCTCGAGCATGCGCGGCTTGTCACGCGGACCCGCGACGCACAGCGACGGCCGGTGCACCTCGACGCGGCAGCGCTGGAGCGCCTGACCGCATGGATCGACCGGTATCGGCTTGACGCCGAACGCAGTTACCGCCGGCTGGACGCCCTGCTGGCCGGTATGACCGACACCCAAGAGAAAGGACGCACCAAATGACTAACGCATTGGACCTCAACGCCCCGGTCGACACTCTGGCCATGGAGTTCACCCGCGAGTTCGACGCTCCGGTCGATGCGCTGTTCCGCGCGCATGCCGAGCCCGAGCTGATGAAGCAGTGGCTCGGTCCGCATGGTCTGGAGATGGAGATCAGCGAGTGGAATTTCAAAAGCCATGGCGGATACCGCTATACCCATTCAAACGACGAAGGGACGTTCGGTTTCAACGGCACGTTCCACACCGTGCGGGACAACGAGTTCATCCTGCAGACCTTCGAATTCGAGGGTGCGCCGGACATGGTGAACATCGAGTACATGTGGTTCGAAGACCTCGGCAACGGCCGTTCCCGGCTGCGGGGCCGATCGATCTGCCCCAACACCGAGGCGCGAGACGCACTGCTCTCTTCCGGCATGGAAGGCGGAATGACGGAGGGCTACGAGAAGCTCGACGCCCTACTCAAGCGCCTCTGACCTCGAAAAGGAGCGATCCCGGCTGCAGGGGTCCAGCCGGGATCGCTATTCGGGTGGTACGCGTCAGCGCGTCAACCCCGAGCGTCGGCGGCCCATCAGGCCGGTGCGGCGACGTCCCATGAGCGCCGACACCAGCGCCACTCCGATCACGGCCACGACGAGCTGAACGAGCAGCTCCCCCCAGTCGATGCCGGGCGTTGCGGTTGAAATGCCAATCGCCTGGGCAAGCCAAGTACCGATAAGCGCGGCGACGATGCCGACCAGGATCGTGACGAGCATCCCAATGGGTTGCTTACCCGGTAGGAGCAGCCTGGCCAGTACGCCGATGACGATGCCGATGAGTATTGCGGTGATGATGCCGGTGACGGTCACGATGCCTCCAATGTCTAGTGGCTAGGGCCCTTCGTAGATCACCCTGGTCAAGCAGCGATACCCCTGCATCCGGCGTAATAAACGCTCGCGTCAATCCGGCTGATTGCTCGTAGGCTCGACGACGTGGACACCGATGTACTCGATATCGACACCGCCAGGCGCCGCATCGTCGACCTCACCGATGAGGTGCGCGCGTTCTGCAGTGCGCACCAAGACGGTCTGTGCAATGTCTTCGTCCCGCACGCCACGGCCGGTGTCGCGATCATCGAGACCGGTGCCGGGTCCGATGACGACCTGCTGGACACGCTGGAACGCCTGCTGCCTCGCGACGACCGCTATCGCCACGCCCACGGCGCCCCGGGGCACGGCGCCGACCATGTGCTGCCCGCGCTGGTCTCGCCTTCGGTGACGGTGCCCGTGCAGGGCGGGAAGCCGCTGCTCGGCACCTGGCAGAGCGTCGTGCTGGTCGACCTGAACAGCGACAATCCGCAGCGCAAGGTGCGGCTCAGCTTTATCGGCGCCTAGCAGGCACTCGACGCGTGGCCGGTTCGTTGGCCTTTCAGGCGCCATAACCGCGCCCGGTACTGTGGTGCGGTCGAATAGTCGCAGGTAATTGCGGAAGCCACCCATACGGCCACCCATAGAACAAGGACCAGTAAGAACGTGCAGACACACGAGATCAGGAAGCGTTTCCTCGATCACTTCGTGAACGCGGGCCACACCGAGGTCCCGAGTGCCTCGGTGATCCTCGACGATCCCAACCTGCTGTTCGTCAACGCCGGCATGGTGCAGTTCGTCCCCTACTTCCTCGGGCAGCGCACACCGCCGTGGAATCGCGCGGTGAGCGTGCAGAAGTGCATCCGCACCCCGGACATCGACGAGGTCGGCATCACCACCCGGCACAACACGTTCTTCCAGATGGCGGGCAATTTCAGCTTCGGCGATTACTTCAAGAAGGGCGCCATCGAGTTCGCCTGGACCCTGCTGACGAACCCCGTCGAGCAGGGTGGGTACGGCATGGACCCCGAAAGAATCTGGGCGACGGTCTATCTCGACGACGACGAAGCGATCGGGCTGTGGCAGGAAGTCGCGGGCATGCCGCTGGAGCGCATCCAGCGCCGCGGCATGGCCGACAACTACTGGTCGATGGGCATCCCCGGACCGTGCGGGCCGTCATCGGAGATCTACTACGACCGCGGGCCGGAGTACGGCATCGAGGGTGGGCCCGAGGCCAACGAGGACCGCTACATCGAGATCTGGAATCTCGTGTTCATGCAGAACGAACGCGGCGAGGGCACATCGAAGGAGAACTTCGAGATCCTCGGCCCGCTGCCGCGCAAGAACATTGACACCGGCATGGGGGTCGAGAGGGTCGCGTGCCTGCTGCAGGATGTCGACAACGTCTACGAGACCGATCTGCTGCGTCCGGTGATCGACCTGGTCGCCGCCGCCGCCCCGCGGGGGTACGGCCAGGGCAACCACGGAGACGACGTCCGCTACCGCATCATCGCCGACCACAGCCGTACCGCCGCGATCATCATCGGCGACGGTGTCAGCCCCGGGAACGAGGGCCGCGGCTACGTCCTGCGCCGGTTGCTGCGCCGGATCATTCGCGCGGCGAAGCTGCTGGGTGTCGAGCAACCGATCGTCGCCGAGTTGATGACCACGGTGCGTGACGCGATGGGCCCGTCGTATCCGGAACTGGTCACCGACTTCGATCGCATCCAGCGCATCGCCGTCGCAGAGGAGACCGCGTTCAACCGGACGCTCGCGTCGGGGTCCCGGCTGTTCGACGAAGCGGCCGCCACGACCAAGCGTTCGGGCAAGTCAACGATCTCCGGAACCGATGCATTCACCCTGCACGACACATACGGCTTCCCGCTGGAACTGACGCTGGAGATGGCCGCTGAAGCCGACCTGAGCGTCGACGAAGAGGGCTTCCGCGGTTTGATGGCCGAGCAGCGCCGGCGCGCCAAGGCCGACGCGGCCGCCCGCAAGCAGGCGCACTCCGATCTTTCCGCGTACCGCGAACTCGTCGACACTGCTCCCACCGAGTTCACCGGTTTCGACGAGTTAACCACCGAGGCAAGGATTCTCGGCATCTTCGTCGACGGCAAGCGAGTACCCGTCATCGGCCACGGAGCGCACGACGCCGACCGCGTTGAACTCGTTCTCGATCGCAGCCCCTTCTACGCGGAGTCCGGCGGGCAGATCGCCGACGAGGGCACGATCACCGGCGCGGGTGCGTCCGCGGCGGCGAAAGCCGCGGTGACCGATGTCCAGAAGATCGCCAAAACCCTGTGGGCACATCGCGTCAACGTCGAGTCCGGTGAGTTCGTGGAGGGCGACACGGTGGTGGCCGCCGTCGACCCGAGGTGGCGCCATGGCGCGACCCAGGGCCATTCCGGAACCCACATGGTGCACGCGGCCCTTCGGCAGGTGTTGGGGCCCAACGCCGTTCAGGCCGGTTCGCTGAACCGCCCCGGCTACCTGCGGTTCGACTTCAACTGGCAGGGCGCGCTGTCCGAGGACCAGCGGACCCAGATTGAAGAAGTCACCAATGAGGCGGTTGAAGCCAACTTCAAAGTGCACAGTTTCACCACCGATCTGGAGAAGGCCAAGTCGATGGGCGCGATGGCCCTGTTCGGCGAGGCCTACCCCGATGAGGTCCGAGTCGTCGAGATCGGCGGCCCCTTCTCGCTCGAACTCTGCGGCGGTACCCACGTCGACAGTTCGGCACAGATCGGGCCCGTCACGATCCTCGGCGAATCCTCGGTCGGCTCAGGCGTGCGTCGCGTCGAGGCCTACGTCGGGTTGGACTCGTTCCGCCACCTGGCCAGGGAACGCGCCCTGATGGCGGGGCTGGCGTCATCGCTGAAGGTGCCGTCGGAGGAGGTGCCGGCCCGGGTGGCCAACCTCGTCGAACGGCTACGAGCCGCCGAGAAGGAACTCGACCGGATGCGCCTGGCGAACGCGCGCGCCGCGGCCGCGAATGCCGCCGCAGGTGCCGAACGGGTCGGTAAGGTCCACCTCGTGGCGCAGCGGATGGCCGGCGGAATGTCGGCGGCGGATCTGCGCACGCTCGTCGGCGACATCAAGGGCAAACTGGGCGGTGACCCCGCGGTCGTCGCGTTGATCGCCGAAGGCTCCAACGACTCCGTTCCGTACGTGGTGGCGGTCAATCCGGCGGCGCAGGACCTGGGACTGAGCGCCAACGATCTCGTGAAGCAGTTGGGCGCGCCGGTGAACGGTCGCGGGGGTGGCAAGGCCGATCTGGCACAGGGCTCCGGTAAAGGTGCGGCGGGGATCGAAGCGGCGTTGGCCGCATTGCGTGCCGAACTGGACCGGAGCTGACCGCGTGGCGAGCGTCGACGACCGTCAACCCGACCGGCCGGGCCCCACCCTGCAGCCGCCCGACCCAGGACCCGGCCGACGGCTGGGCATCGACGCCGGCAGCGTCCGCATCGGGGTAGCGGTCAGTGATCCGGACGGAATACTCGCGACACCGGTCGAGACGGTGCCGCGGGACCGCCGGAAGGGGTCTGAGAAGCATGTGCGACGGCTGGCGACGTTGGTCGACGACTTCCACGCTGTCGAAGCGGTGGTCGGGTTGCCGCGCACTCTCGCCGATCGGTCGGGTTCGGCCGCCCAGGACGCGATCGGCCTCGCCGATCAACTGGCGGCACGCATCGCACCGGTGCCGGTCCGACTGGCCGACGAGCGGCTGACCACAGTTGCGGCGCAGCGGTCCTTGCGGGAGGCCGGCGTCCGCGCCAAGGGGCAGCGAAAGATGATCGACCAGGCCGCCGCGGTCGGCATTTTGCAGAATTGGCTGGATCAGCGACGCGCGGCGTTGGCGGCACACGGTGACATCAGGGACGAGGTCGGGGATGTCTGACGATTGGGGCCGCGAACGCGTCGAGCCCGGCTGGCACCGGGAACGGGTGGAGCCGATGGCGGTTGGCCCACCACGGCGCAGAATGACCCGCGCGGACCGGTTGCGGGAAGCACGCGGGCGGCGCAAGCGGCGCCTGGCCGGCGGATTGGCGCTCGGCATCCTGATCGTCGTCGTCGTCGGTGTGGTGTTCCTGGGATCCAAGCTGTGGCACAACGTGTTCGGCACCAGTAGCGATTTCACCGGCGACGGTGTCAACGATGTGGTGATCCAGGTCCATGACGGGGATTCCACGACCGCGATCGGTAACACCCTCCAGGACCAGAAAGTGGTGGCCAACTCCGCCACCTTCGTCGAGGCGGCCCAGGGAAATGCGGCGATCTCGTCGATCCAGCCCGGCTTTTACAAGGTGCGCACCGAGATCCCGGCCGCCAACGCCGTCGAGCGGCTTGCGGATCCGGCGAACAGGGTTGGCAAGCTGGTGATCCCGGAAGGGCGTCAGCTCGACGACGTTCGGGACGTCAAGACCAACGCCGTCACCGACGGCATCCTCAGCCTGATCTCCAAGGCGACGTGTGTCGACCTCGACGGTGAACGCAACTGTGTCGCCGCGGACGCGCTCAAGGAGATGGCGGGCACGGCGGAACCGTCGGCGCTTTCGGTGCCGGAATGGGCTGTCGGACCGGTGAACGCGATGGGCACCGACCACCGCCGGCTGGAAGGATTGATCGCGCCGGGCTCGTGGAACATCGATCCGTCCGCGCAGCCGCAGGAGATCTTGTCGACGTTGATCAGCGCGAGCGCAGCGCAGTACGAGGCGGGCGGCATCCTCGACACCGCGAAAACGATGAACATGTCGCCCTATCAGATCCTCACCGTCGGCTCGCTGGTGCAACGCGAAGCCACCCCCGAGGATTTCGGGAAGGTCGCACGGGTCATCTACAACCGACTGGCCGAGAACCGCACGCTGGAGTTCGACTCCACGGTGAACTACCCCCTCGACAGAATCGAGGTGGCCACCACCGACGGTGACCGCGGCCAGCAGACGCCGTGGAATACGTATGTGCGACCCGGACTTCCGGCGACACCCATCTGTTCGCCGGGTCAGCCCGCACTTGCCGCGGCCGAACGGCCGGAGCCGGGGGACTGGTTGTACTTCGTGACCATCGACATGCAGGGCACCACCCTGTTCACCCGGGACTACCAGCAGCACCTCGCGAACATCGAACTGGCGATGCGCAATGGTGTCCTTGACTCCAATCGGTGACCGCACATGAGGTCGGCTGGCGGCGGTCCGCGTAAGGCCGCGGTGCTCGGGTCACCCATTGCGCATTCCCGGTCGCCGCAGCTGCATCTCGCCGCTTATCGCGCGTTGGGTCTGCATGATTGGACTTACGAGCGGATCGAATGCACCGCCGAGCAATTGCCCTCCCTGGTGGGCGGGTTCGGCCCCGAGTGGGTGGGAGTGTCGGTGACGATGCCGGGCAAGTTCGCCGCCCTCCGATTCGCCGCCGAACGCACCCCCCGCGCCGAGTTGGTCGGCTCGGCCAACACCCTGGTGCGGACACCTACCGGATGGCGCGCCGACAACACCGATATCGACGGTGTGACCGGCGCGTTGGGTGAGGCTTCGGGCAGAGCGATGGTCTTGGGGGCAGGCGGGACCGCGCCCGCGGTGGTTGTCGGCCTGGCCGCACTGGGTGTGCAACACATAACGGTGGTGGCGCGTAATGCGCAACGGGCAGCCCCGTTCATCGAACTGGCAACGAAATCCGGTGTCAGCGCGCAATGGTGCGCGATCGATAGCGCGGAGCTGGCGGCACATGTGGCCGGCGTGGACGTCATGGTCAACACCGTGCCCGCAGACGCCGTGGCGCCGTATGTGCCCACGCTGGCGCCTGCGCCCGTCCTCCTCGACGCCATCTACGACCCGTGGCCGACCCCGTTGGCGTCCGCGGTCGAATCTGCGGGCGGGCGCGTGATCAGCGGCTTGCAGATGCTGCTGAATCAGGCTTTCGCCCAGGTCGAGCAGTTCACCGGCCAGCCTGCGCCGATAGATGCGATGAGGGCCGCCCTGAACTGACGATAGCCTCGATGAATGGGGGCGGCGGCGGTCGGCGTCTGCGTGCTGACCTGGTTTGCCGGGCTCAGTTGGTTCGACATTCGCGAGCGACGGCTGCCCAATTGGCTGACGATGCCCGGGGCCCTCGCGATCCTGATGTGCGCCGCGGCAACAGGACATGGCGCATCTGCGTTGACCGGCGCGGTAACGCTTTTCGCGATTTACCTCGCCATGCATCTGACCGCCCCGGCGGCCATGGGTGCCGGCGACGTCAAGCTCGCGATCGGGATCGGGGCACTGACGGGTGCTTTCGGTGTCGACGTGTGGTCGCTCGCCGCAGTCACAGCGCCGCTGCTGACGGCTGGTATGGCCGTCATCGTCCGGATCGTGTGTGCGGAAAGAACTGTGCCGCACGGCCCATCGATGTGTGCAGCCGCAGCCGCGGCCACTGCCCTCGTCCTACTGTGATCCGAGAACCTTGCATACCGACAGTAGGTTAATGCATACTATGGGTATGCAAATGATGAAGCTCGATCTCAAGGCGATCTCGAAAAGCTATTTCGCCGCGTGGGCGGCGCACGATCCGGATGCGATCGTGGCCCTGCACACGGCCGACACCCAATTCTGGATGCACATGGGTGGTGACCCCGTCATCGGTCGCGACGCGGTGCGCAGCACTTTCGCCGAAATCTTCACCCAATTCCCCGATCTGACGTGGGAGACCTACCGGGTGCTGTTCGGCGAGGACCATTGGATCCTCGACTGGGCACTGATATCGGGCGACGTCCGATTCGACTGCCTCGACGTCGTGAACGTATCGCCGGACGGGCTCGTCGCGCGCAAGGACACCTTCGTCGACGGTGTACAGCTGCACGCCGCGCTGGAAGTGGTGGCCCCGTGACCGCCGCGACACCGGTCGATCAGTTGCCGCTGATCGACGCACTACCGGTTGAGCACCTGTTCGACATGCACGTTGATCTTCAACCAGCACAACCGATTACGACACACGTCGGCGCCAGGATGACGTTCATCGCGACTGGTGGCGTCATCGACGGGCCGAAATTGCGGGGGGAGATCTTGCCCGGCGGGGGAGACTGGCTGGTCGTCGGGAGCGACGGAGTCGGACGCGTCGACGTCCGCGCCACGCTCAAGACGCATGATGGCGTGCTGATCCACTATGAGGCGCGCGGAGTCATCAATGTGCCCGCGGATGGACTCGATCGGCTGGCCGCAGGTGACGTGCTGGGGTTCGACGAGACGTATGTGCGGACCACGCCGACGTTCGAGACTGCCGACGAACGCTATGGCTGGCTGTCGGGACTGGTCACCGTCGGCTACAACGTCCTATCTCCCAACCACATCGACTACCGCATCTATCGGGTGCTGTGACCCGGCTTGATGTTCGACTATGGTCGGCCCGTGGCAAGAGGGCTGGCCAGACGCACGCAGGCGGAGCGCACCGAGGCGACAACCGCCGCGCTCGTCGACGCCGCGCGCGAACTGTTCGCCCGCGACGGCTACGACGCGATATCCCTTGACGCGGTCGCGGCCCGCGCGGGTGTGACGAAAGGTGCCGTGTACCACCATTTCGACGGCAAGCGGCAGTTGTTCGAAGCCGTGTTCAGCCGCGAAATCGAACACGTGACGGCTCCGCTCGTGGCGGCGTACTCGCGCAAGAAGGACCCGTGGGACGCGTTCAAGGCGGCGAGCGCCGCGTTCCTCGACGAGTGTCTGGACCCCGCGGTACAGCGCATCGTCCTGCTGGATGCGCCCGCAGCGATCGGCTGGGATGGCATCCGCCGGCTGGAGGCCCCGCTGCTGGACTTGATGGAGCTCGCGATATCTCGTGCCGTCGATGCCGGCCGCATCGAACGGAGACCGCCGGGTCCACTCGCCCACTTCCTGTTCGGCGCGACCTGCGAGGTGGCCATGATCGTCGCCCGGGCCGATGATCAGAAGATGGCGCAACGGCAGGCCGTCGCCGAAATCGGTCGCGTCCTGGACAGCCTCGCCATCACCTCACGGCAGCGGTAAATCAGGATCGACGTGGCCGGCCGCTAGTGGTCGTCTCCGTTCGCGATCATCGGGTTGGTCAACAGGTGGTGGTCGTCGACCACCTTGGTCAGTGCGGTGACCCAGTGGTCGTAGTACTCCCAATCGCCGCGCTCACTCGCCGGTGTGTTCTCCCACCGGCCGATCGTTTCGATCAGGCTCTGCTGGAAATCGCTCCACTCGTAGTGACCGAACTCCGAGAGCGCCAACGCCAGCCCGAAGGCGCGTCGCTGCCACTCGTGCTCGAACTGCGGCGCCGCCTGGTCGGTCGTGCACGTCTCGTGCAGCGTCATGACACCGGGCCCGCCAGCGCCACGCCCATCATGGATTCCGTCGTCACGAGGTCCATCAACATCTCATCGGTGAAATCGTCGGTGCCGGAGGGCCGTTCGGGAATGACGAACCACCGCGAGTGCCCGCTGCTGTCCCACACCTTGATCTCGGTGTCGTCGGGAAGGTCGACACCGATCTCGCCGAGCACCTTGCGCGGCTCTCGGGCGGCCCTGGACCGGAACACCGGATCCTTGTACCAGTACGGCGGCAGGCCGAGCACCGGCCAGGGAAAGCACGAGCAGAGCGTGCAGATGATCAGGTTGTGTATTCCTGGAGTGTTCGCGACAGCTTGCAGGTGCTCGCCCTCGGCGCCCGCCATCCCGTCGGGCAGGTCGAGTTCGGAGATCGCTGCCGGCGTATCGACGACCACGCGGGCCGCGAAGTCGGGATCCGTCCAAGCCTTCACGACGATTTTGCGTCCGTTGAGCGGTGTCATCTCCGACTCGAAGTACGAGAGCACCTTGTCGACGGTCTGGCCGGTGATCACCCCTTTCTCGATCAGAAGCGATTCCAGCGCAGCGACTTTGGCGGCGCTGGCGGCCTCGCGGTCCGCCGGGTAAGCGAACTGATCGCTCATTGGACTCCTTCCAGGTATGCCTCGAACAACTCCGCGTAGATGGTCAGCGCACCGGGTTCGGCTCGTTCGCCGAAGAGTTCCTCGGGGCTGAACGCGACGATGTAGATCGGCATCGGATCGCCGATGCCGTCACCGGTGTGGACGAAATAGCCGTAGTCGCCTTCGAATATCCGCTCGATGGTGCCTTCGCGTTTTCGTAGATAGCCCGGTAAGCGCGTGTGGGCGGCCGCGGGCACATTAGTGATTCGGACGCGGTCACCGACGGCGAACTTCGGGTGGGCGACGTCGCGGCGTGGGCTATCGCCCTTGCGCAGGTATCCGACCACCTGATCGTCGATCGCGGCTTCCGGCTCCGGAGCGGAC
The DNA here is from genome assembly GCA_019749805.1 of Mycobacteriaceae bacterium. Lineage (GTDB taxonomy): Bacteria > Actinomycetota > Actinomycetes > Mycobacteriales > Mycobacteriaceae > Mycobacterium. The sequence goes on along the minus strand of JAIEPH010000030.1, from coordinate 1,038 downwards.
GGCGCTTGCTCGGCCGTCAATTCGGCTTGCCGCGAGGACAACTCGTCCTCGGTGACGTAGCCCTGGTCGATGAAGAACTGGGTGATACCGCCCAGCCACTTCTCGTAATAGCGGAACTTGAAATAGTCGAACGGGTTCATCGCCTCCGCGCCGGTACGCAGACTCGCCCACGTCCACTCGTCTTTGAACGCCGTCGGCACATCGTCGATCGGGTACTGCGGCAACGCTGAGCCGAGATGGTTCGACAGCCCCATCATCGCGACGTGGATGCCGAAGATCCGTTCTTCCCACTCCTCGACGAACACGCGCTTCTCGAGGTTCAGCGGTTCGGGCAGTCCTTCCAGACCGCCGAGATAGTGCTGCAGTTTCATTGCGCTGGGCTGCCTTCCTTCGCGGGTTCACGGGTGAGGACGTCGGCGAGATACTCGGACAGCAGCCCGAAGGACGCGCCGAGAAGGCATGCCGTGGCCGCGACGAGCCCGGGATGCGAGATGGACGTCACCGTGATGGTGTTGCCGGTCCCGGCGACCGTCGACACGGTGCTCGCGAACCCGACGACGACCGCGGGCGTCGTCGACAGCAGCGGCACCCAGGAGGCTTGCACCATCACGGCGCTGCCGACGCCGACGGCGAGGGCGGTCACCCAAAGGCTGCCGCCCATCAGGTGCGCGGCGTACAGGCTTGCCGAGGCGATCAGCACCCCGACGCGGTTGCTCGACAGCGATCGCACCCAACCGGTGACTCCGCCGCCGACGAAGAAGAACGACGCCCACGTCAGGAAAACCACCCAAATCGGGACGGTGATGACCTCTGCGGTCAGGGCCACCGCCAGCCCGCCGAGCACCCCGATGCTCAGCGTCAATGCGGATCGTGAATCCATGTGAAGAAGGTTGACGTGGTGCTGTTTCCTGGCTGTCACCGCCAGATTGCGATTTCGGTGCGTAAACGACTGCTCAGCGACCTGTCCTGTTCGGGGACATCGCTGACACCGGTATGTCTCGGGACATCGCTGACACCTGAGTAGGGCCTCGACCACGA
>JAIEPH010000099.1 GCA_019749805.1 Mycobacteriaceae bacterium | reverse complement strand
ATCGTGGTCGAGGCCCTACTCAGGTGTCAGCGATGTCCCGAGACATACCGGTGTCAGCGATGTCCCCGAACAGGACAAGCCGCTCAGGGTTGGTAGGCGCGCCGGATTCGCTGCGATACGGTCGCAGGCGTGGGAATTCCCGAGGTTCCGCCCAACCCGCCGTCAGCCATGGTCAGGGCCGGCGCGCGTCTCATGGCGACAGGTCCCATGCAGTCGTTCCTTCGCACAGTCGGCTGGCGCATCGACCGCGCGCTGATCAAGGCGAGCAAGGGCCACCTGTCGATGTCGATGGTCATGCCGGAGGTGCTGCTCACGCATACCGGCGCGAAGTCCGGTCAGCAGCGCAGCACACCCTTGACGTACTTCACCGACGGCGGCCGGGTGATCGTGGTCGCGTCGAACTACGGCGGCGTTCGTCATCCCGCGTGGTACCACAACGTCAAAGCGAATCCCCGCGTCACGCTCTCATCTCGCGGCTACCAGGGCACTTTCATAGGCGAGGAGATGCTCGGCGACGAACGCGACCGGTTGTTCGAGCTGGCCACGCAGTTCATGCCGAACTATGCCGGTTACCAGAAGACAACACAGGGACGGCGCATCCCGGTGGTGGCGTTCACCGAGGTCGAGTGAGCAAGTAGCGTCGTCGGCGTGAATTTGGCATACGACGACCGCGGCAACGGTGATCCAGTGCTGTTCATCGCAGGTCGGGGCGGTGCAGGCCGCACCTGGCATTTGCATCAAGTGCCGGAGTTTCAGCGGGCCGGGTACCGCTGCATCACCTTCGACAACCGGGGGATCGGCGCCACCGAGCAGGCCAGCGATTTCGGCATCGAGCAGATGGTGGCCGACACCGCCGCGCTGATCGAAAAGCTGGACGCCGCACCCGCCCGCATCGTGTCGGTGTCCATGGGCTCGTATATCGCCCAGGAGCTGATGCTCGCCCGCCCTGAACTGGTCCGCTCTGCGGTGTTGATGGCCACCCGAGGCCGCGCGGACCGCACCCGCGAGTTCTTTCGCTCCGCCGAACGCGAACTGATTGACGCCGGCATCGAGCTGCCACCGTCCTACGATGCCAAACTCCGCCTGATCGAAAGCTTTTCGCCGAAGACTCTCAACGACGACAAGGCGGTTCGCGACTGGATCGACATGTTCACCATGTGGCCGAGCAAGTCGACGCCCGGCATGCGGGCGCAGCTCGACGTCGCCCCGGCTGAAAGCCGGTTGTCTGCTTACCGAAGTATTACGACCCCTGTGCTCGTCATCGGGTTCAGCGACGACCTTGCGCTGCCGCCATACCTCAGCCGTGAGGTCGCTGACGCGCTGCCACGGGGCCGCTACCTGGAGATTGCCGACACCGGTCATCTCGGATTCATCGAGAGGCCGCAGGAAGTCAACGCCGCAGTGTTGAATTTCTTCGCCGATAGTCTGTAGTGGTGAACCCCTCGACTACGCAGGCCCGCGTGGTCGTCGACGAACTGATCCGCGGCGGCGTGCGTGATGTCGTCCTGTGCCCCGGTTCGCGCAACGCCCCGCTGGCGTTCGCGCTGCACGACGCCGACCGCGCGGGCCGGTTGCGCCTGCACGTTCGTATCGACGAACGCACCGCCGGCTTCCTGGCGATCGGTCTCGCCGTCGCCGAGCGCGCGCCGGTGTGCGTCGCGATGACGTCCGGTACGGCGGTGGCCAACCTCGGTCCGGCGGTGGTGGAGGCCAACTACGCGCGGGTGCCGATCATCGTGCTGAGCGCCAACCGGCCCTACGAACTGCTAGGCACCGGAGCGAACCAGACGTTCGAGCAGTTGGGCTACTTCGGCACGCAGGTGCGCGAGACCATCAGCCTGGGCCTCGCCTCCGAAATCGCCGGGGCCAGGCCTGACGAATTGAATTCCCTCAACGCGCAGTGGCGATCGACGACGTGTCGAGTCCTGGTGGCCGCCACCGGATCTCGGTCGGCCAACGCGGGACCCGTGCAGTTCGACATTCCGTTGCGCGAACCGCTGGTGCCCGACGTCCAGGACAACTTGGGCTCCGGCGGAGCTTATTGCCCGCAAGGACGGCCGGACGGCAAGCCGTGGACGTACACGCCGCCGGTCACCTTCGACCAGCCGCTCGACATCGACCTGACGCCGGACACGGTCGTCATCGCCGGCCACGGTGCCGGTGTACACCCGAACCTCGCTGCGCTGCCGACCGTCGCGGAGCCGACCGCGCCGCCCGCCGCCAACCCGCTGCATCCGTTCGCCCTGCGGCTGGTGCGGCCGAAGCAGGTCATCATGCTGGGCCGCCCGACGCTGCACCGGCCGGTGTCGACGCTGCTCGCCGATCCGGCGGTACCGGTCTACGCGTTGACGACGGGCCCGCGCTGGCCCGACGTTTCGGGGAACTCGGCGGCGACCGGCACGCGCGCCGTGACCACTGGAGAACCCGATCCCGCCTGGTTGGCGCGCTGCGACGAGGTCAACAAGCACGCTATGGACGCCGTTCGCGCCCAATTGGAGGCCCATCCGCTCAAGACGGGACTCCATGTGGCGGCCGCCGTCGCCGACGCGGTTCGCACCGGCGACCAATTGGTGCTGGGCGCGTCGAACCCGGTTCGGGATGCCGCGCTCGTCGGCCTCAACACCCAGGGTTTGAAGGTGCGGTCGAACCGCGGAGTCGCCGGGATCGATGGCACGGTGTCGACGGCGATCGGCGCCGCGCTCGCGCATGATGGCAGGACCCTCGCGCTCATCGGTGACCTGACGTTCGTGCACGACAGCTCCGGGCTGCTGATCGGTCCGACCGAACCCACGCCCCGCAACCTCACCATCGTCGTGTCGAACGACAACGGCGGCGGCATCTTCGAACTGCTCGAGCAAGGCGATCCGCGGTTCTCCGACGTGTCGTCGCGGATCTTCGGTACCCCGCACGATGTGGACGTCGGCGCGTTGTGCCGGGCGTACCACATCGACAGCAGGCAGATCGAGGTCGACGGCCTGGTGGAGGTGCTCAACGAGCCGTTCGACGGGATGCGGGTACTGGAGGTGAAGGCCGACCGGTCGTCGCTGCGAGCTCTGCACGCCTCGATCAAGGCTGCACTGTGAGCCGAGCGAACGAGACTGCGCTGTGAGCCGAGCGAACGAGACTGCACTGTGAGCCGTGTTATCGCGTTGTGGCGCAAGCTGGTTCCGCGACTGTCGCCGGACCCGACCGAGACGCGGGCGCAGCGTGTGTTCCGGCGGATCCGCATCGGAATCGTGCTCGCCGCGTGCCTGGTGACGCTGCAGTCGGCGCTCATGGTGATGGGCGCGTGGCGTAACGACCGGCAGATCGAGCGGCATATGGGCGTGGCCGCCGCCGAGGTGCTCAGCGCCGGACCGCGACGGTCGACCATCGAGTTCGTGACGCCCGACCGCGTGACCTATCGCCCCGAGCTGGGTGTGCTGTACCCGTCCGAACTGGAGACGGGTATGCGGATCTACGTCGAATACGACACGAACAACCCGGATTTGGTACGGGTCCGGGATCGCAACGCCTCGCTGGCGATCATCCCGGCCGGTTCGATCGCGGTGGTCGGCTGGCTCATCGCGGTGGCGGCACTGTCGGGCCTGGCCTACCTGGAGCGCCGCCGCGACCTACGGCAGGTTTCGGTGTAGAAGGTCGAGTAGACCTCAGGTCTGCATCAGTGTGTTCAGCCAGTTGTTGTCGTAGATATCGATCTTCTCGTCAGTCTGCGGGTCGTAAACCGTTGGTGTGCCGGTGTTCAGCGGGTCGATCGCGTACAGGTACTCGAAGTTGGCGGCGTCCATGTCCTTGGTGTCGATCGCTGACCCGGCATCGCTGATGCGATTGGCCACGGTGTCGGGCATGCCGGCGGTCTTCGCCATGTCGGCCATCTCGTCGTCGGTGGGGCCAGGTCCCCCCTTTGCCCGTTGCTGGTGTGCGTACAGTTCCTCGACGAAGCGCTGGAACTGCGTTCCCGTTGCATCGCCCTCGGCGACAAGGAACAACGCGTTGCTCACATTCGCCGAGTAGCCGCCGCCCCCGCTGTCCAGGAACGTCAAGGGTCGATAGGTGATCTTCAGCGCGCCCACGCCGATGTAGTACGCGAACTGATCACCGAAATCGGCCTGCAGATCCGCGCAATGGGCACACTGCGGCTCGGTGAAGATCTCGATCCGGGTCGGCGCGTCCTCGAATCCGGCGACGATGCCGTAGCCGTCTTCGCTCACCGCAAGTGGGGCTGGTACGGGATCCCGCTCCGCGGTGCCGGTCACCTGCGTGGTGCAACCGGTGACGATCAGCACCACAGCGATGGCCACCGATGCCGTCCGGGAAATCCGCATGTCAACCGCCTTTCTTTGAGCGCAGAGTACTCGAAAACGCCGATCTGGAGCATCCGTTCATCGGCACGAGCTATTTGCGTGACATATCCCTGCACGAAACCTTGACGACAGCCGCCGATGGGACTCTCGAGGCGTGCGCGTTGCAATCGTCGCAGAGTCGTTCCTCCCGAATGTCAACGGCGTCACCAACTCGGTGCTTCGGGTGCTCGAGCATCTCCGCTGCACGGGTCATGAGGCCCTCGTCATCGCACCGGACACCCCGCGGGGCGAGCCGGCGGCCGACAAGATCTACGAAGGTATCCGAGTGCACCGGGTGCCGTCGCGGATGTTCCCGAAAATCACGTCGCTTCCGCTAGGCGTGCCGCGTCCCCGCATGGTGAGTGTGTTGCGCGGGTTCGATCCCGATGTCGTGCACCTGGCGTCGCCGGCTCTGCTCGGTTGGGGCGGCATGCTCGCCGCGCGTCACCTCGGAGTGCCGACAGTCGCCGTATTCCAAACAGATGTCGCAGGTTTCGCAGAGAGCTATGGCATGGGCTTTGCGTCCAGGGCGGCTTGGGCGTGGACGCGGATGGTCCACACCCGCGCCGACCGCACACTGGCGCCGTCGGCCGCTGCGATGGAAAACCTGACGGCGCATCGCATCCCACGGGTGCGCAAGTGGGCGCGCGGTGTCGACATCACCGGGTTCGCACCTTCGGCACGCGACGAGAGCCTGCGCACCCTATGGTCCCCACAGGGTAAGCCGATCGTCGGATTCGTCGGCCGGCTGGCGCCTGAGAAGCACGTCGAAAGGCTCGCGGCGCTGTCCGAGCGCGACGACCTCCAGGTGGTTGTCGTCGGAGACGGCGTCGACCGTGCGAAGCTCGAAAACGTGCTGCCGTCAGCCGTTTTCACCGGCGCGCTGTACGGCTCAGAGCTCGCCGCCGCGTACGCGAGCATGGATGTCTTCGTCCACCCCGGCGAGCACGAGACCTTCTGTCAGGCGGTGCAGGAGGCGATGGCCTCGGGGCTGCCGGTGATTGCACCCAATGCCGGCGGTCCGCGTGATCTCGTCACGCCATACCGCACCGGACTGCTGCTGTCGGTCGACGAGTTCGAAGCCAAACTGCCAGCGGCCGTCGACCATCTGGTCGCGGAACGGCAGCGCTACTCGGTGGCGGCGCGCCGCAGCGTGCTGACCCGTACGTGGCCTGCGATCTGCGAAGAGTTACTCGGACACTACGACGAGGTCATCGGACTGCGCCGCCTCAAGGCTGCCTAGCCCTGGGCCTCGATCGACACCGGCTGCCATTCCTCCCAGGTAGTCAGCCGGCTTTCGTAGTCGGCCTTCGCCAGCTGCAGCGGCAGCTCACCGAAAAAGATTCGCAGCGGAGGCTTTTCGGCGTCGACGAGCTTGAGCACCGCGGCCGCTGACGCCTTCGGGTCACCGGGCTCCGAGACGCGCTGGCTGCGTAGCCGGTCCGCCTCTTCATGCACCTCTTTGTAGTCAGGGTGCGGGGTGGACCGTTTCGACGACGAGCCCGCCCAATCGGTCGAGAACCCGCCGGGTTCGATGAGCGTCACATGAATCCCGAACGGCGCGACCTCCTGCGCCAGCGACTGCGAGAACCCTTCCAGGGCCCACTTCGACGCGTGATAGATGCCGACGTTCTGGAACGCAGTGATCCCGCCGATCGACGACACCTGGATGATGTGCCCGCTGCGCTGCGCCCGCAGATAGGGGAGCGCTGCCTGGGTGATCCACAGCGCGCCGAACACGTTGGTCTCGATCTGGTCGCGCGCCTCCTGTTCGGTCAGCTCCTCGATAAAGCCGAAGTGGCCGTAGCCCGCGTTGTTGACGACGATGTCGAGCCGACCGAAGTGGTTGTGCGCCTGCTTCACAGCGGCGAAGTCCGCATCGCGGTCCGTCACGTCGAGTTGGATCGGCAGCAGCGCGTCGCCGAACTTCTCGACCAGATCGTCCAGCGTCGACGTGTTCCGCGCCGTCGCCGCTACCTTGTCGCCGCGCTCGAGTGCCGCGATGGCCCACTCTCGCCCGAAGCCGCGCGATGAACCGGTGATGAACCAAACTTTTTCCGCCATGTGCGGATAAATGCCCGCTGGGGCGCATTCCATTCCCGGTGCCCGGATGTTGACAGGTAGCGTCGCCGTTGTGAACCGCGCGACGCTGGACAAGGATCCCCACGAGGTCGCATCGATGTTCGACGGGGTGGCCCGCCGCTACGACCTCACGAACACGGTGTTGTCTCTGGGGCAGGACCGCTTCTGGCGGCGGGCGACGCGCGCGGCGCTGCGTATCGGCCCTGGCGACAAGGTGCTCGACCTGGCGGCCGGCACCGCCGTCTCGACCGTGGAGCTCGAGACCTCGGGGGCGTGGTGCGTGGCCGCGGACTTCTCCGTCGGCATGCTCGCCGCGGGCAGTGCGCGCAAGGTGCCCAAGGTCGCCGCCGACGGCACCAAGCTGCCGTTCGGCAACGCCGTGTTCGACGCGGTGACCATCAGTTTCGGGCTGCGCAACATCGTCGACCACGGCGCGGCGCTTAGTGAGATGGCCCGGGTGACGAGGCCCGGCGGGCGGCTCGTTGTGTGCGAGTTCTCGACGCCGACGAACAGGCTGTTCGCGACGGCCTACAAGGAATACCTGATGCAAGCGCTGCCGCGGATGGCGAGCGCGGTGTCGTCGAATCCCGACGCCTACGTCTACCTCGCCGAGTCGATCCGCGCATGGCCGGACCAGCCCGACCTCGCGCGACACATCGCCGACGCAGGCTGGTCGGCGGTGCGGTGGCGCAACCTGTCGGGCGGGATCGTAGCGCTGCATGCCGCGACCAAACCGTCACGGTAAAGCGCGCGTACGCAACGACGCATCGCTGTACGGTCGCGCCATGGCTTATGGACGTCACGCTGATCCGGATTCGACACTCGCCACCGACCCCCGCTCCGACCCGCGAATGGTCAAGGCGCTCGCCGAGTTCGGGCTCGACGGTCGGCTGCCGCCGATAGAGCTGGCCGTCGACGCACCCCTCGAGGAGCGGCTGGCGTTCGCCACGATGAGCGAAGAGGGCATGGGCGCGATCTTCGACGTGTTCGCGCAATCAGCATCCGCGGCCGAGGGTGTCACCACCACGACGACCACCGTCACCGGTGACGACGGCACCGACATCACGCTCTACATCAGCAGGCCCGACGGCGCCGACGTGCTTATTCCGGGCGTCGTGCACCTGCACGGTGGCGGCATGGCGATCGGCGCCGCCGCGGACGTCGGATACATGATGCTGCGCGAACATCTTGCCGCCACAGGGGTTGTCGTGATCGGTGTGGAGTTCCGCAACTCCGGCGGCAAGCTCGGGCCGCACCCGTTCCCCGCGGGTCTGAACGATTGTGCCGCCGCGGTCCGATGGGCTGCCGCCAACCGCGGCGAGCTCGGCATCGCGCAGCTGATCGTGTCCGGCGAGTCCGGTGGCGGGAACCTCACGCTGACCGTCGCGCACAAAGCGAAGCGGGAAGGCTGGCTGGACGAAATCGCCGGCTTCTACGCGCAGTGCCCGTACATCTCGAACCGCTGGCTCCAGGACTGTGAGGACCTGCCGTCGCTCACCGAGAACGACGAGTACTTCGTCACGTGCCACCAACTGGCACTGCTCGGCTCGCTCTATGACCCCACCAACAGCCATGGCGACGACGCGGCCTGCTGGGCCGCGGCGGCCACTGACGACGAATTGGCGGGCCTGCCGCCGCACGTCATCTCGGTCAACGAGTTGGACCCCCTGCGCGACGAGGGACTGCAGTACTACCGCAGGCTCCTGCAGGCGGGGGTCCCGACAGTGGGCCGGCTGGTCGCGGGCACGTGCCACGGTGGTGACCTGTTACTGCCCCACGTGATGCCGGAGGTGTTTCACGCCAGTATTCGTGACGTGAGTGGGTTCGCGAAGTCGCTGGGCAGCTAACCGAGAGTCAGAGGGTTGGAGCCGAGGCCGGGCACGACCACTTCGCCCATGCCCTGCTGTGGTGACCGAATGCGTTGCTGTTGTTGCTGCTGCTGATCGAAGGGCTGGCAGACACCGACAGACGTGACCTTTTCGCAAGGGCCGGCGGGCGCGGCGCTCGCAATGGTGGCCGTGCCCATCGCGGCGGCCGCAATGGCCGTCGCCGCGAACACCGATCGAACTGTCAGCTTGCGCATCGTGGATTCCTTCCGCCGATGCTTAGGGGGACGCCGGTGCACTCCAGAGTAATCCCGCGGAGCGGTTGAGAATAGGTCCTCTAGCAGGGCTTACATTTAGCCGGGCTGTGCAAATCGCACGCTCCGGCAAAGGTTTTCACGGCCCTTGTCAGCGCGCCGGACGGCGCGTGCGCCAAACCGCCGCCGTCTGCTCACCGACGTTCGGGTCGTGCGTCTGCTGGAAGTTGCGACCTCCTCGCGCGAACGTCGCAAGCACCGCGGCGGGAACCTCCGGTTCGAGAACCGGCTCGGCGACCCACCGGCACGGCCGGACGTGGACGAGATCGACGGCGGCACCGGCATCGTCGTAGAAAAGTGGTCCGTCGATACGGCCGAGCCAGTAGAGCCCTTCGGCGTCGCGAGTCCACACGAACGATCCGTCGGCCACGTCGGCGAACCGCGCGACGCGGCGGTCGAGACGGTCGTCGGCGCCTGCGTCACCGAAGCCGACGACTCCCTTCGCAAGCGCGCGACCAACCGTCGATTGAAGTTCGATGTCGTCGCGGCGGGACCGCATCGGTGCGCGGTAGACGTCGGGCATTCGCGATATTCTGCACCCGACATGGAGACGTTCAAGCGGTACTTGCTGATTCAGGCCATGATGTTCGTCTTCGGCATCGTCGGGCCGATCTTTCTGATCATGTTCTTCGCGTCCCCGCGCGATCCGGAGCTCCGCTGGGCGTACTGGGCCGGCCTGTTCATCACCGCCGCCGACATCCTCATCGCGTTGGCACTCACCGCCGGAAGCGGGGACAAGAACAAAGTCCCTAACGACGTCAAGATCGCTATGGCGCTGCAGAAGCGGAAACACTCGGGTCGATCCGATTCATCCTCAAGCGATTCGGGGTCGTCTTCGTCTGTCTAGATGCTGCCCGCGAAATCCTCGATGACCTGATACCCGGCGTTGTAGCCAGGGGTGAAGGTGATTCCCGGCCCGCCGTGACAGCCGGCCCCGCCGAGGTAGAGCCCGTCGATCGGAATCGGCATGTCCAGGAAGCCTTTCGGCCCGGGCCGGTTCGGCCCCATCAGATCTGGGTGCAGCAGACCGTGGCAGAAGTCGCCGGACGGCGCGGCGAACATGGTGTCCATGTGATACGGCGCAAAGGTGATGTGCCGTATCTGGATATCGCGGAAATTGGGCGCATACCGGGTGATCTTGTCGATGACGTTCTCGGCCATCTCGTTCTTGAGCTTGCGGGTGTCCCGGCTGTTCTCGACGGGTAGCGCGTAGGCGAAGGCACTGGCGGCATGCTTCCCCGGTGGCGCCATGCCGGGGTCGTGAACGGACGGGATCTGCATGCCCATCGACGGGTTGTCCGGCACTATCCCGCGCCGGCATTCGTCCCACTGGCGCTGCTGGTCCTCTGGCGAATTGAAGATCGCCACCGACCCGAGCATCTCGGGATCATTGAGGAAGTCGTACGGCGGCGCGAATTCGGGTAGGCCGTCAAGGGCGAAGTGCAATTGGACAAACGAAGCGCGGTGGTCACGGCCGCTGATGCGGGTGACCAGGTCGGCGGGCAGCAGGTCCGCACCCACCAGGTCGACGAGGGTGTAGTCCGGCGACAGATTCGAAACCACCACCGGCGCGCTGATCTCAGATCCGTCGCGCAGGCGAACCCCGGCGACGCGGCCATCAGACACCAGGATGCGATCCACCTTTGTGCGATAACGGATTTCACCGCCGGAGGACAGAAACAACTCACGGAGATGGTCGCAGAGGGCGCCGATGCCCCCTTCGAGCTTGGTCATCATGGCGGTCGTGTCGTCGGGCACCGCCAACGCCCACGCCAGACACGTTGCGCTGCCCGGAGTGTAGGGCCCCCGGTAGGTCGAGTTGATCGCCAGGAACGCCAGCATGCCGCGTAACACCGCGTGTTTCTCTTTGTCGGGAAGGTAGCGGTCGATGGCGTCCATTGCGGAGCCGAACATCACGTCGTGGATCGCGGTGCGTTCGGCCTCGTTGGCCGCACACGCGTACATCTCGTCAAGTGTTTTCGGCGGTGTGCCAACGTCGAAGCGGCCCAGCGCCTTTGCCGGACCCTGCGACCACCCGATCAGCCCAGCCATGCCGGCGACCGCCTCCATGCCGTGCTTGTCGGCCAGATGGGTCATGAACTTCATGGGGTCGCGGTAGAAGATCAGCGGCTCCTCGCCGGCGTCGCCGAGATTCACCGACTGCACCTCGGCGTCGACGGTCGGCAGGGTGTCCAGCCCCAGCTCCTTGGCGATCTGCGGCGGCATGGGGAACTGCACCGAGCCCGCGATCTCGTAGCGGAACCCCTCGATCAGCTCGACCGTCGCCGCCATGCCGCCGCTGTAGGTGTTGGCCTCAACGCACAGCGTGCGTATTCCTGCCTGCTGTAGCACGGCCGCAGCCGTCAGCCCGTTATGTCCGGCGCCGACGACGATCGCGTCGTATTCGCTCATGGCCCGTTCTCCTTCGCCTCGCACACGTCTCAAAATATGTCAGTACTGACATGAATTTTCAAGGCTCGGCTACCATCGGGCCACGATGACCTCTGCTCCCAACCTGCATGAGCAGCGGCGGCGCGCGACCCGCGAGGCACTGCGGCGCGCCGCGCTGGCCAGCTTCGCGGACAAGGGTTTCGCCAATGTGACGGTCACCCAGCTGGCGGGCGAGGCCGGGGTCACCGAGCGGACTTTCTTCCGACATTTCCCCACCAAGGAAGCGGTGCTGTTCCAGGACTACGAGACGCAGGTGGAGTGGTTGGCCGAGGCGTTGGAGCAGCGACCGCCCACGGAATCGTTGTTCGATGCGGTGCTCGCAAGCATCGTCAGCTTCCCGTTCGACATCGAGGTGGTACGCCAGGCCGCGACCGCCAGGGCGGAATTGATCAGCGCCGAGCGGATCGCGGGGCACCTACGGGTCGTGCAGTCGTCGTTCGCCGCAGTGTTGACCGCCTTCATCAGGAACCGATACCGGGATGTCGCCGACATCGACCTCGTCGCCGACGTGGCCGGGGCGGTGGTCGCCGCGGCGCTGGTGACTGCCGTGGAGCACTGGGGCCGCAACGGCTGCACCGGTGACCTCGGCGAGATCACGGCGAGGTCGATGAATGTCATCCGCTCGGGCCTTGCGCCACTGTCCTGATTTGCCGCGGCGATCCGATTAACTGAACGGGGGGCGTTCGTCGATCCGACGTGAGGCCGCACCCGCACGCCGCCACAACCGCGCAACCCAGTCCGCGTCCTCGTCGGTGACGAAGTTGCCCATCACCCGGACCGCGATCGTCATGAGGAACGACGACCGCATCGCGAGTGGTCCGGTCGCGGGCAGGAACCGCGGAATCGTCAGCAGCAGCCCCAGCCGTCGCGCCACGGAGAATCCCTGCGCGTAGTGCGCCGACAGCACCGCGGGCCACGCCGAGGTCAGATCGCCGGTGCCCAGCAGCTCGGCCGCCAGCCTTCCGGTTTCCAGCCCGTAGTCGATGCCCTCGCCGTTGAGCGGGTTGACGCAGGCCGCGGCGTCGCCGATCAGCATCCAGTTCGGCCCCGCCACCCCGGATACGGCCCCGCCCATCGGCAACAACGCCGACAGGCCCGCGCGTGGCGCACCGTCGAAGCCCCATTCCTCGCGGCGCAGGTCGGTGTAATACGACATCAGCGGACGCAGTGCGGCGTCGGCCGGCCGTTTGGACGTCGCGAGCGCGCCGACGCCGATGTTCACCTCGCCGTTGCCCAGCGGGAAGATCCAGCCGTAGCCGGGCAGCACCTCACGTTCGGGTGAGCGCAGTTCGAGATGCGACGTGATCCACGGTTCGCTCGCGCGCGGCGTGCCGATGTACCCGCGGATGGCCACGCCGTACACCGTCTCCTTGTGCCACTCACGACCGAGCACGCGTCCCAGTGTCGAGCGGGCGCCGTCGGCGACGATCAGTTCGCCGCAGCCGATCTCGGCGCCGTCGTCCAGCACCAGCGACGCCACTCGTCCCGACGAATCGTGATGGACATCAACGGCTTTGGCGCCGAGCATCATCTTGGCACCCTCATCGACCGCCACCATGCGGATGCGGTCGTCGAGTTCGGTGCGCGGGACCGCGCTCGAGGTGGCGGGGAACGACGGACCCGGCCACTCGATTTCGACGTCCGCACCGAATCCCGACATCCGCAACCCGCGGTGGCGTACCCGACCGTCCAGCCACGCACCGAGCCCGAGATGCTCCATCTCCTGGACCGCGCGCGGTGTCAGACCGTCGCCGCACGCCTTGTCGCGCGGGAACTGCGCCGAATCGATCACCAGCACGTCGCGCCCGGCCCGGCACGCCCACGCCGCCGCGGCGGAACCGGCGGGTCCGGCCCCGACGACCACCACATCGGCTCGTGTGTGCATAGCTCCCAGTATGTTGGCAGGGTGAGGACACCGGCGAGTGTGGTGGCAGGCGTCGACTTCGGAGACCCCGCCTTTGCGCAGGATGTGCGCGAGGCGGTGGCCCGTATCGAGGATTTGATGGCCACTGAGCTGGGCAAAGCCGATGTGCTGATGTCCGAGGCCGTCCAGCACCTGTTCCAGGCGGGCGGCAAGAGGTTCCGTCCACTGTTCACCGTGTTGTCGGCGCGGCTCGGGCCCGAACCCGATGCTTGGCAGGTCGACGTGGCGGGCGCCGTCATCGAGCTGGTGCACCTGGCGACGCTGTACCACGACGACGTGATGGACGAGGCTCAGGTGCGTCGCGGTGCTCCAAGCGCGAACGCGCGGTGGAGCAACAACATCGCGATCCTGGCGGGTGACTATCTGTTCGCGACGGCGTCGCGGCTGGTCTCCCGGCTGGGTCCGGAGGCGGTGCGCGTGATCGCCGACACGTTCGCCCAGCTGGTGACGGGCCAGATGCGGGAAACCCGCGGCGCGGCCGACCATGTCGACTCCGTCGAGCACTACCTGAAGGTGGTGTACGAGAAGACCGCCTGTCTGATCGCGGCGTCCGGCCGGTTCGGGGCGACGTTCTCCGGTGCCGACGAGGAGCAGATCGAACGGTTGAGCCGCCTCGGCGGCATCGTCGGCACGGCGTTCCAGATCTCCGACGACATCATCGACATCGACAGTGATCCAGACGAATCCGGCAAGCTGCCCGGCACGGACCTGCGCGAAGGCGTGCACACGCTGCCGGTGCTCTACGCGCTGCGGGACACCGGCCCCGACGCCGACCGGCTGCGCGAGCTGCTCGCCGGCCCCGTCGAGAACGACGACGACCTGGCCGAGGCGCTGCGCCTGCTGCGTGCCTCGCAGGGCATGGTGAAGGCCAAGCAGGCTGTCGCCGAGTACGCCGCGCAGGCACGCGAGGAGCTGGCGAACCTGCCTGAGAGCCCCGGCCGCCAGGCGTTGGCGACGCTGGCCGACTACACGGCCAATCGTCACGGCTGACGGTGGCGTGGAACTTGCCGAGCCTGTCTATGCGTTGAAGAGCGTGAAACGTCTCGGTATCCGTAGTCGGCCCAGTAGGAGACAGCCACAATGACCTGGCATCCGCACGCCAACACCGCCAAGACGTTCATACTGCTCGCGGGCTTTTCGGCGCTGATCGTCTTCATCGGCGCGTTGTTCGGGCGGAACATCATGTATCTGGCCGTCCTGTTCGCCGTCGGCATGAACGTCTACGTGTATTTCAACAGCGACAAGCTGGCGTTGAAGGCGATGCA
The DNA here is from genome assembly GCA_019749805.1 of Mycobacteriaceae bacterium. GTDB lineage: Bacteria > Actinomycetota > Actinomycetes > Mycobacteriales > Mycobacteriaceae > Mycobacterium. The sequence continues at coordinate 806 of JAIEPH010000099.1, read as the reverse complement.
TGCCCAGCCTGTGAACGAGATGCAGGCGCCGGTGATGTACAAGATCGTGCGCGAACTGGCGACCACGGCGCGTCAGCCGATGCCACGGCTCTACATCAGCGACACCGCGGCCCCGAACGCGTTCGCGACCGGCCGCAACCCGCGCAACGCGGCCGTCTGCTGCACGACCGGCATCCTGGGCATCCTCAACGAGCGCGAGCTACGCGCGGTGCTCGGCCACGAGCTGAGCCACGTCTACAACCGCGACATCCTCATTTCCTGTGTGGCCGGTGCCATGGCGTCGGTGGTGACGGCGCTGGCGCTCGTCGCGCAGTTCGCCGGAATGTTCGGCGGCAGCCGCGAGGGTGGCTCGAATCCCTTTGCGATGCTTCTGGTTGCGCTGCTCGGGCCGATCGCCGCGACAGTGATCAAGTTGGCTGTTTCGCGGTCGCGTGAATATCAGGCCGATCAGTCGGGAGCCGAGCTGACGGGCGATCCGCTGGCGCTGGCGAGTGCGCTGCGCAAGATCAGCATGGGCGTGCAGCAGGCCCCGCTGCCGCCGGAGCCTCAGCTCGCCGATCAGGCCCACCTGATGATCGCCAACCCGTTCCGGGCGGGGGAGAAGATCGGCAAGCTCTTCTCGACGCACCCGCCGATGGAAGATCGCATCGCCCGACTGGAGGCGATGGCCGGCCGCGGCCCGGACCGGTACTGAGTGCGATTTCGGTGCGCGAACGACCGCCCAGCGATCTGTCCTGTTCGGGGACATCGCTGACACCGGTATGTCTCGGGACATCGCTGACACCTGAGTAGGGCCTCGACCACGA
>JAIEPH010000073.1 GCA_019749805.1 Mycobacteriaceae bacterium | reverse complement strand
ACCTTCATTCATCCGGCTACGACACGCCGGTACCGCTGATCAGGTCCGACTCGTACACCACTCTGCTGGACGCAACCGGAATCCGCTCCTCGCTCGACGACGGAGGGACCCTTCAGTCGCCAAAACCGAAGCCACTTGACCCGTGGAGTAGAGCCCTCACCGCGCGTGATCGACCACTCGCGGCGCCTGCATCCCTAGTGCACGTTCACCGTGGGATCGTCGACCGGCTCGATCTTCCCGGGGGCGTCACTGGGCGTAGTGCTGGGTTAATGGTCGCTGTTGAACCTGCCACGCAACGTCCTACCGGCCGTTATAGCCTCTTTCGCTGCGGCTTTGCGCCCAGGCGGCCAGCTGATATTCGCTACCCACGTCGGTGCCGGCGATGTCGAGCGCGCCGAGGCCTACAGCGGGTGCCGGTCCAGTAGGCGACCTACCAATGGCAGCCGGAACAACTCATCGCCCTCGTGCAGCAGGCAGGAATGCGACTCGTCGCCGACCTGCGCTTCCCCGCCGATCAGACCAGCGGACCTGCCGCCGTCCTTGTTGCACAACGAGACAAGCCATGGGCGGGCCTGCGCAGTTTGCGAGAATGGTTGCAGAGCTCCATCGATCCCGGTCGTTGGCCCCAGCGGGATCTTCGGTGGCATCGCGCCGTGCTGACACTACAGACGTAGACGGTCTATCTTCATCCCGTCCAACACCATTGATGGCACCGGATGGTCCAGCACGCAGACGCAGACCCGGAGTGATCTGCGAGTTAAGGACAGCTCGGCCATGTTCGGGGGGATTCGCAATCATCCATGTGCGTAGCGCGAACCCGTTGCGGCGGAACGTTTCGGATTGCAAGGCGAGCTGGGGCGCTTACCGGCGACTTGCTATCCGACGAAGTGCCAGAGCGCGAATTCGCACGGCGCTCCCGCTTTTCGCCGGTCGCCGACTAGACACTTATGGTCCTCGTCGGGTGTTCCGCATGCGGTGCTCGCCGAGCCACATGCTGCCATTCCTCACGACGGTATGAGGCCAGCTGACCGGTAGGCGTCGATCAGTGCGTCGTACGCCTCAATGTCAGCGCGACTCCTCGCGATGAGTTGGGCGCCGGCGACCGCGGCGTAAATGGCGGCGGCCCGTGATTCACCGTCTCCGTCCACCACCGAGGCGCACACCAACGACTTCGCCAGCCAGGCCACGTTCACGTCGGCAAAGGCGATCACCTCGGCTTTGACCGCGTCGGGCAGATCGTCGTACTCGGCAGCCATGTAACTGCACATGCACATGCGGTTGTCATCCTCCAACGCCTGACGGAACATCATCGGGTACTGGCGAAGAGCGTCAATGGGATTGGGAGATTTTGCCGTGAGCGACTCGAGTGCGGCGACTGCATCTTCCCGGTAGCGCTCGGCCACCGCGGCTCCGAGGTCGCCCTTGTTCGGAAAGTAGTGATAGATGCTGGCGGCTTTGATGCCGACGTCGCGAGCGAGGTCTCGGTAGCTCATACCGCCGTACCCGCGTGCCTGAGCCACCGCTCTGGCTGCGGCCAGGATCTTGTCGCGGGTACTCGGGGCGTCTTGCGTCATCTCGCGTCCCTCCTGCACATTGCGCTGTGGGTCGGACGACCTAGCGCGAAACCACTCTACCTGCCACCAGGTAGACAGGTGGCGGCCCCGGGAGTAGCTTGTCTACCTACCGGCAGATAGGCCGCGGATCAGATGGCTGCAGCGCCGCCGCTAGCTCCTCTGCGATCCGATCTTGGGTAGACGATCTCCATTGAAGACGGGAATGCGAATGACTAGTGCCGTGAATCAAATTGCAGTAGGGGCAACGGATTCAGAGGCGTTGCATTATCAGGATGCGACGGCCCTGGCAGCTCTCATCGCCTCGAAGCAGGTGTCCTCCCGCGAGGTGGTGCAGGCCCACCTGGGCCGCATCGCCGAGGTCAACCCAAAGATCAACGCGATCGTCACACTGCTGGCCGATGAAGCGCTACGCGGTGCCGACGCCGCCGACGCCGCCCTCGCGGATGGACGCGACGTGGGTCCCCTTCACGGGGTTCCCGTCACCGTCAAAGACTCTCTCGACACCGCCGGGATACCGACTCAGCGTGGCTCCAAGATCTTCGCCGGATTCATCCCCGACGTCGACGCCACCGCGGTCGAGCGCATCAAGGCCGCCGGCGGAATCCTGCTTGCCAAGACCAACGCCCCGGAGTTCTCGGCGTGGACTGAAACCGACAATGCGGTCACGGGCCGCACCAACAATCCGTGGAACTTGGAACGGACCCCCGGGGGGTCCTCGGGCGGGGAGTCCGCTGCGGTCGCCTCTGGCATGTCGCCGATGGGTATCGGCAGCGATGTGGCGATCTCGTTGCGGGGCCCTGCCGCGTTCACCGGCGTCGCCGCCCTGAAGGCTACTCACGGCCGTATACCGTTCACCGGCCACTTCGCCCCGATGACGTCGGCCTGGTGGCACGTAGGCCCCATGGCTCGCACCGTTCGCGATGTCGCGCTTGGCTATTCAATCCTCAGCGGACCCGACGGAATCGACGGTTACGCCGTACACGCCAAGGAGGTCGACTCCGCCAGCACCAGATTCGCCGGACAGACCTTCCGGGTCGGTTGGGTCACCGACGATGCGTTCGGGCCCGTGGATCCGGAGATCGCCAGCGCCGTCGAGCACGCGGCGACACGACTGGCTGCACTAGGGTGCCACGTGGAGCAGGTCGCGGTGCCGTTCCTCGACGACGCCGACGCCACGACGACGCTGTTTACGTTCGTCTACGGTGAGTTGGTTCCATACGTCAAGAGCCTGGCCGTCGGACGGGAGGGTGAGCTCAGCCCGGTCGGCGCGCGGATGATCAGGATGGACGACCCTGCGTTCGCCCAGCTTCACGCCGCTCGGGCGAAGGCGGAGGCGTTGCGGTCGGCGTTCGCTGGGTACTTCGACAGGTTCGACGTGCTGCTCTGCCCGGTAAACCCGGTTACCGCCACACCGCATGGTGCGCAGACACTTTCGGTCAACGGGACCACGGTGCGTTGGAGCCACGTCATGAGTGCCACGGCGCCGTTCAATCTGACTGGCTTGCCTGCACTTTCGGTGCCCTATGGGTTCAGCTCCGGAAGATTGCCGATCGGGGTCCAGCTCGTCGCGAAGTGGTTCGACGAGTCGACCATTCTCAGGCTCGGTAGCCTCTTGGAACGACAGGGTGGTCTCGGCGATCGGCGACCGCCGCTCGCCGATTAGGAGCCGTTCTGCGGGCTCTCGCATGCTTTACCAGACTTCGGCTGGCCGAGCCGACGACCCGCGATCAGCCGGGGTGCGGTGCGCACGGACGGTGGGAATGGTCGTGCGTCGCTGCACACGTCCTGAATGACCTCGGCCGTTGAGTTGGGGTGTCGCAACCGCGTGCCCATGCGTCGGACTGACAGCAACGTGATCGAGACCGCTTCTTTTAGTAGACGAAATCAGATGTCCGACACTGTCCTTACGTACCGGTTCACGGTGACGTTGCCTTCGGGGGAGGGGTGGTCGGATGACGAGCGGGCGCGGTACCCGGCTTTGTGGAATCGGGTAGTGGTAAAGCCACATCACCACCTGCCCGTCAGGCAACGCGATCAGCGCACCCGTACCTGCCGCACGCGAGCGGGCTGCGGGGAGTACTGCTTAGGAGGCACGAAATCATTCGGCATCGGCCCGGTATCGAACACCCTTGCCCCCTTTTAGGAGAATGCTCGGTCCGAGAACGGGTCTGATCGGTCTCCTACCTAGGAACGAGGGCGGGGTCATTGCCACGCGCTGGGTGCACTCGAGCGCGTTCTACATTCGTTCCGGTGCAGCGATTCCGAGGTGTGTGAGGCCATGCGCCAGTACTCGGGCAGTCAGGCCGGCTAGTGCGAGCCGGCTCTCGCGGATCCTGCTTTCAGTAGCGAGAACGGGGTTGTTCTCATAGAAGGCGGTGAAATCTCTGGCGAGATCGAAGAGGTACGCGCACAGCCGGTAGGGTGCGCAGCGTTCGATGGTCTCACGGACGGCGCCGTCGTAGGACAGAAGCCGCAGCGCGAGTTTCCGCTCATGGCGTGTAGATATGTGAAATACGCTCCCGTGCAGAGCTGTTGGGGTGAGACCTGCGCGGTTGAGGAGGCTGTGGATACGGGCGTGAGCGTATTGCAGGTAGGTCGCGGTGTTGCCGTCGAAGGCCAGCATCCGGTCCCAGTCGAAGACGTAGTCCTTGATCCGGTCAGTAGACAGTTCGGCGTACTTCAACGCACCCAGACCTATCGCCGCACCGAGAGTGCCCACATCGTCGTCGGGCAGGTTGGGTGAGCGGTCCGCGACTAAACGGCGCCCACGCTGGATCGCTTCGTCGACGAGTTCGATGAACTTCATCGGGTCTCCGCTGCGGCTGCGCAGGCGTATGCGGTTGGCGTCGAGGACGAGGCCGAAGTTGACGTGTACGGGCCGCACAGGTGGCCGCAGCCACCCTGCCATCTCCGCCACCGCCCACACCATCTGCAGGTGCTGTGCCTGTTCGGTGCCGATGACGTAGAGCAGCAGTGTCGCCTTCACGTGCTCCACCCGGTCGATCACGCAGGCGAGGTCGCTAGTCGCATAGTTGAACCCACCGGTGCGGGCTAGCACGATCAGCGGCAGAGGCGCGCCCTCTCGGTTGGTGAACCCGGGCACGAATACGACTTCGGCACCGTCGGATTCGATGAGCAGACCCGCACTCTCCAGCCGGGTGAGGACGTCGGGCATCAGGAACTGATACGTCGACTCACCAGCCAGGTCGTCGTCGGTCAACAGGATGCCGAGTTTGGCGTACGGCTCGTTGAAGTGCCTGGTGGATTCAGCGACGAGGACACTCCACAGTGCCGTGGTCTGCGAGTCCCGACGGCCTTGGAGCTTCACGACCCGCTCCCGCTCCCGCGCCCGCGCCTTGAAGGATTCGTCGTCATCGAACTTGAGCCGGGCCTGCTTGTAGAACGCGTCGAGATCACCAACGGTGAAGTCGGCGACGGCGTCGGTGCCGGCCTCGTCGACGAGGTGCTCGATGAGCATGCCGAACGGGGTGCCCCAGTCGCCGATGCTCGCGGATGACGCGGTGGCCATCGAAGCCGTAGAGGCGGGCCAACGCGTCGCCGACGACGGTCGTTCGCAGATGACCGACGTGCATCTCCTTGCCGACGTTGGGTGCCGAGTAATCGATGACGACGGTTTCAAGCGTGGTCGGCAACTGCACACCGAGGCGAGAATCTTCCGACATCAGCGTCATCTGCTCGTCAAGGAACGGGCCGCGGAAGGTGACGTTGATGAAACCTGGCCCTGCGACCTCCAGTGACGCCACCGGGCTGGCATCGGTCATGTCGAGCATCTCCCCCGGCGACCTGCCGAGGGTCGCGGCCCAGCCGTCGTGCCACGTCCAACGCGCCGTTGGCCTGAGCGTCGGCGTGATCGCTTGTACGCACGACCGGATCTATGTCGGGCGCACCGGCAACTTTAGCGAACGCCGGCGACAACAGTTGGGCAGCGATGCCTAGCGGGTCGGCCATGAGCCAAGGAGCCTAGCGAGACAGCGCCAGAATCAACGACTCATTTCTTTCTTTGAGCAGGCTTGTATTCGGCGCTTGGTGTCAGCCTGTTCCAGGCAAGCGAACTTAGAGCGCGGCCCTGCGCCGGTAGAGCGGGCCGACCTCAACCCCGGCGGATCACGGCTGCGATCGACAACCTCGCGAAACCCCGCTCGGCCAACTCGTCGATCACCGCGTTGCGGATTGCCGCGGTGATCCGTGGTCGTAGGGCGGCGGCGCGGGTCTCGGATCGGCGAGTCGACGTCGGCCGATACCAATAGGACGAGACGGTACCGGTCCAGCATGTACGGTTATGGAATGGACGAGACCGACCCGTGCCGTCCGTAGGTGGGAGAGATCATGACATCTGACGAAGTCGTTCGCCGCGCATTGCAGCTGCTGCTCGCACAGGACATGGCCGGCTTCGCCGGGCTGTGGGCGGAGGAGGGCGTGCTGGAATTCCCATTCGCCGCGCCCGGTTTTCCGACTCGCGTGCAGGGACGTGCGGCGGTGGCGAAGTACCTGAGTGACTACCCGGACATCCTGCAGATCAAGGACATCCCTCGACAGAGGGTCCATCAGAGTGTCGATCCGGACGTGGTGATCGTCGAATTCGAGATCACCGGGACCGTCACCGCCACCGGGGCGCCGTACCGGATGACCTACATTGCGGTGATCACCACGCGCAACGGTGAAATCCAGTCCTACCGTGACTACTGGAGCCCAGCGGCGGCTGCCGACGTGATAGGTGGCGCGCAGGCACTGCTGAACGCATTTCCCGGGTCGACGCATGAGTAGAGTCCTGGCCACCGGAGCCACCGCAACGACCAGCAGCACGGCGGCGGACTTCCTGGCCGGACGCGGCGTCGCGACTCGCCTGAGACATGAAACCGAACACAACCCGGCAGCTTCGGCTCGATTGGGCCGACCAAGAGACCTGCAACGAAGCGCTGCAAGGCATCTCCGCGATCTACTTCATCGCCCCCAGGGGCCTCAGTGAACCGGTGCCCCTGGTAGCGGTGTTCCTCGACGACGCCGCGCACGACACCGCGCACATCCTGACCGGGCCTGCGGCACTCACCTGCACCGATGCTGCCGACATCCTCACCCGACTGACCGGTCACACCGTCCGGCGCCAATCCGTCTCGGAGGAGGAGGTCGCCAGCCGCATCGCCCAGCACGGCGTACCCGCTGCAATCGGGAAGGTCCTCACCGCCACGGACGTCGCCATCGCCATCGCCGACGGAGACGAAGACCACGCCACCGACACCGACACCGACGAGCGAATCGCCAGCCAACCTGCTCGCAGCTTCAGCACCTCCGAAACAAAGGAAATCCAATGAAACAGTTGCTATTTCACGACGACGTCCAGTTCTGGTTCGAGACACTGCGCGTCATCGGGCATGCCAGCTACGGTGGGGCAGACTTCGGCGAGGTAGTCGCGACCGCATCTCAGATCACGGCAGGCGACTACGACAGCTGGCACGACGCCTGGCTCGCCACGGCGGAGCGGGTGGAGGCCGAAGCCCGCGCAGCCCATCCCATCAGCGCCCGCGACGGCTTCCTTCGCGCATCGACCTATTACCGGTCCGCCGAGTTCTTCCTGCATGGCAACCCCGACGACCCGCGCATAGAGCACGCGTTCACCCGAGGCGTCGCCTGCTTCCGTTCCGCGATCGCCCACCTCGCCGCGGTCGAACCCGTCGAAATCCCCTACGGGGAGACGACCCTCAGTGGCTACTTCTACCGCGCATCGGGTGAGCGGCCAAAGCCGACGCTGGTCATGCACAACGGTTTCGACGGCAGCGCCGAGGAGCTCCACTTCTTCGGAGCCGTCGGAGGTCAAGAACGCGGCTACCACGTCCTGACCTTCGATGGGCCAGGCCAGGCGACCGCAATCCACCGCGACAAGCTGCCGTTCCGTCCCGACTGGGAGAACGTCGTCGGCCCCGTGCTGGACTTCCTGCTCACCGACCGCAGCGTCGACCCGGCGCGCATCGCCCTGCTCGGCCTGAGCCTTGGCGGCATGCTCGCACCCCGAGCAGCAGCTTTCGAAACGCGACTGGCCGCGGTGGTGGCCGTCGACGGCGTTTACGACGGGAGCACCGCCATCACCACGTTCCTCGAACTGGACCGCGTGGAGATCTCCAGGAGAGCCAATGCCGACCACGACGAGGAACTCGACGAACTGATCGCCGCCGCCCGCGACGACAGTCCCGTCATCCGCTGGGCCTACGGCCACGGCCGGTACGCGATGGGCGTCCAGACCGACCGCCAGTTCCTCGCGGCCTTGCTGAAATACAACGTCATGGACGGGATCGCCGAACAGATCACCTGCCCCGTGTTGGTCTGCGAAGCCGCTGAAGACCTGTTCTTCGCCGCCGATGAGTCGCGTGAGTCAGAGCCGCGGCGCCTCTACGACCACCTCACCGCACCGAAGAAGCTGCTGACCTTCACCGCCACCGAAGGTGCCGCCGAGCACTGCCACTCGGGTGCCCAACGACTCGCCGTCGGGCGTATCTTCGACTGGCTCGACGACACGATGCCGCCGCGGCCAGAGCACTATTCCTGGCATCCGCCGAAAGCAGCTTCGTGGCCGGCAGCGAACTAAGCGTGGACGGTGCCATGTCGCAGGTCCAGCTGGACTGCTCGCACAGGTTGGTCAACCAAGCGATGGTGGAGACGTAGGCTGTGCAGCCACCTGGCAGGGCGAGCGGCAGGTCGGCGACTGCGCCAGGCCCGGTAGGTGCGCGTGGCGCTCTGGCAGCCCTGTTCACGCAGACTCCGGCAGATCGACTCGACCGCAGCACCTTTGGATCGAATCGTGTCGACGAATTTGATGATCATCGGTTTCGGGGGTCGGTGAAAGTCGTTCGGGGACGTGGTGACAGTCGTTGTGGCTGTTCCGCTTTTCGGGCCGCTCCCCGCACCCCGGAGCGCACCTTTCGGTGCACCGGACTCTCCTCAAGACCCGGTCACGCTGCTGTGTCGACGTCCTCGTCGACGTCCGGCCAGGGCGCGGGGATGGCCGCACCCGGCAGCGGCAGCGGGTGACCGGTCCTAGCAGTGAGGCCGTAGGTACCGATGCCGACCCCTCAGCCTTCTGAGGCCAGCGAAGTAGGCGCCGCGACAGAGCTGTGGGCCGCTCCATGAGACCGATCTAGCCGATGCGTGGTCTGACGGTCCGTCTCGACGTCGCATTCGTCACTGCCGAGATGCCGCCTAATGGAGCCGTGTCAGCAACTGTACTTTGAGGTACAGTACGCACACCGCTCCTGCGGCACAGCGAGGAAGGATCCGCACATCGTCTCGTTGACTGTGGTAGCGATCGTCGCGGTCGTGGCATTGCTGTCACCGCTCAGCGTCAAGGTGCTCCGACTGCCCGTGCCTGCGATCGTGCTCGAGATCCTCCTGGGCGTCATCGTCGGCCCACAGGTGCTCGGCTGGGTGCACATGGACGCTGCGCTGCAGGTGCTGTCGACGATCGGTTTGAGCTTCCTCCTGTTGCTCGCCGGGCTGGAGATCGACGTCCGCCAGCTGAAGGGGCCAGTGCTGCGGCGCGCCTCGGGCGCCTTCGTGGTGTCGTTCGTCCTCGCGGTGGCCGTAGGCGTCGGCCTGGGGATGTTGGGCCTGGCTCGGTCGCCGGTGCTGATGGCCGTGATCCTGTCGGCAACCGGACTCGGCATCATCCTTCCGGTCCTGAAGGACGCAGGGGTCGTCGAGACCCGAGCAGGGCAAGTCATCGTGGCCGGTGCGTCGATTGCCGAAATAGTGCCCATCATCCTTCTCTCCCTGTTGTTCTCAGAAGACACGTCGGCGGGGGTGGGGGCCAAGCTGACGTTGCTAGCGGCGTTTCTCGGATTCACCGGTGCCGTCATCGTCGTCGTTCTCGGCCTGGAGCGTGCCCACACCGTCTGCAAGACGCTGCTCGACTTGCAGGACACCACCGCCGAGATCCGAGTCCGCGGAACCGTCGCGCTGCTGCTGGTCTTCGCCTCTCTCGCCACGGCATTCGGCCTCGAGTCAATCCTGGGGGCGTTCCTTGCCGGGGCTGCGTTGACTATGCTCGACCGCGACGACGACATGACCCACACCCAGTTCTATACCAAGCTGCATGCAGTCGGATTTGGCGTCTTCATCCCGTTCTTCTTCGTCGCAACCGGCGTGTCACTCGACGTTCGAGCACTCGTCGACCAGGTGTCCTCCTTGGCCAAGATCCCTGTCTTCCTCATCGCCCTCCTGGTCGTGCGTGCCTTGCCGGCCGTCTTCTACCGACCGTTGCTCGGCCAAAGCCGCGACGTCGTGGCCGTAGGTCTGCTGCAAGCCACCTCGCTGAGCATTCCGGTGGTGGCCGGGGGCATCGGCGTGGAGTTGGGCCTGATGCAACCGGCCAACTACGCAGCGCTAGTCGCCGCGGGGTTGTTGTCGGTCATCGTCTTCCCACGACTGGCAGTCCTGCTGCTGGCACGGGGGACGAAGGAACCTGCCCCGTCAGACGTACGCGCGCACGACGACCTCGACGACGCCGTGGAGCCAAGCCGCGAAATCGACGACCGACCGCGCCCCAACCCGTGACGCCCGTCGCAGACTCCCTGAAGTCTCTCGACGAATTGCACGCAGATGATCTCGTCAGTGCTCACGTCGTGTCCCCAAGGTCGTCGTCAACCTCTTGACTGCCCGGCGAGCTCGTGCGATCCGAAATGTACGGCTGAGTACATCCGGCTGTGACGAACTCGCGGTATCGGCTCGACGGTGCGTGCGGTCGACGGGGGAAGTGCGACTGACGAGACGCTATCCTGGTTAGATGGCAGTAACGCGGACGCTCGAGAAGGCTGCAACGGGCGAGACTCCGAGGCCGCCGTTGTCGCCGCGTGGCCTGCGCAGCCGTACCGCAATCGTCGACGCGGCCGCGACCATGATGCGTCACAGTGGTGTGGCGTCGACCAGTCTCGACGACGTTCTGGCGGCGGCGGGTTGCGGCAAATCGCAGCTTTATCACTACTTCGACGACAGAGCCGACCTCATCCGGGCAGTCATCGACCGTCAGGTCGAACTGATCTTGGCGGCGCAACCGGCGATACATCACGCGGATTCCTGGGCGGGCCTGCGGCGGTGGGCTGACCAGGTGTTGGAGAGTCACCGTGTCGTCGACGGGCCGTTCGCGTGCCCGCTCGGATCGATGGCTGCTGAACTCAAGAATGATGACGCCTACCTTCCACACTTGGACGCGGCCTTCCGCCGATGGGAGGAACCGCTGGCGCGCGGCCTGGAGGTCATGCGCGAACGGGGTCAGCTCACACGGCAATCAAACCCTGATCGACTTGCCCAATCGATCGTCGCCGCTGTGCAGGGTGGGTTGATGATGGCCCAAATACACGATGACGGAGCGGTTTTCGAGGATGCGGTGGAAAATGCGCTGCTGTCCTTGCGTCGCAGGGCAACGCCACGGCGACGGCCGGTCGCGGCGAAGAGCTGACTGAGCCGGGTTCCACTTGAGTGGACGAGATCTCGGTCTAGACCTGGTAGCGCCGCAGGGCCGCCACCGCGTCGTCGAGCACGTCGCGCATGACTTCGATTCGGCCGTGGACTGAGGCAAGGAGGTATCCGCCTTGCACAGCCGCGAGGAGACTGGCGGCGAGGCGGTCCGGATCGGCGTCGGAATCCAACTCGCCGCACTCCTGAATCCGGCGCAAACCGGCCGCCAGGTGCCCCTCCCAGGTGCGGAATGCAGCATCTAACGCAGGCCGGTACTCCGGGGAGTGTCTCAATTCCGTCGCCAGGGTCGCGAGGGGACACGCGAACGGACCATCCACGGCGTGTTGTGCGTTCACGACGCGCGACAGCCACGCATCGAGCCCGTCCCACGAATCGATCGAGTCGGCGCCATCGTGACCGTCGAGTTGGACCGCGAGTTCCCGATCGATGACCGCTCGGACTAGTTCTGTCTTGTTGCGGAAATGGAGATCAAGATCTCTGGCTTCGGTCGCGTGAGAGATGTCGCCGATCGACGTCGCGGCAACGCCGCGGCGGTACATCATCGATGCTGCAGCATCGACGATCGCCGCACGTGCGTGCTGGTGATGACGGTGCGTGGCAGATGTGTGGCCACCGGTTGTTGGGGTCGGGCCTTCGTTCATTGATTTTCTCCTGTTGACGCGGTCCAACCCGGGCCAGAAGCGGCGGTTGAAAAAGTAGGCTACGTGGTTGTAGCAGGTCTGAGTCAGACACCCACCGGTGGTGGGCACGATGCCCTTGGGCCTGCCGGTGGTCGCGGAGGTGTACGGGCAGGAACAGCGGGTGTTCGGAGTCAAGAACTCGGGCCCGTGTTGCGTTCGGCGACGCCTTCGGCGGCGCGCTTGAAGTCAAGCGAAGCAGGCAATTCGCCGCGTACACCTCTACGGACTTGCCGCTCTGAGGCTCCCACATCGGCGGTTACAAATGTGCCACGTCGTGAATACGACGGGGTCGCGTTCACTGCCGGTCGCGAATAGCCAGCCGGCCCGAAGGCGCCGGCATGAACTAGCGCGGAGCTACCATTGTTATCCCGCGACCGCGGACGCCTCCATGTTGGTTCGCCCGAGGCAGGTCGAGTGGACAGGCATACTGCACTACGCGGTACATCTGCCGGGCTACGCGGTTCGGGATGACCGGCCTCAGCAAAGCGCTCGGCATCGTCGCCATCCTAAGTCGTGCAGACCGCCGTTACGGCCCTTGCTGGCACGGAGACATCCCGGCGGCTCTGCGGGTGGTCGACGGCGACACCGTGAACGTCCTCGACGTGGAGGCGTCAACCAGCGAGGTGTTCCGTTGGCTCGACATTGCCGTTCGGGCGCTCCATGTGCGCTACTCGCCATGTTTGCGCCGATCGCACAATCTGAACTACTCGGTTCACTTCGAGATGAACTGCGCGGTACAATTTGCGCTGCGCCGCTCGGGCGGTTTGACGCCGGGGCACATCCTCTCAGATCGCATGCGCTACAGAGGAACTGGAGTCGGATGGGCGGGCAAATGGCCGATACGGATGCGACGATTCGCGAGATGATCGACAAAGCCATAGGGGTGCTGATGACGCTGCGCGGGTGCTCGGAGCGGGCGGCGTTCGACGAACTCGTCGTAGCGCTACAGGATATAGGCGTGGACCCGTCCGGCGTCGGTGGCGGCGATCGCCGTGTCGATGATTCTCCGCACGCCGCGGGGTGGGTTCATGTGGTTGAAGTGCAGAAAGTGCCCGCCAACGGTGACTACGACCCCGGTGGGCTGACGATGGTCTGCAGGTTACCTCTGCTGCGCGACGCCGACGGGGTCGTCGGGCAGGCCCACTGGGAAGGTCCCGATGCCGATGGGTCGGTGTTGCAGTACGGGGTGATGACCCCCACCAGCTCTACGGTGCTGATTGCCACTGCCGACTTGGCGGTAGCCACCCGCGCCCTGAGCTGGATCCACGGTGGGCGCCTCGTCCAGCGCACCGTCACCTACGGCGGATGGACCGGGCATCGACCGAATCCCTGAACGTGTAGCCGTCACGACTTCATCGCCGAGACGGGAGTCGTTGCAGCAGGTGCTGAGTGGGTGAATCCGATGAGCATCGGGGGCGACGCTCAGTGATGCAAATGCTCAGCCTCGCCGCCTGTGAGCAGTGACCTCACTCGGGCACCCGAGACCGGAAGCCCTTGTTGAATTCATGGGGGCCTTGACAACCCGACGTCATCGGGGCGGAAACCCGCACGTCGCGGCGGAGCAAGTGGAATCAGCCGAGGTTTTGTGCCGCCTCCATGGTGGGCTGTCACTCCGGGTTGAGGGCAGCGTAGTAGAGGGTTCGGACGTTGTTGGGTGAAACCACTGCGCGGCAACCGGTCCCGCGAATGCGGGTGCTTCAGCGCCGGGCGAGGTGCCTACGAGAAGTGTCATCGTCCGATGCCGCCCGTTGAATGTGCGCAGAGGCCAAGGCCCGCGGATTCTTGGGTTTTATGAAGCAAGGTCAGGGCCACCCGAGATGTACCTACCAGTACACTCTGACATATGCCCTTGTTCAAAATGTCAGACTCGCAGTCAGATTCGCCGTACCGCACAGGAGCGGCAGGGTGACCTTCGCCTTGTCAGTACAGTCGCGTGATCATCAGGGACTAGCACTTCGGCGCCTAGGCTCTGCAGGATCTGCGCCTCCACGACGTGCTCGCGATGCCTACGGTGGTCATCACCAGGACCGCCGACGCCGCGATGATGCACTCAGTCATGTCCCGCGCGCTCATCTGCGATATGCCATTCTGGGCACGTATGTCGGCGGGCGCCTGCTCGCTCCAACGACACGACCCGCTGACGGAGTTCCGCTTGCATGGCATCGTCGTGTAACGGCAACCCAATTCGCGCGTAGGACCACAACGTGACCATCGAACGGCACCGTCTGTTCCTGCTGCGTCACGGCGAGACCGAGTGGTCGGCCAACGGGCGGCACACCGGGACCACTGACCTCGAGCTCACCGACGTCGGCCGAAACCAGGCTCGGCTGGCTACCGAAGCGATCGCCGCTCTCCGGTTAACGAACCCGCTGGTGTTCAGTAGTCCACGGCGTCGGGCGCTGGTCACCGCCGAGTTGGCGGGGTTGACGGTTCACGAGGTCACCCCTCTTCTCGCAGAGTGGGACTACGGCGATTACGAGGGGCTGACCACGCCGCAGATCCGAGAGAGCGTTTCCGGCTGGACCGTGTGGACGCATGGCAGCCCCGGTGGGGAAAGCGTCTCCGAGGTAGCCGAGCGTGCCGACCGCGCTGTGGAACTGGCGCTGTCACACCTCGACTCCCGCGATGTCGTGTTCGTCGGCCACGGCCACTTTTCCCGCTCGATATTGATGCGGTGGATGGAGTTGCCGGTCAGCGACGGGATCCGCGTGTCGATGGCTGCCGCGTCGATCGCGGTGTGCGGCTTCGAGCACGGCAAGCGCCAGATCGCAGCCCTGGGGCTGACTGGTCACCCGAATCCGTGTCTGCCGGAGTGACGGGCGCCGGCGTTCAAGCGTCAAGATGATGGTCGGCATCTCCAGCTTGCCTGCCAACTCAGCTACCGCGGCGCCGGCGGGACGGAAGCCGCGGCTGCCGCTTCGTTGACTGCGCCCGTCCACTGAACGCCGTCCCACCACCACGGGTCGGATTCAACTGGCAGTCGCAACACCGTGATCACGGAGGTGCGGAGTGGCGAAAATTCGCGCCGGAACCCTCCGTGCTAGGCCGGTTCCTCCGCCTCACTTCGCCTCGGGAGAACCCAGTCCGGGCGCGCAAAGTGGCACGTGTAGCCGTTGGGGTATGTGATCAAGTAGCGCTGGTGCTCGGGCTCGGCTTCCCAGAACGACCCAGCGGACTCGATGGTGGTGACGGCGTCGCCTGGCCACAGGCCGGACGCGTCGACGTCCGCGATCGTGTCCCGCGCGATTTG
>JAIEPH010000119.1 GCA_019749805.1 Mycobacteriaceae bacterium | reverse complement strand
CACAAAGCCTGGGCACACCGACAAACTCCCGACACCCAAGCCGCTTGACAACTTACGAACCTGGGATGTCTAGCGCGTCTGCAGGATCTCGTCCTGCAGGCGCGCTAGTCCGTTGCGCGGCGGGCGTTATGCCTGACGAATTGCCTCGATCTCCAGCGTGACCGTGATCTTGTCACCGACGACGGTGCCACCGGTTTCCAGCGGCATGTCGATGTCGATGCCGAAGTCCTTGCGGTTCAACACCACCGATGCCTCGAAGCCGGCGACCTCGCCGTGGCCCATGCCGGGGTTGACGCCGTTGAACTCCAGTTCCAGGGTGACCGGCTTGGTCACACCCTTGAGGGTGAAGTCGCCATCGACGAGGTAGTCGTCTCCGTTGGATCGGACGCCTGTCGAGGTGAAGGTGGCGGTCGGATACTGCTCGGCGTCGAAGAAGTCGGCGGACCGCACGTGCGCGTCGCGCTGTTCGTTGCGGGTGTTGATGGAGTCGACGGCGATCTCGGCGGTCACCGACGGCGTGCCGTCCTCGGCGACGACGATCGCGCCGCTGAAGGTGTCGAAGGTGCCCCGTACCTTGCTCACCATCAGGTGGCGAACGGAGAATCCGATGGTCGAGTGCACAGGGTCAATGGCCCAGGTACCCGTCGCGAGCTGGGTGGTTCCGGCGGCACCGGCGGCAGTGGTCATTTCGTGAATCTCCTCCTCTACGGAGCGCCGGCCTCCCCGGCACCTTCGTAGGGGATAAACGGACTTCAGTCCGGTTTTATTTCGGGCATGAGGCAAGTGCGAATGACGGCAGGTCAGCCTCGATCGCCCCAGACGGCCAGCGCGCCGGTGTCGCCGATCCGAACGACGGTGATGATCGACGACACGCCCACCAGTAGGGCCACGACGGCCAACGTGGCCGCCACGGCCTTCCGCGGTTTGTCCGACCGGCCTTCCATCCAATGCAGCGCCGCCAGCGCCACCGCAACGATCAGCATGGCGACCGAGAAGTAGATCATCCACTCTCCGCGCTCAGCATGCTCCTGCAGAATCGGCCGCGGCGGGCCCCCGTGCTCCAGAAGCCACTCACCAGCCGATGTGGTCAACGGTGTGAGCACTGTCGTCACCACGGCGAAAACCACGACCAGCCACACCAATCGACGACGTGCCGCGGGCCAGAATGCACACAGGATCACAAGCAAGGAGGTCAAGGGCGCGAGTACCACGATGCCGTGAACCAACAGAGCGTGCGCAGGGATTCCGGAGATCGTGTCCATGGCCGCTCCAACGGTTGAGGATTGCGACACTCACGGTATACACGTTGCGACCGAAGAAGCATTCGTTTGACTTGAATATCCGTAAAGCCAGGCGCAGCAGTGCGTTTCAGGCACTTCTTGTTAGGTAAGGCTAGGCAGCCAATGGCGCGTACGTCGTGGAGCGCTGCCGCGCCGGGCGGCCAATGCCCTCGGCGATCGAGGTGAGCTCCTCGACGCTCTTGGCCGAGCCGAACTCCGATCCGGCCATCCGCGAGATGGTCTCCTCCATCAGTGTGCCGCCCAGATCGTTCGCACCGCCGGTGAGCATCACCTGCGTGCGCTCGATGCCCAGCTTCACCCAGCTGGTCTGGATGTTGTCGATCCGGCCGTGCAGCATGATTCGCGCCAGCGCATGCACGGCGCGGTTGTCGCGGTGCGTCGGACCGGGCCGTGCGCCACCCGCGAGGTACAGCGGTGAGCTCTGATGGACGAACGGCAGCGGTACGAATTCGGTGAATCCGCCGGTGCGGTCCTGGATCTCGCGCAGCACGCGAAGGTGGCCGACCCAATGTCGGGGCGAATCGACGTGGCCGTACATCATCGTCGAACTCGACCGCAACCCGACTTCGTGTGCGGTGCTGACGACCTCGATCCACATCGACGTAGGCAGCTTGCCCTTGGTCAGCACCCAGCGGACCTCGTCGTCGAGGATCTCGGCCGCGGTGCCCGGGATGGAACCCAGTCCCGCCTCACGAAGCTCGGTGAGCCAGTCCCGAATACTGGTGCCGCTTTTGGTGACTCCGTTGGCGATCTCCATCGGAGAGAACGCATGCACATGCATCGACGGCACGCGCGCCTTGACCGCGCGCACCAGATCGGCGTAGCCCGTGACGGGCAACTCCGGATCGATGCCGCCCTGCATACACACCTCGGTGGCACCCGCGACGTGCGCCTCCCATGCGCGGTCGGCGACCTCGTCGACCGAAAGGGAGAACGCGTCCGCGTCTCCCTTGCGCTGCGCGAACGCGCAGAACCGGCAGCCGGTGTAGCAGATGTTGGTGAAGTTGATGTTGCGGTTGACCACGAAGGTCACATCGTCGCCGACGACATCGCGCCGCAGTGAGTCCGCCAGTGCGGCAACAGCATCCAGCGCGGGGCCGTCTGCCATTGCCAGCGCCAGGTACTCGTCGTCGGAGAGTGCTGCCGGATCGCGCTCGGCGGACCGCAGCGCCGAAAGCACATCGGTATCGATGCGTTCAGGAGCCTGGGCGGCCAATTCGTGCACCTTCTCGCGGATCGACTCCCAGTCGCCGAACGCACTTCCCAGATCGCTGCGAGTCTCGGTGAGGCGGCCGGCGTCGTCGATGGCCGAGTGAAGGTCGGTGCGGCCCAAGGACTTCCATGCCTCATCGGGCTCCTGCCAGGGCCGCCCGATGGGGTTGACGTCCAAGGCCAGACCGGTATCGGAATCGGCCAGCGCGTCGACGTGCCCACGTACCCGCGGATCGATCCACGCGGCACCGGCCTGCACGTATTGCGGCTGTGCAGTCAAACGCTGCACCAGGTCGTAACCGGCCTCGGCCGTGACTGCGGACAACTCGTCGAGTGCGGGCCACGGCCGCTCGGGGTTGACGTGATCCGGGGTCAACGGCGACACCCCACCCCAGTCGTCGACTCCGGCACCGATCAGCGCCAGGCATTCCTGGCGCGACACCAGGTTCGGCGGCGCCTGGATGCGCACCTTGGGTCCCATCACCAGGCGCGTCACCGCCACCGTCGCTAGGAAGTCCTCGAAGCCGGCATCCGGCTTGGCCGCCATCGCGGTGTGGTCCTTGGCCCGGAAGTTCTGCACGATCACTTCCTGAACGTGTCCGAACTCCTTGTGCGATCGCCGGATCGCATGGATCGTGTCAGCCCGCTCGGCAAGTGTCTCGCCGATCCCGACCAGCAATCCCGTCGTGAACGGAATCGACAGACGGCCCGCGTCGGCCAGCGTGCGCAGTCGGACCTCCGGATCCTTGTCCGGGCTGCCGTAGTGGGCCAGTCCCCTGGTCTCGAACAGCCGCCGCGATGTCGTCTCCAGCATCATGCCCATCGACGGCGCCACCGGCTTGAGCCGGCTCAACTCCGACCAGCTCATCACGCCGGGATTCAGGTGCGGCAGCAGCCCGGTTTCCTCCAGCACCCGGATGGCCATCGCACGGACGTAGTCCAGCGTCGAGTCATAGCCGCGCTCGTCGAGCCACTGCCGGGCCTCGTCCCAACGCGCCTCAGGCCGGTCACCCAGCGTGAACAGCGCTTCCTTGCAACCCAATTCGGCACCACGACGGGCGACCTCGAGGATCTCGTCGGGCTCCATGTACATGCCGCGGCCCTGTGCCCGCAGCTTGCCCGGAACCGTGACGAACGTGCAGTAGTGGCAGGTGTCGCGGCACAGATGAGTGACGGGGATGAACACCTTGCGCGAGTAACTCACCGGCAGCCGTCCGGTCGGACCGCGCCGGCCGGCGGCCGCCAGGCCCGCATCACGCACGCGGGCCGCACTGGCGCACAGATCCGCGAGGTCATCGCCGCGCGCCGTCATCGCGATCGCGGCTTCCTCGACGTTGAGTGCCACACCGTCGCGGGCTCGTCGCAGTACGCGCCGCAGGCCTGCGGGGCTGGGTGTGCCTGACTTCGGTGGAATCACCGGGCTGGGCAGATCGGCGCCATGCTGGGGGTTCAGAGCCACTCCCGTGTAACCCCGCGTCCGTCGAAGATCATCCGCGCGTCTCACATTCTGAAACATGGGCGCCTGACATATCGGTCACATTAGTCCGCCTATTGACGCAATCGGCGCGTCGCCGCCGACGGGTCGAGGTCAGCAAAGCAAAAAGTACGGTCAATTTACGCGCGAGCAAACATCGGCGTAGGTTAGCCGGGTCGGGACTTTCCGGAAGGACACCATGAAACGCTCTGCACGCTCGGCAATGGCCGCCGGGGTGAGCATGCTCGCGGTGAGCGCCGCCGTGATCGCTCCGGTGCATCCCACCCACGCACCCGCATCGGATCCGACGGTCCGGCTGACAGCGGCGGTCGAGCCGCTCCAACCCCCCTGGCTGTCATCCCAGCGCAAATCGTCGGAGATGCTGCTCGGGCCCTCAGTCGCATCTGTCGACCTGCCGAATCTGCTCATCGAATGGATCGAACGCATCATCGTGCCGCCAAGCGCCGGCGCCCCCTTTCCCGAGCCTGAGTTCCCCCCGGTCGTGGGTGGCAATTCGATCGACAGCACGATCAAGAACATCTACAACGCCGTCGAACCGTGGGTGGAGTGGGGATTCGACGTTGCGGCATACGCGGTCGGCTGGGTTCCCTACGTTGGGTGGCTTGCGCCTCAAATCTCGATCTTCTACAACTTCGGCGAACGCATCGTGCGAAGCATCACGTTCAACGTCGCCGACTGGCTCGGGGGCAACATCAGCTTTGGTCAAGGGCTGGGCAACGTCGTAGTCGACACCATCAACTCGTTCATCTATCTGGCGAACGATCAATTGGCATTCTGGCTCCCACCGCTACCCCCGATTCCCCCCATCGGCCCCTTCGCCGCGGAAGATGTGGATGCCGAGTTGAGGACGACTTCCGTGTTCGACGAGTCGGCAAAGCCGGCGGGAGCCGAAAACCTCGGTGAAGATCCCACGCAGGAGGAATTCGTCGGCGGAGCGGAAGAGCTCACCCAAGGTGAGGAGCTAACGCAGGAAGAAGGTGCCGGCGAACTCGACGTGGACCTGGGCACCGGCGGGGAAGAGCAGATCGAAGAGATCGAAGCCACCGGGGAGACCAACCCCAGTCCGGCAATCGACCAACTCGAGAATCAGACCGAGGGCGCCACCGAGCCGACCAACTCGTCCGAAACGGTCCGCGCGCAAGGTCAGATCCGCCACTCCCTCGTCGCCGCGCCGGGTGGGCGGTCGTTCCACGGCCCGGGCACGACCGGGTCGCGTTTGGCCGGCCTGACCACGAAGCTGACAGATCTGGCGCAGTCACTGTCACCGAAGGCACCGACGACCAACGACGGTACTTCAGGCACAGAGGACGCCGGGAACGCCAAGCCCGCGGAGTGATACTCAGCCGTTGAGGTAGCGCCACAGCACCGCTGCGGGGGGCAGCGTGCCGAGTGCGATCAGCAGCAGGGTCCCGTAGGCCATGACCCCGGCGCCGCCGTAGACGATGTCGTCGCCGGGTCCGCCCAGCGATAGCAGCGCAACCGTGAGCAGCCAGGTGAACAGCGGCACCGCCGCCGTCCTCGGCGACGAGGTCCAATGCAGCGCGGCCCACACCAGTGCGGCATTCATCAGGCCAGCGATCAACGCGCTGATCGGAAACGGCCACGTGCCGATGTAGGACGGAAGAAAAAACGACGCGAGGATCGCGCAGAGGACGCCGTCGATGGCGAGCAGCGTCAGAACGGCGACGCGCCGATAGTCAGCGCTGGGTGCGGGCGAGGTCAGGTCGGGATGCTGTCGATGACGCTGGCGATCGAACCGATGACCCACTGAAAGTTGTCGAGCCGGTCCTGCCAGTGCTGCAGGTTCGGATCCAGATCGGGGTCCATTGTCGTCCCTTCCACGCGCACCAGTTGTCGGGGAGCTTACCCCGTTGAGCCCTCGCTATTCGAGGTTCAGACCCGCAA
This sequence comes from Mycobacteriaceae bacterium, assembly GCA_019749805.1. Classification (GTDB taxonomy): domain Bacteria; phylum Actinomycetota; class Actinomycetes; order Mycobacteriales; family Mycobacteriaceae; genus Mycobacterium. The sequence continues at coordinate 8,784 of JAIEPH010000119.1, read as the reverse complement.
GCAGATCGGTTTCCCAGCCGCGATGGTCGCGAGCGCCCGCCTCGCCCGACACCAGGATGTAGTGCTCGACGGCGCCGACCGGCAGCGCGATGTCGTTCGACAGCGCCAGCGAGCGGTCGTTGGGCGCGACGGTGACCTGGGTGGCGTGCGCCCGCAGGGCCGCCACCTTGGCAGGCAGCTGATTCGGGACGTCGATGATGGCATCGATCGCCTCGTCGGGATGACCGAACGACAGGTCGTCGATGGACACCCGGATCCATGCGTCGGGTACATCTTCGAGCGCGTCCAGGCCCTCGGCGATCGCTGTCGTCGAGAGCACGGTCCAATACACCTTCGGCACGGTCCACGGCTCGCCCGGATATTCGGAGCCAGCCGACGCCGCAACCGCCGCCATCGTCACCTCGTGGGTGTGGACGTGGTCGGGGTGCCCGTAGCCGCCGTTCGGGTCGTAGGTGACGACGACGTGCGGGCGCAACTCACGAATGATCGCGACCAGCGCGCCCACCGCCTCCGCGGGATCGGCATCGATGAACCGCCGATGATGTCGAGTCGGCGTACCTTCCATCCCCGAGTCTCGCCAGCGGCCCGCGCCGCCGAGGAAAACGGGCTCGTCGACACCGAGCGCCTGCAGCGCCGCCGTCAGCTCACCGATGCGGAACCCGCCGAGCTGATCGGCCTTGTCGACGGCCAGGTGCGCCCACTGGTCGCCGATCACCTCGCCCTCCTCGCCCAGCGTGCACGTGACGACCCGCACCCGCGCACCCTGGGCGACGTAGTGCGCGATCGTCGCGCCCGTCGTCAACGTCTCGTCGTCGGGATGCGCGTGGACGAACAGCAGCCGCGGACTCTCCATTGGCACAGCTTGCACGATGGTTGGCAGTTAGATTCACCTGGTGTCGCGCCGCACAGTCGAGTTCGTATGCGCGATCATCATCGTCGGGCTGCTCGCCGGGGTGGCGGGCGCGGCCACCACGCTGCTGCTGCACGCGATCGAACACCTGACGTACCACTACTCCTTCGGCACGCTGCTGTCCGGTGTCGGCGGCAGTAGTCCGGTGCGGCGCGCGGTCGGTCCGATGGTCGGCGGTGCGCTCGCCGGCTTCGGGTGGTGGATGCTACGACGACGGACCACCGTCCCGCCGCTCGCCGGAACCATCAAGGCGCACCGGCCCATCCCCCGGGTCGCGATGTCCATCGACGCGTTCCTTCAGGTGCTGCTCGTCGGCGCGGGCGCGTCGCTGGGCCGCGAAGGCGCACCGCGTCAACTGTCGGCCGCATTAGGCGATTTCGGCACCACGCGGCTGTCGCTCACGGCGCGCGACCGTGAGATTCTGCTCGCCTGCGCGGCCGGTGCCGGACTGGGCGCGGTCTACAGCGTGCCGCTGGGCGGGGCCTTGTTCGCCGCGCAGATTCTGCTGGGCAGCTGGCATCCGCGGGTGCTGGGCACAGCGTTGATCACCTCGAGCCTCGCGGTCGCGGTCGCCGCGCCCATCACTCATCTCGAGCACCCGTTGGATTGGCCGGACGCGTCGATGCCCTACCTGTTCGTCTTCCTCGCGCTCGCCATCGCACCGCTGGCAGGAGCCATCGGTCTGGCGTTCAACCGGATGATGGACTTCGCCCGCCCCAGGGTGCAATTCAAGTCCTGGATGCTGATTCCCGCGATCGCGGCAGCCGGTCTGGTAACCGGCATCTGCTCGATCTGGTACCCGGAACTTCCCGGCAACGGGCGGAGCATTCTGACAGTGGCGGTTGACAGCGGGATGACGCTCGGTGCCGCCTGCGTCATCCTGTTGCTGAAACCGCTTCTGACAGCGGGGTTTCTGCGTGCCGGGGCCGTCGGCGGCCTGCTCACGCCTGCCTTGGCCACCGGCGCGGCCGCCGGATCGGTGGTCGCCCTTGCGCTCAATCAGCTGGCGGGCACCCACATCCACGTGTCGGCGTTGGCGCTGACGTGTGCGGCCGGGGTCTTGGCAATCACCCAGCGGTCACCGCTGTTCGCCGCGTTGTTCGTATGGGAACTCGCGCACCCGCCGTACTGGTTCCTCTTCGTGTTCGCGATCGCGGCGTATGGCGCACACGGTCTGCGCGTGATGCGAGAACACCGCGAGGACCAAACACCTTCTCACTGACGGGTTTTCACCCATGTGCCGGCGTCGCCGACGATGCCGATCGGCACGGCGCCGGACAACTTGACGTTCTGCACGCTCGGCCCGGCCGCGACGATCGTGGTGTCCTGCAGAATCGGCAGCACCGTCGACATGTTCCACAGTCGCGGTTCCACCGCGGTGATCACGGCGTCGATGGGCTCGCTGCCGTCGAGTGCGGCGTCGATCTTCGGCTGCAGGCTGCGGTCGCAGATACCGGTGATATTGCTTGGCGCCTGGACCAACTCGTTGTTTTCCGGCGCGGGGCTGGCGAGCGTGGTCGTCGGCGCCGGAGCCGGGGACACGGTCGTCGGCGCGGTGGCGGACGGTGTCTGCGGGGCGGGCGTCTCGATCTCCGCCGTCGCTATCGGGGTGGCCTCCAGTGCGCGGCAGCCGTACCGCGATGCCAGCGACGTGGCGAGGTCACCGCCGGCCTGATGCCAGCCGACGACGGCGTCGACGCGGTTGTTCGTCAGCGCGTCGCCGTAGAGCGCCACCGGATCGAGCGCCGATACGGATGCTTCGATGCCCACGTTGCGCAGCTGATCGGCGGCGGTGTTGGCGACCGCGACCGAGGTCGGATCGTTGGCGGCGACACCCAGCACCAACGACAGCGGCACCCCGTCCTTGATGATGCGGCCGCGGTGGTTGTCCGGAGCGGGCGTACCGGGAGTCGGCGATTCCGCTGGCTCCACCACGTAGCCGGCGTCGACGAGCAGTGCGAGCGCATCCTCTTTCGAGATCGCGGGCGGCGCGGTCGGCACGTAGCCGGGATCGGACGGCGATCGCACCTGCGCCTGCGCCAGCGTCACGGTGTTGTCGTCACCGGCCCCCACCGCGGCGAGCAGGTCGACGTCCAGCAACCCGAAAATCGCCTTGCGCACTTGGGAATCCGCGAGTGCGGGCTGTTGCGCCCGCAGCGTCAACTGCATGACGCGCGGCGTGACGATCCGGGCCGTCCGGACATCCGGAATCGCCGAGAGTTGCGCGAAGGTCGCCGCACCGCCGTGGACCTGGGCCACCTGTGTGTCTCCGTTGCGGATCGAATCGGCCAGGGCGGCCGCGTCCCCGCCGCGCCTCAACAGGATCAGGTCGGGTTTGGCGGGCGCGCTCCAGAAGCGGTCATTACGCGCCAGCAGGATCTCGTCGCGCTGAGGGTCGATGTTCTCGACCCGGAACTGACCACCGGTGACGGGCAGCGTGCGAGCCAGTCCCGCCGCGAATCCGCCGGGGATGTCCTTGACGATGTGGGCGGGCAGGATGTTGTTGAACAACTCGCGCCAGGCCGGATAGGGCTGGGAGAAGGTCACCACCGCGGTCTTGCCGCCCTCGATCGACTGCACGCCGGTGATGAGGTCATAGCCTGCGGGGTCGACCACCCCGGGCTGGCTCACCATCTGCTGCCACAGGTACCAGAAGTCGTCGGCGCCGATCGGGGCATTGTCAGTCCACGACGCCTCGGGCCGGATCTTGTACGTGACGGTGAACGGATCCCGACTGGTGACTTCCGCCGAGTCCAGCAGCGTGGTGTCGAGTTCCCATCGCGATCCGGTCGGGGTGTTGGGATCCGGCACCGGCCGGAACGAGCTGGGCAGCACCAGAGAACTGATCGCGGCGTTCACCGGTGACTGATCGGCCAGCAGGTGCGGATTGAAGCCCGGACCGATCCAGTCGATGGCCATGATGATCTGCGACGCCTTCGGCGGAGGTGGAGCCGTCGTCTCTGTGGTGTCGGTGCTCTGCGGTGCCGGCGGCGGGCTCACGGTGCAGCCGGATATCAGCGTCATCAGCGCGGATATCGCGACTATGACGCGTACTGGCCTCGGCACGGTGTTCAGGGTATCGGCAGCCGCTCGCCGGCTCGGCCAGCGTCAGCCCCGGGCTTTGGCGCGGGACTTCGCGCGAGCCCGCAGCGTGGCGTCCAACTCGACCTTGCGGACGCGGACCACCTCGGGCGTGACCTCGACGCACTCGTCCTCGGCGCAGAACTCCATGGCCTGTTCGAGCGTCAGCTCGAGCGGACGGGCCAGTGTCTCCATGACGTCGGCCGTCGACGACCGCATATTGGTCAGCTTCTTCTCCCGGGTCACGTTCACGTCGAGGTCCTCGGCGCGCGGGTTGATTCCGACCACCTGGCCCTCGTAGGTGTCCTGGCCCGGTTCGACGAAGAATTGGCCGCGGTCGGCCAGCTGAATCATGGCGAACGGCGTGATCGAGCCCGAGCGGTCCGACACCAGCGATCCGGTGTGGCGCGCGCGGATCTCACCCGCCCACGGGCGGTAACCGTCGAATACGGCGTTCGCGATGCCGGTACCCCGGGTCAACGTCAGGAAGTCGGTGCGGAAGCCGATCAGACCGCGGCTGGGCACGATGAAGTCCATCCGCACCCAGCCTGCGGCGTGATTGGTCATCTCCTCCATGCGGCCCTTGCGGCCGGCCATCAACTGGGTGATGGCACCGACGAACTCGTCGGGACAGTCGATGGTCATCGCCTCGAAGGGTTCGTGCAGCTTGCCGTCGATGGTGCGGGTGACCACCTGCGGCTTGCCCACGGTCAGCTCGAAGCCTTCGCGACGCATCTGCTCGACGAGCACGGCCAGCGCGAGCTCGCCTCGGCCCTGCACCTCCCACGCGTCGGGCCGGTCGATGTCGACGACCTTGATCGACACGTTGCCGACGAGTTCGGTGTCCAGGCGCGACTTGACCATGCGCGCGGTGAGCCTGTGTCCGGCCACCTTGCCCGCCAGCGGTGAGGTGTTGGTGCCGATGGTCGCCGAGATCGCGGGCTCGTCGACGGTGATGCGCGGCAGCGCGTGTGCGTGCTCGGTGTCGGCCAGCGTGTCGCCGATCATGATCTCCGGGATGCCCGCAACGGCCACGATGTCACCCGCGATGGCCTCGTCGGTGCTTGTTCTTTCTACGCCCTCCGTCACCAGCAGCTCGGTGATCTTCGCGTTCGTGATGACGGGATGACCGTCGACCTCACGCATCCAGGCGACCTGCTGCCCCTTGCGGAGCCGGCCCTTGTAGATGCGGATGAGCGCGAGGCGACCGAGGAACGCCGACGCGTCGAGGTTGGTCACCAAGGCCTGCAGGGGGGCCTCCGGGTCGCCCTTGGGCGGCGGGATGTGTTCGAGAAGCACGTCGAACAGCGGGTCCAGGTTCTCACCCTCGGGGTTCTCACCATTGGCGGGTTCGACGGTGCTGGCGATCCCGGCCCGGCCGGACGCGTAGAGCGTGGGCAGCCCGAGCGCGTCCTCGGCGGCCTTCTGGGCCTCCTCGTCGAGATCGGAGGCCACGTCGAGCAGCAGATCGTGGCTATCCGAGACCACTTCGGCGATGCGGGCGTCTGGCCGGTCGGTCTTGTTGACCACCAGGATCACCGGCAGATGCGCGGCCAGCGCCTTGCGCAACACGAAACGGGTCTGCGGCAGTGGGCCCTCGGATGCGTCGACCAGTAGCAGCACCCCGTCGACCATGGACAGCCCGCGTTCTACCTCGCCACCGAAGTCGGCGTGGCCGGGGGTGTCGATGACGTTGATGACGGTCATGCTGCCGTCGGGGTGGCGACGGTGGACGGCGGTGTTCTTCGCCAGGATGGTGATGCCCTTTTCCTTCTCCAGGTCCCCGGAGTCCATCAAACGCTCGATGGCATCATCGCCGCGGTGGGTCAGGGCGCCGGACTGCCGCAGCATCGCATCGACCAGGGTCGTCTTCCCATGATCGACGTGCGCGACAATGGCGACATTCCGAAAATCCACGTCGGTAAGTGTCGCAGTGCGGGTGCTCAATCGCGAAAACGAAAGCGATTCGACAGAGATCAAAGAGAGAAAGGTCACTTGAAGGCCAGCAAGCTGCTCGACATCAAACCGAAGAAGAAGTGCTGCCGCAGTAAACCCCGGTGCAAGAAATGTCCGCTGGTGCTGCACAAAGTACGTAAGGCCGAAATGGTGGGCGTCCGCGGAAAAGAGCTCGAGAAGATCTACCGGCGCGCCCGCAAGAGCTGAGCCCCCGGATTGCCTTTGACGGCATCCGTCACGCGCGTTCAGGTGCGGTTTGGGGGTACCGATCCACGTGGTGCATTGCTCCGCGTGCCGTTGCTACTACACCGCTGCATGCGGTGACTCATCCGAATGCGCGGGTGCGGGTGCAGGTCTGGTTGAGTTGCGGATCAACCCGTCAGCGCGGCGCGCAGTTCGGCAATCCACGTTCGGTCGGCGGGCACCCAGTCCAGGTCGTCGAGTTCGTCGACGGTGATCCAGCGCAGCGCGCGGTGGTCGTTGGGGTGCAAGGTGCCGCCGGTCTGGCTGACGCGGTATGCGCGCAGGGCGGTCGCCGGAGTGAGCGCGACGTCGACTCCGAGGCGGGCGCCGACAGTCACGTCGACGCCGAGTTCCTCCTTGAGTTCACGGACGAGCGCGGCCTCGTCCGTCTCACCCGCGGCCACCTTGCCGCCGGGCAGTTCCCATAGCCCGGCCAGGGCCGGCGGCCTGTCACGTTGAGCGACCAGCAGTGCGTTGGCCGCGATCAGAGCTCCGGCGACGACGATCTGGTTTGACATCGCGGCTGACGGTATACCTAACAAGCATGGCTGTATTGACGGACGACCAAGTGGACGCCGCACTGCCCGACCTCGACGGCTGGGAACGCGCCGACGGCGCCCTGCGCCGGTCGATCAAATTCGGAGCCTTCCTGGACGGTATCGACGCGGTGCGGCGCGTCGGCGAGAAGGCCGAGGAGAAAGACCATCATCCCGACATCGACATCCGTTGGCGGACAGTCACTTTCGTGTTGGTCACACACTCCGAGGGCGGTATCACCGACAAGGACGTCGAGATGGCGAAGGAGATCAACGCGATCGTCGGCCAGTAGCGGCGATCCACGCCAGCGTTACCAGCGTGGCGACGATGTAGATCAGCCCCGCCCAGGCCAGGTACCACGGACGGGAGATGACCCAGATCGTCGGCTGCGCGAAGCTCAGCAGCCACGGCACCCCGATCAGGGTCAGCACCAGCCAGCCCCAACCCAGCACCTTCGCGCCGAGCCGGTCCCGCAACGGTCCGTGCAGCAGCCAGATCATCAACGGGATGAGCCACACCCAGTGGTGCGTCCACGAGATCGGCGACAGCAGGAGGCCGAACAGCTGTACGACGACAATCGCCCCGAGTCGGTCCGACGCCCCGCCGATCGCGCGCCATGCCAGCACCGCCAGTACGGCCGTCAACGCGATGCCGGCCAGCACCAACGGCCCGTAGCCCGCATCGTGTCCGAGTATCCGGGATATCCCGCCGCGCCATGACTGGTTGAACGACGTTCCGATTGGTCCCACCCGGGACGCGTCACCCAGCAATTCGGTGAAGTAGTAACGGGTTTCGCCGCCGATGATCAGCCACGAAATCCCCACCGTGGCGAAGAACACGACCGCCGAGAACACGACGGCGCCCCACCGGCGGGCGCCGAGGAAGTACAGCCCCGCCACCGCGGGTGTCAGCTTCACACCGGCCGCGAGGCCGACCAGTAGTCCCGACACCCACCATCGCGAGCTGTACACCGCGTACAGCACTGCGAGCACCAGCAGCACATTGATCTGGCCGTAGTCGAATGTGCTGCGAAGGGGTTCGATCCAGATGCCGACAGCCGTCCAGAGCATGGCCGTTCGCTGGTTCGTGCATCCCAGCAGCCGCTGGCTGATCCGCACAACTCCGTACAGCGCCGCGAAAAGGCCGAGTTGCCAGGCAAATGCGACGATTCCGAACGGCAGCAGGTGCAGCGGGTAGAACACGATGGCCGCGAACGGCGGATACGTGAACGGCAGCGGGAAGTCCGGCGTCTGGTCGGCGTAGACGTAGTCGTAGAGCGTGCCCGGATGATCGAGCATGCCCGCGCCGCCGACATACACGTGCAGATCGACGAAGTTGGCACCGTTGGGCACCAGGTACGTCCACGCCAGGCGCACGACGATGCTGATCACCAACAGAATCGGCGCCGCGGCGGCCAGTCGGGCAGGCAATCGCGACGCGGTCGAGGCGGTGGTCGGCGTGTCTATCCGTACGACTCTATCGACCGGTAACCGTTAGCCCTCGCATCCGTAACGGTTGCATAAATGCCACACGTGTCACTTGAGTAACACCAGTAACTCCGTAGCTTCGGGGCGAGGCGTGCCGACCAACCTGAATGGGAGAACCATGCACAGCACCAGAAAACTCTTCGCGACCACGATGATTGCGGCCGCGGGAGCCGTCACGGCTGCACTGGCCTTGAGCGGAACCGCTTCCGCCCAGCCCGCAGCACCTGCACCTGCACCGACCCCCGGCGTTCCGGGCCTGCCGTTCATCCAGCAACTCGCATCCAATCCGGCCGCGGCGACGCAACTCATGCAGGGCTTCACGTCGATGCTGAACACCGCCGCTACCCCGGCCGCACCCGCCGCCGCGCCGCAGACCGCGACCGCGTCGGTCACCCTGCCGCCGGCTCCGGCACTGCCCACCGCAGCGCCGGTCGCTACAGCGGCTGCGCCCGCGGCCAACCCGGCCAACCTGCTGACGGAAGCCGCGTCACCGCTGACCGGTCTCGCATCGCTATTGCCCGCCGGAACGCCGTTGGCCGGTCTGCTGCCGGCGGCGTCGACGGCCGCCGC
>JAIEPH010000056.1 GCA_019749805.1 Mycobacteriaceae bacterium | reverse complement strand
TCGGCCCGGGAGCGGCTGCGAGCTTGTTCGGGCCGAAATGGTCACTCGGCCTGTGCAGTTCGGCGCGGGTGTGGGTTGAGCGTGACGGGGTCCTGGCCGGTCATACTTGGCCGCCCAGCTGAACGGTTAAAAGGTGAGTGGCTACGGACGCGGCCGCCGGCAGGCGGCCATGAAGCGCCCGCCAGGGCGCATCCGGCCCGCACCGGAAGACACCGCACCGGCCGGGCCCGCGACAGCTGCGCGGGCACCGGCCGGGTTGGCGGTGAGACCCGGGTTAGGTGCCGGGGTGGGTGTCGGTGATGACGCGACGCACGAGGGCGGGATTGATGCCCGATTGGAGGGCATCGAGGAGCATCGTGGCCAGGGTGGGGGGCTCGTCGCCGTCGGCGGCGGCTTCGGTGACGGCGACCTCGGCGGCGATGGCGGCGCGCACCGAGTCGTTGATGAGGCAGTAGCAGACAGCGGCGATGGTGAGCGCTTCGGCGCGAGCTCGGCCGCGCAGCTGGCGGGCAATGCGGGTCCACAGGTTGGTGGCGGCGCGTTCGTGGTCGAGCGCGAGGTGCAGCATCGCGTCGCGCAGCGCGGGGTGTGCGGTGATGAGGATGCCGGCGCGGGTGGAGAGGGTGCCGCTGATGTATCGGCTGACTCCGGTGAGGGCATCGGAGATCTCCTCCATGGTGTTGGAGACCAGGACGTCGTGGTCGCCGACGGCGACGGCGGGCGCGGGGTCGATGGGGTCGAATTCGCGCACGAGGTCCTCGCGGTCGGCGGTGATGATCGCGCCGTCGTGGACGCGCTGGGCGGTGAGCAGCGAGTCGGTGTAGGGGTAGGTGGGTCCGGTGGCGCCGGTGTCGGGGTCGGTCCAGGTGCCGGCGGCGGTGACGTCGCGGGTGAGCAGGCGTTGGCGCACGGGGATGCCGGCGGTGGTCAGCGAGTCGCCGATGGCGTCGAGGATGACCGCGGCGTGCTCATCGAGCTCGGGGCCGCAGACCGCGAGGAGTAGCACCGCGTCGTAGCGGCCAGCGGTGAGATTGCAGGTGCGCGCGAAGTTGGCGCCTTGTTCGGCGGTGATGGTGATGTCGCAGCGGATGGTGACCTTGACGATCGGGCCGTCGGCGGGATCCGTGCCGAGCATGTAGGCCACGATGCTGTCGGTGGGGACGAAGCCCAGCATGGGTGCGGCGGCGGCGATGACGTCGGCGGGTGTTCCGAGCTTGATGGTCATGGTGTTCTCCCGTTCGGGTGGTGTTGGGTGCGCCGGTTAGCGCTGGGTGTGCGGGGGACCGGTGGGGTGGCGCGGTCAACCCCGAAGACGCCGCGGCGAAACGGAGCAGGGTTTTCGGCCCCCGCGAGCCCGGGCGCGCCAGCGCCTCGGGTGAGCTCGGGTTGGGCCGAAAAGGTCACTCGGCCTGTGCAGTTCGGCGCGGGTGTGGGTTGAGCGTGACGGGGTCCTCGCCGGTCATACTTGGCCGCCCAGCTGAACGGTTAAAAGGTGAGGGGCTACGGACGCGGCCGCCGCCAGGCGGCCATGAAGCGCCCGCCAGGGCGCGTCCGGCACTCACCGGAAGACACCGCACCGGCCGGGCCCGCGACAGCTGCGCGGGCACCGGCCGGGTGGATGGTGTTCTCAGGGGCCGGCGTGTGGGCGCCGGGCCGCGGCGGGAACGTCGAGGCGCGAGATCGCCCAGGGGCCGGCGTCGTAGCCCGGCAGTGCCTGGATCAGGCGGTGCTCGAAGGCGCGGCAGAAGGCGTGGGCTTGGCTGTCGCGCCAGCCGGCGTGCTCGCAGGCTTGGTATTCGTAGCAGTGCAGAGCCTTGAGCAGGTCGACGGTGCTCCATGTGGTGTGCCGCGGCCGCTGGTAGGCGTAGATGAACAAGTCGTCTTCGTCGTAGCGGTAGTTGACCGAGGCGGCGTTTTCGTCGATGAGCATCTGTCCGACGGCGTCTCGGGTGTCGGCGGTGAGCCGGCCTTCTCGGGTGGGGTTGTCGAAATACCACGACAGGGGCCCGTAGTGGCCGGCTGGCCTGCTGGCGGCCCAGAGCAGGACGTGGATGTGTTCGGGGTCGACGATGAATGCGCTCATGGTGGAAGTCCTTTCCGGTGGTGGGGTTAGGCGAGGCCGGCGTCGGTGATGCGGCGGCGGATGGCGGCGAGGCTGACGGTGTTCTCGGTGAAGCGGGCCCAGGTCTGCCAGCCGTGGAGTGCTTTTTCGACGATGTCGAAGTCGACGCCGGCCCGGCTGATGGCCAGGGTGTGGCCTTGGTCGGGGTGGTCGGCGCGGGCGACGACGGCGACGAGCTGGCCGTCTCTGCGGAAGTGGTCTTTGAGGCGGAACCGCAGTTGGTAGGGCCGGGTGTCGTGGTCGTCGAGGAAGTCCCAGGCCAGGGCGTAGTCGATTTCCATGGTGTTCTCCGTTTCGGTGGTGTTGGGTGCGCCGGTTAGCGCTGGGTGTGCGGGGGACCGGTGGGGTGGCGCGGTCAACCCCGAAGACGCCGCGGCGAAACGGAGCAGGGTTTTCGGCCCCCGCGAGCCCGGGCGCGCCAGCGCCTCGGGTGAGCTCGGGTTGGGCCGAAAAGGTCACTCGGCCTGTGCAGTTCGGCGCGGGTGTGGGTTGAGCGTGACGGGGTCCTCGCCGGTCATACTTGGCCGCCCAGCTGAACGGTTAAAAGGTGAGTGGCTACGGACGCGGCCGCCGCCAGGCGGCCATGAAGCGCCCGCCAGGGCGCGTCCGGCACTCACCGGAAGACACCACGACCGGCCGGGCCGGTGGGCTGGTTAGATCCAGAGCAGGTTGGGGACTTCGGTCCAGTCGGCGCCGGGGTGGGCGGGTGTGAGGTAGATGCGGTCGCGGGCCCAGCTGGTGTGGCGGCCGCGGGTGGTGGGTCCGCCTTCGGCGGTGAGCCAGGGCAGCGGGGAGCGCCGGACTCCGTGGTCGTCGAGGCCGAGGCGGTCTTTGTCGATGTATTGCTGCTTGTCGGGGTTGCAGATGTAGCGGTGGCTGGTGGCGGTGATGGTGACCGGCGGTTCGGCGTTGGCGGTGATCGGTTCGTGGGGGTCGATGAGGCCGGCGAAGCGCACGAAGTGGTGGGGTTCGATGAGCCAGTAGAGCCCGGGTTGGCCGTCGTCGGGGGTGTCGTCGTCGCCGGCCCAGACCAGGCGGGCGCCGCCGTCGAGGGTGAGCAGTGTCTCCACGGCGGTCATGAGGGGGGTGTCGGCGCGGGTGTGGGTGGACAGTTTCTGTCCGCTGCCGTAGTCGGTGGGTGCGACGGCGCGGATGGGTCGACCCGTGGGGTCGACGATGACGGGGATGAAGTACTGGCCCATGGACATGTCCTTTTCAGAATGGGTGATCGTGGGTGTGAGGACGGTGATCGGGCCCCGGCTGGTGTGCCGGGGCCCGATCGGTGCGGGTGTGGTCAGCCGCGGGTGATGGCGGCGGCTAGATCGGCTGCGGGTATCGGGTTCCAGCCCACTGAGGCCACGGCCCAGGCGGTTTCGCCGACGGCGACCACGTCGCCTACCGAGAGGCTGCGGTGCCCGGCGAGCCGGTATTTGATGGCCCAGTCGGTGGTGGGTTCGAGGTTGAGTTGGGCGAAGACGTGTTCGAGGGCGGCGCCGATGGCGGTTTGGTGGGGCCGGGTGCCGGTGGGCACCGGTAGGTCGAAGGTGGCGGCGGCGCGCAACCGGGCGGGTGCGGCCCGGTTGAATCCGAGGAAGCTGGCCTCGGCCTCGTTGATGAACACGGTGACGGTGAGTGCCGGTGCCGGTGCTGTGGTGGTGTCGCTCATGGTTGTGCTCCGTTTCTTGTGGTGAGTGGTGCGCCGGTCAGCGCTGGGGAGCGGTCAATCGGGTGAGGGTGGGCGGTCAACCCCGAAGAGCCGGCGTCGCACGGAGCAGGGTTTTCGGCCCGCGAGCGGCAGCGAGCTTGATAGGGCCGAAAAGGTCACTCGGCCTGCGTAGTTCGACGTCGGTGTGGGTTGACCGGTCGGGCCCCCGCCCGATTAGGCTGCGACCCTTGCTGACGGCTTAAAGGTGAGGGGCTACGGAAGCGGCCGCCGCAGGCGGACATCCGGCGCGTGAGCGCCGCAGCACTCGGCCGGGTTGGGGCGCTGCGGTGTGATGCCGGAAGGCGCCGATGGCCAGCCGGCCCCGTGCTGCGGCGGGGCCGGCTGCGGCGCTGGTGTTTGTCAGCGTCGGTGCATCCAGCGTTCGACGGCGGCCAGGAGGTCGTTGGTGGCGCTGGTGTCGACGACGGAGATGGGGATGTCGGTGTTGGCCGGGCCCCGGTAGGTGCCGTCGGCGCGGTCGAATGCGATGTCGTTCCAGGTGATCTGGCCGACCCGGTGTTGGGCTTCGATCATGGCGTCGAGTAGGCAGTCGACGGGCTGGTCGATGGTGGCGATGCAGTCGGTGGTGATGATCGCGGTGGTGATGGACATTGGTGTTCCCCTTTCTGGTGCGCTGCCGGTCAGCGCTGGGGTGCGGTCAATCGGGTGAGGGTGGGCGGTCAACCCCGTAGAGGCGGCGTCGCACGGAGCAGGGTTTTCGGCCCGCGAGCCCGGCGCGGCAGCGCCTGGGGGCGAGCTGGTTTGGGCCGAAAAGGTCACTCGGCCTGCGTAGTTCGGCGTCGGTGTGGGTTGACCGGTCGGGCCCCCGGCCGATTAGGCTGCGACCCCTGCTGACGGCTTAAAGGTGAGTGGCTACGGGCAGCGGCCGCCGCAGGCGGGCATCCGGCGCGTGAGCGCCGCAGCGGGGGCGTGGAGCCCGAAGACACCGGTGGGCCGGGCCCGCGACAGCGGCGCTGGCGGGCCCGGCGCGGGTGGCGCCTTGTTAGGGGCGTTCGTCGGCGATGATTCCGTGAACGATGTGGTAGGCGGCGCGGCAATTGCGGACGCTGTCGGTGATGAACGAGGTGGTGTCGGGTCCGGGTGTGCCTTCGGCGAATTCGACGTCGAACACCTGGTCGCTGGTCAACGCGGTGACGGCACGCTGGGCGCGGGTGAGGGCGTTGATGGCGTCGGCGAGGGAGCCGAGGAGCTGGGTGCGGGCCTCCTCGATGTCGCGGTCCCAGTCGGTGTAGTCGGGGTGGCTGGTCATTAGTCGGTCCTTTCGGGTTGCGTTCGGTGGGTGATGCCGGGCCCACCCCCAGGGGCGGGCCCGGCTAAGCAGGTGGTTCAGGCGGCGATCGGCTCGTTGTCGAGGATGTCGTCGATGGCTTCCTGGAGGTCCTCGTAGGCCAGGGCCAGGGGTGCGTCGTCGACGGTGAGGGTCCACATCGGTTCGTCACCGACTCCGGCGGTCAGCGTGTAGGTGTGGGCTCCCTCGGCTCGGTAGGACCAGGTGCCGGGGATTTGGTGGAACGTCAGGTCGCCGGCGCGGACCTTGAGGATTCGTGTGGTCGGTTCCGTGTTGAGGTCGGGCGCGGTGGCCTCCAGCGCGGCGATCTGCCCGTAATCGTCGGTGGCCAGAAGCACGAGGTGGTGGCCCTGCTCGGGGGTGTACTCGTGGACGGTGGTCAGCAGGATGGGTCCGTGGTTGTGGAACACGATGCGGGTGATTCCGTACTGCTGGTGTTGGATCCGCTCGGCGGCTTCGTCGAGAAGGGCGAATGCGAGGTCGAATTCGTGGTCCATGGTTGTGCTCCGTTTCTTGTGGTGAGTGGTGCGCCGGTCAGCGCTGGGGAGCGGTCAATCGGGTGAGGGTGGGCGGTCAACCCCGAAGAGCCGGCGTCGCACGGAGCAGGGTTTTCGGCCCGCGAGCGGCAGCGAGCTTGATAGGGCCGAAAAGGTCACTCGGCCTGCGTAGTTCGACGTCGGTGTGGGTTGACCGGTCGGGCCCCCGGCCGATTAGGCTGCGACCCTTGCTGACGGCTTAAAGGTGAGGGGCTACGGACGCGCCCGCCGCCAGGCGGGCATCGGCGCCCGCCAGGGCGACGCTTGCGCAGGTGAGGGCCGGCCGGGCGAGCCGGCCACCTCCGGGTGGGGGTGACCGGCTCGCTGGTGCTGGCGGATCTCAGATGAGTCCGGTGAGGCCGGCGCCGATGGTGTTGGCCTGCTCGATGCGCGCGGCGGCGTCGTTGTCGATGTCGGCGCGGGCCTGGCTGACCATGTGGGCCAATCCCAGGGGTGCGTCGGCGGTGAACGCCTCGTTGGGGTCGGCGTAGAAGTCCCAGCAGGAGCTGACTTCTCGGCCGTCGGGTCCGGCCACGATGTAGCCGTAGACCTCGCCGTTGGCCCAGGCGTCGTAGGTGGCGACGGTGCCGCGGCTGTAGTCCTCGGGCGCGGGGGCGTCGGGGGGTGCCCAGGCCAGGCCTTCGATGCCGCGGTACCGCTTCGTGCAGGGCGTCTCGGCGTGGTAGCGGTCACCGCTGCGCGTGATGTGCAGGACCCCGGCCAGGCCGTAGGTCATCCGCAGGTAGCGGGCAAGGGCGGCCGAGGAGCGGTATTCGTGGTCGTAGAGGGAATCGTTGGCGGCGGTGTGCCGGCGCAGCAGCTGAGCGACGTCGTGGGAGGCGTCACCGAATTGGGCGCTGATTGTGCGGGCATCGCCGAGGTAGACCAGTCCGCCGTCGTCGGTGTAGTCGGGTGCTGCGGCGTCGAGGTCGTAGTGCAGGGCGATGACGTAGGTGCCGGCGGGGGTGGTGACGGTGATTTTGTCGAATGGGTCGTACATGTCGGGTCCTTTCGGTGGGTGCTGCGGTGTTCGGGACGCCCGGGCAGGTCTCTGTGGACCTGGCCGGGGTGGATCGGGTTTGGTTAGTAGTCGTCTTCGTCCCAGCGCTCGCCGGCGTAGCTGGGATCGAAGTCGGCTGGCGCGGTGGCGGGGTAGCGGCGGTTGATCTCGTCGATGCGGGGTTGGGTGTGCGCTACGTATTCGTCGTAGTGGTGCTCGCAGCGCGGGAAGGTCATTCCGCTGCCGGAGAGGGTGTAGCGCTCGAAAACCTCTCCGCGACAGGGGCCGTGGTCGGAGTCGATGCGGTCGCTCATGGGGTGTTCCTTTGCGGTTGGTGACCGGCGGTGCGCCGGTCGGTGCAGGTGCGCTCGGACCGTGGGGTGGGGCGGGTCAACCCCGAAGAGGCCGCGACGAAACGAAGCGGGGTTTTCGGCCCCGGCGAGCCCGGGCGCGACAGCGCCTCGGGAGAGCTTGGGTTGGGCCGAAAAGGTCACTCGGCGCGCGTAGTTCGGCGCGGGTGTGGGTTGAGCCGGCCTGGGGCCCTGCGGTCATGCTGGGCGCCTGCTGACAGGCAGAAAGGTAAGGGGCTACGGAAGCGGCCGCCGGCAGGCGGCCCTACCTGGCTGGCACCGGCATTGCGCGGCCACGCTGGTGCGACCGGAACAAAAAGGGGCCCGGTCACCCGCGGTGGGATGACCGGGCCCCTGGCGGGGTGTCAGTCCTGCCAGCTGTCGGTGATGGTGTCGATGGCCTCGGGGATCGAGGAGTGCGGGATCGCCTCGGCGAGGCGATCGATCTCATCGGCGCTCAACGCGCGCCCGGCCCAGCTGCTGGCTTGCTCGGACGTAATGAGCTCGGCCGGGGTGTCGAGCGCGGCAGCGAGCATTCCCACCAGCTCGGCGGCGGTGGGCAGCAGTAGCGTGTCGGCGCGGTCGCGGACTTGGGTGCACTCCGCGGGCCGGTCGCAGGCGCATTCGGAGTTGGTCGCGCTCAGCTCGGCGTAGGTGCTGTCCAGGGGGTAGCCGTCGACGCTGGGGCCATCGACGATCCAGCGGGTGCCGTCGTCGGAGAGCCGCAGGTGCACGGCGACGGTTTGTTCGATGAAATGTGCTGCCGGAGGGTGGATCTGGTTGTAGTAGTGCGCGTTGCCGTCGCGGCGCAGCGCCGCCTCGGTGGGCTCGGTGTTGGTCATCGCAGTGTCCTTTCGGGGGTGTGGGTGTCGTTCATGTAGGCGTGGCGGCGCGGGTTCTTGTCGACCGCGACCCGGGCGGCCGCGTGAGGATCGCGGCCGCCGATCGGGGTGGTTCATCGGGGGCGCCGCCGCCGGCCCGGGGTGGGCGTGCGCTCGAGGAACTCGGCGATGTGGGTGGTGGCGGAGTCGACGCCGGCGAATTGCGGGTGTTCGACATCGAGGTCGTCGGTGTGCAGCTGCCAGATGGCGGGCGCGCCGAGGCGGGGGACGGCAGTCAGCTGGTAGCAGTGTCGGCCGACTGTGGTGTAGATGGCTCCGCCGAGGGCGCTGAGCGGGGCGGCGCTGATTGGTGTGCCGATGTGGGTCCACAGCAGCGCTCCGGAGCGAAAGTTCTTGATGCGGGCGCTGATTGTGGAGACGGTATCGAGGTGCCCGGCGCTGGATTCGGCGGCGGCCTGCAGGGTCCCGTGCTCGTCGCGGGCCCAGAGTTGGGCGCTGATGCCCCAGTTGTGGGTGGTGAAGCGGGCGAGGACGGCGACGTCCTCGGGCAGGGTGTCGATGTCGAGCTGTTGGTGGCCCGCAGTGAAGGTGTAGAGCTTGTCGATGGCGATGCCCCGGAGTCGTTCGGCCAGGTGGTAGGTGTGTCGGCCGCCGGCGGTGAGGTCGGTGTGGGTTGTGGTCATGGTGTTCTCCGTTTCGGGTGGTGTTGGGTGCGCCGGTTAGCGCTGGGTGTGCGGGGGACCGGTGGGGTGGCGCGGTCAACCCCGAAGAGGCCGCGGCGAAACGGAGCAGGGTTTTCGGCCCCCGCGAGCCCGGGCGCGCCAGCGCCTCGGGTGAGCTCGGGTTGGGCCGAAAAGGTCACTCGGCCTGTGCAGTTCGGCGCGGGTGTGGGTTGAGCGTGACGGGGTCCTCGCCGGTCATACTTGGCCGCCCAGCTGAACGGTTAAAAGGTGAGGGGCTACGGACGCGGCCGCCGCCAGGCGGCCATGAAGCGCCCGCCAGGGCGCGCATCTGTTGAGGTGACCGGCCAGCGGACCGCACCCGCGGCGGGGGCTGGCACTGCAAAGTGCCCTCACCCCAGCCGCGGTCCGTGGAGGTCGAGGAACGTCTGGGCTGCGCCGCGAGTGGCTGATCTTGGTGGGCGGCGGTGTGGTGGCCGAGGTGCTGAGTGCAGATGGGCGGCGCTCTCGCGCCGGCGATCTCTTTCTCGCGGTCGGCGCCAGGCCTCGCGGCTGCTGCCGATCAGCCCTGCAGGCCGGTGACGGCGAGTTCGGTCAGCGATTCGGTCAGGCTGGTGAAGCGTCCGGTGCGGGTGCCGCTGTGGGTGTGGTGTTCGCCCAGCCAGATCCCGACGATGGTGGCGGTGCCGTCGCTGGCCGGCTGCCAGACGGGTGCCCCGGAGTCACCGGGAACGCTTTCGGGCATGCCGGTGACGTTGTATTGGTAGCCGAGGAGTCGCCCGTCGAGCTGCCCGCACACGGTGTGGGTGCGGATTCCGCTGCGGCACACCGTTGTTCGTGGGTCTGGGACTCCCATGCCGCTGACAGGCATGCCGTTGATCGTGGCCACGGATCGGTTGGTGCCGAAGTTGATTAACGCGAAGTCGTCGAACAGGGGATCGGGGTCGGTGATGGCGACGGCGACACGGCCTGCGGCTCCGCTGTCGAGGTCGACCACGGTGGTGCCGCCGCCTCGAGTGCAGTGCCCACCGGTGACGCCGTAGGTGGTGTCACCGGTGGTGTAGGTGTAGCCCAGCGTGCACACCGTGGGGCCGCGGGTGGACTGGACTGCGATCTCGTCGCCGGCGGCCACGGTGGCGGTGCTGGCGCGGCTGAGCGCGGGCGCGGCCAGGGGCGCGACGGCGCCCAGAACCGCGGCGGCGGTGAGTGCTGCTGTGCGGGTGAGCCGCATCGCTGAGTCCTGTCTTGTGGTGGGCGCTGCCGATGATTGTCTGCGATGCCTGTGACATCAGCGCCGGCGCGGGCGGCGATGCTGATGTCCAGGCTGGCGGGGTGGGCGGTGCTGCGTGCGGGACTGGTCACGGCTGGTCCCATCCGGGTTGGGCGGCGGCTTCGGCGCGCCGCCACAGATCAGCGAGGTCATCGCGGACGGCGGTGAACTGGTCGGTGAGGTCGATGCGGTCCGCGCCGCTGTCGGCCATCTGCTGCAGGCGGATTCCGTGTTCGCGCACCGCCCGGCGGTAGGCCTCGTCGAGGACGTCGCGGGCGTAGTTGGCCGCCACGGCCGCGCTGACGGTGTGGGTGTAGAGATCGGCCAGGTGCAGGGCGAGCCGGTGGTGTTGGCCGGCGGTCGGGGGGCTTCCGGGTTCCAGCGCCTCGGTAGCGGCGTGCTGGCGGGCGTAGGCCAGGACCGTGACGGGGTCGGGGTCGCGGCGGGCGGCGGTGGCGCGGCGGATGATCTCGTAGACCCAGCGGTTCATGGGCCGCCAGATGGCGGTGTCGGGGATGAGGTCGAGAAAGGCGCGGGCCCGGGTGTAGGGCATCCACAGCAGCGCCCCGATGAGCTGGTTTTCGGGTTCCCATCGCGCGGCGATGGCTTGTCCGCGCCATTCGTCGCTGGGTTCGAAGTCGGCTTCGGTGGCCGTGGTGGTGTCGCTGTCGGCGACGACGTGCAGCGGTGGGCGGTGTGCGGCGGTCATGATGCGGTGATCCCCCAACTCAGTAGGACATACCACCAGGTCAGAGCACTGGCGTGGGCGGCGCTGATGTGGGCGGGCAGCGCGGCGTGCACAGCGCTGGCGAGTTGGGCCGCGCTCAGGTCGGCGCCCGCCTGGGCGATGGCGTTGTGGCGCAGTGTTTCCAGCAGGTGTTGATCGGGCGCGGCGGCGAGCTCGACACCGGCCAGCTGGGCGGCTTCGCGCCACAGGGCGCCTGCGGTAAACCAGCATCGTCCCTCGGCTTGGGCGGCGGTCAGCACGGCCAGCGGGTAGCGCGATCCGGGATCGGTGTCGGATCCGTGCTCCCACTTCAGGTGGTGATCGGCGATCCAGCGTTGCGCGGCTACGGCGGCGTAGTAGGTGCTGGTCACGCTCGCGTCGTCGTGGGCCGGCGCGATGGTGGCGTGCCCGGTGTGGTGGGGCCGGGCGGCGCGGCTGTCGGGGTCGGCGAGGGCGAGCAGCTCATAGCGGGTGGTGTCGGCATCAGTGCAGACGGGCCGCAGGTAGTAGTCGGCGCCGATGACGTAGTTGAGGAGGCTGCGGTGGGCGTCGTCTCGGTCGGGGTGGTCGGTGGTGGTGATGGCCCGGCCTTGGTGGTCGATCGAGAGGTGGTACATCGCTGGTCTCCGTTCGGGGTCAATGTGGGCGGTCAGGCGCTGAGCGCGGGGGATTTGCTGATCGCGGAGATTCGGTCGGGGCGATACCCTGACCAGTGCTGGCCGCCGGCGACGACGACGGGGGCTTGCAGGTAGCCCAGACTCATCACGTAGTCGCGGGCGTCGGAATCGGTATTGATGTCGACTTTCGTGTAGTCCAACCCGGCTTTATCCAACGCTCGAAAAGTCGCGTTGCATTGCACACAGGCGGGCTTTGTGTAGACGGTGATGGTGTTCATTCTCGGCTCCTTTTGTCGTCGCAATTGTGCGTGACTGATATTCTCATTCTATCGGATATTCGGAGTGTCCGACAACACTTTCTAGCCCGCGATATATAGACTTTCCTCTTTTCTTATTCGGCAAACATCGGCGTATTTTTGCCCCGGTGACGCGACCGGATCTTGCATGGTTTCGCAGTCCTTCTAATGCCTCCTCACCAACGAGTCGAAACGAAGACGCGCACCGTCTTACGGGTCTGGCGGGCTGACTGTTCTTCGGCGCTTTCTCGCATCAATGTCAGGGCCGGCGTGAGGCCCGGCGCAGCGCAATGGTCCGGCCGGAGAGTTTTCCCGCGAGCGCTTTTGCGAGCAGTCTTGTGGGAAAAGTTTCCGGGCCGTTAGGCCGTAGCCGTGGCCTTGCGCGGAGCGGGCCGCCGGCCATAATTGATGATTTGAGAAAGTGATGCGGTAAATGTAATTCAGCAGCGCCGCCAGGCGCTTCCGCTGGGCGGTTGTGGGCGGCGCGCCGGTAGCGATTAGGTGGGCCGAATCGTCGTTCATTGATGGACGCTTCCCGGTAAGGGTGGGACCGGCACGGGCCGGTCCCACCCTGGTAAGGAACTACTCGTCGTCGGCTGGTTCGGCCGATTCGGTCAGCGAGTCATAGAGAGCGTCGGCGGTTTGCTCGCCGAGGATGACTCGCTCGATGTCGGCCAGCGGGTAACCGTTGTCGGCCAGGAAACCCAGCAGCTCGGCGGGTCCGACGTAGCGGCCATAGCCGCCCATGCCACGCCAGGCGTCCTTGCCGGTGCGGGCTTCCAGCGCTCCCAGCACCAGCGCCAAGGTGATGACCTGGGCGCGCCCGTCACCAGTGGCCGGAAGCTCGGCCACGAGCTTGTGCACCGCCTGCAGGTCGCTGACCCCGAGCAGCTCGGCGGCAACCTCACCGCCGTGGTACTCCTCGATCAGGCGTACATCGCTGGTGATGCACTTCGCGACGAACATCGCCGCACCCTTGGGCGCGGTCTTGCGGGTGAGGACCTTTTCGGCGATGAACTCTCGGCGCACCTGCTGGGCAGCCTGCCCGAGCTTGTTGAGCGCGATCACCTTGCGCCGCTCGCGACGCTCGGCGTCGGCCCGCGCCGCCGCGCGCACCTCGGCGTCCTGGTGGTCGTTCTCGCCGTCGCCGTCGCCGTCGCCGCCGTCCTCGCGAGACAGCGCCTCCACACGATGGGCCAGCTGCTCGCACAACACCAATCCAGCTGCGGCGTAGTCGGTGCAGAACCAATCAGCAGTCCACACCGCCACTTCGGTGACCGAGTTGGGGTCGCGCTTTCCCTCGGTGACCTTGCCGCTGTGACGTGAGTACCAGTCGATATCGTGGTACTCGACCGCTTCGCCGGTCTCGTTGTCGACATAGCCGTCCTCTTCGGTCAGATACACCGCCCAGTGCGCCGGATTGGTGATCGACTCTTCGGTGGCCGGTGAGCCATCGGCATTGCGCAGGTAGCGCAACTCCACGCTGGTCGGGTCGCCGTACTCGGGGAACGAGTCGTCATCGAGCAGCCGATAACCCTTCTCGACGTAGCCCGCAGACACCTCCTGGTAAGCCTTCTGCGACTCGCGTTCCTGACGGATCTCGGCCACCCGGTGGTCGAATCGATTAGTGCCTGCCACCTCGATCAGGCGCTCGATCGCCTCGGGGTCGTCATCGAACTCGCTGAGCACCGCAGCCTCGGCCAGGGACAGCTGCCCACTGTCGAGGGCCTCCATCGCGGCCTGCGATCCGGCGGCGGTGGCCACCGACTTGACCGTGTCGCGACCGATGGACAGCGACTTGGCGACCTTGGTCACCGACACCCCGGCATCGAGCATCTGCTGAATGCCGCGTGCCCGCTGGGCCTCGGTGATCGCGAGACGCTTGTCGTTCTCGACAATCTGCTCAGGCACTCGTTCGAGGACCTGGGCTTTCTCGTCGTCGCCTGCGACGCTGTGGCGCACGTAGACCGGGACGCTGGCCAATCCGGCCTCACGCGCGGCCAGGGTGCGCCGCTGCCCGGCACGCACCCGCACCACGCCGTCGTGCCCGCGCACCGCGGCGATGGGGTTGAGCACGCCGTGCTCCTTGATGCTGGCGACGAAATCGGCGTCCAGTGCGGCGTCATCGCGCACGTTGGTTTCGAGCTCCAACGTCTGCGGGTCGAGGTGTTCAAGGGTGCCCGCTGCCGGCACCTGGGCTGCGGTGTCGGCTTCGGTGGTGATGTTCTCGCTCATTTCGATGGTTACCTTTCTCAGGGTGAGTGGGCGTGGCCGCCCGTTCTTTTTGCCTTCTGGCACTGAAGATTTGGGCCGGCATCAGGGCCGTGGAGTGCAGAGGTCCGGGCGCAAAATTCTTCGCGCGAGCGCAGCGAGCCCCGGAGAAATTTGCGAGCCCTTGAGCCCGGAGCGCAGCGGAGGCCGTGGCCTTGCACGTAGCGGGCCGCCGGCCATAATCGAAAGCCAGAAGGCAAATAAACCAGCGCCGGGGCCCGGAGGGACCCGGTGTTCAGCAGCGCCGAAGGCGTTCCGCCTGTGCAGTTGCGGGTCGGGCTCAGCCGTCCCAGCTGAGCTTTTAGCGACGCTGGATAGTGCTGCATGGGAACGCCTTTCGGCTGTGAGGGGCGGTGGTCTGGCCCGCGCAGCGCGGGCCAGACCACCGGCTGGGTTAGAGGGTTCGCAGCATGCGGAAGGCGTTGGTCTTCAACGTCTGTGCCGCGCTGC
>JAIEPH010000065.1 GCA_019749805.1 Mycobacteriaceae bacterium | reverse complement strand
CACAAAGCCTGGGCACACCGACAAACTCCCGACACCCAAGCCGCTTGACAACTTACGAACCTGGGATGTCTAGCGCGCTGAACAGAGTCGCGGCGACGACGTCTACCGATATGCCGAGCGGCGCAGCCGCAGCGAGTTCAGCAAACCGCGGGTTCGTCTCGAACAACTCGAGAATAGAGGCCACCAACGCGCCGACCACGAAGAAGGATGCAGCGATGCACGTCGCCCACCCGAGCGCGGTCCTCCAGGCGCGGCGAAGGGCGAACCCACTGATCGACCGTAACAAGCGAGTTCGTGGAGGACGGCTGTCGGAAACCGACGCAATGCCGTCGCCCAAGTCACGGTGGCGAGCCGCGAACAGCGCGACACCGGCTAGCACGATCGGAAATGCGCTCAATACAATCAGCGGGGCAATACGGTTATGAGCGAACGGCGCGGCTCGGGCGGCGAGGCCGAACGGCGTCGCCCACGCCAACCATGACAGTTGATGCCAACCATCGGCAATCATGCGCAGCATCAGCCCAATGCTCAGAGCGGCAACAGTAAATCCCGTGGCTGCAGCTCGCCTCGGTATGACTTGTGCGGCGAGCACAGCCGTCGTCGCGAAAGTCAAAGCGATACCGATCATCCCGGTCGCATGAATTACTGACCCGACCAGATCGGCACGCGCCGCGACCAGGCCCACCGCGACGGCGATGCCGATCAACATCGCGGATCCGACGAGGGCGACTAGGTAGCGGAAAACGACATCAACTATTCGCAGGCGTCCGGCTAGGAGCAGATCCCACCGCCCACCATCTTCCTCGCCACGGGTAAGGCGGGTGGCGGCGAGAACCATCCAACCGCTCGCAAGCACTGACACGGGAATGCCGATGCGCCACACAGTGAAACCACCGGAATCGTCGAGGGCGACCGGGGGGCCCGACAGAATTCTCACCGCGGGGTTCTCAGCCAGCGCGCGCATGCCTGATTCGTCCAGTAGGCCGCCGATCATCGGGTATTGGCTGGCGACCAACGCCGACATGCCTGCGCAGATCAGCGCGACCACGACGGCGCCACAGCGGAGCTGACGTATTGCCAGCCGACTGACAGCTCTGCCCGACGCGAATTGGGGTCCCGCCATTACCGACGAATCGGGCAGCGTGGCGGCTGTCATCGTGCAGCCTCTCCGTAATAGCCCAGGAAGATCTCTTCAAGCGTTGGTTCGCGCATCGCGATCGCGGTGATTTCGGCTGCGGCCAGCGCTCGAAGTGCGGCCGCGGGTGATCCAGTCATGTTGAACCGCAACCTTTCACAGTCCAGATACACGATGCTTGACACTCCCTCAACGCGTTCGACGGAAGGTCGAACGCCCTGATAGGACACCTCGACGACGGTCCGGCGTAACCGGCGCAAGTCAGCGATGCTGTCAACTTCTACGAGTCGCCCGGCACGCAGTATCCCAACTCGGTCGCAGACGGCTTCCACCTCGGCGAGCTGATGAGAACTGAGGAATATTGTCTGGCCTCGCTCACGTGCTTCTGCGACACAGCCGCGGAATTCTTTCTTCATCAACGGATCCAGGCCGCTTTCCGGCTCGTCGAGAACTAGAAGCCGAGCGCGTGTCGCGAATGCAGCGACGAGCGCCACCTTCTGCCGGTTGCCTGTCGAATAGGTCCTGGCCGGCTTGTCGATCTCGAGATCGAAACGGTCGATCAACTCGTCACGGTAAGCCGCGTCGACACCTGAGCCCACGCGGTCGAGTAACTCGAGAATTTCGGCCCCCGTCAGTCCCGGCCACAGCGCAACATCACCGGGCACGTAGGCGATGTGACGATGAGATCGACGTACGTCAGAAGCCGCACAACCGAAAACTCTGGCATCACCCGCGGTCGGTCGAATCAACCCCAACAGCAGGCGTATCGTCGTCGACTTGCCTGCACCATTGGGACCCAGAAACCCGAACACTTCGCCAGGTGCCACTGTCATACTCAGGTCTTCGACGGCGACAACACCGCCGAACTGTTTGGTCAGACCGTCGACTCTGATGGCAGCGCCGAGGTCAGCCCGCGCCGGGGACCCCACACCCTGAAGCGTAAGCCAGTTGAGACCGAACATGGACCGAGTCAGGGACGCGACGTGATCCATTCCGTCGTGAACTCCAGTGTTGCCGAAATCTGTTCGGCCACCTGATGGACGACCATGCTCTCGATTCTTCGGCCGATCACCGGCACCTTGATTTCCACGGTCGCGGTGCCCTTCAGGCGCGAGCCCCTCTGCGCCGGTTCGAGCAGAGCTGTGCCGTGCCCAGATCCCGGCACGCCGCGCGCCGCGACGCTGATCTCTCCGCGCACCGTGCCGTCGCGGATCCGGCTCCACGACTCCCTATGCACCGCTTGCCAACTGCGGGGATACAACTTGGCCAGAGGTCCGGGGAGTTCTTCGCGCTTCCCGTCGCCGACAAGGACCACAGTGACGGAGCCGTCGGCTTCTGTCACCAACGAGTCCAGCCTGGCGCCTCCGCCGAAGGCTTCCTGTCGCGCCTGCCAGTAGAGCTTCTCAGAGAAGGCCGAGTGAATTTGTTCGACGCTGGCCGGAGATTCGAGTGAGAAGTCGGATGATCGTGACACCGCTGCCACGCTAGCGGTATCCATCTCGACCGGGGTTGGTACGGCAGGGTCGCATCGGTTGTGGGTACGAGCCGTGTATTCGGCGGGAGCATCATCAAATTTGCGAACTCATCCGGTGGCTTTTTGCTGAAAGGCAACACCAGGATTCTGGCAGAGGTCGAGCGACGGTTGTACGACAGTTTGCCGGGCGGGGAGGAGGGCATGAGGACGGACCGTGTTCGGTCGGTCCAACTACTGATCATCGGGGCGAGGCTCCCCTCCACGCACTGTCGAGCTGCTCGACAGAGAGTTGCTAGCGAGGGTCGCCCGGGTGCTGTTGGCGTTCGCTAGCATTACTAACGAACCCGTAAACGTTGTTCGCGTCGGCTGGCTGTCCCGTCGTCCCGATAACTGGCATCACAAGCTGATATGTCGGTGTGAAGCGCAACGGAAACCAGCGGTATGCGGCTTCAGGTATTGACGGATACGCAAGTTACTGAGGCATGCTAGGAGCGCCGTCGAAAAATTTGCCGAAACTCCGCCCACGTTGTTGGCCTCCAGTAGGGTTCGACTGATTGAACTCATGTCGGCTATATGGTCTGGAGCACCTATGAGCATCAATCCGTTCGATGATGGCAACGGCAGCTTGCGGGTGGTTTACGGCGGCGTGCACCGCGCGGTGCGCCTGAACTTCTTCTAAGTGAACCGGCCCGATATCCGGCCGGAGATTTCGCGCCAAAGGTTGGTAGGAGAACGAGCTTTCGACGCGTAAGCCCGCAAGGGAGTCGGATGCAACTTGATAACCAGGCCCTTCCTCTGACCCGGGGCCAACTTGACATATGGCTTGCGCACCAATCAGGAACATTCGGTGCGAAGTGGCAACTCGGCGAGCTCTTGCGAATCGAGGGCACGGTAGACCCCGACCTGCTCGAGTCGGTCATCGCTCAGGTGGTGCGCGAGGCCGAGCCACTTCGAGCGGTCTTCTTCGCGACGGACGATCAAGTATTCCAGAAGCTCACCGATTATCCGGACGTGAAGCTTGCGCGTTACGACCTCACCGGCTCGCAGGATCCCGAAAAGGAAACCCACCGCCTGACATCGTCAATACAGCGCACGATGATGCCACTTGACGGCCCTCTTTTCAAATTCACATTAGTGCAGATCGCGACTGA
Source organism: Mycobacteriaceae bacterium (assembly GCA_019749805.1). Lineage (GTDB taxonomy): Bacteria > Actinomycetota > Actinomycetes > Mycobacteriales > Mycobacteriaceae > Mycobacterium. The sequence continues at coordinate 9,625 of JAIEPH010000065.1, read as the reverse complement.
GGAATTCTTTCTCTTCGTCTGCTGCCATCACATCGTCATAGACGGAATCGGCATTACTCTGGTTTGTCATCGCATAGGTGAAATTTATACTGCAATAGCGTCCGGTGCGGCGGTCCCACCTCCATTTTTCGGGTCGTTGCGCAGTCTCATCAATTGCGAATCAGAGTACGAATCGTCGACCGACTATCTCGATGACCATGCCTATTGGGCGAAAAACCTGCCATCGGAAAGCGGACCGCGTAATCGGTTTGCGCACGTCAGCGCAGACCGGCCGATGGAGGAAACTTCAGCTCCGGTTCGGATAGACCCTGCGGCCGCAGCCGGCATTCAGGAATTGGCACAGGCCTTGGGGATCCGCCGGTCATCGGTGATCACTGCAGTGTGCGCGCTGTTGGTGCGTGCGTTCGACACCGAAAGTTCGGAGGTAGTGCTTGATTTCCCGGTGAGCAGGCGTGTGCGCCCGGAAACGCTGACACTGCCCGGAATGATTTCTGGGTTCGTGCCCCTGGTGTTCCGCGCCTCGCCGGAGTTGGCAGTCACTGACTTTTGTGAACGTGTCGATACACAAATGAAAGAAGCGTTAGAGCATCAGCGGTTTCCGGTGCACTCCATTGATTACAAAGCACGTCTGCGTGAGTCGGGCCAGGCATCGAATCGCGTGGTCATCAATTTCATTCCGGCGGCCCATACGGGTTATCTCGGCGATGCACCAGCGACGGGAATGCTGACCCACGCCGGCCCCGTCGACTTCGGTCTGGTCTTCTTCAGAGACGGCGATCAGCTCTTTCTCAGCTTGGTGGGTTCCGGACAGTTCTTTCCCCGCTGCGATGCAAGCGATATCGCACAGCGATTGCAGCGGGTGCTGGCGGCGATGACCGCGGACCCGACGCGACCGATCTCATCGATCGACGTCCTCGACGAGAATGACCACGCCTGCCTGGATCAGCTCGGTAACCGCGCGGTGCTGGCCGCGGAAGCTCCGTCGGCACTGTCGATTCCGGCGTTGTTCGGTGTATGGGCGGCCCGGTCTCCGGATGCGGTGGCGCTGGTCTGTGCGGGACTCTCGATGACGTACCGAGAGCTCGATGGAGCGGCGAATCGGTTGGCGCATCTGCTGGCTGGCTACGGTTGCGGCCCGGGACATTCTGTGGCGCTGCTATTTTCGCGGTCGGCCGAGGCGATCGTGGCAATCTTGGCGGTACTCAAGACCGGTGCGGCGTATCTGCCGATCGACCCGTCGGTGCCGACATCCCGAATCAAGTTCACGATTACCGACGCCACGCCGATAGCCGCGATCACCACCACCCGGCACGCTCGCCGCCTGGACAGTTGCAATCTGCCAGTGATCGATGTCAACGATCCCCGAATCGACACTGAACCCAATGCACCGTTGCCAGAGTTGAGCAGCGAGGACATCGCGTACCTCATTTACACCTCAGGCACCACAGGTATCCCGAAAGGGGTGGCGGTCTCTCATCGTGGTGTGACCCAGTTGCTGAGTTCGCTCGATTTCGGCGTGCCCGCGGCGGGATCGTGGGCGCACAGTCACTCTCTGGCCTTCGATGTGTCGGTATGGGAGATCTTCGGCCCCCTGTTGAGTGGTGGACGACTGGTGGTCGTGCCTGAATCAGTGGTCGGCTCACCAGAGGACTTCTACCAAGTGTTGGTCGCCGAACACGTTGACGTTCTCACGCAGACCCCGTCGGCGGTAGCGGCGTTACCGTCGCATGGTCTCGAGCCCACAGTGCTGGCGGTGGTCGGTGAGGCCTGCCCAGCCGAAGTCGTGGACAGGTGGGCGCCGGGGCGGGTGATGGTCAATGCCTACGGCCCGACCGAGACAACGATGTGTGTCGCGATCAGCGCACCGCTGGAGCCGGGGTCGGGGACGCCGCCGATCGGCGCCCCGGTGTCGACCGCGGCCTTGTTCGTGCTCGATCAATGGCTGCGCCCGGTACCCCTGGGGGTGGCGGGTGAGTTGTACGTGGCCGGTGCCGGGGTCGGCGTCGGCTATATGGGTCGGAGCGGACTGACCGCATCGCGGTTTGTGGTGTGTCCGTTCGGTGTGCCCGGTGAACGGATGTATCGCACCGGTGATGTGGTGCGCTGGGGTGCTGGGGGGCAGCTCGAATATCTGGGGCGTGCTGATGAGCAGGTCAAGATTCGTGGGTATCGGATCGAGTTGGGGGAGATCCGGGCGGTGTTGGCAGGGTTGGATGGGGTGGATCAGGCGGTGGTCATCGCCCGTGAGGACCGGGCCGGCGACAAGCGTCTGGTGGGCTATGTCACCGAAACATCCACCGGCACAGTCGATGCCACCCAAGTCCGTACCGACTTGGCCGATCGGCTGCCGGCCTACATGGTGCCGGTGGCAGTCGTGGTCATGGAGAGGATCCCGCTGACGCCGAACGGCAAACTCGATGCTCGCGCCTTGCCGGCGCCGGAGTCGCAGAACGTCGATGGCTACCGCGCCCCCGGTAACGCGATAGAAGAAATCCTCGTCGGCATCTACGGCGACGTACTCGGTGTAGAGCGCGTTGGGGTCGATGACTCCTTCTTCGATCTGGGCGGCGATTCGCTGTTGGCCATGCGTTTGTCCGCGGTGGTCAACGCCTCGCTGAATGCTGACCTTTCGGTCCCCACGGTGTTCGATGCGCCCACGATCAGCCAGTTGGCGCACCGTATCGGTGTCGGTTCGCGTCGGCTCCAACCGTTGGTGGCGGCGCCCAGGCCCGAGGTGGTGCCGTTGTCGTATGCCCAGCAGCGGTTGTGGTTCATCGAACAACTGCAGGGGCCCTCGCCGGTCTACAACTTGGCAGCGGCGCTGCGACTGGGCGGATTTCTCGATACCGGGGAGCTGCGGGCGGCGCTGGCCGATGTGGTCAGTCGTCACGAAAGCCTGCGTACGCTGCTGGTCGCGCCGGACGGAGTTCCCCAGCAGCTGGTGTTGTCGCCCGAGCGGGCCGATTTCGGTGGCGCTGTTGTCGATGCCTCCGGGTGGTCTGTGGCCCAGCTTGACGAGGCCATTGGTGCGGTGGCCCGTCACGGCTTCGACCTGAGCACTGAGATCCCCCTGCGGACCACCCTTTTCCGGCTCGCTGACGACGATCACGTGCTGGTGGCGGTGGTGCACCATGTCGCCGCCGACGGCTGGTCGATCGGCCCGCTGATCAGGGATCTGGGAGTTGCGTATTCCAGCCGGTGTGTAGGACGGGCCCCCGAGTGGGCGCCGTTGCCGGTGCAGTACGTCGATTACACGCTCTGGCAGCGTGCACATCTGGGCGATCTCGACGACAGCGACAGCCCCATCTCTGCGCAGCTGGGTTATTGGGAGCAGGCGTTGGCTGGGCTGCCCGAGCGTCTGCTGCTACCCACCGATCGTCCTTACCCGCTCATGGCTGATCAGCGTGGCGCCACGGTGAGGGTGGATTGGCCGGCCGAGTTGCAGCAGCAGATCATCCGGTCGGCGCGCGAGCACAAGGCGACCAGCTTCATGATGGTGCAAGCCGCTCTTGCGGTGTTGTTGTCGAAGGTCGGCGGCAGTTCCGATGTGGCGGTGGGATTCCCGATCGCCGGACGGCACGATCCCGCGCTCGACGAACTGGTCGGCTTCTTCATCAACACATTGGTGCTCCGTGTCGATGTGTCAGGCGATCCCACCGTCGCCGAACTGCTGGACCAGGTGCGTCAACGTAGCATCGCCGCTTACGAGAATCAGGATGTGCCGTTCGAGCTGTTGGTGGAGCGGCTCAATCCGTCGCGTTCGTTGTCGCATCATCCGCTGGTGCAGGTGATGGTGGGCTGGCAGTTCGCAGGGGACAGCGACCCCGCAGCACTGCTGGAATTGGACGGCCTGCAGGTCACTTCGCTATCTATCGAAACTCGTTCCGCACGAATGGATCTAGCGTTCTCGCTGGCCGAGCGCTGGGACGCAGTCGGCGAACCCGCGGGGATCGGCGGAACGGTGGAGTTCCGAACCGATGTGTTTGATGCGGTCGGTGTCGAGGTTTTGGTTGGGCGGTTGGAGCGGGTGTTGGTGGCGATGACCGCTGACCCGGCACAGCGGGTGTCGTCGGTTGATGTGTTGGGTGAGGGTGAGCGCGCGTGTCTGGATGAGCTCGGTAACCGCGGGGTGCTGATTGAAGCTGGGGGCGCGCCGGTGTCGGTCCCGGTGTTGTTCGCCGAACAGGTGGCGCGCGCTCCGGAGGCGGTCGCGATCGGTTTTGAGGGTGAGTCGTTGACGTATCGCGAGCTCGATGTGGCGGCGAATCGGTTGGCGCATTTGTTGGTTGGTCTTGGTGTGGGCCGCGGCGCGTATGTGGGTCTGGTGTTGGAGCGGTCGGCTCGGGCGGTTGTGGCGATGCTCGCGGTGCTGAAGTCGGGGGCGGCGTATTTGGCGATTGATCCGGGTTTGCCGTTGGCGCGGATCGGGTTTCTGCTTGCTGATGCTGCGCCGGTGGCGGTGGTCACCAGTACAGAGTTGTGTCAGCGGTTGGGCGGGTTCGATGGGGTGGTGGTCGATGTCGGGGACCCGCGCATTGACGCGCAACCCGTGACGCCGATGCCTGCGCCGGAGCCCGATGAGATCGCGTATCTGATCTACACATCGGGTACGAGCGGGGTGCCTAAGGGCGTGGTGGTCAGTCATCGCAATGTGACTCATCTTGCGGCGTCGATGCCGGTGGGTTTGCCTGCGGTGCAGGTGTGGACACAGTGCCATTCGTATTCGTTCGATTTTTCGGTGTGGGAGATCTGGGCGGCGTTGCTGGGTGGTGGCCGGCTGGTGGTGGTCTCTGATGAAGTGGTTGGTTCGCCGGGGGCGTTTCGCGAGTTGTTGATTGCCGAGGGGGTCAACGTGCTTACTCAGACTCCGTCGGCGGCGGGGGCGTTGTCGTCGCACGGTTTGGAGTCGGTGGCGTTGTTGTTGGGCGGTGAGGCTTGCCCGCCTGAGTTGGTGGATCGGTGGGCGCCGGGGCGGGTGGTCATCAATGCTTATGGTCCGACCGAGGCGACGGTGTATGCGTCGATGACTGCGCCGTTGGCGGCGGGGTCGGGGGTGGTGCCGATCGGTGCTCCGGTGGCGACTGCGGCGTTGTTTGTGCTGGATGGGTGGTTGCGCCCGGTGCCGGTGGGGGTGGTCGGGGAGTTGTATGTGGCAGGTGCCGGGGTCGGCGTCGGCTACGTGGGTCGGGCGGGGTTGACGTCGGCGCGGTTTGTGGCGTGTCCGTTTGGTGGGTCCGGTGAACGGATGTATCGCACCGGTGATGTGGTGCGCTGGTGCGGCGATGGGCAGTTGGTCTATCTCGGGCGTGCCGATGAGCAGGTCAAGATTCGTGGGTATCGGATCGAGTTGGGGGAGATCCGGGCGGCGTTGGCGGGGCTGGATGGGGTGGACCAGGCGGTGGTGATCGCCCGTGAGGACCGGCCCGGTGACAAGCGTCTGGTCGGCTATCTCACCGAAACATCTACCGGTGCAGTCGATTCAGCGGTGATCCGGAATGTATTGGCCGATCGGTTGCCGGGTTATATGGTTCCGGTCGCGGTGGTGGTGCTTGACGCGTTGCCGTTGACGGTGAACGGGAAGTTGGACGTTCGCGCGTTGCCGGCCCCGCAGTACCAGGACGGCGACCACTATCGTGCGCCGGCGGGTGCGGTGGAGGGGATTCTGGCTGGGATCTACGCGCAGGTGCTGGGGTTGCAACGGGTCGGAGTTGATGACTCGTTCTTCGATTTGGGTGGGGACAGCATCCTGTCGATGCAGGTGGTGGCTCGGGCCCGGGCTGCGGGTTTGGTGTGTCGGCCGCGCGACATTTTCGTCGAGCAGACGGTGGCCCGGTTGGCGCGGGTGGCCGGGGTGGTTGATGTCGGTTCCAGCGTGGTTGATGAGGGGGTCGGGCTGGTGCCGGCGACGCCGATCATGCGTTGGTTGGCCGGTGTGGATGGCCCGGTCGATCAGTTCAATCAGGCTGTGGTGGTGTCGGTTCCGGCGGGAGTGACTGAGGCCGACGTGGTTGTGGTTCTGCAGGCGTTGGTGGATCGGCATGCGATGTTGCGGTTGCGCGTCGACGATGATGGCAGCAGCGGTTGGTCGTTGACGGTGCCCGAGCCCGGCGCTGTGGATGCCGCTGCCTGCCTGCAGTCGGTGGACGCGCTCTCTGATGCGGCGCTGCTGATGGCGCGGTCGCGGTTGGACCCGGCGGCGGGGGCGATGCTGAGCGCGCTGTGGGCAGCCGAGAGCGGCGAACTCGCGTTGATCATTCACCACTTGGCCGTTGACGGGGTGTCGTGGCGAATCATCCTGGAGGACATCAATATCGCGTGGGCTCAGCATCGCGAGGGGCAGCCGATTGCGCTGCCGGCGACGGGGACGTCGTTTGCGCGGTGGTCGGCGCTGCTGACCGAGTACGCCTATGCCGAGTCGGTGGTGAATGAGGCGTCGGCGTGGAAGCAGGTGGTCCAAGCCCCCGCCATGTTGTCGGCGGTGCAGCCGGAGGTCGACACCTATGCCAGCGCGGGGCAGTTGTCGGTGTCGCTGAATGTGGAGACCACACACGCTTTGATGGGTGAGGTGCCTGCGGCGTTTCATGCTGGGGTTCAAGATATTCTGCTGATCGCGTTCGGATTGGCGGTCTCGGAGTTCCTGGGTATCGGCAGCACGCCGGTCGGCATCGACGTGGAGGGCCATGGGCGTTACGAGGAGCTGGCCGCTGACCTCGACCTGTCACACACGGTGGGATGGTTCACCACGAAGTACCCGGTGGTGCTGACTGTCGGAACACTGCGCTGGGCGCAAGTCATTTCCGGCGATGCGGCGCTTGGCCCTGTCATCAAGAGCGCCAAAGAGCAGCTTCGTGCGCTGCCCCACCCGCTGACCTACGGTGTGCTGCGCTACTTGAACCCCGACGTCGACCTCGACGGGTCCGACCCCCTCATCGGTTTCAACTACCTCGGACGGCTCGGCGCCCCAGCACAAGATGTGACTGCCGACGATCTGTGGCGGATCGGCCCGGATGGCGTTTCGTTCACCGGTGCCTTGGCGGCGGTGCCGATACCCCTCATGCATACCGTGGCGATCAATGCCGGAACTGTCGATACGGACGCCGGCCCGGAGCTGCATGCCAACTGGACGTGGGCCTTCTCGGCACTGGATCACGCGCAGGTCGCCCGGTTGAGCCAGTTGTGGTTTGACGCCCTTCGCGGGATCTGCGCGCACGTGCGAGGCGGCGGAGGGGGGCTGACTCCGTCGGATATCGCCCCGGCCCGGTTGAGCCAGCACCAGATCGACGAGCTTGACCAGCACTACCAGGTCGCCGATGTGCTGCCGCTGACCCCGCTGCAAGAAGGGCTGCTCTTCCTCGCCAACACTGCACCGGCGAGCGACGTTTATGCAGTGCAGCTGGGTATCACATTCAGCGGCCCGTTCGACGCCGACCGGTTACGAGATGCGGTGCGCATTGTCGTTGCGCGACATCCGAATCTGGCCGCCCGCTTCTGCTCACAGTTCGACGAACCGATCCAGATCATCCCGGCCGATCCCGCCCCGGTTTGGCGGTGTGTCGAGCTGCCCGCCGGCAGCGTAGACCGTGCTGAGCAGATCGATCGGATCGGTGCCGAAGAACGCGTTGCGGTCTGCGATCTGGCCGGCGGGCCCAATTTTCGGGCCGCGTTGATTGAGATTGGAGAAGGTGAACGCCACTTCGTGCTGACATTCCACCACATCGTGATGGACGGGTGGTCGCTGCCAATCTTGTTGAGCGAAATATTCGCCGGCTATCGCGGTCAGCGCCTGCCCCCGCCCACCCCGTATCGCAACTTTGTGAACTGGCTGGCCGATCGGGATGTGGCTGCCGCCGAAGCGGCTTGGCACGGCGTGCTGGCCGGCTTCGATACTCCTTCATTGGTGGGTCCGCCGGATCAACTGTCGGCGGGGTGCCGCGGCGTGCAGACATTTCGGGTACCCGGGCAAACGACATCGGCGATTGGCGAGCTGGCGCGGTCACGTCACACCACGGTCAACACCGTCCTGCAGGGAGCCTTCGCTCAGCTGTTGATGTGGGTGACCGGCCAGCACGATGTCGCCTTTGGAACCGTCGTCTCGGGTAGGCCTGATGGAATGCTCGGCGCGGAGTCGATGGTGGGCATGTTGATCAACACGATCCCGGTGCGCGCGACCATCATCACGACAACCACCACCGTCGATCTGCTCGAACAACTGCAGAGCGCCCACAATCAGACCCTCGAGCACCAGCACCTGGCGCTACCGGAGATTCACCGGATCACTGGCCACGAGCAATTGTTCGACACCCTGTTCGTATATGAGAACTATCCGATCGACACCGCAGCGCTATCCGGCATCGACGGGTTGGCCGTCACTGAAATACAAGGCCATGAATCGACCCATTATCCGTTGACGATGGCGGCCCGGCCCGGCTCCGAGCTCGAGCTTCGCGTGGAATTCGACACCGACGTGTTCGACGTGGTCGGTATCCGCGAGTTGATCGCCCGGCTGGAGCGGGTGTTGGTGGCGATGACCGGTGAGCCGAATCGGCCCTTGTCATCACTGGATCTGCTCGACGTCGATGAGCATGCCCGCTTGGATCAGCTAGGTAACCGCGCGGTGCTCACTCAGGCGGTGGCCGCGCCGATGTCGATTCCGGAGCTGTTCGCCGAACAGGTGGCCCGCACGCCGGAAGCCTTGGCGGTGACGTTTGAGAACCGCTCGTTGACTTACCGCGAGCTCGATGAGGCGGCAAATCGGATGGCGCACCTCTTGGTTGGCCTGGGTGTTGGGCCCGGTGCGTGTGTCGCATTGCTGTTGGAGCGTTCCGCGCAGGCGGTTGTGGCGATGCTGGCGGTGCTGAAGACCGGGGCGGCCTATGTGCCAATCGATCCGGCCCTGCCGACATCCCGGATCGAGTTCATGATCGCCGATTCCGCACCCATCGCCGCGGTCACCACCGCCGGGCTGCGAGAGCGGTTGGTCAACGTGCTGGTCGTGGATCCCGCTGACGCCGACATTGCCGCTCAACCCAGCACCGCGCCGCCGGGGCCGCGCCCCGATGACGTCGCGTACCTGATCTACACCTCGGGCACCACCGGTGTCCCCAAAGGGGTGGCCATCACCCACCACAATTTGACTAGGTTGCTGGCCTCGCTGGACGGTTGGATGGCCCCGGAACAGGTGTGGGCACAGTGGCATTCGTTGGCCTTCGACGCCTCAGTCGAAGAGATTTGGGGTGCGTTACTCCATGGTGGGCGACTGGTGGTGGTGCCCGAATCGGTGGCCGGCTCACCGCAGGACCTGCATGCTTTGCTGGTCGCCGAGCAGGTCACGTTCTTGAGTCAAACCCCTTCCGCAGCAGGGTTGTTGACACCAGACGGCCTGGAGTCGGTCGCCTTGCTGGTGGCCGGAGAGACGTGCCCAGCCGAGGTGGTCGACCGCTGGGCACCGGGGCGATCGATGGTCAATGCCTACGGTCCGACCGAAACCACGGTGTGCGCCTCCAGGACTGCGCCGTTGGCGGCCGGGTCGGGGGTGCCGCCAATCGGCTCGCCGGTGGCGACCGCGGCGTTGTTTGTGCTGGACGGGTGGTTGCGTCCGGTGCCCGTCGGATCGGTCGGTGAGTTG
>JAIEPH010000102.1 GCA_019749805.1 Mycobacteriaceae bacterium | reverse complement strand
CAGTCGACCAGATTTCCGTCGCCGTCGTATTTGGATCCCTGGTCGTCGAAGCCGTGACCGATCTCGTGACCGATCACCGCACCGATCCCGCCGTAGTTGGCGGCGTCGTCGGCATCGGCATCGAAGAAGGGCGGCTGCAGAATCGCCGCGGGAAAGACGATCTCGTTCATGCCGGGGTTGTAGTAGGCGTTCACGGTCTGCGGCGTCATGAACCATTCGTCACGGTCGACGGGCCCACCGAGCTTGGCCAGATCCCGGTCGTATTCCACGGCGTAGCCACGTAGGTAGTTGCCGTACAGATCGTCACGCTTGATCACCAGCGCCGAATAGTCGCGCCACTTCGCCGGGTAACCGATCTTCGGGGTGAACTTGTCGAGCTTGGCGAGCGCCTTCTCGCGCGTTTGTGGCGTCATCCACGCCAGTGAGTTGATGCTGACCCGGTACGCCTCGCGAAGGTTGGCGACCAGCTCGTCCATCCTGGCTTTGGCCAGCGGCGGGAAATGCCGCTCGACATAGAGCCTTCCGACCGCGTCGCCCATCAGACTCTCGACGACCGACACCCCGCGCTTCCAGCGATCGCGCAGCTCCTCGGTGCCCGAGAGCTTGCGGCCGTAGAACTCGAAGTCCTCGGCGACCAACTCGTCGGTCAGCATGAACGCGCGGGCGTGGATGAGCCGCCAGCGCAGCCACGCCTTCCAGTCCGCTAGATCGAAGGCGGACCACGCCGCGGCGAACGCCGTCAAGTAATCGGGTTGGCGCACCACGACTTCGGCGACCTTGTCAGGGGTGGCGCCAAGCGCGGCCACCCACCCGGCCCAGTCGAAGCCGGGCGCCTCGGTGAGCAGGTCGGTGAAAGTACGCAGGTTGTACGTCAGGTCGGCGTCACGGCGTTTGACGACGTCCCAGTGCGCGGCGGCCAGCTTGGTCTCCAGCGCGACGATGCGTTCGGCGGTGGCCTGCCATTCGTTCGGCTGTGGTTCCTCGCCGTAGACGAGTCCGAACATCGCCGCGATGTGGCGCGGATAGGCGGCGAGAATCTCGGCGTGCTGCTCGTCGCGGTAATACGACTCGTCGGGCAGGCCGAGGCCGGACTGGCTCATGTGCACCAGATAGCGCGTCGAGTCCTTGGAATCGGTGTCGACGTAGATTCCCGTGCCCCCGCCGACGCCAGTGCGCTGTAGCGCGCCGAGGACCGCGGCCAGGGCCTCGGGAGTATCCGCCGCGTCGATGGCGGCCGACTCGTCGAGCAGCGGTTGCACACCGCGTGCGGCCACCGCCCGCTCGTCCATGAAGCTGGCGTACAGGTCCCCGATGCGCTGCTGGTCCGTGCCGCTGGAAGGTGCCGCTACTCCGTCCGATGTCGCCGCCGACGCGGCTCCGGTGATGAGGTCGCGGACGTGCTCCTCGGCCCGGTCGTACAGCGACCGAAACGCGCCATCGGTGGCACGGTCGCCCGGCATCTCGTATTCCGCCAACCAGCGGCCGTTGACATGGCCGAAGAGGTCGTCTTGCGGGCGGGCATCGGAGTCGACGTAGCTCAGGTCGATACCCGAGCGAATAGCTTCAACTGTCACCCCACCAGACTGCCAGACCGGTCGTCGCGGCAGCGCCGCGATCGTGCTCGCTGCCGCCCGGTACCCTCACGCGCATGCCCGATGACGAGCCGGATGCCACCGAGCAAGATTCCGCGGTCTCCGGCTATGGCATCGGCTCGGCGGTGGCCGGCGTGATCGCCATAGCCGCGGTCGTGCTCGCCGCGCTGATCTGGACACAGCACCGCAGCGACGACGCCGAACTGCGCTACCGCACGCAGGCCATGCAGGCCGCTGCCGACTGGACCACCGTGCTCATCAACATGAACTCCGACACCGTCGAGGCCAGCCTGGCCCAGCTGCACGAGGGCACCGTCGGACAGCTCAACGCCGACTTCGACGCTTCGATCAAGCCGTACCGCGATTTGGTGCAGAAGCTGCGGGCCCGCACCACCGGCCAGGTCGACTCGGTCGCGGTCGAGTACGTGCACCACGAACAGCCGGGTGCGCAGGGGCCGCCGCCCGCTTCCGATGTGTCGGTGTTCGCCTCCCGCACCGACACCGTGATGGTCATCGCGACGTCGGTCAGTGAGAACGCGGGCAACGAGAAGCCCCAGACGGTTCGCTGGACGCTGCGGCTGGACGTCGCCGACGTGGACGGCAAGCCGATGATCTCCCGGCTGGAGTCGGTCCGATGAGGACCGCCTGGCGCATCGGCGCGTTCGACGTGGCGGCGCCGCTGGCCGCGATCGCCGCGTTGCTCTACATAGGCGTCGCGCTCGGCTGGCCGCTGTGGTGGGTTTCGGTCTGCTCGGTGCTGTGTCTGCTCATCGTCGAAGGCGTCGTGATCAACGTCGTGCTGGCACGCAGGGACGGGGTCACCGTCGGCACCGATGACGACGGGCCGAGGCTGCGACTGGCGGTGGCCGGCACCGCGGCGGCGGCACTGGCGGCGGCCGTCGTCGTCGCCTATCTGAACTGGTCGGTGCCCGACCGCAACCTGGAAAACGACACCGCAGAGGTGGTCGACATCGCCAGCAGCGTCGCGGAGGCGTCGGCGACCTTCACCCCGCAGAGCCCCACCGCGTCGATCGACCGGGCCACCGCGATGATGTCGTCGCAGGCCGCAGCGGAGTTCAAGAAGGAATTCGACTCTGTGGCAAAGGATTTGGCCAGTCGCAACGTCTCGGCGACGGCCAGTACCGTGTCCGCGGGCGTCGAGGCGATCGGTCCAGCGGCCGCCAGCGTCGCCGTGATTCTGCACGGCTCACAGAGCTCGCCCGGCACCCCACCCGACACCGCAGTGCTGGCGTTGCGGGTCCGGCTGTCCAAGCAGGACGGCCGCTGGCTGGTCGACGACGTATCGCCGATCCACTCCCGCTAGCCGAGCAGACGCGCGTGGTCCACCTTCAGGCAACGATCCATCACGACCTGGAGTCCGGCGGCGGCACCGTCGCGGGCGACCTCGTCATCCCATAGACCCTGTTGCAGCCAAAGCGTTTTGGCGCCGACGGCAATGGTCTCGGTCAACACGGAGTGCAGATGTTCGCGGCGACGGAACACGTCGACCATGTCCGGAACCGCGGGCAGTTCCGCGAGCGACGGATAGACCTTGTCGCCGTCGATCTCGCTGATCGTCGGATTGACCAGGTACAGCTCGTAGTCACCGGCTGCCTTCAGGTATTGCCAAACACCGTGACTGGGCCGCATCGGGTCATCTGAAACGCCGACGATCGCCACACTTCGGGTCTGGCGGAGAATGCGCTCGATATCCATCGGTGGCTAGTAGCTGAACGTGGTCGCACCGTCGCCGATCCATTCCCAGAGTTGAACGGTGCCTCCGGGTTCGGCGCCGTCGATGAAGTTGTCGGCGTCGAGTTTCTTGGACTTGATGCAGATCGGGCAGACCAGATAGCGGCCGCCGGCTTTCGTGTAGCGGTCCATCAGCTCTTCCAAGGGTGGGCAACCGTCGCAGGCCGTGCCCACGCCGACGCCGGGCACCATCAAACGGACGGCCTCCTTGGTGAGGAACATCAGCGTCGGTCTTCCGCTTTCGGCAGCACCGACGGCGACCAGAAATGCGACGGTGACTTTCTCGGCATCTTCGAGTCCGGTGGTGAGGCTGATGGCGGCTTTGTTGTCGCTGTTCATGCCGCCAGCCTAGGTTTCAGGCCTGGCCCTCGCGGCGAGTCGAACGCATCTTCGCGAAACGATCGGAAAGTTTGCGCATGCGCACCATCAGCGACGCGGACGGACTCGTTTCACCGCGGAGGTAGGACGTGAAATCGTCGTTGGGCACACCGATGCGCGAGGCGAACTCCTGCTGGCCCAGACCCGACCTGTCGAGCATCGTCTGGATATGGCGCGCGACCTCGGCGCGCTCGTTGGCCTCGAGATGTTCGCGGGTGCGGTGCAGCACCTCGGCGAGCGCCTTGGAGACCCCGTACGGACGGGCGGTCTGCAGGACTTCCTCGACCTGGCGTGCGGTCCGGCCGAACGGATCGCGTTTGATGGCCGCGACGATGCGCTGCCACACGGCCAGGTCATCGGTCTCCAGCGCCGCGCGGATCGCGGATGTCGGCCAGAACTCGACGGGCCGGTCATCCACCGGTGGACGGCGTCCTGGCGTGGGATCCGGCGAGGCAGGCTCGCGGCGCGAGGTGCCCCGGACGTCGGGAGTCACCGTCACCTCGCCTCCTCCAGCATGGCCACCGCCACCGAAAGGCAGCGCTCCTTCACCCTGGCCCAATCGGCCTCCGCCTGCGGGCCCGACATGCGGGTGTCGTGCTCGTCTGACGGTTGGGGGTCGGCCAGTCGGCGTACCAACTGGGTGGCCACCCATTGTTTCCTCGAATCCTGTCCACAGTAGTACCGGTCCATGCCGGCCAGCACGCTTGCGGCCGTACGAGTCTCCATCGCATCGACAAGTTCGGCGAACTCTGCGTAGTCACGGGTGCTGTTTCGGCACATGATGAGGTAGCTCTGCAGTCGCAGTGTCTCGGCGCCCGTCGGGATCTGCAGGCGATCGCCCGTCGGCAGTTGCACGTTCGTGGTCTCGACCGGGCTGCTCCGCTCCATGGGTGCCCGCTCGAAGGCGGACGCTTCGCTCAGCGCGTCCAGCGCCACCGACAGCCGGCCCCGCCACATCGTCACCGGATGCACCGGAAGCTCAGCGGTGAGCAACGCCTTGCCGCCTGCGCCGGTGCGGTGCGTGCCGTTGAGCCGGCTGGCGCTGCGTAACTGCTTGACGGGCATACAGCCACTGAACGCCAAGGGATCGGCGACGGTAACGGCTTGCGGCGCAAGGCTTTTCAGCTTGGCTGCCGACTTGACCACCATGCGCAACTCCGAGCCGCTGGGCCCCAGGGACGAAAGGTCGTCGGGGATGATGATGAGGTCGGGAATATCGATCTTGGGAAGCGGCTTCTCGAAGTCGACCTCCGGCAGGATGCGGTCGAGCCAGCGCGGCAGCCACCAGTTCCATTCGTCGAACATCGCCATCAGCGCGGGCACGAGCACCAGGCGCACCACCGTGGCGTCGACCGCGATGGCGACCGCACACGCGACACCGAGCTGGGCGACCAGCGGCATGCCCGCAAACGCGAACCCGATGAACACCGCGATCATGATCAGCGCGGCGCTGGTGATCGTGCGGGCGCTGGTGCTCACGCCGTACGCGACGGCGTCACGGGTGTTGCCGGTCTGCAGGAAGCGCTCCCTGATGCGGGTCAGCAGGAAGATCTCGTAGTCCATCGACAGGCCGAACGTCAACGCCAGGACCAGCGGCGGGATCGTGCTGTCCAGCGACGAGATCGGTTCGAAGCCCAGTGGCTCCAGCCAGCCCCACTGGAAGACGGCCACCAGGCTGCCGTAGGCCGCCGCGACCGACAGCACGGTCATCAGCACACCCTTGAGCGCCAGGAACACCGACCGGATGGCGATCAACAGCATCACGAACGCGATCAGCGCGACGAACGCGAAGACCAGCGGCTGTTTGGCCGACACCTGGTCGTCGAAGTCCTTGATCAGTGCTGTCGGACCGCCGACGTCGATGCGGGCGTCACCGAGCCCCGGGGTCGACGGCAGCTCCGCGCGCATCCAGTCGACGGTTTCGCGGGCACCCATGTCCTCCGGGTCCACCGAGAGCACCGCGGACAGCAGCGCGTGCCGGTAATCCTCGCCGAACACCGCGGGCGCCACCGAAACGACGTTGGGCCCCTGGGCCATTCGCTGGCGCATCGAGTCCAGCAAGGGTTCCTTGGAGGGCGCCGATGCCGCGTTGCCGTCGGGAAAGCTCACCAAGACGCGGACCGGTCCGAGCGCGCCGGGCCCGAGCGCCTCGGCCGCCGCGTTCACACCGCCCCGGATCTCGTGGGTCGGCTCGAACTGACGCTGCATGCTGTTGCCGAGCACCATCGAGAACGCGGGTGCGGCCAAGGTCAGCAGCAGCGCCGACGCCCCGAGCGCCGCGATCCACGGGCGCCGCATGACCCAGCCCGTCCAGCGCGTCCAGAACCGCGACTGGGTGGTCTCCGGACGGCGCGACCAGTGCAGGTACGACGACCGCTTGGCTGCCGCCCTACCGAACGTGGCGAGGATGGCCGGCGTCAGCGTCGTCGACGTCAGAACCGCGACGGCCACCGCGAGGATCGCGCCGGTGGCCATCGAGACCAGGACCGGCGTCTGGATCAAATAGATGCCGGTCACCGAGGCGATCACCGTGAGGCCGGACAGGACGACCGCCAGACCCGACGTCGCCATGGCGGCGTCGGCCGCCTGTTCCGGATCGCGGCCCGACCGCAACTCCTCTCGAAAACGCATGAGGATGAACAGCGAATAGTCGATGGCCACGGCGATGCCGAACATCGACACCGTCGACGTCACGAACACCGACATCGTCGTGTACATCGAGAGCAGATAGACCAGTCCCATGGTCACGACGACGGTGCAGATGCCGAGCACCAGCGGCATCGCCGCGGCGGCCAGCGAACCGAACACCGCGAGCAACACAATCAGGACGATCGGAAGGTTCCACTGCTCGGCCTGGGCGATGTCGTGTTTGGTGGCCTGGGTGGCCGCGGCACCGAGCGCGCCCTGGCCGATGACGTAGAGCTTGACCTTGCCGTTCTCGATCTCGCCGGGGTCCTCGCCGTCGATACCGACCTTCTGGCGGAGTTTCTTGGCGACGTCGACCGCGCCGGTGTTGTCGAAGTCCAACTGCAGCGTGACGACGTAGGGACGGTCGGGTTGCGGCGCCGGCTGCTGCGGATTGGGCACCACCCGGACGCTGGGCACCTCAGCCGCCGCGCGTTCCAGGAAGGCGACCGCGTTGTCCATGTCGGCGAACGACGCGTCGGCGCGCGGCGCGGCGACCAGTGCCAGGGGTGAAGCCCCCTGGTCAGGAAAATTCTCTTCGAGCTCACGCTGGACCCGCAGCGACTGCGAGCCTTCGACCTCAAAGCCCCCGCCGGTGAGGTGGCTGGACTGGTTCAGCGCGAGATACACCGAAGGCACCAGGAGAAGCAGCCATACAGCGAACACCGCCCAGCGAAATCTGCGCAGGGTGCTGCTCAAGCGCATCATGAACTGCTGGATGTCGAACTCCCCGCTTTCTCCCCGGAGTCGGGCTGCCGACGACATTTAGCCCGGCGTTGCTAGCGTGAGCGTACAACAGCATGTGCTATGGCGAGGATCCGCGAGGATCCTGCCAGCAACGCCTTAAGCAGCTCTAACCCTCTTCTTCGGTCCGCGGCCCAGTCCGGTTACAGGCTGTCCGCCTGTTGTCCATGACGTGTGTTTTCGGTCGCTGAATTCGTATGCCCCGCGGACTCGATGGCACTATGTAGTCGGCCGTTTCGGCCGGTTTAGCGGTCGGGGATCGAGTGCCGCCTATGGCGGGCGCTTCGGGTACGCCCGAAAACGTTCGCAAATCCATGAGGAGTGCATATGAGATCCATCACTGCTGCATCGCGACGCGGGCTGTTCGCCACGTTCGCCGCGTCCGCCGTCGGCGCCGCCGCGGTGGTCGCGATGACGGTGTCGCCGTCGCCGGCGATGCCGTCAGCAACGGCGGCGCCGGATCCGTGCGCGGCCAGCGAAGTCGCCAGGACGATCGGTTCGGTCGCCACGTCGACGGGCAACTACCTCGATACGCATCCGCAGACCAACCAGGCACTGACGAGTATCGCCAAACAGCAGGGTGGGCCGCAGTCGCTGGCCGCGGTGAAGACGTACTTCGATGCGAACCCGCAGGCGGCCAAGGACATGCAGCAGCTGCAGCAGCCGCTGGCGACTCTGTCGAGCCGGTGCAAGCTTCCGCTGACCCTGCCGCAGATGATGGGTCTGATGCAGGCCGCCCAACAGGCCGCGCCAGGCCTTCCGAGTTTGCCGGGCACCCAGACCAGCTCCTCGGCCGCAGGTGCCCCTGGGACGGTCTCACCGGCGCAGTCACCGTCGGCGTCCCCCGTTTCGCAGGGCACCTCATCACTCCCCGGAGCAGCGATCGCAGGCTTGCCGTAGCCTGGGCCGACGCGCGACTCTCGCTGGTAAGGCGATTGAGCTGCGAATTCAGCCTTTCTCAAGATTCGTTGGCCGCAAGGCAAGAAAGTCTGTGCACATTCTGATTAGCTTTTGATGTCGGTAACCGCCCATGGTTACCTCCTTTCCACTTCCGAAGAAGGAGCTTGTCCATGTTGCTCTCGGCCCGTACTGCCCGACGTGCGGTAGCTGGCGCGGTGGGCACCGGCGCGATCGCCGGTGCGATGTTCTTCGGCGCCGTGCCTCTGGCGTCGGCGCAACCTGCTCCGCCGCCGCCTCCGCCGCCCAACTGCACCGCGGCTGACTTGGCCGGCGTGGCTTCGGGTGTCTCCGCGGCGACGTCCGCCTACCTCTTCAGCCACCCGGATGTGAACTGGTTCTTCACTAGCCTCGAGGGTGTGCCTCGCGACGAGGTCCGCGACGACGTTCAGCGGTACCTCGATCAGAATCCTCAGACCAAGGCGGACCTGACCGGTATCCGCCAGCCGCTCGTCGACCTGAAGAATCGCTGCGGCGACACCAACGGCGACGGCATCGCCGACAGCTAAGTCTGCGTTCGGGGTGCAACAGGAGCCATCCAAGGGTGAGGGCGCTGGCCGCACCGTCTTGATGGTCGACGACGATCCGGACGTCAGAACCTCGGTTGCGCGAGGTTTGCGCCATTCGGGGTTTGACGTTCGGGTCGCGGCGACCGGCAAAGAGGCCCTGCGGCTGTTATCGAATGAATCGCACGACGCACTTGTTCTCGACGTTCAAATGCCAGAACTCGACGGCGTCGCCGTCGTGACTGCGCTGCGCGCACTCGGGAACGAGATCCCGATCTGTGTGCTGTCCGCGCGGGACACCGTCAACGACCGGATCGCGGGGCTGGAAGCCGGCGCCGACGACTATCTGACGAAGCCGTTCGATCTGGGTGAATTGGTCGCGCGCCTGCACGCGCTTTTGCGTCGCGCAGGCCATTCCGACCAGCAATCCGACACGATGACCGTCGGCCCGTTGACGATCGACACCGCGCGACGGCTGGTGTTCGCCGGCGGTGAGCGGGTCAATCTGACCAAACGCGAATTCGATCTGCTCGCCGTGCTGGCCGAGAACGCCGGCGTCGTGCTGAGCCGGCAGCGGTTGCTCGAACTGGTGTGGGGTTACGACTTCGACGTCGACACCAACGTGGCCGACGTCTTCATCTCCTACCTGCGACGCAAGCTCGAACGCGAGGACCTGCCGCGGGTGATTCACACGGTTCGCGGGATCGGCTATGTCTTGCGGGACGAGCCGTAGCGGGTGAGACTTCCGCGGTTCCTGCGATCCGCATCGCTGCGCACCAGAGTTGCCGTCGCGTCAGCAGCCGCAGCGGCCGCGGTGGTTGCGGTGTTCACGATCGCGACGTCGGTGGTGCTCGCGAACAATGATGCGGCACAACTGGATCGCCGACTCGATTCGATCATCGACGCCAGCATGCGTCCGGAACAGTTACAGGATCCGCGCCGCGGAGTGCTCACGACAGGACGGTCCGAATCCACCGGACAGGTGGTGTTCCAGCGCGGCTTCCAGTTGCCACCGCTACCGCCGGGCACCGAGACGGTGGAGGTCAACGGGGTCGAGTACCGGGTGCGCACCCTGCACGTCGACCAGCCCGACGGTGTCATCATGTCGATCGGTATCCGCGCCGACGGCATTCTGTTGAGCGCCTCCAGGATTCCGCTGTACGCCGCGGCGGGTCTGCTCACGGTGCTAATCGCCGCATTGCTGGGATGGATGCTGGCTGGCCCCGCGATCCGGCCGCTGCGCAAGCTGACCGAACACACCAAGCAGCTGCGCCGGGGGAGCGAGGAGATGCCCAAGGTGCATGGGGCTCGGGAGGCCGAAGACCTCTCCGAGGCGATGTCGGCGATGCTGAGCCGACTGACGGCCGCGCAGCGGGCGACCACCAACTCGCTGCAGGCCGCCCAGGATTTCGCGGCCAACGCCGCCCACGAGCTGCGAACGCCGCTGACGGCGATGCGCGCCGATCTGGACACGTTGCGAATCCATGACCTCCCCGCCGAGGAACGCGACGAGGTGGTGGCCGATCTGTCCCGGGCACAACGACGGGTTGAGGCGATCATCACCGCGCTGGGGCAACTGGCCTCGGGTCAACTGGCGCAGGCCGAAGATCGCGAACTGATCGACATCACCGACATGCTCGACCGGGTGGCCCGGGAGAACATGCGCCTGCGCGATGACATCGAGATCCTCGTCGAGGCAAAGGACGACCTCGGTGTCATTTGGGGCTGGCCGAGCGGTCTGCGGCTGGCCGTCGACAACCTGGTGCGCAACGCGATTCAGCACGGCCAGGCGACGCGGATCGTGCTGGAGGCACTGCGGGCGCGCGACGATATCGTCATCATCGTGGACGACAACGGCCGCGGGCTGCCCGTTGAGGAGCACAAAACCGTTCTCGGCCGATTCTCCCGCGGCACCACCGCGGCGCCGGGCGGCTCCGGGCTCGGCCTCGCGCTCGTGGCGCAACAGGCGGCGCTGCATCGCGGCAGCATCGAGCTGAGCGACGGGCCGCTCGGCGGGTTGCGCGCGACCCTGACCGTGTCAGCCGCGGGTGAGCAGGGCGACCCCGGCACGCCAGCCGAGCAGTAGCAGGGCGGTCGAAAGTGATGCCACGACAATGAAACTCGGTGCCACTCCGGCCGAGGTGAGCTTGCGCAGCAGCATGCCCACCACCACGGTGCACAACCACACCGCCACGCCGGTGGGCACCAGTGCGGCCGGACGTTGCCAGGCCCTCGACAACAGCCAGCCGGTGAGCGTGCCGACCAGGAACGGCCAGGCCGTCTCGGCGATGCCGGAAAGCGTCAACCCTTCGGCGTGACTGCGCCGGCCGATCGCGCAGAAGACGACGACGCAGACGACGTCGGTCGCCAACGCGGTCAACGCGGGGCGGGTCTGTTCGGCGCTATCGATCGGCATAGGTCATCACATCCAGTTCCATTGGCATGACGCGCGGGTTTATGAGTCGGGTTCGGCGTCGGGATCGAGCTCGGCCTCGGTGCGGAACATGAAGAAGAACACCACCCAGCCGATGGCGGCGATGAAGATCCAGCTGACCATCCGATAGATGAGCATGGCGGAAATCGCTGAGGCCAAGGTCATTCCGCTGGAGACCAGCCCCGGCACCAGCACTGCCTCGACCACCAGCAGCCCACCGGGCATCAGCGGGATCGATGCGACGGCGCGGGCGGCGACGTAGGCGACAACCACACCGAGCAGCGATGGCTTGCCGCCTGCGGCGAAGCACGCGAACAGCAGCGTGCCCACACCGGTGACGAGCGTCATCATCGACCACACGAACGCTACGCCGAGTTGGCGCCTGGTCAGGTTCACCGATTCGAGCTGGGCGAGGGTTTCGCGCCATTTGGCCAGCCCCTTGTCCGCCGGTTTGGCGCGCACATAGTTGACCCACGACAGCACTCGCACCCCGATGCCGTCGAGCAGGTCCGGCCGCGACGCGACGGCCTGGGCCAGCACGATCAACATGATGAACCCGGCGAGGGTGAAGATCAACGAGAACGGATTGTGTTTTGCGCCAAGGAAGAAGGCGCTACCGATCCCGAGCAACGTCAGGCTGATGACCTGCAGTGCACCCGACATCACCAACTGCCATGACGCGATCACCGGGCTGGCGCCCCACCTGCGCTGCTGGCGGTAGATGAACGTCGCCGACAGCACCGGGCCGCCCGGCAACGTGGTGCTCAGCGAGTTGCCCGCATAGAAAGCCGCCTGCGAGCGCCACTGGTGTACGGGCACGCCCGCCGACCGCAACAGCTTGCGCTGGATGTCTCCGAAGAAGTGCATCGACGCCATCGCCGCGCCCACCGCGGCCAACACCCACCACCAGTTCGCGGAGTACAGGCTGCGCCACGCGTTGGCGAGCTGGTCGCGTACCAGCGTCAGTTCGACGGACAGCACGACGACGGCCACGGCGATGATCGCCCACCGCAGCCACCAGTACTTGCCTCGCGCGGGGCGGTCCTGACCGCGGGACTCGCGCGTCGGCGCGTCGTGCGACACGCCCTACAGGGTAAAGCGTGAGGTGGCCGTTTCCCGAGATACCGGGTGTGCGCGGGGCGGGCCGTTACGCTGGCGGGATGTCCGCGGGTCTATCTGACGCAGACGAGGCAGTCAGCCCGCTGGTCCGCAAGGCCGCGGCGTGGTCGTGGCGGCTGCTGGTCATCGGTGCCGCGATCTTTGCGGTGCTCTGGGTGGTCAAGCGGCTCGAGCTCATCGTCGTGCCGGTCGCCCTGGCAACGATGGTGGCGGCCCTGCTGCTGCCCGCGGTCGACTTCCTTGATCGCCTTGGCGTTCCGCGTGGCGTCGCGGTCGCTTTGATGCTGCTTTCCGGTTTCGCGGTCGTCGGCGGCATCCTCACCTTCGTCGTCAGCCAGTTCATCGAGGGTGTGCCCGCACTCGTCGAGCAGGTGGGCCAGAGCATGGAGGGTCTGGGAAACTGGCTGTCCAGCGGCCCGCTGCATGTCGGCGGTGACCAGATCAACCAGGCCCGCGAGACCGCCCTCGAGGCGCTGCGTGACAACCAGGAGAAGGTCACCAGCGGCGCGCTGTCGACGGCGGGCACCCTCACCGAGATCATCACCGGCGCCCTGCTCGTGCTTTTCACCCTGATCTTCCTGCTGCACGGCGGGCGCAACATCTTCGGGTTCGTCACGAAGATCTTCCCCGAGAACGTGCAGCCGCGCGTCCATGACGCCGGCCGGGCGGGGTTCCGGTCGCTCATCGGCTATGTGCGCGCGACGTTCCTGGTGGCGCTCGTCGACGCGGTGGGTATCGGCACCGGCCTGGCCATCATGGGCATTCCGCTGGCACTTCCGTTGGCGTCGCTGGTGTTTCTCGGTGCGTTCATCCCGTTGGTC
>JAIEPH010000055.1 GCA_019749805.1 Mycobacteriaceae bacterium | reverse complement strand
TGGACTGGGCGCAAGTGGTGGCCGGTGAGGACGGTCTGGGGGCGCTGATCAAGGACGCCAAAGAACAGCTGCGTGGCGTGCCCGACCCCCTGACCTACGGTCTGCTGCGCTACCTGAACCCCGACGTGCAGTTGGCCGAGGCTGATCCGGTGATCGGGTTCAACTACCTGGGCCGGTTGGGCGCGGCGACGGCTGACCGGTCGGATTACGCGTGGCGGCTCAGCCAGGAGGGTATGGCGCTGACCGGCGCGGCTTCGGCGATACCAATGTCTTTGGCACATACGGTGGAACTCAACGCCGCCACCGTCGACACCGCCGCCGGCCCGCAGGTGCAGGCCAACTGGACGTGGGCGCCATCGGCACTGAATCACAGCCAAGTGGATCGGTTGAGCCGGTTGTGGTTTGACGCGCTGGGCGGGATCTGTGCGCACGTGCGCGCCGGTGGGGGCGGGCTGACCCCCTCAGATATCGTTCCCGCGCAGCTCAGTCAGTCACAACTCGATGAGCTGCAGCAGCAACACGAGATCGCCGACATTCTCCCGCTGACCCCATTGCAGCAGGGCCTGCTGTTTCACGCCGCCACCGCGCAGGCTAGCGATGACCTGTATGCGGTGCAGATGGACTTCACCATCACCGGCGCCCTCGACGTAGATCGGGTGCGCCAGGCCCTGCGCACGGTAATTCACCGGCGCCCTAACCTAGTGGCCCGATTCTGCGCCGAGTTCGACGAACCGGTGCAGATCATCCCCGCCGACCCGGTGGCGCCGTGGCGCTATATCGACCTCAGTGCCGAAGCTTTCGATGTCGAAGAGCAGGTTCAGCAGTTCTGTGTTGCCGAAAGGGCCGCGGTCTGCGATCTGGTGCATCAATCAGCTTTGCGGGTGGCGTTGATCCGCACCGGACCGGATCAGCACCGCTTTGTGCTGACCAATCACCACATCGTGCTGGACGGCTGGTCCACGGCCATCCTGCTGAGCGAGATTTTCGGCTGTTATCACCGGCATCAATTGGCTTCGGCTGTCTCGTATCGCAGATTTATCACCTGGCTGAACGCGCGCGACCGGGACGCCGCCCGAACGGCCTGGCGCGAGGTGCTCGCCGGGTTCGCCACCCCGACTCTCGTGAGTCCACCCGGACGGACGGGGTTGGGGCAGCGAGGCGTGGCGTCGTTTCAGATGTCTGAGCAGACCACGGAAGCCCTTACCGAGTTGGCCCGCGCACACCACACCACTGTCAACATCGTGTTGCAGGGCGCCTGGGCGCAACTGCTGATGTTGCTGACCGGACAACAGGATGTGGCATTCGGCACCGCGGTCTCGGGGCGTCCCGCCGAGGTGGCCGGCGCAGACTCAATGGTCGGGCTCTTGATCAACACGGTGCCGGTGCGCGCAAACCTCACGGCGGCAATCACCACCATAGAATTGCTCGACCAGCTACAACGGGCTCACAATCACATCCTCGAGCACCAGCACTTGGCGCTCACCGACATCCACCGCGTCGCCGGACACGACCACCTGTTCGACACCCTCTTCGTGTTCGAGAATTACCCGGTCGACACCGCCGCTTTGTCAGGTGACCACGAGCTGGACATCACCGACATCACCATTCACGAATCCGCCACCCACTACCCGCTTACCCTGCAAGCTGGGCCGGGGACTGAACTGGGCCTACGCGTCGAATACGACACCGACGTGTTTGACGCGGCCGGTATCCAGGCGCTCATTGAACGTCTCCGTCGGATCTTGGTGGCTATGACCGCTGACCCGACACAGCGGCTCGCGTCGATCGATGTGCTCGACGAGGCCGACCACACCCATCTCGACGAGATCGGCAACCGCGCAGTGTTGGCCCGACCCGCAACCGAGGTGTCGATTCCCGCTTTATTCGCCGCGCAGGCGGCTCGCACCCCGGAGGCGATGGCGCTCAGCTGTGGCAGGCGGTCATGGAGTTATCGCGAACTCGATGATGCCACGAACCGCGTGGCGCACTCGCTGGTTGGGCATGGTGCGCGCCCGGGTACGTGCGTGGCGTTGTTGTTGCCGCGCTCGGCCGAGGCGATCGTGTCGATCCTGGCGGTATTGAAGACTGGGGCGGCTTATCTGCCGATCGATCCGTCGCTACCAACGGCGCGGATCGCGTTCATGGTTGCCGATGCCGCGCCAATCGCCGCGATCACCACAATGGATCTGCAGGCGCAGCTGGAGGGCCACGACCTGGTAATCATCGACATCGATGACCCAGCGTTGGACCACCAACCCAGTACCGCCCTGCCGATGCCGGCCCCCGACAACATAGCCCACATCATCTACACCTCTGGCACCACCGGCGTTCCCAAAGGGGTAGCCGTCACCCACCACAACGTGACCCGGCTGTTCGATTCAATCGACGTCGGCCTGAAGTGGGCGCCGGGGCAGGTATGGACTCAGTGTTCGGCGTTGTCTTTCGACTTCTCGGTGTGGGAGATCTGGGGTGCACTGTTGCACGGTGGGCGTCTGGTGGTTGTGCCCGACGCAGTAACACGCTCGCCGGAAGACTTTCAGGCCTTGCTCGTCGGTGAGCGGATCAGCGTACTCAGCCAGACTCCGTCTGCGGTGAAGGTGTTGTCGCCGCAAGGATTGGACACGACTGCTCTGATGGTGGCTGGCGAGGCCTGCCCCGGAGAGGTTGTGAACCAATGGGCACCGGGACGGGTGATGATCAACGGCTACGGCCCGACCGAGACCACTGTATATGCGACGATCAGTGCGCCGTTGGCAGCGGGGTCGGGAGTGGTGCCGATTGGCGGGCCGGTGCCCGGGGCGGCGTTATTCGTGCTGGATCAGTGGTTGCGCCCGGTGCCTGCCGGTGAGGTCGGCGAGTTGTATGTGGCCGGGCGCGGCGTAGGCGTGGGATATTGGCGGCGTCCGGGACTGACCGCGTCGCGCTTTGTGCCGTGCCCATTCGTAACCGCGGGAGTGCCAGCACAACGGATGTATCGCACCGGCGATCTGGTGCGGTGGGGTGCGGATGGGCAGTTGCAGTATCTGGGGCGTGCTGATGAGCAGGTAAAGATCCGTGGCTACCGCATCGAACTCGGTGAGATTCAGGCCGTGTTGGCCGAGTGTGACGGGGTGGCGCAGGCGGCGGTGATCGCCCGCGAAGACCGCCCCGGCGACAAACGCTTGGTCGGCTATGTCACCGGGACCGCGGACACTGCCGAGGTACGCGCTTTCCTAGCTGCGCGGCTTCCGGCTTATATGGTCCCGGCCGTTGTGGTGGCGATCGACGACCTGCCACTCACGGTAAACGGCAAACTCGACAAGCGTGCTCTGCCGGCACCCGAGTACCGCGATGGTGATCGATACCGCGCCCCTGCTAATCCCACTGAACAGATTTTGGCCGACATTTTTGCCGGAGTCCTTGGACTGGAGCGCGTCGGGGTCGATGACTCCTTTTTCGAGTTGGGTGGGGATTCGCTGTTGGCGATACGCCTCATCGCAGCGATCAACGAATCCTTGGATGCCCACCTTGCGGTGCGCACATTGTTGCAGGCGCCTTCAGTGAGAGGCCTGAGTCAGCAGTTAGCCAGCCCTGACAGCGCGGTGCAGGTAGTCCCTGTCGAGGTCCTCAGTGAGGGTGCCGGCGTTCCGTTGTGCTGCGTTCACGAAGGTACCGGCATCAGCTATCCGTACCGAGGTCTCGGCAATTATCTGGACTGCCCAATCATCGGGATAAATCAAATCCCGCGGACTGGCGAGACTCAATTCGGATCGATTCGGGACATGGCGAAGAATTATGCGGATCGACTCCAAGCCGTTTATCCCGATGGGCCCTACAATCTGCTCGGCTGGTCTTTTGGCGGGCCGGTAGCCCATGAGCTCGCCATTGAACTTCGCCGACGGGGCTGCGAAATTCGCAATCTTGTCCTGCTGGACCCCGTGATCAACCCCACCGGCACCATAGGCGACCACGCGGAAGGCGAAAGTCGAATTCTAGAGGTGCTGTTGCGATCGGGCCGCATAGACATTCCAAAACAATCGGCGCCGCTTACTTACCAGCAGGCTGAGGACTTGATTCGTCAACAAGGAGAAGTGGCGGAGTTTATTCTCCCGCCCCTCGAATTTTTCGAGTTCGTGGTTCAGAACTATGAAGTCAACCAGGTTTATCTTCTGGAACATGTACCCGATGTGTTTGATGGCGACGTGATCATATTCTCCGCGAAAGACCAAAGTGGTGAGGATTGCCATCTGCCGAATTGGCGGCCATACGTAGCCGGCGACATCACCGTGTACCCGGTCGACTGCCGACATGACGACATGATGACCGCCGAATCGCTGAACATTTATGCCCAGCAGCTCCAACTCTTGTTGGAAGCTTGAGGCGGCGATGCGGTGAAAGAGTACTTCGAGTTCGAATGCCCTGGGTTATCGAAGACCGAGGGTGTGGGGGAAATGGTTATTGATCTGGGGGGGCCTCGATGACTGCTGGTACGTCGCGGCGATTGTTAGCGATTGATTTGCTCGATGAGGATGAGCACGCCGAGCTGGATGGGTGGGGTAATCGGGCGGTATTGACCGCGCCTGCGCCGGCTTCGGTGGCGGTGCCGACGTCGTTCGCTGCGCAGGCGGCGCGTACGCCCGAGGCGGTTGCGTTGAGTTGCGGCGGGCGGTCGTGGACCTACCGTGAGCTTGATGAGGCGTCGAATCGGTTGGCGCACTTGCTGATTAGGCATGGTGCGGGGCCGGGCGCGTGTGTTGCGTTGTTGCTACCGCGTTCGGGTGAGGCCATCATGGCGATCCTGGCGGTCTTGAAGTCTGGGGCGGCGTACGTGCCGATGGATCCGGCGTTGCCGGCGACGCGGATCGCGTTCATGATGGCTGATGCCGCGGCGGTGGCCGCGGTCACGAGTGATGGTTTGGCTGGTCGGCTGGATGCCCACGATCTGACAGTCATCGATGTCAACGATCCCGTCGTGCACAGCCAACCCAGCACCGCCTTGGCGGCGCCGGCCGCCGAGGATATCGCTTACGTCATCTACACCTCGGGTACGACGGGTGTGCCCAAGGGGGTGGCGGTCACCCACAGCAACGTGGCCCAATTGGTGGGGTCTTTGCCTGCCCATCTTGCACCGGGGCAGGTGTGGTCGCAGTGGCATTCGTTGTCCTTTGATGTGTCGGTGTTCGAGATCTTTGGGGCGTTGTTGCATGGTCGGCGGCTGGTGGTGGTGCCCGAAGAGGTGGCCGCTTCACCGGATGAGTTGCATGCCTTACTGGCCGCTGAGCGCATCAGTGTTTTGAATGAAACCCCCTCGGCTGCAGGGATGCTCTCACCGCAAGGGTTGGAGGACACGGCGTTGGTGGTCGCCGGTGAGGCCTGCCCGACCGAGTTGGCAGATCGGT
The DNA here is from genome assembly GCA_019749805.1 of Mycobacteriaceae bacterium. Lineage (GTDB taxonomy): Bacteria > Actinomycetota > Actinomycetes > Mycobacteriales > Mycobacteriaceae > Mycobacterium. The sequence goes on along the minus strand of JAIEPH010000055.1, from coordinate 7,374 downwards.
GGGCAGTGCCGGGGCGGGTGATGATCAACGCCTACGGTCCGACCGAAGCCACCGTGTACGCAGCGATCAGCGCCCCGCTGGCAGCGGGATCGGGGATAGTGCCGATTGGCTCGCCGGTGTCGGGCGCGGCGTTGTTCGTGCTGGACGCGGGATTGCGTCGGGTGTCTCCCGGGGTGGTCGGCGAGTTGTATGTGGCCGGTCGCGGTGTGGCGTGCGGGTATCTGGGCCGGTCTGGGTTGACGTCGTCGCGGTTTGTAGCGTGTCCGTTCGGTGGGCCCGGAGGGCGGATGTATCGCACCGGGGATCTCGTGCGTTGGGGCGCCAATGGGCAATTGCACTACCTGGGCCGCGCGGATGAGCAGGTCAAGATCCGCGGCTATCGCATCGAGCTAGGTGAGGTCCAGGCCGCGCTAGCAGGCTGCGATGGGGTGGAGCAGGCAGTGGTGATCGCCCGCGAGGACCGCCCCGGCGATAAGCGGCTGGTCGGTTACGTGACGGGAATCGCCGACCCGGTCGGGATTCGTGCCGCGCTGGCTGAGCTATTGCCGGGCTATATGGTGCCGGCGGCGGTGGTGGTGATCGATGCGGTTCCGCTGACGCCCAACGGCAAACTCGACAAACGCGCGCTGCCGCCACCGGAGTACCAGGATGTCGATCGGTATCGCGCGCCGGCCACCCCCACCGAGGAGATCCTCGCCGACATCTACGCCCAGGTGCTCGGACTGGAGCGGGTTGGGGTCGATGATTCGTTCTTCGATTTGGGCGGCGATTCGCTGTCGGCGATGCGCGTGATTGCGGCGATCAACGCCAGCTTGGACGCCCACCTCGGCTGGGGCGCACTGTTTGAGACGCCCGCGGTAGCTCAGTTGGCGCCGCGGATCAGTAACGAAGGGGTTGGACTCGAACCGCTGACGGCCGTGCAGCGGCCCGAGGTAGTGCCGTTGTCATTTGCCCAGCACCGGTTGTGGTTTATCGACCAGTTGCAGGGGCCCTCGCCGATCTACAACTTGGCGGTGGCATTGCGGCTGGGTGGACGGCTTGATGTCGAGGCGTTAAGCCAAGCATTGGCCGATGTCGTCGGCCGCCACGAGAGTCTGCGCACCTTGTTCCCGACGGTCGTGGGGGAGCCCCAGCAGCTGGTGTTGCCGGTCGAGCGGGCCGACTTCGGCTGGGAGGTCATCGATTCCACGGGTTGGTCGGCGGCCAAGCTTCTCGATGCCATCGGTGCCGCGGCGCGTGAGCCGTTTGATCTGGCGGCCGAGATCCCGTTGCGGGCAAAGATTTTCCGCATCAGCGGTGAAGAGCATGTGTTGGTGGCGGCTGTGCACCATATCGCCGCCGATGGTTGGTCGATCATCCCATTGGTTCGTGATCTGGATGTGGCCTATGCCGGCCGGCGTGCGGGGCGGGTCCCGGCCTGGGCGCCGTTGCCGGTGCAGTACGTCGACTACACACTGTGGCAACGCGCGCAACTGGGTGATCTTGAAGACAGCGATAGTCGCATTGCCGCGCAGCTGGGCTACTGGGAGGCTGCCCTGGCCGGGGTACCCGAACGGCTGCAATTGCCCACCGACCGGCCTTACCCGCCGGTGGCTGACTACCGTGGCGCGAAGGTCGTGGTGGACTGGCCGGCGCATTTGCAGCAGCAGATCGCTCGCGTGGCTCGTGAGCACAATGCAACCAGCTTCATGGTGGTGCAGGCCGCCCTGGCGGTGTTGTTTTCGAAGCTCAGCGCTAGCACCGATGTGGCAGTGGGCTTCCCCATTGCCGGTCGCGGCGACCCGGCGCTTGATGATCTGGTGGGGTTTTTCGTCAACACGTTGGTGTTGCGAGTCGATGTAGGCGGCGACCCCGTCATCACAGAGCTGCTGGGTCAGGTTCGTCAGCGCAGCCTTGCCGCCTTCGAACATCAGGATGTGCCCTTTGAGGTGTTGGTCGAGCGGCTCAATCCCAGCCGTAGCCTGACCCATCACCCGCTAGTGCAGGTGGTGCTGGCCTGGCAGAATTTCGCCGGGCAGAATAGCGCGCCCGCCGAGTTGAGTTTGGGTGATCTGCAGGTCACGCCGCTATCGGCCGACACCGGAACTGCCCGCATGGACCTGACGTTCTCGCTGGGCGAGCGATGGAATGAGGCCGGTGAATCCGCCGGGATCGGCGGGGAGGTGGAGTTCCGCACTGACGTGTTTGAAGCGGTTAGCGTCGAGGCGCTGATCCAGCGACTGCAACGAGTCTTAGTGGCCATAACTGCTGACCCGACGCGCCGGTTGTCGTCGATCGATGTGCTCGGCGAGGTAGAGCACGCCCAGCTGGCCGGTTGGGGTAATCAGACGGTGTTGACCCAGCCGACGAGCCCATCGGTGTCGATTCCGGCGTTGTTTGCTGCGCAGGTGGCCCGGTCGCCGAAGGCGGTGGCGGTGAGCTTTGACGGCCGCTCGATGACCTATGGCGAGCTTGATGAGGCGTCGAATCGGTTGGCACAGCTGTTGGTCGCCCAGGGGGCGGGGCCGGGGCAGCGGGTTGCGTTGCTGTTGTCGCGGTCGGCTGAAGCGGTCGTGGCGATGTTGGGGGTGCTCAAGACCGGGGCGGCCTATGTGCCTCTCGATCCGGCGCATCCCGACGCGCGGATCGGCTTCGTAGTTGCTGATGCGGCGCCGGTGGCGGCGGTCACCACCGCGGTTCTGCGGCCGCGGCTGGCCGGACATGATCTGGTGGTGATCGATGCCGTCGACCCCGCGGCGGATATTCACACTGGCGCAGCGCTACCAGTGCCAGTCCCAGAGGACATCGCCTACATCATCTACACATCGGGCACGACCGGAACTCCCAAGGGCGTCCCGGTGCCCCACCGGAACGTAATCCGGCTTCTGGAAACACTGGACGCTGATCTGGCACTTTCGTCGGGACAGGTATGGACGCAGTGTCACTCGTTGGCCTTCGATTTCTCGGTGTGGGAGATCTGGGGTGCGCTGCTGCACGGCGGACGCCTGGTCGTGGTCCCTGATGCCGTAGTGCGTTCCCCGGAAGATCTGCATGCGTTGCTCGTTGCTGAGCAGGTCAACGTGTTGAGCCAGACCCCCTCGGCGTTTTATGCGCTGCGAACCGCTGATTCGCTCGCACCGGAGTTGGGAGATCAGCTAAGGCTGGAAACAGTGGTGTTCGGCGGCGAGGCGCTAGAACCCCAGCGGTTGCGGGGATGGCTGCGTAATCATCCGGGGCTGCCGCGGTTGGTCAACATGTACGGCATCACCGAGACGACGGTGCATGCCTCCGTGCGTGAGATCGTCGACGCGGACGCCGACAGCCAGGTCAGCCCAATCGGGGTGCCGTTAAAGCATCTCGCCTTTTTCGTGCTGGACTACTCGTTGCGGGCAGTGCCGGTCGGAGTGGTCGGAGAGTTGTATGTCGCCGGCGAGGGGCTGGCGTGTGGGTATGTGGGCCGGTCGGGGTTGTCGTCGTCGCGCTTTGTGGCGTGCCCGGTCGGGGCGCTGGGACAAAGAATGTATCGCACCGGGGATTTGGTGTTCTGGGGTGCTGATGGGCAATTGCGGTATGTGGGCCGCGCCGATGAGCAGGTCAAGATCCGCGGGTATCGCATTGAACTCGGCGAGGTCCAGGCCGTGCTTGCCGGTTGCGATGGGGTGGAGCAAGCGGCGGTGATCGCCCGCGAGGACCGCCCCGGCGACAAGCGTCTAGTCGGTTATGTGACCGGTACCGCGGACCCGTTCGAAGTTCGAACCCATGTGGGCGAGCGGTTACCGGCCTATATGGTGCCAGCCGCAGTGGTAGTGCTTGACGTGCTGCCGTTGACGGTCAATGGCAAGCTGGACAAGCGCGCCTTACCGCCACCCGAATACACCGACGCCGACCGTTACCGCGCCCCGGCCAGCGCGGTTGAGGAGACTCTGGCCGGCATCTTCGCGCAGGTGCTGGGGTTGGAGCGGGTCGGAGTCGAGGAATCGTTCTTCGAGCTCGGTGGCGACAGCATTTTGTCGATGCAAGTGGTGGCTCGCGCCCGCGCGGCAGGGGTGCTGTGTCGGCCGCGCGATATTTTTGTTGAGCAGACGGTGGCTGGGCTGGCCCGCGTTGCGCGGGTCACAAGCGGCGCGGTCGTTGAGTTCGATGAGGGTCTGGGAGCGGTGGTGGCCACCCCCATCATGCGCTGGCTGCAGGGCATCGGTGGCCCGGTGGAGCAGTACAACCAGACGGTCGTCATACAGGCGCCAGCAGGAGTTGTCGGCGCCGACGTGGTGGTCGTGCTCCAGGCGCTGCTGGATCGCCATGCCATGTTGCGGCTGCGAGTTGATGCCGAGGGCGTCGAGGGGTGGTCACTTGAGGTGCCCGCGGCCGGTTCGGCGGATGCGGCCAGCTGTCTGCAGTCGGTGGAGGTGCTTACCGACGAGGCGGTGGTGGGGGCTCTGTCGCGGTTGAATCCCACCGCGGGGGTGATGCTTTCGGCGCTGTGGGTGACCTCCGTCAGACAGCTGGTGTTGATCATTCATCATCTGGCTGTCGATGGGGTGTCATGGCGAATCTTGTTGGAAGACCTCAACATTGCTTGGGCACAGCATCATAGCGGGCAGCCGATAGCACTGCCGGCGGTGGGGACGTCGTTTGCCCGCTGGGCGGAACTGCTGGCTGAACATGCACACTCCGCTGAAGTTGTTGGTCAGGCCGACGCGTGGCGCCGCGTCACGGCGACCCAGGCTCTGCTGCCGGCGGTGCAACCGGAGGTGGACACGCTTGCCAGCGCCGGGCGGTTGTCGGTGTCGCTCGACGCCGAGACGACGCGGATGCTCTTGGGGGAGGTGCCGGCGGCGTTTCACGCTGGCGTGCAAGACATTTTGTTGATCGCCTTCGGGTTGGCGTGTGCTGAATTCTTAGGCGCCGGTGGCGCGCCGATCGGCATCGATGTTGAGGGACACGGGCGCCACGACGAGCTGGCGGTCGATATAGACCTGACACGCACCGTGGGATGGTTCACCACCCTCTACCCGGTGTCATTGGCGGTTGGTGCGCTGCGTTGGCAGCAGGTGATCGCTGGTGAGGCGGCGTTCGGTGAAGTCATCAAGGACGCCAAAGAGCAGCTGCACGCCCTGCCTAGTCCCTTGACCTATGGTCTGTTGCGATATCTGGACCGCGATATCGAGCTCGCCGAGTCGGATCCGGTGATCGGGTTCAACTATTTGGGACGGCTGGGCGCTGCCGCCGCTGAACTGTCTAGTGACTTCTGGCGGATCAGTGCGGAGGGCATGTCCTTGACGGCGGCGACGGCGGCGTTGCCGATGCCGTTGGCGCACACCGTGGAACTCAACGCCGCGACCGCCGACACCGACTACGGCCCACAGCTGCACGCGAACTGGACTTGGGCCCGCTCTGCGCTTGATGACTCTGAGGTCGCCCGGTTGAGCCGGCTGTGGTTTGAGGCGCTGGGCGGTATCTGCGCGCATGTCAGGAACGGGGGCGGCGGGTTGACCCCGTCCGACATCGTCCCGGCCAGGATGAGCCAGCCGCAGATCGATGAAGTGTGCGCCCGTTATGAGGTCGCTGACGTTTTGCCGTTGACCCCACTGCAACAAGGGTTGCTGTTTCACGCCAGTACCGCGGCTGGCGGAGACGACGTATATGCGGTGCAATGGGGTTTTACCATCAGCGGTGCCCTAGACCCCCACCTTGTGCGCGATGCGGTGCACTCGGTGGTCACTCGGCATCCGAATTTGGTGGCCCGATTCTGCACGCAGTTTGATGAGCCGGTGCAAGTCATCCTCGCCGATCCCGTTCCGGGGTGGCGCTTTATCGACCTGGCTGCCCACGGTGTCGACGGCAATATCGAGGAGCAGATTCGACAGGCTTGTGCGGATGAACGCGCCGCGGTGTGCGAGTTGGTCGATCAGCCGGCGCTTCGGGCGGTCTTGATTCGCATTGCAAACGACGAACACCGGCTGGTGCTGACCAATCACCACATCGTGCTTGATGGATGGTCCACACCAATCCTGCTGCAGGAGATCTTCGCCGGGTACTACCGGCAGCGGCTACCCGCCCCAGTGCCGTATCGCACCTTTGTCACCTGGCTAGCCGCGCGAGACCTCGATGCGGCACGGGCGGCTTGGGGCGCGGTGTTCGCCGAATTTGACACTCCGACCTTGGTGGGTCCGGCAGCCCGGGCGGGGCTCGGCCGAAAAGGCACCGCGTCGTTTTCCGTATCTGAGCACACTACTCAGGCGCTTAACGAGTTGGCACGTTCGCAGCACACCACCGTCAACGTCGTATTGCAGGGAGCGTGGGCTCAGCTGTTGATGTCCCTGACTGGCCAACAAGATGTCGCTTTCGGTACCGCGGTCTCGGGGCGGCCACCCGAGGTGGCGGGCTCCGACTCGATGGTGGGCCTCTTGATCAACACCGTGCCCGTGCGAGCGCGCATCACCGCCGACACCACTACGACAGATCTACTCGATCAGCTGCAGCGCGCCCTCAATGACACTGTGGAACACCAGCACCTGGCGCTCGCCGAGATCCATCACGTCACCGGCCACGAGCAGCTTTTCGACACTCTTTTCGTCTTTGAGAACTATCCGATCGACACGGGGGCATTGTCAGCCGACCATGACTTGGCTATCACCGACATCAGTATCCATGAGTCCACCCACTATCCCCTGACGCTGCAAGCCGGACCAGGCACCGAGCTCGGTCTTCGCGTCGAATACGACGCTGATGCGTTCGATGCGGCCGACATCGAGGGGATGATTGGGCGTTTGCAGCGGGTGCTGGTGGCCATGACCGCCGATCCCGACAAGCCGTTGTCGTCACTGGATCTAGTCGATGAGTACGAGCACGTACGGCTAGATGGATGGGGCAATCGGACGGTGTTGGCCGACGCGGCGCCGACGGTGTCTATTCCTGCGTTGTTCGCTGCGCAGGTGGTGCGGACCCCGGCGGCGGTGGCGCTGAGTTGCGGTGGGCGGTCGTGGACCTACCGCGAGCTTGATGAGGCGTCGAATCGGTTGGCGCACTTGCTGGTTGGCGAGGGTGCGGGCCCAGGTGCGTGTGTCGCGTTGTTGTTGCCGCGTTCGGCGGAGTCGATCGTGTCGATTTTGGCGGTCTTGAAGTCCGGTGCGGCGTATGTGCCGATCGATCCGGTCTTGCCGACGCCGCGGATCGGGTTCATGGTGTCTGATGCCGCGGTGATCGCCGCGATCACCACGACCGGGCTGGCCGATCGCCTCGATGGGCAAGACGTGACGGTCATCGATGTCGACGATCCCGCTGTGCACAGCCAACCCAGCACCGCCTTGGCGGCGCAGGCCGGCGATGACATCGCCTACGTCATCTACACCTCGGGTACGACGGGTGTGCCGAAGGGGGTGGCGGTCGCGCACC
>JAIEPH010000118.1 GCA_019749805.1 Mycobacteriaceae bacterium | reverse complement strand
TCATCCCGTTGGTCGGTGCGGTGGTCGCCGGGTTCCTGGCCGTCATCGTCGCGCTGATTGCCAAAGGCTTGATCTATGCGCTCATCACCCTCGGACTGATCATCGCCGTCCAACAACTCGAGGGGCATGTGTTGCAGCCGCTGGTGATGGGTCGTGCGGTGTCGATCCATCCGCTGGCAGTCGTGCTGGCCATCGCAGCGGGCGGCATCACGGCGGGCATCGTCGGGGCGCTACTAGCGGTGCCCGCGGTCGCGTTCCTCAACAGTGCGGCGAGGGTGCTGCTCGCCAGGGATCCCGCGGCCGAGGAGGCCGCGCAGGCCACCGGGGACGAAGCCGTCATCCAGGCCACCGCCGACGACGTCGGGGACAGCGACACGGACTAGATCCCTGTTGTAACCGCACGGGCGATATTTCGGGCGGAATCGTGCCCTGGGTTACACACGCCGACGCGCTCTACATCCGGCCTTCGCGGCGCAGCAGATCCGCGGCGCTCACTCCGCCCCCACGCCGCTTCGGCTGGTCTTCGGCGGCGGCGTTGAGCTTCTCGGTAGCGGTGTCTGCATCCTCTGCGCGTCCGCTGCCTTCCGGCGGGGTCCCCAGGGCGGGAATCGCCGTCGTGGCCTCGTCGTCGGGCTGCGCCTGAGGCTGTGCCCTGCCTTGCGGCGGGGTGTCCCCCAGCGGTCGTCCCCTGCCTTGCGGCGGGGTCCCCAGACCCGGGTCTTCCGGCGCGGCCGCGCCCGGCATCTTGCGGGTGGACGCGGTCGACGGGCGGCCCCGGCCCTCGGTGGCCGGCCTTCTACTCGGCGACGGCGACGGCGCCGGCTGTCCGGCAGGCGCGCCGGTGCCGCGCAGTTCGCCGAGCCACGACTCGATCTCGCGTTCTTCCCGCGGGGGCGGGGGACCGGCGGCCGAGCGGGTGGCGGCCGCGGCGTTCTGCACGGCGTTGCGTACCGCGTCCCGTGCGGTCGACAGGCGCGTGGTCTGGGGCTCGTCGGCGGGCGGGCGTCCGGTCGGCATACGCGTCGTCCCCGTGGTCGACGGCGCATTCGTCCGTGGCGGCGCGGCGGCCCGGCTGGCAGCGCCGGGACGCGATGCGCCCTCGACCGCCGGATGCGTGGGATCGTGCGGCGGGCGGGGACGGGCGGGGGCCGGTGCGCCCGCACCCACCAAAGCTTCGGGGTTCTCGACGGATTCGCGCACCGCGGGCCGCTTGCGCTCGTCGGGCAGCTCGGTCTCACCGAGGCCGAGGCGTTCCTGGATCCGCTTCATCCAGCGCGGCGCCCACCAGCAGTCGTCGCCGAGCAGCTTCATGATCGCGGGCACCAGGAACATACGGACGATGGTGGCGTCCAGCAGCAGGGCGATCAGCAGGCCGAAGGCGAGGTACTTCATCATCACCAGGTCGGAGAACACGAACGCGCCCGCCACGACCGCGAGAACCAGTGCGGCACCGGTGATCAGCCGGCCCGTGGTGGCTGTACCGATGCGGATCGCCTCGGCGGTGGACATGCCGCGTTCGCGTGCCTCCACCATTCGGGAGACCAGGAACACCTCGTAGTCGGTGGACAGACCCCAGATCACCGCGATGATCAGACCGATCATCGGAGCCATCAGCGGCTGTGGTGTGTAGTTCATCAGGCCGGAGCCGTGACCGTCGACGAACATCCACGTCAGCACGCCCATCGTGGAGCCGAGCGTGAGCGCACTCATCACCGCGGCCTTGATAGGCAACACCACCGAACCGAACGCCAGGAACATCAGGATGGTCGTGGTGACGATCAGGATGGTCACCATCAACGGCAGCTTGTCGAACAGCGCGTGGATGCTGTCCTGCTCCAGCGCGGGGGTACCGCCGACGGAGATCGTGAGTCCGCGCGGCGGGGAGATCGAGCGCAGCTCGTCGACCTTCTTTGCGGCATCGTTGCGGTCGATCAAGCCGTTCTGGATGACGCGCACCGACGGATCGGTGGACTCACCGCCGCGGGCCTGCCACATCTTCGAGGGATCGCCATCCGGCTCGATGAATCCGGGGACCGTCATGGCCTTACTGCGGATCTCTGCGACCTGCTGGTCGGTGACCGGCTGGCCGTCGGTGTTCTGGATCACCAACGTCAGCGGTTCGGTGCGGAATCCGGGGAAGGTCTTGTCGAAGTTCTCCTGCGCCGAGCGGACCGAGTTGTCGGGCGGCAGGTACTTCTCGCTGATGCCGCCGAGCGCCAGCTGCCCCAGCGGGATGACGAGCACGATCATGGCGATCGCGATGGGTGCGGCGAAGGCGACGGGCCGCTTCATCACGACGTTGACGAGCTTGCCCCAGAAGCCCTTCTCGACCTCGGCGCGCGTCTTGGTCTTCTGCGTCTTCTCGGCGAGCCAGTTCAGCCACCACACGATTGGGGTGCGGGCCAGCGGGACATAGCGCGCGAGCACGACGCCGACGACAACCACGGCGACGAAGATGACGATGCCCATCAACACCCAGTAGAGGGCGTTGCCGAGGGTGTCCTGCATCGAGGAGATGGCATAGGCGAGACCGCCCAGCAGGGTGATGTAGCCGAGCGTCAGGCCGATCAGCGCAAACTGCGCACCCTGCTCACCGGTCTCCCTGATCCGCTTGCGCGCCAAGTGTCCGAGCGCGATACCCACCGGCGGGACCAGCAGGCCGGTCGGGATCGACGCGATCGCGAACGTGTTGGTGCGCGGGTTGCCCGGGTCGGACCTGATGGTGTCCGGCTCGGCGAACTTCATCAACCAGCGCACGCCGAGGGCGTCGACCCGTGGGCCGAGAATGGCGAGCGCGGCGGGCAGCACGGTGATCGACAGGATCGCCGCGAGCATGACCGACGCGATGATCGCGTAGGTGATCGACTTCAGGAAGCCCTGCGGGAACAACAACAGTGGCACCGAGGACGCCACGAGGATGACCGCGGAGAACATGATCGTGCGCCCCGACGTCATCACGGAGCGGCGCACGGCGGCCTCGGTGTCGTAGCCCTCGGCGATCTCCTCGCGGAATCGGCTCACCATGAACAAGCCGTAATCGACCGCGATGCCGAGACCCATGAGCGTGACCACGGGTTGGGCGAAGAAGTGCACCGGCATGACTTCGGCGAGCAGCCGCATGATGCCCAGTGCGCCCGCGATGGTGAGGCCGCCGATGAGGCCCGGAAGGGCGGCCGCGACCACGCCGCCGAACACGAAGAACAGCACGACACAGACCAGCGGGATGGCGGCCACCTCGGCGCGCTTCTGGTCCTCGCCGATGGTGCCGGTGAGCTCGCTGGCCAGCGGTTGCAGGCCGGCGAGCTGGATGTTGCCGTCGTTGATCGTGCGCAGGTCGGGCTCGATCGCCTGGTAGTTCTTCAGAATCGTGTCGTCGTCATCGCCCTTGAGCGGGACGCTGATGAACGTCGTCGACATGTCCGACGTCTTCATCTGCTGGACCGTCGGGTCGTCGCTGTTGGGGGCACGCAGCCAGCCCACCCAGCCGACCATTCTGTCCTCGTGGTCGGCGACGAGCTGGTTGAGCTCGTCGGTGACCTTCTTCATCCACTCGGGGTCGTCGACCTTCTTGCCGTCGGGCGGCGTGAGGATCGCCACCACGTGGCTCGTTCGGTCACGCCCGTACGCCTCGTCGGCGGTTACCGAGGCGTGGACAGACTGGCTGCCCTCGTCATAGAAGCCGCTCTGCGTGACGTTCTCGCCCAGACTGATGCCGAACACGCCGCCACCGAGGCACAGTGCAACCATGACGCCGATGACGGAGTACCGAAACCGGTACACCATCCGACCCCACCAGGCGAACACCTAAGCTCCTAACGCTCACAAATCTTCAAGACGCACCCGCGCATTTTCAAGTGTTGACGCGCGAAGTCAGTAGCGATGACAACGGCCGGAACGGCTGCAGCCAAGCCCCCTGCTCGGGCAGCGAATCGAGGCCGATCCGCGGCAATGGCTCCCGGAAGACACCAGGAATGTCCTCCAGGTCGACGAACACCAAGGTATCCGACGCTAGCGCCCAGCTCGCATGTTCGCGAAATCCGAGCACCTGCACAGGCACGCCGTCGCGGGCGATTTCCTCCAACGGCTGTTTGAACGCCTGACCGTCGGCTGAGGCCACCAGCACACCGGCCAGGCCCTCACTCCTGCGAAGCGCGATGTGATTGAGCATGTCGACGTCGACGTCACTGTCTTCATCGATCTTCGGTTTTGCGAACACCGCGAAACCGACGTTACGCAACGCCTCCACCCATGGTCGAACCACATCGGCGCTACCAGGGGCGATGTTCGTGAACACGGTGGCTTCGGGCTCCAGCGCGACATCGGGCTGAGTGGCCGACAGTTCGGCTGTGCGCGACAGCAGCCAGCGGCCCAGCGCGTCGAACCGGGGCCGGTGCGCCGCGGTGGGGCGACCGCCGAGGATCGAGCCGAGGCCCATGTCCAGGTTGGGCGCATCCCAGACCAGCAGCACCCGGCCGGTCACAGCAGGTGTGTCTGATACCTCAGCTATCCGTGTCATGTCCTCGGTGAGGCTCATTCGGCCTTCTCCCAGAGCAGTTCGGTCACCACAGGGCCAGCGAGAGCCTTGCGCTCGTACTTCGTCACCGGCCGATCGACCGATATGGGAAGGGCGTCCTCGGTCCGCACGCGGCGTAACCGCGGTTCGGCGTCACCCACCGTGGCGATGTGCTCGGCGTAACCCATGTGGTCCGTCGCGGCGTGCAGCACACCGCCGGGACGCAGCCGGTCGGCAATCAGCGCCACGGTCGCGGGCTGCAGCAGCCGGCGCTTGTGGTGGCGCGCCTTGGGCCACGGGTCGGGGAAGAAGACCCGCACCCCGGTCAGCGAGTCCGCCCCGAACATGTACTGCAGGACATCGACGCCGTCGCCGCGGACCAGGCGGATATTGCGGACGCGCTCGCGGTCGATACCGGACAGCAGCTGGGCCAACCCGCGACGGTAGACCTCGACGGCGACCACATCGATGTCCGGTTCGGCCTGAGCCATCGCCAGTGTCGAGGTGCCCGCTCCGCAGCCGATCTCGACGACGACCGGTGCCTTGCGCCCGAACCACGTCTCGGTGTCCAACGCAGGGGCCGGGCCGTCGCCGTCGCGGGCGTGCATGCCCAGCTCAGGCCACAGCCGGTCCCAGGTGGCCTGCTGCGCGCCGCTCAGCGTCGTCCGGCGGGTTCTGAAGCTGGTCACCCGGGGATGCAGATGTGACGGGGGTGCCCCGACTTCCGCCGGCTGAGCCGGCAATTCGGCGGCCGCCGGCTGAGCCGGCGATCCCACACCCGCGCTACCCGAAAGCATCCGTCCATGGTCGCTCATCAAGGGGGGAGTACCCGCATCGTGGTACAGATTGATACCCAACAGTTGCCTTCGACTGCTAGGCCTCAACCGCGGGCTGCCGGTTTACTCCCAACGGCCACAACTACCGCTCGCGACATGCCTGCGGAGGTGCCAACATCGTGGGTGGGGAACGGGGCCACCGGCCGTGGCCTTCCGTGGGGATGATGGAGGCTGCGGAGATTTTCGTTGACGTCCTGACGCAATTCGCTGGGCAGAGCCGCAATCCGCGGTTGGCGCCGACCATTCGGCGGTCCGGCGCGCCGGTACGCGTTGCCGTGTGCGGTCGCCGTGGCGTCGGGCGGAGCACGGTGGCGGCCGCTCTGGCCGACGCGGGTGTTGCGGTGACGGCGGACGCCGCCGACGTCACGGTGCTCGTCGTCGCCGAGACCCTCAAGCCAGAGGATCTGATCGTGGCGAACCGCTCGGACCGGCCGACGGTAATCATCTTGAACAAGGCGGATCTGAGCGCGTTCGGCGACGCCGGGCCCCTGGCGACCGCGCAGCGCCACGCCACCGCCCTGCGCGCGCTGACGGATGCGCCCACCGTGCCGGTGGTGGGTCTGCTTGCCCGCACCGAGTTGGACGACGAACTGATGGCCGCATTGCAGACGCTGGTGGATGCGCCCGCGGACCTCACCTCGACCGACGCCTTCGTGCACTCCGACCATCCGCTGTCGGCCGAGATGAGAAAGCGCCTGCTCGACGCGTTGGACCGGTTCGGTATCGCCCACGCCGTGCTGGCCCTCGAAGGTGGTGCCGACCTCGCGGCAGTTCGGGCGCTGCTGCGCCGAACAAGCCGGATCGATGAGGCGGTCGCGCAGGTGGCGGCGGCCGGCGCGGCGATCCGGTACCGGCGGGTCCGCGCGGGGATCGACGAATTACGCGCGCTTGCAATGCGATTCGGCGATCAACAGCTAGCTGATTTTCTCGTCACCGACGACATGGTGCTGGCCGTGATGGGCGCCGCCGTGGATGCGGTGGAGGCCCACGGCATGCGCGTCGACCGGGGTGACGATCCCGCCGCGCACCGCAGGCGCGCCGTGCACTGGCGGCGGTACGGCTGCGGCCCGGTCAACGCCCTGCACCGGAGCTATGCGGCCGATATCTGCCGAGGCTCTCTGCGCTTGCTGGGGCGGTACCGGTGACCAGCGAAAGAACCGATACACGGGTCGGGGAGCGCAGCGATCCGGTCGCCGCGGCCGACGCCGTGGTTGCGGGGATCGAACCGGGTCTGACGTCGCCCGGTGTTCAGGGCCGCGACGTCGTGTTGGTGGTGGGTCCGTGGCTGGCCGGCACCACCAGCCTGATCGCAACGTTGCGAGAGCAGTTGCCCGAGTACACGTTCGTCGAATCCGACGAACTGCACCCGGCGCATGCTCCGGCGGCGGTGGTTTTCACCGTGTCCGCGATCGCGCCGATGACCGAATCCGATTGTGCGCTCATCGATTTGGCCAGCAGACACACCGACCTGGTGATCGGTGTGGTGTCGAAGATCGATGCGCACCGCCACTGGCGCGACGTACTGGCTGCAAATCGTGAGCTGCTGACGCAACGCGCGCCGAACTACGCCCAGGTGCAGTGGGTGGGTGCCGCGGCCGCCCCCGATCTGGGTACGCCTCGCGTCGACGAGCTCGTCGGCCTGCTGCGGCGGCGGCTGTCCGATCCCGATGTCGCGCGCCGAAACAGACTGCGCACGTGGGAAACCCGTCTGCTCGCCGACATCGCACACTACCGGGCCGACGGTGACGGAACGGACCGGCGGGCCAGGGTCAGCGCACTGCACACCAAGCGCGACGACATTCTGAGCCGCCGACGGCTGTCCAAGTCCGAACGCGCGATTGCGTTGCGTAGCCAACTGCAGCAGGCCCGTGTGCAGCTGGGGCACTTCGCCCGTAACCGCTGCACGTCCGTGCGCAGTGAACTGGCTGAGGACGCCGCACAGTTGACCCGCCTCAAGATCGGCACATTCGAATCGCGGGTGCGGGCCCGCATGCACGAGGTCGTCGACGAGGTGGAGGAGGGCATCACCGATCAGCTGACGGACCTGGCGATGGAGGTGGGCCTACCTGTGCCGCCGGCCGCCGCGTCGCCGTCGATACCGGAGATCTCCGCACCGCCGCTCAAATCGCGTCGGCAGGAAACCCAGTTGATGATGATCCTCGGCGCCGGCTTCGGGCTCGGGGTGGCGCTTGTGGTGACCCGGCTGTTCGCCGGGCTCGCACCCGGTACGACCTTGGCGGGACTTGCGGCAGGAGGCGTAGTCGGGCTGGTGCTGACGGTGTGGGTGGTCGGCATTCGTGGGCTGCTGCACGATCGAGGGGTGCTCGACCGGTGGATCAGCGACGCCGTCAACGTGTTGCGGTCCGCGGTGGAGGAACGGGTCGCCACTCGGATCCTGGTCGCCGAGACGGCGCTTACCTCCGAGCTCGCTCATCGCGACGAGGTCGAGGGCGCCGTCGCCGCCGGTCGGGTCGCCGAGATCGACGCCGAGCTTCGCGACCACGCGCTGCAGACGGCCAAGGCGGCGAAGGCCAGGGACCGCCGGCTCCCCCCGCTGCTGGCGGCTGTCGACGCCGTCCAGGCCGAGCTGTACGGAAAAACCGCGACCAGCTGAATCGATACACCGCGCACATACCCTCTGAGCGGGCCTTCTGAATCGTTCCTGTGAGTGATCGGACATAGATCCGATTCACCGCGGGTATGTCACCCGCGTTAACCTCTGTATTACAGGGACGACCGAGACGCGCTGCCTTTTATTGGTAAGCGCACCTCAGTCCCGGGTCCTGGCAGAAACGCATACGCAGCAAGATTGCAGGAGACACACATGACCGCAGCGACCATTCCAGGTCTGGACACCGCACCGACGAAGCATGAGGGGCTGCTCGCCTGGGTCCAGGAGGTCGCCGAACTCACGCAGCCCGACCGGGTCGTGTTTGCCAGCGGCTCCGAGGAAGAGGCTGCGAAGCTGACGGCGCAACTCGTCGAGGCGGGGACCTTCAGGAAGCTCGACGACAAGAAGAAGCCGAACTCGTATCTTGCGCTGTCGGATCCCTCCGACGTGGCGCGCGTCGAGTCGCGCACCTACATCTGCAGCGAGCGCGAGGTCGACGCGGGTCCGACCAACAACTGGATGGACCCGACCGAGATGCGCGGCATCATGACGGACCTGTACCGGGGCTGCATGCGCGGCCGCACCATGTACGTGGTGCCGTTCTGCATGGGCCCGCTCGGCGCCGAAGACCCCAAGCT
Source organism: Mycobacteriaceae bacterium (assembly GCA_019749805.1). Taxonomy (GTDB): domain Bacteria; phylum Actinomycetota; class Actinomycetes; order Mycobacteriales; family Mycobacteriaceae; genus Mycobacterium. Next base: position 4,012 of record JAIEPH010000118.1, on the reverse strand, counting down.
CGGCGTGGAGCTCACCGACTCGGAGTACGTCGTGCTCTCGATGCGCACGATGACCCGGATGGGCCAGGCGGCGCTGGACAAGATGGGCACCGACGGCTTCTTCGTCAAGTGTCTGCACTCGGTCGGTGCGCCGCTGGAGGCCGGCCAGGCCGATGTGCCGTGGCCGTGCAACGACACGAAGTACATCACTCACTTCCCCGAGACCCGCGAGATCTGGAGCTACGGCTCGGGTTACGGCGGCAACGCACTGCTCGGCAAGAAGTGCTACTCGCTGCGTATCGCGTCGGCGATGGCCCACGACGAGGGCTGGCTGGCCGAGCACATGCTGATCCTCAAGCTGATCTCGCCGGAGAACAAGGCGTACTTCATCGCCGCGGCGTTCCCGTCGGCATGCGGTAAGACCAACCTGGCGATGCTGCAGCCGACGATCCCCGGCTGGCGCGCGGAGACGGTCGGCGACGACATCGCCTGGATGCGGTTCGGCAAGGACGGCCGGCTGTACGCCGTCAATCCGGAGTTCGGCTTCTTCGGCGTCGCCCCGGGCACCAACTGGGACTCGAACCCCAACGCGATGAAGACGATCGAAGCGGGCAACACCGTCTTCACCAACGTCGCGCTGACCGACGACAACGACGTGTGGTGGGAGGGCCTGGAAGGCGAACCCGACCACCTGATCGACTGGAAGGGCAACGACTGGATTCTGCGTGAGACGGAAACCAAGGCTGCGCACCCGAACTCCCGCTACTGCACCCCGATCTCGCAGTGCCCGACGCTGGCACCCGAGTGGGACGACCCGCAGGGTGTGCCGATCTCGGCGATCCTGTTCGGTGGCCGCCGCAAGACGACGGTGCCGCTGATCACCGAGGCCCGCGACTGGCAACACGGTGTGTTCATCGGCGCCACCCTCGGCTCCGAGCAGACGGCCGCCGCTGAGGGCAAGGTCGGCACCGTGCGCCGCGACCCGATGGCGATGCTGCCGTTCCTCGGCTACAACGTCGGCGACTACTTCCAGCACTGGATCAACATCGGCAAGAACGCCGACGAGTCCAAGATGCCGAAGGTGTTCTTCGTCAACTGGTTCCGCCGTGGCGATGACGGCCGCTTCCTGTGGCCGGGCTTCGGTGAGAACAGCCGCGTGCTCAAGTGGGCCATCGAGCGCATCGAGCACAAAGCCGACGGCAAGAGCACGCCGATCGGCATCGTGCCGACCGCCGCGGACATGGACCTCGAGGGCCTCGATGTCGATGCTGCTGACGTCGACCTGGCGCTAGCGGTCAACCCCGACGAGTGGCGCGAAGAGGTGCCGCTGATCGAGGAGTGGTTCGAGTTCGTCGGCGAAAAGCTGCCCACCGGCATCAAGGACGAGTTCGACGCCCTCAAGCATCGCCTCGCCGAAGCTGAGTAGCTCACTTCTGCTCGCGCGACAACGCGGCGGTCCGTCGCCCAGCGCTTTCTACCCACTTGACACCTGTCAAGATCGCACGTCGTAGAGTCGGCGCATGCAGATTCGCGAGCATGCCGAGGCCACTCCAGACAAGCCGGCCGTCATCATCCATCCCGCCGGAACCGTCGTCACCTTCAAGGAGCTGGAGGAGCGGGCCAACCGGCTGGCGCACCACTTCCGCGATGCCGGTCTGGTCGAAGGTGACACCGTCGCGGTGCTGATGGAGAACAACGAGCATCTGCCGACGGTGATGTGGGCGGCACGGCGCAGCGGCCTGTACTACACCGTGGTCAGCACCCACCTCACACCGCCCGAGGTGGCCTACATCATCGACAACAGCGGCGCGAAGGCCATGATCGGATCGCGCGCGACGCGAAAGGTCTGCGAAGGGCTGGCCGAGCTGGGTGCACTGCCGGACCTGCTGCTGATCGCCGACGACGACCTCGACGGCTGGCAGCGCTACCCAGAGTGCGTGGCGGACCGGCCGAGCGCACCCATCGACGACGAGATCGAGGGTGATCTGTTGCAGTACTCGTCGGGAACGACGGGACGCCCCAAGGGAATTCGCCGAGAACTCACCCACGTCAAGCCTGCCGACGCACCGAACCTGGTGTCCGCGCTGCTGATGGCCATCCAGGTGAGCCCGGAGTCCGTGTACCTGAGCCCGGCGCCGCTGTACCACACCGCGCCATGCCTCTGGTCGATGAGCGCGCAGGCGATGGGCGTGACGACGGTGATCATGTCGAAATTCGACCCGGAATCGGCACTGGACGCCATCCAGAGGTACCGGGTCACCAGCGGCCAGTTCGTCCCGGCGATGTTCGTGCGGATGCTGAAACTGCCTGAGGACGTACGTCATTCGTATGATCTGACAAGCCTGCACCGCGTGGTGCACGCCGCCGCACCGTGCCCCGTCGACATCAAGAAACAGATGATCGACTGGTGGGGCCCGATCGTCGACGAGTACTACTCGTCATCCGAAGGCGCGGGCATCACCTTCATCCCTGCCGAGGAATGGCTGAAACGCCCTGGCTCCGTTGGCAAGCCGCTGCTCGGTGTGGCGCACGTCCTCGACGACGACGGCAACGACCTCCCGCCCGGTCAGGCGGGGCAGATCTACTTCGACCTGGGCGTCGTGCCATTCGTCTATCACAAAGATCCGGAGAAGACCGCCGAGTCACGCGACAGGCACGGCTGGGTGACCGTCGGCGACGTCGGCTACGTGGATGACGAGGGCTACATGTTCCTCACCGACCGCAAGCACCACATGATCATCTCCGGCGGCGTCAACATCTATCCGCAGGAAGCGGAGAACATGTTGATCACCCATCCGAAGGTGCTCGACGCGGCCGTGTTCGGCATCCCCGACGACGAGATGGGCCAGAGCGTCAAGGGCGTCGTCCAGACGGTGGACCCCGCCGACGCGAGCGAGGAGTTCGGTGACGAGCTGCTGACCTGGCTGCGCGAACGGCTGGCGCACTACAAGTGTCCGCGGTCGATCTCCTTCGAGGCGCAGCTGCCGCGTACCGAAACCGGCAAGATGTTCAAGCAGGAGCTGATAAAGAAGTACGGGTGAAGCCCGTAAACGGCACTGAACTCGCCTCGGGTGTGGTCGTCGCGACCGGATCCCCGTCAGACGACGCGACTTTCACGCTCACCGAGCAGGACACCGACGATCGCCGTGCCGTGACCGTCGGCTCGATACCCGACGTTCTCGACGAATTGCGTGAGCGTTGCCTGCGCTGGCCGCAGGCCGCCGCGATCTGCAGCGATGTCCTACGTGCGTTCGAGCCCGACGCGCCCGCGTTCGCCGGCGTCGTCACCGAATCGCTCGCCTACTCGACGCTGCAGTCGGGACCCGAATTCGCGCGCTGGCTGGGGGAGCGGGGACCGGCGCGACCCGTGAATCTCGCGGACCCGGTCCAGGCCGAGCGGGTCGAGGACACCCTCTACGTGCGGTTCAACCGGAGGCAGCGGCACAACGCCTTCTCGACCGACGCGCGTGCGGCGCTACTGGAAGCACTCGAGGTGGCTCGCCTCGATCCATCGGTCACCGATGTCGTGCTGTCGGGAAATGGTCCGTCGTTCTGCAGCGGCGGCGATCTCGCCGAGTTCGGCACGTTCGACGATCCCGCCACTGCCCATCTCGCCCGCACCCGGCACAGTCCGGCGCTGGTGCTCGATGAACTGACGGTCAGGTTGGGCACGCGCTGCCGGGCCGAGGTGCACGGTCAGGTGCTGGGCAGCGGGTTGGAGATGGCCGCCTTCTGCGGCTGGGTCCGGTCACGGCCGGATGCGGTCCTCGGTCTGCCGGAGTTGAGCCTGGGGCTGATTCCCGGAGCGGGCGGCACCGTCAGCATTGCCCGCAGGATCGGGCGCTGGCGGACCGCGTATCTGGTGCTGAGCGGGCAGACCATCGATGCGCCGACAGCACTGCGGTGGGGCCTGATCGACGAGATCCTGTGAATTCGGCGCGCTGACGCACCCTCGCGGTTGTGTGGTGTCTCGGGACATCGCTGACACTTATGTCTTGGGACATCGCTGACACTCATGGTGCCGGTTTGGGTT
>JAIEPH010000081.1 GCA_019749805.1 Mycobacteriaceae bacterium | reverse complement strand
GACCTGTCGCTGCAGCCCGACGATAACCTTCCCCCGGCGCAGCCTGTGACGGTGCCCAATCATCCCGGCACCCGCGCCTCCACCTTCGAAATCACCCCGCCAGGTTCGACGACGCCGAAAACCAGCGTCAGCGCCTACACTGCGCACGGGGCCTTCGTACTGCACGGGTTCGCCGACACCCTCGACGGGATCGGCCCCGCCGCCGACATGGTCGCGAAGACACTGGATCAGCAGATCCCGGCTATCGATGCGTTCAAGCCCACCGCAGTGTCGGAGCTTGCCAACCTTGCCGTGGATGACAGCGGGCTGTTGGCACGCACCATCCCTCAAACCGGCGATCAGATCAAGGTCAGTGCGAACCTGGTGTACGGGCCGCACGCCGCGTTGCATTTCACGATGTCGCCGCAGACTTCGGCGGATCTGTTCGCCGAGACGGGCATGGAGCTGTGGGCCTGGGGGAAAGCGTTGGTGTACCGAGTACGCGATAACGAGGCAGCCGGGAAAATGCTCGAGCAGTTCGTGCGCGAGTTGCAAGACTCGGGAAACAAACCGGCCGCGTCGGTCCCGAACATGCCCGAATCGCGCTGTATCCACGTCGATGATCCGCTGGGCTCCGGTTATGTCTGCTATGCGGTCGCCGACCGGTATGTCATCGAAGGATCCTCGGCCCAGTTGACCGATGTGCACCAGCAGACCGCCGCGCAGTACGTCATGCTGATGGCCTCATGAGCTGGTCCGTCGACAGCAATCCCGCCACAACCGTTGCGCGGCAGTCGTTTTGCCCGTCCAGAGAAACACCCAACGGAACGTAACGAGGGAACGCTAAAGATGGCACTGGACGTGGGATCGGTGGTGGGCGGCTACCGCATCGAAGCGGTTCTCGGCAGAGGAGGCATGGGGACAGTGTTCCGCGCCGCTCATCCCACCCTCCCGCGCTCCGATGCCCTCAAGGTCTTGTCGTCGGACCTGACAGTCGACAGCCACTTTCGCGAGCGATTCCTTCGCGAGGCCAATCTGGCTGCGACGCTTGATCACCCGCATATCGTGTCGGTTTACAACCGGGGCGAAACCCCAGATGGACACCTGTGGATCGCGATGCAGTACGTCGCGGGCAGCGACGCCTACCACGAACTGAAAGCGGGCCGCATGACCCCGGCGCGCGCGCTGCGCATCACCGCCGCGGTCGGCGACGCCTTGGACTACGCGCATCAGCACGGCCTGCTACACCGCGATGTGAAACCCGCGAACTTTTTGCTCGCTGCCAACGATCAGCGGATCTTTTTGGCCGACTTTGGAATAGCGAAGCGAAACGATGACGCCGCCGGCCTTACGCAAACCGGAATGGTGCTGGCCTCGATCGCCTACGCCGCACCGGAAACACTGATTGGTGAAGCTGCGGATCACCGCGCCGACATCTATGCCCTCGGCTGCAGTCTGTACACGATGCTCACCGGTCAGACCCCGTTCGCGCGCCCGGGCGCCGAAATGGGGGCCACCATCACCGGCCATTTGACTGCGCCACCGCCCAGGGTCACCGACCGGATGCCGGAACTACCGCCGGCCATCGACGCGGTCATCGCCAAGGCAATGGCCAAGGATCCCGCACAGCGTTACCAAAGCGGCGGCGAACTTGCTCACGCCGCCGCCGCGGCGCTCGATGACAGCACAGTGCAACTGAGGGCCGCGCCGGCGCCACCCCCTCAGCCCCCGCCACCACCGACCGGGGGACAGCCGCCGGCATACTTCAATCCCGCCGGACCGCGCAACGCCGCCATCACTTACCCGAGTGGGTGGCAGATCGCCGAGAACCACGCTGGACAGGCCGGCGGGCCCAAACGCCGACGCACCCGCACTCTCATCGCTGCCGGTCTGGCTGCCGTTGTCCTCGTCGCCGCCGTGATCGGCGTGGTGCTGTGGAATCAGGGGCCCGACGAACCCGCCTACGAGGCCCAGACTTTCACTCACCAGCACGGCACCACCGAGCTCATCTCGAGGCCGCAAAAGGTGGCGGCAGTCGGACCCGGCGATGGCGACGCCGTGCTGTCGCTGGGCGTGCAACCTGTCGTGATCGGCTCATCCACCAATGCGCTGCCCAGCTGGGAACAGTCCGCGATCACCGGCGCGCCGACCGTGCTGACCGGCTTCACCAACACCGCCGCGGTCGCCGACGCCAAACCAGACGTCATCATTGCCACCGGCGACCTCGACGACGCCACCTACGAAAAACTCGCGGCCATCGCGCCGACGGTGACCAGACCCGCGGATCAAACCGCCGAGTCATGGACGTGGGAGAGCCAGCTGGTCTGGATCGGCGGCATTCTCGGCTACGAGGAAAAGGCCAAGGAACTGATCAGCGACGTTCGGTCCCAACAGGATGACCTGAAGAACCAGAATCCGGCGTGGAACGGCAAATCCGTCGTCGCACTCATCAATTCAGACGCATCCGTATTGGAGGTGCTCGTTCCCTCGACCGCCGCCAACTACCTTGAAGCGCTCGGGCTGCGCTACAGCCAAGATTTCGCCCATAGGACCACCGATACCGGCGACACCCGGCCCATGCCCGACCCTTCGGCGGTCTACAACATCGAAACAGACGTCCTGGTCGTCATCCGCACCGACAGCAAGGCCGGCGGAGGCGGATTCGACGGCCTGCCAAGGCCTTTCGCCGGATACCAGGGAACGATGGTCGTCGTAGATGATCCGAACACCATCGCTGCGCTAACCGGGCCCGGGGGTTATCTCGCAAGCCAATATCTCGACGCGAATTTTGCGCCGGCACTGGCCCGCGAATTGAAATAGTCGCTCTACGCCGTGGGTGCGATTCTCTCGGCGATTTCGTTCGCGATCGAAAATCCCGCGCTACCGACCGTCGGCGAGCAGGCCCGCACATCAACGATCACGTTTGAGCGCAGGGCCATATCACGTTCGCACTGCTGACCTGCGGTCCGCGCCGTGGTCGGAACCAGCAACAGTGTCATGATGCCCGCAGCCACCGACGGCACACCAAGATCAGCTTCGGTCACCCCGCCGCCCTCGTACCTGATGTGGGTGGATTTGCAGGCGTTCCAGTCGGCGACCTGCCGGTCGTAAAACGCCTTCGCCGCGCCCGCGTCGGGAAACGAGACGACAGCCTGCACCATCTGAATCGGAGGCTGGAAAAAGCCCTGGATGGCAAGCCCGGTGTAACCAGACCCTTTGTATGTGGCCCCATATGCGGGGCCCCACGCACCGGTGCAATGCGGCGGAGTGACCGAACCGGACAACAATTCGGTGAGCGGGGGATCGGCAGTCATGCCGGTCGTGTTCATGCGTTGATTGATCAGATCGGCGGGAAGCAACAGTCCAGGCAGCGCGGCAGCATCGACAACGGGAGGAGGTGGTGGCGGAGCGGGCGCCGGCGTGGAGCGGGGCGTGGCGGCTGCGGTCGTGCTCGGACCGGCGGGCACCTTGGCCGGGGTTGTCGCGGTGGCATCAGTCGACGAGCTGTCCTCACCGCCGGTGAACACGACCAGAGCCACGATCACAGCGGCGACCACGGCGACCGCGCCGCCGATGACCCACCACCGTCGGCGAGCGGCGAGCGACCCAGCGCTGCCCGGCGGAGGTTGCTGTCCATAGCCGCCACCGGGAGGCGGCTGCTGCGGGGAGCTGAACAGCCCGGCGTACAGCGTGTCTTCCTCATGGATACTGCGCGGAACAATCGGGGTGGTCTCACCAGCGTCGTGCGGAAGATCGTCCTTGTTCACGGTCTCTGCCTTTCGTTCTCTGACCAGGGCGTTTCACCCGCCAGCCGCGAACGGCCTCGCGACAATCGAGGCCTGCCGCTGATGCTAAGGCATTTCCAAACCACCTCAGCGCGCCAAAAACAACGTTCGATTGCGCGCGCACCCCGCCTTTGTCAGAAGGCGGGTTCGCTGTTTAACCGGGCGCCGCGTCGGGCAACATGGCAGTCATGGCACGCGACGTATCCGACGACAATCCCCTCACGCCCGAAGAGCAGCTCGACTCCGACGAGGTGCGAAACGACGACGGCGACGAGGTCGTTGACCCGCCGGAGAAGTGGATCGAGGCCAAAGAGGACGAGACGCTGGACGAGCGTCTGGCCGACGAGGTGCCCGATGTCGGGCCCGATGACATCGATCCACGCGACGCCGATGACACCGAACAGGAAACCGTGTCGATGTCCGACGACGAACTCGACCGGCTCGACCCGCAAGAGCACGGCATCGATCGCGGTCAGATCGACGGCACCCCCGAAGACGGCGAGTCGTTCTTCAACGTCGAGCGCTGACTACGTCGCGCTGTCCGTCGCCGACCTCAGCACCAGCACCGACCTGGCGTCGACCGTGACCTTCGCGCCTGCATCGTGGGTCTGCGGTTCCTCGCCATTGGTGGCCGCGGTGTCGATCACCGGCTCCCACGAGGTGCCGAACCGTTCTTCCGGCAGGACGAACTCGAGCGCCTCGTAATGGGCATTGAAGAACAGCACGAATGAGTCATCCGTGACTCGCTGACCCCGCTGATCGAGGTCGGGGATGCCCTGCCCATTGAGGTACACCGCAATCGATTTGGCGAACCCGGACTCCCAGTCCTCGTCGCTCATCTCCGATCCGTCCGGTGCGAACCACGCGATGTCGGGCAGTCCGTCGCCGCCGCGCCGGCGCACGGGGCGGCCGGAGAAGAACCGCCGGCGCCGGAACACGGGGTGCGCCGCGCGTATCGCCGAAACGCTGCGGGTGAACTCGATCAGCTCGGTATCGGCGTTCTCCCAGTCGATCCAGGACAATTCGTTGTCCTGGCAGTAGACGTTGTTGTTGCCGTTTTGCGTGCGGCCGAGCTCGTCGCCATGCGCGATCATCGGAACGCCCTGCGAGAGCAGCAGCGTGGTCAGGAAGTTGCGCTGCTGCCGCGACCGGAGCGCGTTGATCTCGGGATCATCGGTCGGTCCCTCGACACCGCAGTTCCACGATCGGTTGTGACTCTCCCCGTCGTTGTTGTCCTCACCGTTGGCGTCGTTGTGTTTCTCGTTGTAGGACACCAGGTCCCGCAGCGTGAACCCGTCGTGGGCGATGACGAAGTTGATCGATGCCACCGGTCGACGGGCGGTGTCCTCGTACAGATCGGCCGATCCGGTCAACCGGGAGGCGAATTCGTCGATGGTGGCCGGCTCTCCGCGCCAGTAGTCACGCACGGTGTCACGGTATTTGCCGTTCCACTCCGTCCACTGCGGCGGGAAATTGCCAACCTGGTATCCGCCGGGTCCGACGTCCCACGGCTCGGCGATCAGCTTGACCTGGCTGACGATAGGATCCTGTTGCACGAGTTCGAAGAACGTCGACAGTCGGTCCACGTCGTAGAACTCGCGGGCCAGTGTGGACGCCAAGTCGAAGCGGAACCCGTCGACGTGCATCTCGGTCACCCAGTAGCGCAGCGAGTCCATGATCAGCTGCAGCGAGTGCGGATGACCGACGTTGAGGCTGTTGCCCGTGCCGGTGTAGTCCATGTAGTAGCGCTTGTCGTCGTCGACGAGGCGGTAGTACGCGGCGTTGTCGATGCCCCGCATGGACAGCGTCGGCCCCATGTGGTTGCCCTCGGCGGTGTGGTTGTAGACGACGTCGAGGATCACCTCGATGCCCGCCTCGTGCAGGGCGCGCACCATCGCCTTGAACTCTTGCACCTGTCCCCCGGGGTTCGGGCTCGAGCTGTATTTCGGGTCAGGCGCCAGAAACCCGATGGTGTTGTAACCCCAGTAGTTGGACAGCCCCTTGTCGATCAGCGTGGAGTCGTTGGCGAAGTGATGTACGGGCATCAGCTCGATCGCGTTGACGCCCAATGCTTTCAGGTGATCGATGATCACCGGGTGCGCCACCGCGGCGTACGTCCCGCGAAGCTGTTCCGGGATGTCCGGGTGGGTCTGCGTGAGGCCCTTGACGTGCGCCTCGTAGATGACGGTGTCGGCGTATTCGTGGCTGGGCGGGCGGTCGACGCCCCAGTCGAAGTACGGGTTGATGACGACGCATTTGGGCATGCTGGCCGCCGAGTCGTCGTCGTTACGGCTGTCCGGGTCGCCGAAGTTGTAGCTGAACAACGACTGATTCCAGTCGAACGCGCCCTCGATGGCCTTGGCGTAGGGATCCAGCAGCAGTTTGTTGGGATTACAGCGGTGGCCGGCGGCGGGGTCGTAGGGCCCGTGCACGCGGTAGCCGTAGCGCTGGCCGGGTTCGATGGTCGGGACGAAGCCGTGCCAGACGAAGCCATCCACCTCGGGCAGTGTGATGCAGGCCGTCTGTTCGCCGTCAGCGTCGAACAGGCACAATTCGACGCGCTCGGCGGCCTCGCTGAACAGCGCGAAGTTCGTGCCCGTGCCGTCGTAGGTCGCCCCGAGTGGATAGGCCTTGCCCGGCCAGATCTCAAGAGGGGTGTTGACCTGCGGATTGGCGGGTTGACTCAAGTTGCAGCTCCAAAATCAGTACGGATACGAACGAAGGCGACGTTAGGGGATGCCCAATGCGAAAGCATTGCAACCAATGAGTCCGTCACGCGAATACCGCACATTGCTGCTGGCCGTAGACAGTGGTGTGGCCACTATCACGCTCAACCGCCCCGAGCGGAGCAATGCCGTCGGCGACGGAATGCGTGAGGAGCTCGCCGACGCCTACCGGACCTGCGACCGCGACGACGGCGTCCGCGCCATCGTGCTGACGGGCGCACCCCCGGCGTTCTGCGCGGGCGCCGACTTGGCCGCGGGTGAGAATACCTTCGCCAAGCCGGGATCGGGCTTCAGTGCGGCCGGTGTCGACGTGCCCGCTTTCACGCTGTCCAAGCCGGTGATCGCGGCGGTGAACGGCCATGCGATCGGATTGGGTCTGACGCTGGCGTTGCAGTGCGACATACGGCTTTTCGCCGCCGATGCGCGGTACGGCATCGTCCAGGTGCGGCGCGGGGTCGTGGGCGACGCCTACTCGCACTGGGTACTGCCGCGGCTAGTTGGGATTGCCAACGCTGCCGAAATCCTCTTGACCGGTGCGACATTCGACGGGCGTCGCGCTGTCGAACTCGGGCTGGGCAGCCGGGTGCTCGATGCAGATGACGTGCTCCCAGCCGCCCTGGAGGTGGCGCACGACATCGCGAAGAACACCGCCCCGATGTCGGTGGCAGCCAGCAAGCGTCTGCTGTGGGATTCCTTCGACCTCGACCGTGCCGCCGTCGGTCGCCGCGAAACCGAGATCCACGTCGCGGTGATGGGCCACGACGACGCCAGGGAAGGTGTGCGAGCCCACCTGGAAAACCGGACGCCCGAATGGACGGGACGCCCGTTCGATCCCACTAGCTGATCTCGACCCCGGCGGCGCGCATGTCCTCGACGGCCTTGGTTGTCGACTCGGGCGCGACGCCGGCCGTGAGGTCCAGCAGTACGCGGGTCGCGAACCCCGCCGCCACGGCATCCGCGGCCGTCGCTCGCACGCAGTAGTCCGTCGCGATACCGACGATGTCGACCTCGTCGACACCGCGCTGCCGCAGCCAGTCGGCCAGCAGGGTGCCGTCGTCGTCGGCGCCCTCGAAGCCGCTGTAGGCGGCGGCGTACTGACCCTTGCGGAAGACGGCCTCGACCTCGCCGGTCTCCAGGTGGGGATGGAAGTCGGCGCCCGAGGTCGACACCACGCAGTGCCGCGGCCACGAATGCGCGTAGTCCGGATTATCGGAGAAGTGTTCACCGGGATCGATATGAAAGTCCTTGGTCGCCACCACATGTGCGTAGCCGTGATCACCGGCCAGCAGCTCGCTGATGGCGCTGGCGACTTCGGCACCACGAGTCACCTCCAGCGAACCGCCTTCGCAGAAGTCGTTCTGAACGTCGGTGATGATCAGCGCCCGCATACCCGAAAATCTACCCGCCGAACAACAGGTACAGCCCGGTGAAGGTGTAGCCCACCATCACCAGCATCATCGCGAGCTGACCGGTCAACTGGTGCGTCCTGGGCAGCAGGCGCAGCGCCCGGTCATGGGCGGCGACGACACCCGCCACGTGGCCGACGACGACGAAGCCGACCTTCAGCGTAGCCAGCAGCGAAGGATGAAGCGACAGAATGTAATTCACCTCGGCATCCATACCCAGCAGCAGGTAGACGGTCTGCTGCCCGCGCTCGACGAGATAGGTCAGGTAGTGCGCGAACACATACCCGACGACTATCGGGATGAGTGAATGCGCCATCTGCCCCGGTAGCAGCCGGCGCTGCTGGCGATCGACCCCACCTGTCGCCCTGGCCGCCAGCCAGAACGTCGCCGCGACCACGCCGGCGAAGACGAACAGGGCCGCGGTGTTGATCAGCGTGGCGGCCGTCACCGACCCCGCCGTCTCGTCGATGAACGTGCGCCACTGCGGCCGTGCGGAGAAGCTGTCGAACGCCGTAGACCCCAGCAGCACGGACAGCACCGCGACAATGCCCGGCCGTATGGGCAGCGACGGCAAATGATCAAAAGGGTTGCCGATCGCGATGCGGCCGTCACGGTTGCGTCGCAACGCGGACAACCGGGACACCACGATGCCGTAAACCTCGAACGGGTCTGCGCGTGCGCACCACCGCGCGCCATATGCGAAGGCTCCGGCGAGCGTGACGACGAGGTAGATCAGCAACCAATTCCGTATCGCGGCAAGCGATCCCGGATCGGGACTGGCCAGTTCGAGCCACACGAACGCGAACAGGCCGAATGCGGCGGGCCAGTAGCCCAGCGCCGGCGGATATTCACGCAGCGACTTTCCGCCGAGCAACCGATGCACCGTGCGTACCGGCGACAGTGCCCGCCACACCGGACCGAGCAGCACCGACACCGCCACCAGCCCGACCCACATCAACACGTAGAACACGCCGGGCAGCGGATTCTCGGCGTTCTGCGGACCCAAGAACGCGACGAGCCCCACCCACACCGCTAGCGCCAGGCCGGCGATGCCGACCACCCAGCGGGTGGCCGCCGCGTCTACCGCCGCGGTCACCCACGGCGGCAGTTCGCGGCCGGGTTTCTCGGGATCGAATCGTGGCTTGCGCCATGCCAATGCGACGACGGCGAAGGTGAACGTCAGCGCCCACGCCGCGCCGATCAGCGCGTACGTGAAGGGGATCGGAAGGTCGGCCGACCCGCCCAGACCATGGGCGAGTACGGCAACCGACCCGTCCGCGTTCACCGCACGGTGATGGTGGCGACGGTCTTCTTCAGCTCGTGCAGCTCGACGTCGACCTTGCCGGGTACGGCGACGGTGAACTGGAACGACTGACCGGGCTTGGCCTCGATCTTGTACGAGTGTTCGGGATTGGAGTGCACATGCAGTTCATCGGCGGCGTCGCTGTCGACCTTGAAGATGATCGGTTCGTTGACCGAGGCCTCCAACTGGGCGTTCGTGGGGGTCACATTCCCGCCCTGGATCTTGACGTCCACGACGAGGCGGTCGGGCGGCGCCTGTTGATCCTGCATGTCCGACGGATTGACCGTCGTCGCCGACTGAGTGGCCCGGCGATCGCCTTGCCCTTGTTCACCTCCGCAGCCGGCTACGAGAAGGGCGGTGGCCAACACGAGAGTCGTTGCCGAACGCAGTTTCACGGCTTCCCTTCGGTGTTCGGTGAGCCGGTCCCCCCGCCACCCTTACGCCGGTTGCGCACCGCGATGTAAATGACGACACCGGCGACCACAAACGCCGGAGCGAAGGCAGGCACCGCGATCCAGATCGGGTGGTCGGCCAGGTAGACCACGTCCGAGACGTTCGAGGAGTTCGATGCCACGGTCATGCCTGTGCGGTCGGTTCCAATTCGGCTTCGATGTCGTGGGGCTCACTGTTGTTGATCCGTCCCGCGCCCCACGAGACGCCCGCGATCATCGCCAGAGTGCACACGAGCACCACCAGGCAGCCGATCAGCCAGAGCGACTGGGGGATGTCAGGGCTGCGCTCGCGCTGAAGGATGGTGATCTCGCCGACGAACGGCCGCGTCATCGTCGGCTCGGCGGGCACTTCCTCGGCACCGATGCCGGGGTCGCCGGCCAGGTAAATCGGCACCGCCGCGAGGGTTTTCCCGTCGTGCACCCGCAGCAGTGTCTTCCAGGTACCCGATAACGGCATCGGCTCGGTGGACCGGAAGTGACCCGGGCCGACTTGCTCGAGATGGTCGATGAAGATGCCGCGCTCGTTGGCCAGTCCACCCTGCCAGCCCAGCACCGACACCCAGTTGGGGTCGTCGCTGATCAGGTTCGCCGGGGTGATCCGCACGTCGGCGGTCGCGTGCCGCTGGCCGTCACTCGTGGGGACGTCGGTGAGAGTGATCGAGGCCGCCGCATTTTCGGGGACGTCGTAGCGCAGGCCGTTGGCCGCTGCGCCGCCGATCGCCAAGACCGTGAGCACGACCAGGCCGACGCCGACCGCGCGACTGGGCAGCCGTTGCCCCGTAAGCACCATGCCGAGCATCGCTCCGCATCCGCCGGTGAGGATCGCGACCGGAACGGCCATCGCGAGCGCCTCCGGCCACATGCTGGTCGGCCATGGCAGGTGGTAGACGGCGTTGATCCACAGCGACTCGAGCCAAAGTCCGACGGTTCCGATGCCGAGGCCGCTCACCAGACCGAACACGACAGGACGTTTCAGCAGTGGGGTCAGCGCCAGCAGTTCGACGACGACCGCGGCCCCGAGGTAAAGGGGGAACCAGTTCACCGGCGCGTCGAGTACGGGCGCCACCAGAAACGCGACGATGCCGCGCAGACCGATGGCGATGATCGCGGCGATGAGCGCAGCACCCTTACCCATGAAAATTCGGGCGGCCACCAGTGCCAGCGCGGCAGCGGCGGCGATGAGCATCGGCTCGAAAACCTGCCGGAACTGCGGCACACCGAAGTCGAACTCGATCTGATAAACCGAGGCGCCGATCAGCACACCGGCGAAGGCAAGGTACTGCACGAACTTCAGGCCGATGCCATCCGGCGGGATGTCGTCAGTCCTGGTTCTCCGCCCCTCGTATTCGAGATACAGCGCGGCCAACGTGGAGAAACCGGCGCCGCCGATCATCATCAGGTGGGTAGGGCCCCACAGCGTCACGTCTTGGCCGAAGATTCGGTGCCAGACATCGTCGAGGGGAAAGCCCGTCAGTGCGTACAGGCCACAGCCGGCCATCACGATGCCGCCGACCGGCGCGTACCAGTGGTCGGTGATCCGCACCGCCGCGGGGCCGGGCCGGGCATCTTCTCCCCTGGGCAGCACCATCGCCGTGCACCCCGCCACGAAGATGCCGAACAATCCGATGAGGATGAAGTAGTGCGCCGGATTGGCAAGGGCGCCGTCGTCCCGGCCGTTTCCGATGTGCAGGCTGACGTCCCAGATGAAGCCGAACAGCGCGCAGATGATCGATGCGATGAACATCGCCACCGGCAACGCCACCCACGGCGGCCGCTTGAACCGGCGTCCCGACCAGTCGGCGAGGTTGGCCAGCCAGTCGATCTTGTGGTTGCGGTGCATCCAGCCGATCCACAGCAGAATCGCCGCGACGATGCCTCCGGCGACCGTCAATCCGACGATTTCGCCGATCGCGGCGCCGCCGCCCTCGTTGCCCTGAGCAAGTAACTCCATCGCAAGTAACTCCATCGTCATCCCACCCTCATGAGTACCGCCAGAACTTACCCGTCGGTAATATTGCCAGAACTACCCGATCTGAAACCAGAGGTATCACCTAACCGGTGACGCGGAATGTGTCCAGCGCGCTGTCAGCGGCGTCGGGGACGTTCATCCCGGCTTTGAGCCCATCACGCAGGTAATCGATCACGGCGTCGTTGAGCCGCTCGCCCGGCACGACGGCCGGTATACCTGGCGGATACGGGGTGATCTGCTCGGCTGACACCCGGCCGGCGGCCTCCGAGGCCGGCACCTCCTCGACGCGTCCGAAGAAGGCGTCGCGCGGGGTGTCCACGGTCTCCAACTGGATCTCCGACGGTGACGGCAGCCGGATCGACGGCGGCTCGAAGTCGTCGGCCGCCTTGCGCCATGTCCACAGCGCGTCGAGCAGTCGTTTGGCGCTGGCTTTGTCGTCAGCGAACGACATCGTGGCGAGGATGCGGCGATGGTCGCTCATACCGAGGTCGACGTGGCAGTTCGTCCGCAGCCAGTCGGCCGCCTGGTAGCCGGACGTGCCGGTGGCCGAGACGTCGATCAGGATCTGCAGCCGATCGAGGTCATGGGAAGCCTCTACGCCCAGCAATTCATCGTCGAGCACCTCGACCTCAGGGATCAGCTCAATGTCAGCGCGCAGCCCGCGAACCAGTTCCAGTGCCGCGCCGAGCAGCTCGTGGCCGCGGTCGACCATCTGCCGCCGCCAGCCGTCGATCCCGGCGTAGATCATCGCGTTCGGGCTCGTCGTCATCAGGAGGTCGGCGCAGGCCGACAACCGATCTTGGTCGATCAGATCGCCCTGCAGATGGAACACCGATCCCGCGCCTTATCAGGCGTTAAGTTCTCAAAATATGTCCTAAAGGCGTGTTGAACTGCCGTTTTATCTTCAGATACATGTAACC
>JAIEPH010000124.1 GCA_019749805.1 Mycobacteriaceae bacterium | reverse complement strand
GCCCATCTCCTTGGCCGTCGTCTCGGCCTGCCACCGTGCCAGCAGGCGATGACTCTGGGCAGGCAACTGACACGACAACGACTCCAGCTCATCCAACACACCCACCAATTCACCGGCGGTCAGCGCATCAACGGGCAGCGCGGCCAATTCGTCGTGGGCGGCGCGCAGGGCCGCCACCGCCGCCTGCACCGCCTCCGCACCCATGACTCGAACATAAGTTCGAAGTCTAAGAACACTCTAGAAAAAATTCGAAGAAGTCTCTAAGAGGTTAACCCCGCTCAAGGACCCCTGAAACCCCTGTGACACAGGGGGTTTCAGAGTTGCTGCACTAGCCGCCCGTCAATTCGGAGAGCACGTCGGCGCTGTCCATAGCGGCGACCCCCAGGTACACCTCGGCGACCATGTTGAGCCGATCCGCGTCCGGTTCCCGACTGACGAGTCGCTCTGCCAGATTCGACACGGATCGCGCCGCGAACATGTCCGTGACGAGCACCGTGGGCGTATCGAGCCAGTCCCGGACCCGCGCGATCACCTGGGTGGCCAGCACGGAATCGCCACCGAGGGAGAAGAAGTCGTCGTCGGTACCGATCTTGTCGGCCGCGACGTCCAGCACCTCACCGACGATCGCGACGAGCGCGGACTCCAGTGGCGTGGAAGCCGGACGGTAGGCGTTGGCGGCCGGCAGCCCGGCTTGCGCCAACAACCGGGCGGCGGCCTTGCGGTCGAGCTTGCCGTTCACCGTGAACGGGATTCGATCGCTCACGACGATGATCTTGGGAATCATGTGGGCAGGAACAAGCTCGGCCAGGCCGGCCGCGACGGCGTGTGAGTCGACACTCGGATCCTCGCTACGGACCAGCGCGGCAAGCACATCCGGGTCGCCTGGGATCACGGCGGCCACCGCCGCATCGATGTGCGGCACCCGCTTGAGCGCCGCTTCCACCTCGCCGAGCTCGATGCGGTAACCGCTGATCTTGATCCGGTGATCGATGCGGCCGACGAACTCCAAGGTTCCATCGGTCTGATAGCGGACGAGATCACCTGTCCGGTACCAGATTCGACCGTCGTATTCGACGAACTTCTCGGCCGTCAGGTCCGGTCGCCCGCGATACCCGCGTGCGATGCCGCGTCCGGAGAACCACAGTTCGCCCGGTACCCAATCCGGGCAGTCGGATCCGTCGGCTGCCGCCACCCGGCAGGCGTTGTTCGGGAACGGCGCGCCGTAGGGAATCGAGGTCCAGTGCGCCGGCGGGTCATCGACCTCGCAGATCGTGCCGTGCACCGCGGTCTCGGTCGCGCCGCCCAGCCCCGCCGCTCGCACTGCGGGCACTGACTTGCGGAGTCCCCGAATGAGTTCGGGCCGCACCCAATCGCCTCCGAGTAACACCACGCGCAGCGTCCCCAACCGATCGCTACCGACCTTGAGTAACATGTCCAGCCAGCCGGGCATCCAGTTCAGGAATGTCACCGAATGCCTGTGGATCAGGCTCGCCCATACGTCCGGATCCCGACGGTGCGCCTCGTCCACCGCGACGACGGCGCCACCGGCCCGCAGGATCGCGAAGATCTCCAGCACCGACATGTCGGCTTCCAGCGACGCCAGTGCCAGACTCCGGTCGGACGGACCGAGTTCGTAGCGGCCGTTGACGAATTCGATGGTGTTCATCACCGCGTCGTGCGTCAGCTCGACACCCTTGGGCTCACCCGTCGACCCCGATGTGAACAACACGTAGGCCAGGTCGTGCGGTTCGACCGGGGTGGGCTCGACATCGACGGCTCGTTGCATCACCGTCGAGGCGGTGATCACCGGCACCGCGGTCTCGACCGGATCCGCACCACCACAGAGCAGCACGGACGCCACCCCGCTCGATTCCAGGATGCGGGCGGTCCGGTCGGTCGGCTGATCGGCACCGATCGGAAGGTAGGCAGCACCGGCGGCGAGAATTCCGAGCACCGCGGGAATCTGCTCGGCGCACTTGGGACCTATCAACGCCACCAGGTCGCCGGGACGAACCCCGCTGCCGCGTAGGGCTTCCGTGACCGCAAGCGCCCGGGTGCGTACCTCGCCGTAGGTCAGGTCGCCGTCGTCGCTGAACACCGCGGGCGCATCAGGCGCAGCCAGCGCATTGCGGAAGAACCCATCGTGGATGGTCTCCCCGCTCGGCCGTGCGGTCACACCGTTCACCGCGGCGCGGACGGCCCGCTGCGCCTCGGGCACCGCAGGCGGATCGCTTGCGTCCCACGCCGCGTCGTCGGCGGCCAGCCTGGTCAACTCGGCCAGGTGGTAGGCGAACATCGCGTCGGCGACACCGGGGCGGAACGCGTCGACGCGGACGTCCCAGTTGATCATCAGACCGGTCGCCAGCGGCGTCGCCTGCGCATCGATGAGCACCTGCGGACCTTGCGAAATGGTCCAAACGGGAGCGCCGAACAGTTCGGTGACCTCACCGGCGAACAGATCGCCGAGCCCGAGCGCGCTGGTGTAGACGATCGGCGCGAGCGTCTGGTTGCCACGGTGACGGCCCAGGTCGCGCAACACCGACAGACCCGAGTAGCTCGAGTGTCGAGCGGTGTTGTGCAACGTCTCCTGCACGGCACGGGTCCGCTCGGCGGGCGTGCTGGTGCGCGTCAGGTCGATGTCGAGCATCAGTGACGAGGTGAAGCAGCCGACCAGTTTCTCGACGTCGGGGTGGAACGGTTCCCTACCGAACATCGGCAGGTTGAGCAGGAACCGTGAACTGCTCGACCAGCGCGCCAACGCATTCGAGTACGAGGCCGCGACGGCCATCGCGGGGGTGAACCCGCGCCGGTGCGCTGCGGCGAAGAGTGCATCGCGCGTCTCGACATCGAAGATGCGCCAAAGTCGGACGCTGCTGCGGGGGTCGGCTTGCTCGGCGAGCGGAACCAGCGGCAGCGCGGGCGATTCGGGCAGGTCGGGCAGACGCTCGGCCCACCACCGGCGGTCCTCTTCGGAGGGGCCGGGGTCGGCCGCCGTCACCGCGGCGCGGTATCGGCGGTACGTGTAGCCCAGCTCAGGCAGTTCGCCGCCGCGGTAGAACACCGCGAGGTCGGCCATGAACTTGCGGTAACTCACCGCGTCCGCGGCGTTCATGTCCATGTCGACGTGCAACCGCGTCCGCCCGTCCGGGCACAACGACAGGCTCAGTTCGAGCACATCGCCGTTGAGGAGTTGGTGCGACTTCTGCTGCCGAATGTTCTCCAGTCGCTGCTCGGCCGCTTCGGCGTCCATCTCCCGCAGGTCGTAGACCGTAACCGGAAGGTCGCGATCACCGATCCGCTGGGTCCCGTCCGGCAGAATCTCCACCCGCAACATCGGATGGCGTGCAACAAGTTTCGCCGCCGCCTCACGCAGACGGGACGGGTCGACGCCTACGCCGTCGAACTCCACATAAAGGTGTGCCGCGACGCCACCGAGTTGCTGATCGTCGTTGCGGCCCAACCACATCGCGTGCTGCATCGGCGCGAGCGGGAAAACACCGTCGTCGTCATCGTCGCTCACGACGACCGTGTCCGCGGCCTCGGCGGGCTCGCCGGAGTGCTGCGCGACCAACGCCGACCATGCCGCCACCGTCGGGTTCTCCGCCAGCGCGGCGAAGTTGACCGGGATCCCCTGCTTACGCCAGCGACCCGACAGCGACATCATGCGGATCGAGTCGAGCCCGGACGCGATCAGGTCGGCCTCGGGGTCGACCTCGTCGGGGTTCACGCCGAGAAGTTCGGCGACTTCCTCCCGAACGGCGTGGCCGGCGGCACCTCTGTTGTCTGTCGCCCCACCCGCAAAGACCACGCTCTCCTCCAAATTAGGCTGCCCTAACTAACTCGGCGAGGCTACCTTATATTCGAGGTGCCGAACACACCTACCCGGAGGGGTCCTACCCACAATGAGCACCGGTATCGACTCTCAGCACAGCGATCTCACCACCGGTTTCGTTCCATTTCCCGCCGACCGCGCGGACGAGTACCGCCGCGCCGGGTTCTGGACCGGCCGCCGGCTCGATTCGATCCTCAGCGATGCCGCGACGAACTGGCCGGAGCGAGCCGCGGTGATCGATCCGGACACCACCTACACCTTTGCCGAACTCGACGCGCGTGCCGATCGGATTGCGTCGGCACTGGCGGATCGCGGTATCGCCCCCGGTGACCGAGTGATCCTGCAGCTGCCAAATTCGGCTGAGTTCGCCGTCGCGTTGTTCGGTCTGTTGCGTGCGGGCGCCGTCCCGGTGATGTGTCTGCCGGGTCATCGCTATGCGGAACTCAGCCACTTCGCCGACGTGAGCGGTGCGGTCGGTCTCGTCGTCGCCGACGGGGTCACCGGTTTCGACTACCGGGAGCTGGCCCAGGCCCTGGTGAGCGGAAATCCCAGGCTGGCCCACGTGTTCGTCGATGGTGACCCCGGTCCCTTTCAATCATGGTCGGAGCTGGCCGATTTCGACGGCCCGATCCGCCATCAGACGGCGGTCGACCCGGGCACCCCCGCGCTGCTGCTGGTGTCGGGCGGCACGACCGGCCTGCCGAAGCTGATCGCCCGCACGCACGACGACTACGTCTACAACGCGACCGCGTGCGCGCAGGCGTACGAGATGACCGGCGACGACGTGTATCTGGTGGCGCTGCCCGCGGGGCACAACTTTCCGCTGGGCTGCCCCGGCCTGCTGGGCTCGATGACCGTCGGCGCCACGACGGTGTTCACCGCCGATCCCAGCCCCGAGTCGGCGTTCGCGGTGATCGACCAACACAAGGTCACCGTCACCGGCCTCGTCAACGCACTCGCCAAGGTCTGGACGCAGGCGTGCGAGTGGGAACCGGTGCTGCCGACATCGCTGCGCGTGGTCCAGGTCGGTGGCTCGCGGATGACGCCTGAGGAGGCGCGTTACATCCTCGACGGGTTGACCCCCGGCCTGTCCCAGATCTTCGGCATGGCAGAAGGAATGCTCAACTTCACCCGCATCGGCGACCCCGTCGACGTCGTGGTCAACACCCAGGGCAGGCCGATGTCTCCCTTGGACGAGATGCGAGTGGTCGACGAGGCGGGTCGCGAAGTCGCCGCAGGCGAGGAGGGCGAACTGCTGGTGCGCGGCCCTTACACGCTCAACGGCTATTACCGCGCGGAGGAGGCCAACGCACGGTCGTTCAGCCCGGACGGTTTCTACCGCTCCGGGGATCGGGTGCGCACCTTCGCCGAGGGTCCGCGAGCCGGTTATGTCGAGGTCACCGGACGCATCAAGGACGTCATCCACCGGGGCGGTGAAACCGTGTCCGCATCCGACCTCGAGGAGCACATCTTCGCGCATCCGGCGATCTACGCCGCGGCCGCGGTCGCCCTGCCCGACGACTACCTGGGCGAAAAGATCTGCGCCGCAGTCGTCTTCAGCGGCCCGGCGATCACGCTCGCCGAGCTGAACCAGTTCCTCGACGAACGGGGAGTTTCCGCACATTCACGCCCCGACGTGCTCGCGCCGATGCCGACGCTGCCCAAGACCGCAGTGGGCAAGGTCGACAAGAAGAAGGTCGTGGCCCAGCTCGCGTCGTCCTGACCCTCCCGGCGATCAGGAAACCGGGACTTCGCAGGACTCCTGCGCGGCCTCCGGTGATGCGAGCAGCTCGGTGATTCGCTCCGACACCGCGGCTGCGGTGGGGTATTCCCACAGCAGCGTTGGCGGCAGCGGCAGCCCGGTTTGCTTCTCGAGCTGACGTAACAGTCCGACGGTCATGATCGAGTCGACACCGATCTCCACCAGAGGCAACCCGGTGTCGACATCGTTTTCCGCGAGACCCAGCTGGGCCGACACAGCGCCGACGACGCACTCGATGACGCGCTTCGGGTCGGGTTCGCCGTCGTCTCCCACAAAACTGCCCGCCGCCGAATCCGCCGGCGCCGACTGATCGTCCTCCACGGGCGCCACCTCGGCGAGCATCGGGACGGCGGTGGCTCCCGGGAGAACCGGAAGCACAACGACATTCGGCTGATCATCGCGCATCGCCAGATCGAGCGCACGGACCGCCTCGTCGGCACCGATGGTGCCCATGCCGAGCGCATCCAGCTGCGCGGCGACGAAGCCGGACGTCGAGCCCATACCCAAACCTCGCCACGCCGTCCACGCGATGCTGACGGTGCGGTCGCCGAGCCGACGGCGATGACGGGCCATGACATCGAGGAACGAGTTCGCGCACGCGTAGGCACCCTGTCCGGGGAAGCCCGCGAGGTAACCGCAAGACGAGAACAGGATCATCCAATCCAACTGCTCCGGCGGGAAGACCTCGTGCAGTGTCCAGGTCCCGTCCACCTTGGGGTGCATGGCCATCTCAAAATCTTCGGCACTCGTGTTGACAAGCAGCGCACCGGCTTCCACGCCAGCGGCATGGATTACCCCCCGCACGGGTGGCAGATGCCGCAGCGCGACGCGGAGCGCCTCGACGGCGTCGGGCGCGCCGATGTCGAGCGGCATGACGTGGACCGACACCCCCCGCTCCTCTAGCGCAGCCACTGTGCGAATCAGCTCGGATTCCGCCGCGTCCCGCCACTTGGCACGGTCCAACATGCCTGAGCGAGACAGCAGAACGATGCGCCGGGCACCGATATCGGCGAGTCGCTGTGCCATCCTCAGGCCGAGAACGCCCGTGCCGCCGGTGATCAGGTAGGTACCACCTGGCGAACACTGCATGGGCGTGGCTGTCCCCCGGCCGGCGAAAGCCAACCGCGCGACCTTGGTGTCGCCGTCGCGGATCACGACGACGGGATGACCGCGAAGCGACGCGAGAGCGCCGACGGGCAGGTTCGCATCCCCGACGTCGAGGACACCGCCGAAGATCTTGGGATGCTCGGCGGCCGCGACGCGGGCAAACCCCCACAGCGGGGCGTGGACGACATTGCCGCCTTCGTGCACACCCTGGGTGAGCACCCACACGCGGGCCTTCGCCCCGCGATCGAGTAGGTGCCGCAACGTGTGCATGACGATCTGGACCGATTTTTGCGGGGTGTCGTGCGCGCGGGGCAGGACCAGTACCACCGCGTCGCGGTCCAGTTCGCCGGCGGCCTCGGCGATCTCGCCCGGTTCGGCATATGTCACATGCGGCACGTCAGCGGCGGAGAGATCGCGGGTCACGAAGCGCCGGGTGTCGGCGTCACCGCCGACGACGAACACCGCGGACGGCCGTTCGCCCTGGTCCCACGGGACCGAATGCCACGTGACGTGGTGAAGCATCCGCGAAAGATCGCTTCCGGCAGGGTTTTCGAGTTCCTCGAACGACATCCCGGTGAGCGATGCGTGCACGGTGCCCAACTCGTCGGCGATCAGCACGTCGGTTGTGGTAGTGCCCGTCCGGCGTCGAACCTGCAGCACCGCGACCGCCGGCGGACGGCCGTACACCTGCACACGCTCTATCCGGGCAGGCATCCGCAGCCGTGGTGGTCCGTCGAAAATCGTGGAGGCCGCGGATGTCGCGGCATCGAGCAGCGATGCCCACGTCGCAGGCGCGGTCCGGTCGCCGTGGGCGGCGACCCGCGCGATCAGCTCGTCACCACCGCCACCCGATGTCGCCGCCGGAGCGGCTCCGCCACCCGATGTCGCCGCCGGAGCGGCTCCGCCACCCGATGTCGCCGCCGGAGCGGCTCCGCGGCGCAGATCGATTATCTCCCAATCGAATCCCATCGCCGCCACACCGAGCGTCGCCAGGGTGTCCACGATGTGGTTCGGCGCAAGGATCTCGGCACACCGCTGCCGCGCGGCGGACTCGTCGAGCACCTGTCCGAGAAGATCCTCGATGTCGTCGTCAGCGGCAGCGACCGCGCTGCTGTGGGTGAGCCACCCGCCGTCGTCGGCCGGGTCGTGGTCGTCCACCAGCCGTGTCGACAGTGTCAGCCCGCGGTCCTGCAGCACCACCTGGACATCGCGGGCGCGGCTCGGCGCCACGGGTGTGCGCAGGCGGACGTCCACGAGATCGGTACCCGACCGGTCAGAGCGGGTGTTCAAATTGGCGACCGCGCCTAGGAAGGTGTTCAAAATGACTGCGGCAGGCACAATTTCCGTATTCTGCACGGGATGGTTGCCCGGATACGGCCGGTTGTCCATATCCAGGCGGGTCTGCCACATGGTGGATGCGACGGCGCCTGTCACGTCCATCCGCCCGCCCAGCAGGGTGTGGGTGTCGATGTCATGCACACCACGACCGCCGGGCGGCGGCGTCGGCGTGCGCCAGAACCGACGGTGCTGCCACTGCGTGACGGGCAGCGAGTCGGCCCATGGTGTGTGGGCACCGATGCCGTGGCGTACGGGGGCGCCGTTGCAGTACAGGGTGCCCACCGCAGTGGCCACCGATTCCAGCTCCGGACGGTCGCGGCGGAGCACCGGGACGACCTCATGCTCGTCGATGCCCGCGTGCGTCAACGTCTCCACGATCGAATGTGAGACGACGGGGTGGGCGGACACCTCCAGGAACAGCCGATGGCCGTCCTCGGCCGCTGCGGTCACCGTTTCCGCGAAGCGCACGCGATCACGAAGGTTGCTCACCCAGTAGTGCTGGTCGCGAGGTGCTGTCGACCGCGGATCGGTTAGTGCTGTTGTGTACAGCGGCATTTCGGCGGGACGCGGCGGCGACAGCTCTCCGGTGAGTCGGCCGAGTTCGGCGGTCAGCGCATCCATCGCCGGACTGTGGAACGCCACGTCGGTATTGACGCGGCGGATCATCACGCCTTCGTCGGTCCAGATCTGGCAGATCTGCTCGACGGCGCTGATGGTGCCGGACACGACGGTCGATGCGGGTGAAGCGCTGATCGCCGCAACCACACCGCGACGTCCCTCGAGTCTCCGTTCGGCCTCGGCGAAGGGCAGGCGCACCAATGCCATGGCGCCCTCGCCCATCACCGACTGGAATCCACGCGCCCGATAGCACGCCACCGCGGCGCCCACCGTCAGGTCGAACACACCTGCCGTCACACACGCGGCGACCTCACCCACCGAGTGCCCGATCACGGCGGCGGGAGTCATTCCCCGCTCGCGCAGCACCGCGGCGAGGCCCACCTGCATCGCAAACGTCAACGCCTGCACGCGGTCTGTACCGCCGAGCTCGCCGGTGCGCAGCGCATCGCGCGCACAGAATCCCAGCTCTTCGCGGAACACCGGATCGATCGCGTCGATGACCGCGCTGAATGCGGGCGCACGTTCGAGCAGTTGTTGTCCCATACCGGTCCAGTGCGATCCGTGGCCGGAGAACACCCACACCGCATCTTCGGTCGCGAGAGCGTTGCCGGTCACGACCATTGGATCGGGTTCGTCGTTGGCGAGCGCGTCCAGCCCGGCCACCAGACCGTCGATGTTCTCGGCCACCACCGCGGCCCTTGCCGATTCGTGCGAGCGGCGCGCCCACGCCGTCGCCGCGACGCGATCGAGTCCCTCATCGCCGGCGCGCAAATGGTCGGCCAGCGCCCGGGCCTGGGTGCGCACCCGGACCGTTGAGCGCGCCGAGATCGGGACGACCGTCGGCGCGGCTGAAACCTCGGCGGCAAAAGGTGTCTCGGGAGCTGGGGCTTCCTCGAGCAGTAGGTGGGCGATCGTCCCGCCGTAGCCGTAGCTGCACACCGCGGCGCGACGCGGTGCGTCGCCGGTGCGCTCCCACGGTTCGACGACGGTCGGCACCCGCAGGCCGCTGTTCGCCCAATCAACGGCGGGGGTCAGCGTTTTCACCCCGGCGGTCGGCGGGATCGCTTCGTGGTACAGCGCCAGCGCCGCCTTGACCAGGCCGACCACGCCCGCGCCACCCTCCAGGTGGCCGACGTTCGGCTTCACCGATCCGATTCGGCACGGCGCGTCCGCCGGGCGATCGACTCCGTAGACGGACGCCAACGCCCGCACCTCGGTGGGATCGCCTGTCGGCGTGCCGGTTCCGTGCGCCTCGACGAAGTCGACGCTCGCGGGTGGCACACCGGCCGATTTGCATGCGTGCGCGAACATGTCGGCCTGAGCCTCGCCGTTGGGCGACATGATGCCCACCGTCCGACCATCCTGCGCGATCGCACCGCCACGCACCAGGGCCAGGATCCGATCACCGTCGCGCACCGCGTCGGTCAGGCGTTTGAGCACGACCACGGCCGCGCCCTCGCCGCGCCCGTAACCGTCGGCACTGGCGTCGAACGTCTTGCAGCGCCCGTCCGGGGCCGTCGCACCCGCCTCGTCGAGCACACGCGTCAGCCCTGGGCCGATCAGCGCGCTGACACCGCCGGCCAGCGCCAGCGACGTCTCACCGGAGCGGAGCATCTGGCAGGCCTGGTGCACGGCCACCAGCGATGCGGCGCACGCGGCGTCCAGCGCGACGCTCGGCCCGCGCAGATCGAGCAGGTGTGACACCCGATTTGCGATGCCACACAGCGACGTGCCGATCCCGGTCCATGCCTCGATGCCCGGCAGGTCCTCCATGATCAGCTTGCCGTAGTCGTCGGAGTTGACGCCCATGAGCACGGCGGTGTCGGTGCCCGCCAACGTGCGCGGCTGCACACCCGCGTGTTCGAGCGCTTCCCAGCTCACTTCGAGCGCCAGCCGCTGCTGGGGATCCATCAATTCCGCCTCGCGCGGTGACACCCCGAAGAACTCGGCGTCGAACCCGGCCAGGTCGTCGAGGAAGGTGCCCCAACGCGTGGTTTCCTTCAGTACCGCCGCGTTGCGCGCATCCCGGCGCAGGTACGGTTCCCAGCGCTCCTCCGGCACCTCCCGTACGTGGCTTCGGCCCTCGATCAGGAACGTCCACAACTGCGCCGGGTCGTTGATGCTGCCCGCCAGCCGGCAGCCGATGCCGACGATCGCGACCGGCTCAGGGGTAGTTGCCATGTCAACGAAGCCCTGTGTTCCCGAAAGTCTGGATAGCCTTGCCTAACGAACCCCGCATCATGGTGGCCATCCTGGCACATGAGGCGCCCGAATTGGTCCCTACGCAGGGCCTACACAGTGATCACGAGCGTGGCGCCGATCACGTTTCTGCCGACGTCGGTGAACGCTCAAAGAATGGCGACAGCCAGCGGTTCATCGGTGCCGGTCACCCGGATGTCGACCTTGGCGATCTCCGATGTCGGAATGCTCGTCGCGGCCGACAATCCGGCGGCTTCGTCTCCGGCGGGACGCCACGAACCCACGACCATCTGCCCGCCGCTCTTCGTCGTGACGACGATGTCGTAGCTGTCGACGTCGCGCGACCAGTCCTTGGTGTATTCGCAGGCCCAGTTGAGCTCGGTCCCCCACTTCTTCTCCGTGACGGCGAGTTGGGCGGTGAGACCGGGACGCGACCCAGGCTGCATCGGTGACATCGCCACCGTCTGCACCGAAGTCGTGCGTGGAAAGACCGTCGCCCCCACTACGCCGCCGACGATCGCCAACGCCGCGGCGGCCGCCACCACCATCGCGATGGCCCGCCCGGACCGCTGCTGCCGCTTCGCCGAGGCGGCGGAAAACGACGCCACGTTGTCCGGGCGATCCCCGGTCGGCGGACTGCCCGCGAGGTCGGTCAATGCCAGCGCCTCTTCGGGGCTGAGCACGTCGAGAATGTCGGGCATCCCGGCCAGTTCGCCGAACTCGGCGTTTCGCTCGGGGTTCGTGGCGAGATAGTTCTCGTAGGTCCGCTGATCGTTCGGGTTCAGCGCGCCGAGCACGTAGGCGGCATCCCATTCCGCGAGCTCGTCGTCGGGCTTGTTCTCAGTCACGGCCAACCCCCCTTTCCTGCAACGCAATTCGTAACGCACGTAGCGCGTAGTGAAGTCTGGACTTGACCGTGCCCTCGGGAACCTGTTCCTGCTGGGCGATATCGGCCACGGTCTGGCCGAGGTAATACGCGCGTACGATCGCGTTGCGATGATCGCTGGACAACGACTTCAGCGCGTCGGTCAGGACCCACTTGTCGACCGCGGGTCCGATCGCATCCAGCGACGGCCGCTCGGGGAGGTTGTCGCTCTGCAGTTCCCTGGTGAAGCGCGCGCTGCGGCGGTCGTCAATGACCAGGTTGCGGGCGACGGTGAACAGCCACGCCCGCGCCGATTCGCTGGGCTGTTCGAGAATGTCGGGCTTTCGCCACAGCCGCAGCAGTGACTCCTGCACCACGTCCTCCGCGAACGGCATGTCGCCCCGCGTCAATCGCAGTACATATCGCTGCAGGTCCCGGCTGTGGGCATCGTGGATCGCTCGCAGCAGCGCGCCCTGATCCTGATCGGTCATATGCGATGCACCGGCGCATTCCTCGCTTTCCGTCGTCGTCGTCGCCCAACACAACGGATCACCATCGCAGAATCGTTCAATCTCACGCGCGAACGTGGGTTACCCGCACATCAAATGCCGGAAATGCGTGGTTCAAGCCCACACTCGCCGCAGCACTAG
>JAIEPH010000110.1 GCA_019749805.1 Mycobacteriaceae bacterium | reverse complement strand
CTAGTCGTCTGGCAATGCTCGATCACGTCGACAACCGCGGCTCCGCGAAACCAACGGCGCTTGCCCTGCCAGCCGCACTGACACGCGCCGCGGTTGTTCAACCACGACTGCAGCAAATACGCGACCGGCGTTCCCACCCTGCACAATAGCCGGTCTTTGCGGGATTCTCACCTGCCCTTCCACGCGCTGGTACTGCAGGGATCCTCGACTGACCCGGCGTTCGAATCTCGTCGTCGCGGGCAGTCTTTTGTAGCGCACGTCAATTCTGGCAACGAAATGATCTTGAAGCGCTCACGAACGGCTAGGGGCGGACGCGCCCTGAAACCCCGACCGTGCCCCCGCATGGCACGTAACGTGGGCGTCGATGCGGCACTATTACACCGCCGACCAAATTCGCGAGGCAGAAGCGCCGCTGTTGGCGAGCCTCCCCGACGGTGCCCTGATGCGCCGCGCCGCGTACGGACTGGCCACCTCGATCGCACGCGAAATGGGCGGCGTCGCCGGGCGCCGGGTCTGCGCGGTCGTCGGCTCCGGTGACAACGGTGGCGATGCGCTCTGGGCGGCGACCTTCCTGCGTCGTCGCGGCGCATCGGCCGCCGCGGTCCTGCTCAGTCCGGAACGCACGCACGCCGTTGCGCTGGCCGCGTTCCGGAAGGCCGGCGGTCGGGTCGTCGAAAGCATTCCGCAGGCAACCGATCTGGTGATCGACGGCGTGGTCGGAATTTCCGGCTCCGGATCTCTGCGGCCGAACGCGGCCGACGTGTTCGCAACCGTGACCGCGCCCGTGGTCGCCGTCGACATCCCGAGTGGTATCGACGTGCACACGGGGACCGCCGACGGCCCGCATGTGCACGCCACGTCGACGGTGACCTTCGGCGGGCTCAAACCGGTTCACGCCCTTGGTGATTGTGGACGCGTCGAACTGGTCGACATCGGCCTGGACCTGCCACGGTCCGACATACTCCAGTTCGAGGCCGCCGATGTCGCCGCGCTGTGGCCCTGTCCTGGCCCCAGGGATGACAAATACACCCAGGGTGTCACCGGGATCCTGGCCGGCTCGGCCACCTACCCTGGGGCCGCCGTGCTGTGTGCCGGCGCTGCTGTCACCGCAACGTCCGGCATGGTCCGCTATGCGGGAAGTGGCGCACAGCAGGTGCTTTCGCATTGGCCGGAAGTCATAGCCACTCCCAACGTCTCCTCTGCAGGACGAGTTCAGGCATGGGCCGTCGGACCTGGGTTGGGGACCGATGAGACTGGTGCGACGGCGCTGTGGTTCGCGCTGGAGACCGACCTGCCGGTGATCGTCGACGCCGACGGGCTGACCATCCTCGCGGCGCACCCGGGTCTGGTCGCCGATCGCGCCGCACCGACGGTCTTGACGCCTCATGCGGGCGAGTTCGAAAGGCTGGCCGGTTCGCCGCCGGGGGACGACCGGGTCGGTGCTACCCGCAGGCTCGCCGACCGCCTCGGTGTCACCGTGCTGCTGAAGGGCAACGTGACGGTCATCGCGGAACCCGGTGGACCGGTCTATCTGAACCCGGCGGGCCAATCATGGGCGGCAACAGCGGGTTCCGGCGACGTGCTGTCCGGCATCGTCGGTGCGCTGCTGGCCGCAGGCCTGCCGCCGGCCCAGGCCGCCGGTGCTGCCGCCTACGTCCACGCTCGAGCCGCCAACCTGTCCGCCGCCGACCCCGGCCCGCACCCGGCCCCGACTTCAGCATCCCGCATCCTGGCCCACGTCCGGGCTTCCATTGCATCTCTCTAACGAAAGGTCTTGCCATGAAGCGCAAGGGCACTCACTCGCAACAGATCACCCCGGCCTACACCTGCCGGATGGAGATGGCGCCCATCCCGTCGTTGCGCTTACCGGACGAAGCGATGGAGCCTGACGCCGCATACCGATTCATCCACGACGAGCTCATGCTTGACGGCAGCTCGCGGCTGAACCTCGCGACGTTCGTCACGACCTGGATGGATCCGCAGGCCGAACGCCTGATGGCGGAGACGTTCGACAAGAACATGATCGACAAGGACGAGTACCCCGCGACGGCCGCTATCGAGCAGCGGTGCGTGTGCATGGTGGCCGACCTCTTCCATGCCGAGAACCTGCGCGACGACGACCCGAACAGTGCCGTCGGTGTTTCCACGATCGGCTCCAGCGAGGCCGTGATGCTCGCAGGGCTGGCGATGAAGTGGCGGTGGCGTGCGCGGGTTGCGTCCCGCAAGAACGGAGACTGGAAGGGTCGGACCCCGAATCTGGTGATGGGCGCCAACGTTCAGGTGGTGTGGGAGAAGTTCTGCCGCTACTTCGACGTCGAACCGCGGTATCTCCCGATGTCCGAGGACCGCTACATCATCACCCCCGAGCAGGTGTTGGAGAACATCGACGAGGACACCATCGGCGTGGTGGCCATTCTCGGCACCACATACACCGGAGAACTCGAGCCGATCGGCGAGATCTGCGCCGCGCTGGACAAGGTAGCCGCCGACGGGGGAGTCGACGTTCCTGTGCATGTCGACGCGGCCAGCGGTGGATTCGTCGTGCCGTTCCTGCACCCTCACCTGGAATGGGACTTCCGGCTCCCTCGAGTCGTCTCGATCAACGTCAGCGGCCACAAGTACGGGCTGACCTACCCCGGGATCGGATTCGTGGTCTGGCGCAGCGCGGAGTACCTGCCCGAGGACCTCGTCTTCCGGGTCAACTACCTCGGCGGCGACATGCCGACGTTCACGCTCAACTTCTCTCGGCCGGGCAACCAGGTCGTCGGCCAGTACTACAACTTCCTACGCCTCGGCCGCGGCGGATACGCCAAAGTGATGCATTGCCTGTCGTCGACCGCTCGTTGGCTCGGCGACCAACTCCAGGAGAGCGAGCATTTCGACGTCGTCGCCGACGGCTCGGCGATCCCGGTGGTCAGCTTTCGGCTGAAGGGCGATTTCGGCTACACCGAGTTCGACGTATCGCATGCCCTGCGTTCTTACGGCTGGCAGGTGCCGGCGTACACCATGCCCGAGGGCGCCGAGGACATCACCATGTTGCGGATCGTGGTTCGCGAGGGGTTCTCCGCCGATCTGGCCAGGGCGTTGTACGACGACACCAAGACGGTGTTGTCGCAACTCGATGCGTTGAAGCCACAAGGCCACTTCAACAGTCTGGAACCGTTCGCCCACTAGTGTGTGCCAAAACACCCAGGTCGGGTCGCGGACGAAACCCTAGGTCAGCCCGCCTCGCCTGGCCGCCGAACGGTTGAGACCCGGCCGCGTCCGGCAATCGGCGTTCGCTGTCTGGGAGAATCGGCCAGGGTGACATGACCATGCAAACGACCAGAACGACGCACGTGGCTCCCGAGGCGGTCATCGACCTCGACGCCGTGGCACACAACGTGGGTGTGCTGCGCGACCATGCGGGTGCGGCCCAGGTGATGGCCGTCGTCAAGGCCGACGGGTACGGCCACGGTGCGACGCAGACCGGCCGCGCGGCCCTGGCCGGAGGCGCGGCGGAACTGGGCGTCGCCACCGTCGAGGAGGCGATCAGACTCCGCCGCGACGGCATCACCGCTCCGGTGCTGGCGTGGCTGCACCCACCGGGAACCGACTTCGGTCCCGCGCTCGAAGCCGACGTGCAGATCGCGGTGTCGTCGCTGCGCCAGATCGGCGAGCTTCGTGATGCAGCCGAGCGGACGGGCCGTAGCGCGAAAGTCACCGTCAAGGTCGACACCGGACTGAACCGCAACGGCGCCGGCCCGGATGAGTACTCGGCGATGATTCCGGCACTGAAGCGGGTGCTGGCGGAAGACGCGTTCACGTTGCGCGGCCTGATGTCGCATCTGGTACACGGTGACGTTCCCGACCACCCGCTCAACGACATCCAGGCGGGCCGGCTGAAAGACATGGTCGATCAAGCCCGCAGCGAAGGTTTGCGGTACGAGGTTGTGCACCTGAGCAATTCACCTTCGACGCTGACGCGACCGGATCTTGGGTTCGACATGGTGCGGCCCGGTATCGCGGTATACGGTCAGACGCCGATTCCCGAACGTGGTGACATGGGGCTGACCCCCGTGATGACGCTGAAATGCCCTGTGGCGCTGCTGCGCAAGGTACAGGCCGGGGAGGGAGTCTCCTACGGACACACGTGGATCGCCGAACGTGAGACGACGCTGGCGTTGCTTCCGATCGGCTACGCCGACGGTGTCTTCCGCAACCTCAGCGGCCGCATCGACGTGTTGATCAACGGCAGGCTGCGCCGCAGCGTCGGGCGCGTCTGCATGGACCAACTCGTGGTCGACGTGGGTGTCGACGGCGACGTGTCCGAGGGCGACGACGCGATTCTGTTCGGGCCCGGCGCCGACGGTGAGCCCACCGCGCAGGCTTGGGCCGAACTGCTCGGCACCATCAACTATGAGGTCGTCACGAGTCCCCGCGGCCGAGTCGTGCGCTCCTACCGTGGAATTCGACGTTGAGCGATCAGGGAGCGCGGTGGCTGGCGGGTGCCGCGGGCGTGACCGCGGTCGGCACCGCCACCGCAGTGTCGGTCGCCAGGTCCCTACGCCGACGCGTCAGCAGCGACGATCCCTACGAATTCGAGGATTTCGGCCTCCTCGACGCTGACCGCAGCGTAGTCGTCACTACTCCGGACGGTGTCGACCTGGCTGTCCGCGAGGTGGGGGACCCCGACGCTCCGCTGACGGTTGTCTTCGCGCATGGCTTCTGTCTCCGCATGGGCGCCTTTCACTTTCAGCGTGCGCGTTTGACCGATGAGTGGGGCTCGCAAGTCCGGATGGTGTTCTACGACCAGCGTGGACACGGCCAATCCGGGCAGGCGCCACCGGACACCTACAACGTGGCGCAATTGGGCAGGGACCTGGAGACGGTGCTGGCCGTGATGGCGCCGCGCGGACCTGTTGTGCTCGTCGGCCATTCGATGGGTGGGATGACGGTCCTGTCGCACGCCCGGCAGTTCCCGCAGCGGTATCCCACCCGCGTGGTCGGCGCAGCGCTCATCGCATCGGCGGCCGAAGGGGTTTCACGCTCGCCGCTGGGCGAGATTCTGAAGAACCCCGCCCTGGAGGCGGTGCGCTTCGCGGTCCGGTACGCGCCCAAGACGGTGCACCGCACCCGTGGTGCCGCCAAGTCGGTGATCGCTCCCATCCTGCGCGCGGCCTCGTACGGCGATATGAAGGTCAGCCGCAGCGTCGTCGAATTCTCCGAGAAGATGATGCACGACACCCCGATCGAGACGCTGGTCGAATTCCTGCACGCGCTCGAAGTGCACGACGAAACTGAAGGGCTGACCACCCTCGCGAAGGTGCCCACACTGATCGCGTGCGGTGACGAGGACTTGCTCACCCCGATGGACTACTCACAGGACATGGCTGACGCCCTGCCCAAATCCGAACTCGTGATCGTCGAGGGCGCAGGTCATCTCGTCGAGCTCGAACAGCCGGAGATCATCGACGACGCGCTCGTCCAGCTTGTCGAACGCGCCACTCCCTCCAAGCTCGTCGCCCTGACGCGCCGCGTCCGGGACCGAGTTCGCAACCATGGCTGACCGCGCCGCCGGGACGGCAGAGCTGCCGACCACCGACGACACCATCGCCCTCGGCGCGCGGCTGGGAAGTGAACTGCGCGCCGGTGACGTCGTGGTGCTGGCCGGACCGTTGGGTGCGGGAAAGACCGTGTTGGCCAAGGGCATTGCGCAGGCGATGGATGTCGACGGTCCGGTCGTGTCACCGACGTTCGTGTTGGCCCGTGTGCACCGGGCGCGTCGCGCCGAGGCCCCGGCGATGATTCACGTCGACCTGTACCGGCTGCTCGACGACAACTCGGTCGACCTGCTTGCCGAACTCGATTCGCTGGACCTTGACACCGATCTCGAGGATGCGGTCGTCGTGGTGGAGTGGGGAGAAGGACTGGCCGAACGGCTGTCCGACAGCCATCTCGACATTCGCCTCGAGCGGGGCACCGACACCGAAGTGCGCACAGCGATGTGGCAGTGGAGCACTCCGTGAGCAGCCTGATCCTGGCGATCGACACTGCGACGCCCGCGGTTACCGCCGGGGTGGTACGCCGGGACGGCGACACGATCGAGGTGCTGGCGCAGCGGGTCACGGTCGACGCCCGTGCGCACGCCGAGCAGCTGACCCCCAATGCGGTCGGCGCACTCGCCGAGGCCGGGGTCGGCGTCGGGGATCTCGCGGCGGTCGTCGTCGGCTGTGGCCCCGGCCCGTTCACCGGTTTGCGAGTCGGCATGGCCACCGCCGCGGCGTTTGGGCATGCGCTGGGTGTCCCGGTACACGGCGTGTGCAGCCTGGACGCGATCGCCAGCGTGGCCGGCGGCAATCTGCTGGTCGTCACCGATGCGCGTAGGCGCGAGGTGTACTGGGCGCGCTACCGCGACGGCGTGCGCGTCGAGGGGCCTGCCGTCGCCGCGCCTGCCGACGTGCCCGGCGCGGACGAGGCACTCGCACAACCGCCCCGGCATCCCACCGCCGAGGGCCTGGTGCGTGCGGTCGCCGATTGGACGTCGCCGCCGGCGCCCCTGGTGCCGCTGTATCTGCGTCGCCCCGACGCGAAGACACTGGCCGAGCGGGCGGCCCGATGACCGTCGTCTACGGAAAGCTGAAGCCGTCGGACGCCGCACGGTGCGCCGAGCTGGAGTCCCTGCTGTTCGAGGGGGACGACCCGTGGCCGGAGCGGGCGTTTCTCGCCGAGCTGAAGGCCAAACACATCCACTATGTCGCCGCACGCAGTGACGACAAGCTGATCGGCTACGCCGGGATCGCGCGGTTGGGCCGAGTACGCCCCTACGAGTACGAGATTCACACGATCGGTGTCGATCCGGCGTACCAAGGTCAGGGCATCGGCCGGCGCCTGGTGACTGAACTTCTCGAATTAACCTCCGGCAGCGTGGTTTTCCTCGAGGTACGCACCGACAATGTGCCCGCGATCAGCCTTTACGAGAGCTTCGGCTTCGTCAACGTCGGCCTGCGTCGGCGCTATTACCGCGCCAGCGGTGCGGACGCCTATACGATGAAGCGCCTTCCTCAAGAGAGCCCATCATGACGATCATCCTGGCCATCGAGAGTTCCTGCGACGAAACCGGCGTCGGCATAGCCGAACTCGGTACGGATGGCGCCGTGACGTTGCTGGCCGACGAGGTGGCCTCCAGCGTCGACGAGCATGCCCGCTTCGGCGGCGTGGTTCCCGAGATCGCGTCGCGAGCGCACCTGGAGGCGCTGGGGCCGACGATGCGCCGCGCATTGGAAACCGCAGGCGTGGCCAAGCCGGACATCGTTGCGGCGACCATCGGGCCAGGCCTGGCAGGTGCACTGTTGGTGGGAGTGGCTGCGGCCAAGGCGTATTCGGCCGCATGGCAGGTGCCGTTCTATGCCGTCAACCATCTCGGGGGCCATCTGGCCGCCGATGTCTTCGACCACGGCCCGCTACCCGAGAGCGTGGGCATGCTGGTGTCCGGCGGACACACCAACCTGTTGCACGTGCGATCGCTGGGCGAACCGATCGTCGAACTCGGCAGCACCGTCGACGACGCCGCGGGGGAGGCCTACGACAAGGTGGCGCGTCTGCTCGGGCTCGGATACCCCGGCGGGAAGGTGCTCGACGATCTCGCCAGGACCGGGGACCGCGACGCGGTCGTCTTTCCCCGTGGCATGACTGGACCGCGCGACGATCGGTTCGCGTTCAGCTTCTCCGGGCTCAAAACGGCCGTCGCACGGTATGTCGAGAGTCATCCCGATTTCTCTTCGGCCGATGTCGCCGCCGGATTCCAAGAAGCCGTTGCCGACGTGCTGACGCTGAAAGCGGTGCGGGCGGCGAAAGAGTTGAACGTGTCGACGCTGCTGATTGCCGGTGGGGTGGCGGCCAATTCGCGGCTGCGTGAACTCGCCGAACAGCGCTGCGCCGAGAACGGGCTGACACTGCGGATCCCGCGGCCCCGGCTCTGCACCGACAACGGCGCGATGATCGCGTCGTTCGCGGCCCATCTGATCGCCGCGGGTGCGGCGCCGTCGCCGTTGGATGCGGCAAGCGATCCCGGTCTTCCGGTGGTGAAGGGACAGGTGGCTTGAGCGACAAGCTGGACATCACTGAGCTGCTCTACCGCTATGCCGAGTTGATCGACGCGGGCGACTTCGACGGAGTCGGCACGTTGCTGTCGAAGGCGTCGTTCGGCGGCACGGGTCCCCAGGGTGTCTCCGGTGCGGACAACATCGCCAAGCTGTTCGCCGCCACCACGCGGCGCTATCCCGACCACGGCAACACACCGCGGACACGCCACCTCGTGCTGAATCCGATCGTCGACCTCGCCGACAGCACGGCGACCGCGCGCTCCACGTTCTGCGTCGTGCAAGACACCGAGTCCGTGCCGATCCAACCGATCGTCGTCGGGCGGTATTTCGACACGTTCGGCCGTGACGCCGACGGCTGGCATTTCACCGAGCGCAAGGTGGAGATCCAGATGCTCGGCGACGTGTCTGATCACTTGATGGTCGATCCGACCAACTTCTGAGCGTCGCTGCGGCAGACTGCGTGGGCGCGGCGCCGGATGCGTTCACCATCGCGGTAGCGGGCCGACGTGTTCAACCCGCTGGTCACCGCCTCCCTCGGGGACCTGCGCGTTCGCTTTGCGAGATAGGCATAGGCCGATCTTGAGTGCTAGCACTCTCATGTATAGAGTGCTAGGTGGCAGACGCGCCCAAACCCTGCGCCGGCACCCGCGACGACGGAGCGAGGCACGGACGCTATGCCGAACACCTGGTAATTGAGACCCCGGGATCCCCCGGGGTCGACAACCCGAAATTAGTGGAGGGCTCCATCGTGGCGAGCGTGAACATCAAGCCACTCGAGGACAAGATCCTCGTACAGGCCAACGAGGCCGAGACCACGACCGCTTCCGGTCTGGTCATCCCCGACACCGCGAAGGAGAAGCCCCAGGAGGGCACCGTCGTCGCAGTTGGCCCCGGCCGCTGGGACGAGGACGGCGAGAAGCGCATCCCCCTGGACGTTTCCGAAGGCGACACCGTCATCTACAGCAAGTACGGCGGCACCGAGATCAAGTACAACGGCGAGGAGTACCTGATTCTCTCCGCCCGCGACGTGCTGGCTGTCGTCAACAAGTAAGCACTCGTGTCCCGCCCCGGAGCTTCCCGTATCGACGGGTGAGTTCCGGGGCGGCACTCGTTTCGAGTCAAAAGGACTTTTATGAGCAAGCAGATTGAGTTCAACGAGACTGCGCGCCGGGCAATGGAAGCCGGGGTCGACAAGCTCGCCGACGCCGTGCGGATCACGCTGGGGCCGCGCGGTCGCCACGTGGTGTTGGCCAAGGCGTACGGCGGTCCGGTGGTGACCAACGACGGCGTCACCATCGCCCGCGAGATCGAGCTGGAAGACCCGTTCGAGAACCTCGGCGCCCAGCTGGTCAAGTCGGTCGCCACCAAGACCAACGACGTGGCAGGTGACGGCACGACCACCGCGACGGTGCTCGCACAGGCCATCATCAAGGCCGGCCTGCGCAACGTGGCCGCGGGTGCCAACCCGATCGCACTCGGCCTCGGCATCAGCAAGGCCGCCGACGCGGTCTCCGAGGCGCTGCTCGCGGCGGCGACGCCGGTCAGCGACAAGAAGGCCATCGCCCAGGTGGCCACCGTGTCCTCGCGCGACGAGCAGGTCGGTGAGCTGGTGGGCGAGGCGATGACCACGGTCGGCGTCGACGGTGTGGTGACGGTCGAGGAGTCCTCGACGCTGAACACCGAGCTCGAGGTCACTGAGGGTGTCGGCTTCGACAAGGGTTACATCTCCGCGTACTTCATCACCGACTTCGATGCACAGGAAGCCGTGCTCGAGGACGCGTTGGTGCTGCTGCACCGCGAGAAGATCAGCTCGCTGCCTGATCTGCTTCCGCTGCTGGAGAAGGTCGCCGAGTCGGGCAAGCCGCTGCTGATCGTGGCCGAGGACGTCGAGGGTGAACCCCTTTCGACGTTGGTGGTCAACGCGATTCGCAAGACGCTGAAGGCCGTCGCCGTCAAGGCACCGTTCTTCGGAGACCGCCGAAAGGCGTTCCTCGAGGATCTGGCCATCGTCACCGGCGGGCAGGTCGTCAACCCCGACGTCGGTCTGGCGCTGCGCGAGGTCGGACTGGAGGTGCTGGGTTCCGCACGCCGGGTCGTCGTCGACAAGGACAGCACCGTCATCGTCGACGGCGGGGGCACGCCGGAAGCCATCGACGGCCGCAAGTCTCAGCTGCGCTCCGAGATCGAGGCATCCGATTCGGACTGGGATCGCGAGAAGCTCGAGGAGCGTCTGGCCAAGCTGTCCGGCGGCGTCGCCGTCATCCGGGTCGGCGCGGCCACCGAGACCGACCTGAAGAAGCGCAAGGAAGCGGTCGAGGACGCGGTGTCGGCAGCCAAGGCGGCCGTCGAGGAGGGCATCGTCGCCGGTGGTGGCGCGGCGCTCGTCCAGGCTGGTTCGGTGCTCGGCCCGCTGCGCGAGTCGCTCTCCGGTGACGAGGCACTGGGCGTCGGCGTGTTCGCCTCCGCGTTGACGGCGCCGCTGTACTGGATCGCCACCAATGCCGGGTTCGACGGCTCGGTCGTGGTGAACAAGGTGTCCGAACTGCCCGCCGGGCAGGGCTTCAACGCGGCCACGCTCGCCTACGGCGATCTGGCTGCCGACGGCGTTGTAGACCCGGTCAAGGTCACTCGGTCAGCGGTGCAGAACGCGGCGTCGGTTGCGCGGATGGTGCTGACGACCGAGACCGCGATCGTCGAGAAGCCGGCCGAGGCCGAAGACGACGGTCATGGCCACGGTCACGGTCACCATCACCACTAGGTAGTCCCGAAGGAACACCCCCGGTTCATCGCCGGGGGTGTTTCTTTATTGGCATGGACCGCATCTGGCAATTGGCCTGGGATCGGTACAAATCCAGGTATTCGTGGGCATGCTGGGCGCTCACGCTTCCCCTGGCACTGCCGGTTTATCTCGCCTGGTCGTTGGGCATTGTCGCTTTCGAGAGGTCTGATCGATATGCCGAGGCGGCCGCGGTGACCGTGGTCGCCGTGCTCGCGTACCTATATGTGCTGGTGTTTCCCGGT
This sequence comes from Mycobacteriaceae bacterium, assembly GCA_019749805.1. GTDB lineage: Bacteria > Actinomycetota > Actinomycetes > Mycobacteriales > Mycobacteriaceae > Mycobacterium. The sequence continues at coordinate 298 of JAIEPH010000110.1, read as the reverse complement.
GGAAGGGATCCCCGTCTCATCGAGCGGTGGGCCGCTGGCGATGACGTCGATCGAGAGAGCGCACTGCGCGCCACCTACAGATATGGCCGGAAAATAATTGCGAGGGGGTTGATCGTCACCGCTTTTTGGGTGGCGGCCCTGTTTCTTTGTATCGCGATGATTGCCGGAGCGAGCGCGCCGCGTCTCATCCAGTACGCGATTCTGGGCGCCGTGGCCGGAACTGACCGCGCTCACTGAAATTCCCCACTGACGCTCTTCGAAATTCCCCACCCGTGTGGCTCCGCCGAGAAGGGCGGGC
>JAIEPH010000075.1 GCA_019749805.1 Mycobacteriaceae bacterium | reverse complement strand
TCGATCCCCGGCATGCTGATGGCCGCCGCGCGGCTGAACCTGGCGAGCGTCTTCCTCTACAACGGCTCGATCATGCCGGGCGTCGCGAAGCTCACCGACGGCAGCGAGAAAGAAGTCACGATCATCGACGCATTCGAGGCGGTGGGCGCCTGCGCCCGCGGCCTGATGTCGCGCGAGGACGTCGACATCATCGAGCGTGCGATCTGTCCCGGCGAGGGCGCGTGCGGCGGTATGTACACCGCCAACACCATGGCGTCGGCCGCCGAGGCACTGGGCATGTCGCTGCCGGGCAGCGCTTCGCCGGTGGCAATCGACTCGCGCCGCGACGAATATGCCCGTCGGTCGGGTGAGGCCGTCGTGGAGATGCTGCGTCGCGGTATCACCACCAGCGACATCCTCACCATCGAGGCCTTCGAGAACGCCATCGCCGTGGTGATGGCGTTCGGTGGATCCACCAATGCGGTGCTGCACCTGCTGGCGATCGCGTCGGAAGCAGGGGTCAAGCTCACGCTGGCGGACTTCACCCGCATCGGACAGAAGGTTCCGCATCTCGCCGACGTCAAGCCGTTCGGCCGCCACGTGATGAAGCACGTCGACGAGATCGGCGGCGTGCCGGTGGTCATGAAGGCGTTGCTGGATGCCGGTCTGCTGCACGGGGATTGCCTGACGGTCACCGGTGAGACCATGGCCGAGAACCTGGCCCACATCGAGCCGCCGGACCCGGACGGCAAGGTGTTGCGCGCGATGAACAATCCGATCCACCCGACCGGCGGCATCTCGATCCTGCACGGATCGCTGGCACCCGAAGGTGCGGTGGTCAAGTCGGCCGGCTTCGACTCCGACGTGTTCGAGGGCACTGCAAGGGTTTTCGAGCGCGAGCGGGCCGCGCTCGATGCGCTCGAGGACGGCACGATCACCAACGGCGACGTCGTGGTCATCCGCTACGAGGGACCCAAGGGCGGCCCCGGCATGCGCGAGATGCTCGCCATCACCGGCGCCATCAAGGGTGCGGGCCTCGGCAAGGACGTGCTCTTGATGACCGACGGCCGGTTCTCCGGCGGCACCACGGGCCTGTGTGTGGGACACATCGCGCCCGAGGCGGTCGACGGCGGGCCCATCGCGTTCCTCAGGGACGGCGACAAGATCCGCCTCGATGTTGCGAACGGCACGCTCGACGTGCTGGTCGACAAGGACGAATTCGAGTCGCGCAAGGCCGGCTTCCAGCCACTGCCGCCCGTCTACAAGACCGGGGTGCTGGCCAAGTACACCAAGCTGGTCGGCTCGGCGGCCGGCGGCGCGGTCTGCAGCTGACCCGGCGTCGAATGAGCCCTCCTCACGTCACCATGCGGTCGATCCGCTGCAGTGCCACCGCGCACACCGACAGGTAGGCCGGCGCCCACCACGGGACTGCGAACGTCAACCGTGTTCCACCGTCGGCGGCTCGCACCTCATGCCGCGTGGCGCGTACGCCGGCCACCTCCCACGCCCAGTGGTGACCCTGTGCGAACTCTGTGATCGCGAACGGCAGCGCGATTCCGAACGGGGTCCACAATTTGCCCCGCGAACCCAACTTCATCGGCCCGATCTCCGCCAGCTCGGCCCGCTGAATCGACGGGCCCCATTGCGGCCACAGGTCAAGGTCGACAAGAACGTTCCACACCGCCTCAGGCGGCGCCGGAATATGCCGTTCGACGGTCGGCATGCGCTGCCGGAAGCCAAAGTCCATTAGCGGTCTGTGCCCCGATGGCGAAGTACTAAACGAGCGCTGGCTAGCGCGGGGGCGGTGGCGGCGGGTCGGCGGGCGTCACCGAGATCGGCAGCGAGTGCACTCCTGCTCCCTCGCCCGGGCATCCGACGCCCTCGACGGTGATGGTTCGCTGACCGAAGAAGCTGCCATCGGGCCGCGGGATCAGGTAGTCCGACCGCACGGATTGCACTGCGCTGTCGGGATTCATGCGTTCGCACAGGTACGGATAGTCGCTGCTCGTTTCCCAGCGGTCGTTGTTCCACCGGTACTCGAAAACCGGTGGGGCGCCGGGGTCGCGGGACAGATCGTCCGAGTTGTCCATAGTGACAACGCAGCCGTTCACGTCGCAGTTGGCGGTGTATTCAACGAGGAAAGTCTTGGATTGCATGGGCGTCGACGCACCGTTGAAGGTCTGCTGCGCGAAGTCGACGGACACGTTGTACCACCCGTACAGCAGCGGGGGCGCGGGTCTGGGCGTCGCCTGGGCTACTGGTGCCGCAAGCAACGCGGCACATGCTCCGATTGCGCTGATGGCTCGTGTCCTGGACATACCTGTGTCAATAACACACCCGGATGTCATGCACCCGCGAATTGGGCATACACCGCGGGCAGGAAGCCGGCCAGGTGGTTCATCTCCTGAGCGCAGTGCACGAGAAGATCGCGCGGATCGGGAAGCTGATGGGCGGCGACGGGCCGAATCACCGCGTCAGCCAACATATTTCCTTTCCGCAGGCCGATGTGTGGGCCGCCCATCCAGAATCGGGATCGCATCTCCGCGCCGTCGGCGGTGGCGCGTATGTGGTGGACGAACCAGCCGATGTCGACGGGCACCTCCGCCGATCCCAGCCGTGCGCACACCGCGACGTCTGAGCCGAGGCGAGTCGGTTCGAGACCGATCACCTGCGGTTCGACGAACTGGATCGCGGCTTTGGCGTACGACGATCCGAGGTACTCCTCGATCAACGACGTCCGGCCGACCCAGCTGCCGTCACCGCCATCGTCGGACCAGCGCGCCGACGCATGCGCGCGCGGATGCCACAGTTTGTAGCGCGTCGTCTCGCTGCCGTGCCAACCGAACCACCAGTCCCACATGGCGGGCGTGACGCCGGGCATCTCGGTGCGCACCGACACCTGGAAGCCCCCGCCGCGCAGCTGACCGAATCCGTTCTCGGTCTGCTGGTAGCCCTCGTCGAGAATCGTTCCCGCGGAATCGAATCCGAGCAGCGTCTGGTCGGCCTGGGGTCCATGCTCCAGCGCGACGACCACATGCCTTGGCAGGTCGGCCATTTCGGGATTGAAGTACGTGCCCCACGGGGTGTCACCGTCGGCATCGCGATAACCGAGGTAGGCGCTCATCAGGCCCGTCCCATCCATGGGTAGAAGCGGCCGTCGGGATCGTATGCGGCCCGGGCGTTGTCCAGCCGTGCCATGGCCTCGTCGGTGGCGAACTTCGCAGGACGCTGTCCGAGATTCTCGTCGGCCAACTGGATTCCGGTGGCCAGATGCGCCATCTCGGCCATGTTGTCCCGCGGCCAGTTGACGTACTTGTCGTCGTCGGTCTCGTCCATCCAACCCCCGTAGAGCGCCAGGTAGATCTCGGCCTCGATGCTGTAGGCCATGTCCTGCCGGGCCGGTGACGGTCCCCAGTTGAGCCACAGGAAATGCGCGGGGTGCGGCGGGAGGGTGTCGAGGATCCGACGAATGCCGGGCATCAGGTCCGCCGCCGGCGCCGAGGTCCACATGTTGTCTGCGGAGTAGCGGTGATCTTCCAGATAGTTGCCCATCACCGCGGTGTACCAAGTGGGCAGATCCGTTGGTGCATAAGGAACTTTGACCAGTGCCTTATCGATGGCCGGGCAGGTGCCCAACAGGGCGAGCGCTTCCTCGGCTTCGGCCTCGGTGTCCGCGAACACCGGCGACGCGAGCAAGATCGCGGGGCCGTCGATCCCGGCGTCCCGCACGGTTCTGGTGGCGACGATCTGCAGTTCCACCCTGCGGTCCACGTCGGCACTGATGTCACGCGCCCAGGTGAACACTTCCTCGGCGCAGTCGAACGGATAGGCGTACAGGCTCATGCCGCAGACGGCCGGCTTCGGGTACAGCTTGAGATGAAAGGCCGACGACCGCGAAGAAGCCTGGACCGGCACCTCGCGCCGACCAGTACAGGTCGGGGTGATTCTCGGCGTCGATGTAAAGCTTCTCGCCGTCGGCGGTGATGACGTCCAGACCGATCACGCTTTCGCACGCCGGTCCGTAGACACGACTGTTCCAGCCGTATCCGCCCTGAAGCAGGTACCCGCCGATGCACACGCCCTTGCAGTGGCCGGCGGGGAAGAACAGGTCCTGCTCCTCGAGTTCGGCCGCCAGGATGCTGCCACCTTTGCCGGGTCCGGCCACGGCGAGCATCTTGTCCTTGTCGATGGCGGCCTGGTCGAAACCGTGCATATCGAGCAGCAGACCGCCGTCGCGCAGATGGTTGGCCGCCCAACTGTGTCCGCCCGACCGGATCCCGACCTGAAGATCGTGGGCTTTCGCATAGGCCAGTGCGGCAATGATGTCGTCGTCGTCGTGGGCCTGCACGATCATCGCCGGATAGCGATCCGGCACGCGTTGATTCCAAACCGTCGACCGTCGGGCGTCGTCGTACCCGTCGCCCCCGTGCGCGAAGTGTCGCCCCGCCGGTAGTGCCACCACTTAGCCCTCCCAGATTCACATTGCGAATCGTTGTGAGCCGCATTGCGAATCAATATAGTGGTGGAATGGCCCCTGCGGAAGAGAATCAGCCAACCGAATCCGGGCGCTCAGACGGAATTCAGGTGTTGCGCCGCGCGGCGGCCGCCCTGGACGAGATCGCCGCTTCACCAGGCCAGCTTCGGCTGGTCGACCTGGGCGGGCGGCTTGGGCTGGCCAAGTCCACGGTGCGACGGCTGCTGGTCGGACTGGTCGAGATCGGATTCGCGAGCATCGACGACGAAGGCAGGATCAGCCTTGGCGAACGACTGCTCGGGCTGGGCGGTGCCGACGACGCGAGCCTCGCGACGCAGTTTCGGCCGACGCTGGACAAGTTGGCGCGCACGACCGGCGAGACGGTCGATCTATCGGTGCTGCGCGGTCAGCAGATGTTGTTCATCGACCAGGTGCAGTCCGCGCACCGGCTGCGGGCGGTTTCGGCGGTAGGTGTGCGGTTCCCGCTGGAGTCCACGGCCAACGGCAAGGCCGCGCTCGAGCTGCTGACCGACCCGTCCGCGGGGCTCAGCGACATCGCGTTCGACCGCGACGAGCACACCGCCGGGATCTCCGCGGCCGGTATCGCCGCCAGGACCTCCGGCGGGCACATCGTCGCGATCTCGGTGCCGGCACCCAGCGACCGCTTCGATGCGAACGAGCGACGAATCGTCAGCGCGCTGCGCGACTGCGCGCGATCACTGGCTAGCTGACAACCGCGACCGCGAAGCCGTCCCAGCCCTTGGTGCCGACCGTCTGGATCGCCGCGGTGTCCAACCGCGGATGCTCACCCATCATCTCCAGCATGTCGCGCACGGCGCGGGCCTGATGGTCGTCGTCCGCGGGTGCGAGCACCCTGCCGAACCGGGCAATGTTGTCCACCAAGATGATTGAGCCCGGCCGGCCCAGCTTGATCGCCCACTCGACGTAGGCGACGTTGTTCTCCTTGTCGGCATCGATGAACGACAGATCGAAGATCTCGCCGCGTGCGTCGAGATCCGGCAGAGTATCCAGGGCGGCACCGACGATCACCTCTACGCGGTCTTCGACGCCCGCGCGCGCGAGGTTCTGGCGCGCGACCTCCGCGTGCGCGGCCTCGTACTCGAGGGTGACGACACGACCCGACGGTCCGACGGCACGAGCCAGGTTGATGGTGCTGTAGCCGGCGAGCGTGCCGATCTCCAAAACCCGGGTCGCGCGCGCCGCCATGGCGAGCAGGTACAGCAGCTTGCCGTGTTGCGCCGATACCTCGATGGCGGGCATCCCCGCCGCATCGGCCGACTCCCGCGCGGCGGTCAGCGCATCGTCCTCGGTGCGCAGCACAGCGTTGAAGAGCTGATCAAGCGCCTTCGGGTCTGGGCGGGGATCGGGCTCGGCCACACGGGGCACGCTATCGGACACCTTCTTTCGCGTACACCACGCGCAGCACATGGGCGACTTCCGGACCCATGACCCCGCCGGCGAGGTCGCAGAACGTCGCGACGAACTCGGGTCCGTGCGGCGGTTCGGCGACGCAGAGGTGGTGGGCGATCTCGTGGAGGACCACCAGTTCGCGCAGCGCCCACGTCGTGCGTTTCTCCGGCACTGCGATGCGCGCGCCGTCGTCGGCCCGCTCGTAGTGCGCCGCGGTGACGCCGCGCCGGGCACGCACCGTCAACGCCGCCGTGCCGGGCCATGACTCACGGACCAGCGTCATGCCGAGCACGTCGTCGACGTAGCGCTGCACCGACTCCACCGACGCGAACCGGCCCTCGGGTGGCAGGGTCAGCTGCGTCCCGAAGAAGTCGACCACCCGGTTGCTGTGCTCAGCCGCCCGGTCGAACAACGTCCGGACGAATTCCTCTGCGGCGTAGACCTTCGCCCGCTGGGTGTCTCTGATCGCTCACGTCTCCAGGGCCGAGCGGGCACCGGACAGCTCCCCGCTGCTACCCAGTCGCGCCTTGCGGCCCGCGCGATCACCCGCGCGTCGCGCCGCCGACGAATACCCCGCCGTCGCGCTGGTGGGCCGCCACGTGCCCCGCGCCGCCGAGGTCTGCTGGTAGAAGTCCTTCAGCTCGATCTCCTTGTTCCGCAACGCGATAGCGGTGCCCGGTCTTCTGCGCCAGCGTGATCCGGTGGCTTCGCGTTGCGCCTCTTCGCGAGCTTCGGACAGCCGCTTGCCGACGCGCGCGCCGAAGGCGAGCTGGAAGTTGATGCGCGCGGTGATCGTGGGCGTCGGCCGGTGGTCCCCCGACGCGATGTAGGCCTCCGACGCGCGCACCATCTGCATCACCAGGCTGGCGTAGAGCGCATGGCTGGCATCGATGTCCTCGCCGAACCCGTACGCGTACACGAACGTCGAATTCGACGCGACATCGCACTTCACGTCGTTGGCCATCGCGATCACGGTGAACAGCTGGACATAGGTGCGCAGCCCGCGGGTGCCTGCGTTGCCGATCGTGATGGTGCGCTGGACCGGCATCTGCGCCTTGGTGCGGTTGGAAGCATGCGACCGTGCGACCGCCAGGTCTATCGACGTCGCGGTGGCCAGCCGTTGGGCTGCGGCCATGAACGCGTCTGCCTCGTGCGTGTTGTCGGTCCCCTCGGCCTGCCGCAGCAGAGCGGCGATGCGCGCCAGCATCTTGTCGTCACTCATGAGCGCCAGGTTAGGTCTACTTGCCGACAAATTCGTCGAGCGCGCTGACGAGCTGTGGAGAAAGGGGATCCTGCTTCGCGTAGTTGGCGACGTTGTCGGTCGGATCGTCGCGTAGCACATGGCTGACGCCCTCGAGTTCGACGACGGTCAGCGCGGTGTGTTGGAGCGCATCCTCGAGCGGCCGGACCGATTCGCACGTCGCCTGCTTGTCGGCGTCTGAACACGTGAGCAGGACGGGCGTACCTGCGGGCACCTTGGCGGCCAGGGTGAGCGGGTCGATCTTGTCGGCCTCGATCACCGCCTTGACGTTGCCGGGATTGACGAGCGCGCCGAGTCCCTCCGGAAGGTTCTGGGCCACCGTCCCCTTGGTGCGGACCTCGTCGACGGCGGCCAGCCAGGTGGTCAGCGCCTCCGGAGAAGCGCTGGCGCGCACGCGGTTGGTGATGATGTCCAGATACCTGCCGGGTAGTGGCTGCAGCAGGGCCAGCGAGTGGATCTTCGGTGCGCCGACGTTCGCGTCGGTCGCGAGAGCCATCGCGTGGACCGTGCCTTCTCCCACCGCGTATACCGAGACGCGCGACTTGTCGGTCGCGGACTGCTCGGCGAGATAGCTCACCGCGGCCTTCGCGCCGGTGGTGTAGACGGCGCTGACGACGTCCTGGGGCCGCTGCGAATAGGGTCCGAGACCCGTCTTGCCAGTACCGATTTTGTCGTACCTCAGGCTCGCTACGCCTTTGTCGGACAACAGTTCGGCGAGTTGCCGCATGTTGCCGACGGGGCCCGCCACCGCGTTGTCGCCGTTGCGGTCGGTGTTGCCGCTCTCGGAGATCAGCAGGGCCGCAGGTCCCTGTGCGCCGCCGCGCTCATGGCGGTACGTGCCGTGGATGGTCAGGCCGTCTGCGGTGAACGACACGTCTTCGTCGACCCAACCGGACGGTTCGTCGTCCGATCCGCATCCCGACACCAAAAGGACCAGCGAAAGCAGCAGGCCCGCAAGGGCTTTCAAAGCTTCGCCTCGATCCACGAGGTGACGTCGTCGAGCACCAGCGCCTTTTCGGGCTCGTTGAACACCTCGTGGTAGAGCCCGGGATACACCTTGAGGTGAGCGTCGGTCGATGCGACGCATTCCAGTAGGTGACGGCTGCCGGCGACCGGGATCAGCTTGTCCTGCTCTCCGTGCACGACGAGCAGTGGCGCGGTGAGCGCCGAGGCGCGCTGGGGCATGGTTTCGCCGACCTTGATGAGCGCCTTGCCGATACCGGCGGGCAGCTTGCCGTGATGGACCAGCGGATCGGCCATGTACGCCGCAACCACCTCCGGGTCGCGGGACACCGCCTCGGTCGGGAGGTCCTCGACGGGCAGGCCCGGCAGAATGCTGCCGACCACCTTGGCCACGCGGATCATGAACGACGAGACGGCGTCCTGGGCGTCGACGGCAGGCCCCGACAGCACCATCGCGGTGTATTCGTCGGGGTGCTCGACGCCGTAGGCGAACACGACACCGCCGCCCATGCTGTGGCCGAGCACGATCCGCGGCAGCTCGGGGTGGTCGGTTCTGGCGATGCCGACCAGGGTGCGGAAGTCGCCGGTGTACTCATCGATGTTGCGCAGGTACACCCGCTTGCCGCCGGAGCGACCGTGCCCGCGAAGGTCCAGCGCGTAGGTGATCAGCCCCGCCTCGCCGAATCGCTCGGCGACGTGGTCGTAGCGGCGGGCGTGTTCGGCGTATCCGTGGCACAGGACGACGACACCGCGCGGGGCCACCTCCGGGGTCCATACGTCGTAGACGATGCGGACATCGCCGCCGGTCGCCCGATCACTCAAGAAGCTGCGTTCGGTGCGGGTAGTTGCCACCCAGGGAGAGTATCGGGCTGCCCAATCGCACGCCGGTGACGGTTGTCACCCATGGTGACTAAGCTCGGCGAGGTGACGGTCCTGGCCCACAATCTGGACGACGACAGCGCAGAAGACGCCTTTCTGGCCGACGCGCAGCGCTATCGCCGCGAGCTGCTCGCGCACTGCTATCGGATGACCGGTTCGCTACATGACGCCGAGGATCTGGTGCAGGAAATCTACTTGCGGGCATGGAAGTCGTACAAGGGGTTCCAAGGCAAATCATCCGTGCGCACCTGGCTGTACCGGATCGCCACCAACACCTGTCTGACGGCGTTGGACAGCCGTCAGCGCCGGCCGCTGCCGACGGGGCTCGGGGCGCCCAGCTCCGATCCGGTCGACGACATCGTCGCGCGCGACGAGGTGCCGTGGCTGGAGCCCATTCCCGACGATTCGACCGACCCGTCGAACATCGTCGGCTCGCGTGAATCGGTGCGGCTCGCGTTCATCGCTGCGCTGCAGCACCTGTCCGCCCGCCAACGCGCGGTGCTCGTGTTGCGTGAGGTACTGCAGTGGAAGGCCGCGGAGGTCGCCGACGCCATCGGCTCCTCGACGGCGGCGGTCAACAGCCTGTTGCAGCGCGCCCGGGCGCAACTCGATGCGATCGGGCCCAGCGAAGACGACCATCTGCAGGTCCCGGAGTCAAAGGAAGCCCAGGATCTGCTGACGCGCTACATCGACGCGTTCGAGACCTATGACATGGACAAGCTCGTCGAGCTGTTCACCGCCGACGCCGTATGGGAGATGCCGCCGTTCGACGGCTGGTACCAGGGCCCGGAGAACATCGTCCTGCTCTCGAAGACGCACTGCCCGGCCGAGTTGCCCGGCGATATGCGGTTACTCCCCACGGTGGCCAACGGCCAGCCGGCCGGAGCGATGTACATGCTCAACCGCGAAAGCGGTGTGCACGAGCCGTTCCAGATGCATGTGCTCGCCACGACCGACGAAGGCATCACCCACGTGGTTGCCTTCCACATGGAGTCGTTCGAGAAGTGGGGCTTGCCCGCCGCGCTCTGAGCTGCCGAGTGTCGGGGTTTGTCACGCTTCTCCCGCCGAAAACGTGCAAACACCGACAATCGAGCCGGGCTCACATGTCGCAGGTCGCATCTAGTCTGACGGCGGCGTGGTCAGGCCATCCTCTGTCGCGCATCGCATCCCGAACCCGGACGAGGAAGGTGCTCCGCCGGTATCGAAGAATGTCTCGACTGAGTCGAATGACCTTCCAGCCTTCCGCTTCGAGGTCGGCGATCCGCTCGATGTCGCGAGCGTGCGCTTCAGGACCATCCCAATGTTGTGGACCGTCGTACTCGACGGCGACTTTCCACTTCCGGTACCCCAGGTCCACCCGGCCGATGAACTCCCCGAACGTGTTGCACACCACGATCTGCGTGTCCGGACGGGGAAAACCGGCTGCGATGAGAAGCAGACGAGTGCGCGTCTCCTGCGGCGACTCCGAGCCGCCGTCCATCAGATCGGTCGCTTTCCGCAACTGCGGGACCCCCCGAGCACCTCGGTGCATGGGCAGCAGCGCCGCAACCTCCTCGGACTTCAGGCCTGTCGCGTTTGCAAGCGCATCAAGCCTCATCACCGCTTGCATCAACGTCCCTCGCCGCCCTAGGTCGTAAGCGGTGCGCGCGGGTGTGGTGGCCGTCATGCCACGGACCGCGCATATTTCGCTTTCGTCGAGGACGTCGCGATGGATCACGATCCCATTGACCTTGCATGGCACCGGTCGGATTAGCTCGGCAGGAAGTCCCGCGTCGATCCATTTCGATCGATGCAGCGCCGCTGCAGACAGACCCGCGACTGTCGCATGACGACTCGACCACAACCACGCGGCAATTGCTCGCATCTCGGCGGTCAGCTCCACCCCCTTCGGCAGGTAGACGTTTTGGTAGATCTTCACGTTGCGGCTCGTCAGGGTTCTGCGCGTGAAGCGGCCCGCCGCCACAGCTTCGGTCCCAAGGAACGGCTCCATATTCATGCCGCAACCGTGGGGTCGCTATCCGACATTTAGCCTTTGTGTGGGTCCGCGGGTGGTCCGAACGTCCGACCGGGACACGTGGGTGATCCCTGAATTTG
>JAIEPH010000057.1 GCA_019749805.1 Mycobacteriaceae bacterium | reverse complement strand
CAAAGGAATCTTTGACAATCCCTTCCTGACACCCCCGGAGGCGTTTGTGAAGGACTACCTCAACTCATATCAACCCAACTGCTTCTGCTGATCCTCTACGGGGGCGCCGATCTCGGCGAGTTTCACCGGATTCGAGGTGATCTCGTCGATCACCGTGTGGATGAACCGCATCTTCTCGAGCACCGGGCCCCGTAGCACGAAGGGATAGAGATCTTCCTTGCCCATCGAGCGGTTCACCATGTTCAGTGCCCACGACAGCGGCAGCCACAGGTCGATGATCGTGTCGAAACCGCTGGGCCCCAACGTGCGTCGCTCAAAGGTGGCACCGGCGGGTGCGAACCCGAAGGCGGCGGCGGTGTCCAGGGTGTCGCGGATGTGCAGGTAATGGGCGAAGGTCTCCGCCCAATCCTCGGCCGGATGCATCGTGGCGTAGGACGACACGTACTCCTGCTGCCAGCCGACCGGCGCACCCTCGCTGTAGTGGCGGTCCAGCGCCTCCTGATAGTCCAGGTCGGGATCGCCGTACAGCTCGTTGAACCGCTCCAGGTACTCCGACGACGTCCCGATCAGGCGGTAGAAGTAGTAGTGCCCGATCTCGTGGCGGAAGTGTCCGAGCAGGGTGCGGTACGGCTCGTCCATCGAGATGCGCAGCTGCTCACGGTGCACGTCGTCGCCCTCGGCGAGGTCCAGCGTGATGACCCCGTTGGCATGACCGGTGAAGACCTTCTCGAATTGACTGGACAGCAGGTCGAACGCGAGCCCGTACTCCGGATCAGCGTCGCGGCCCACGATCGGCAGCTTGAGCTCGTACAGCTCGGCGATCATCCGCCGCTTGGCCCGTTCCGCCGTCGCGAAGGCGGCCAGCGCGACCGGATCGGCATCGTTGGGCCTCGTGCGGGTCAGCGCGCACGATGCGCACAGCTTGGCGATCGGCCCCTTCTCCACCAGCCAGTTGCATTCTGCGAGATGCATATTCGCGCACAGCCGGTACTCGCTGGAGTCCACAGCGCCGGCATGCTCGGACTCGGGGCCTGGCGCGATGACCAGCAGCGCCATGTCGTCCAGCGAGAAGCCGATCCTGCTGCGGCAGGACAGGCAGACCGAGTTCTCGAATGCCAGCCGCTGGCCGCAGTTGGGACAGGTGAAGTCACGCATGAAGTACACCGCCGTCGTAGGGCGCGACGTCGACCGCGACGTCGATCACGCTGCGTTCGGAGTCGGTGTAGATGATGCCGCGCAGCGGCGGGACGTCGGCGTAGTCGCGCCCGAAGCCGACGGTGATGTAGCGCTCGTCGACCATCTGGGCGTTAGTGGGATCGAAACCGAGCCACTGGTTTTGCGGCGTCCACACAGACGCCCATGCGTGCGTGGCGTCGATTCCCACCATGCGTTCCTTTCCCGGAGGTGGGTCGGTGGCCAGATAACCGGACACGTAGCTGGCTGCCAACCCGTTGGCACGCAGGCAGGCGATGGCAAGCCGCGCGAAGTCCTGACATACCCCTTCCCGTGCCGTCAAAACCTCGCTCACCCGAGTCGACACCGTGGTCGAGCCGGAACGGTAGGTGAAATCGGTGTAGATCCGCGAATTCAGGTCGCGCAGCACCTCGATCAGCGGGCGCCCCGGCTCGAAACTCGGTGCGGCGTAGTCACGTAGCGCTTCGGTGATCTCGGCCGGACGCAGGTCCAGCGTGAACTCCGTGGCCAGTGCACCGTCCGTTCCGACGGGCCTGGAGATCTCCCATGGCGCGCGCGCCGATCCGCCGTTGTAGAGGTCGGCGGGCGGCGGATCCACCTCGACCACCGAGCGGCTCGTGATCGACAGCGTCTCGTGCCGTTCGGCGACGTGGAAGTACGAACTGATGTTGCCGTAGGCGTCGCGGCTGGTGGAACTGTCGGCTGCCGTCGGTTCGATCTCCAACTCGTGCGAAAGGCACCGCTGGCGCGCGGAGTCGCGCGGGGTCAGGAAGCCGCGACCATAGCTACTGGTCACGACATCCGAGTAGCGGTACACCGTGCGATGCGAAACCCGATAGCGCCGGCCTGTCACGGCACCAGCCTGCGCTCATCGGGGCCCCACAGCGGCTGCATTTCGCCTGGCAGCGACAGATGAGTCGCGGTGATGACGCTAGACAGGTCGCGCAGATCGGCGTGGGTGTCGTTGAGCAACGACGCAAGGTCTGCACGGCGACCCTCGGGCGTCACCTCGTCAAAATCGGCAGGCTGGATGCGGCGCAACCGGGCAATGATCTCTTCGACCAGTCGCTCGGGCCGCGATGATCCAGACGACCCGGGCAACGCCTTCAGTGCGATACGAAGCCGCTCGAGCTGGAAGGCCAGCGAGCGTGGATTCTCGGCGTCCATCAAGACCAGATCGGCCACGGCGGCCACACTAACCATTCCGGGGTTGCGTCTCCGATAAATGACCGACGACTCACATGCCACCAGCGTGGATTCGGTGATGGTCTGCTCAGCACCCGGGTTGCGGACCGTGATGAGGGTGGCCCGCAGGAGTGCCGTGAGACCCAGCCCACGTTCGATCCGTTTGCCGATGTCCATCATGGTCCAGCCCACGTCATGCACCATGGACTCGGCGGCGACGCCCGACAGCGCCAGCATGCCCGACAGCGTGAGACTGGTCGTCGAGGACAAAAACGCTTCGCCTTCAGCCTTGGACTCCGGTGGCTCGTCGGCGGGCCGACCAAAAGGTTGAGCGGGGGCGTGCAGCAGCGCGCGCTCGACGGCCGCCAACACCATCCAGGTGTCGTTGGACATCTGGTCGCGGACCGCACGCGCGGCGAGACCAAGACGTTCGACCGACTGCGCGAGGGAGCCGGGACGATGCCGGTCAGCTGTCAGCGACCACAACGTCGTCGGCGCCGTCGCCACTATCTCGGCGTAATCACCGTCACCGATGCTGGTTCCGGTGATCGAGCCGAGCGCGGTGAGCAGCACCGGGACGCACTCGCTGCCGGTCAGCTCCCGGCGGTAACGGAATTCGTGATAGCGCTCGCGAGTCACGGTGAGCAGGCGCGCCATGTTCTCCGCGCGTTCGGCGTAGCGGCCCATCCAGAACAAATCGGACAGCACACGCGGCGAGCTGACCGCCCGAGTCGGACTGGGCATGATCGCGGGCAGCTCCACCGGCGGTGCGGTCGGGGTCCGCTCGGCGGTCACGCGCATCGGTGTGCGGACCCAGATATCCTTGGCTGCAACGGTATTCAGTTGATACGCCGCGTGTCCGGGTGCGACGAGGTAGCCGAGTCCGCCGATCATCGGCGCGTATCCACTTCGCTGCGAGACCGTGAACAACCGCATGCCCACGTTGGCCGCCGACAGTCCACCGGTGTAGTAGTCGGTGGGAGCCGAGGAGAACTGCGGCAGTTGCTGGCCCACCCATTGCCACGGCGTGGTTTCGATGCGCACGCCGAGTTCCCTGCACTGCGCGGACGACAGGGCCGGCCCGACAAACGCCTGGCCCCCGGTCACCGGACGGATCAGCAGCGACGCCAGGTTACTCAACAAATGGGACCGTTCGGTGTTGATGCCGCCCCAGTACATCTCCGCCGTCCGTAATAGCGGCGTCTCCCCCAGCAGGCGTTCGGCGAGTTCAGGTAGAAAGCGAAGCAGTCCAGGACTTTCCAGGATGCCGCTGCCGAGCGAGTTGACGACGCTGACCGCGCCGCGGCGCAACACCTCGACGAGCCCGACGACGCCCAGGCGCGAATCCGGCCGTAGGTCAAGCGGATCCGCGTAATCGGCGTCGACACGGCGCAACACCACGTCGACGCGCTTCAGCGTGCCCATCGATCGCATCCACAGTTTGCCGTCACGCACGACCAGATCGGCGCTCTCCACCAGTGGGAAGCCGAGCACGCTCGCCAAATAGGCCTGATCAAAGGCTGTCTCGGAGTGGATGCCGGGACTGAGCACCACTACAAAGGGTTCTTCGGCGGACTCGGGCGCGACGTCGATCAGTGCCAGGCGCAGAGCTTGCGCCCACGGCGAGGCCGGACGCGGCCCGATGCGCTCGTAAAGATCGGGAAATGCGTGCGCCACCACCCGACGGTCCGCCAGCGCGTATCCCGCGCCCGACGGCGCCTGCGTCCAGTCCGCGTTGACCAGGAAGCTGCCGTCGTGTCCGCGGCTGATGTCGCAGCCGTGCATGAAAAGCTGGTGGCGGCCCGGCACCTCGATCCCCCGTGCTGCGCGGATGTAGCCAGGGTGTGCGAAGAGTAATTGCGGGGGTAACACCCCACTGGTCACCGACTCGCGTGCGCCGTAGAGATCGGTCAAGATCGCGTCGAGCAACCGTGAACGCTGCAGCAGGCCGGTTTCCAGGATGTCCCAGTCGGACGAGGAGATCACCAACGGCAACGCGTCGAGATGCCATGGCCCGGGGTCGGCCGCCCCGTTTCCGTTGGTGACGGCGTCACCGTTGCGGTCGACCTGTACGTAGGTGATGCCGTCGTTGTCGACCAAGCCGCGCACCGTCGATCGAAGCTGGTTGAGGCCGATGCGGCCGCGCTCGCCGACGCATTCGGCGAGCTCCTGCCAGGCCGGCCGGATATTGCCTGCGGGATCGACGAATTCGTCGTACCCGCCGACCGCGCCCCCGCGTACGTCGAACAGCGCCTGCTGGGCTCGCGCACCGCGATAACGCGACAGCAGGTTGTCGATGTCGTGGGGAGTCGTTGCGGGCAGGGCCATCACTGCAGAACGGTACGCACCCGGCGCAGATCCAAGATTCCCGGCGCGCCCACATCGGTGGATTGGCGTGCCTGCTTCTCCCGGATGTCGGCCATGTCGACCTTGCCGGGGGTGAAGCCGGTGGTCTCGAATCGCCGGCCGCGTCGCGACTCGGCTTCCACGGCGTTGACGGGCGGACGGTCATAAGCCCGGCCGCCGGGATGCGACACGTGATAGGTGCAGCCGCCGCGTGACATGCCGGTCGCGGTATCCACGAGCTCGAACCGTAACGGCCCGTCCACAGTGATCGTCGGATGCAGCGCGCTCGGCGGTTGCCACGCGCGGAACCTCAACCCACCCACCTGGACATCGGGGTTGTCGGTGGCCAGCAGCGGCACCGGGTAGCCGTTGGCGGTGACGATGTAGCGCTGACGGTCCGCGCCGATGAGCCGGATCTGGATGCGCTCGATCGATGAGTCGACGTAGCGCGCCGTGCCACCTTCGGTCGACTCCTCCCCCAGCACATTCCACGGCTCGATCGCACCGCGCAGCTCGATCTCGACACCGTCCAACACGGCTGTGCCGATACGCGGGAACCGGAACTCCGTAAACGGGTCGAGCCAGCTCGTGTCGAAGTTGACGCCGTGCGCGCGCAGGTCTGCGGCCACGTCGGCGATGTCGTGAATCAGGAAGTGCGGCAACAGGTATCGGCCGTGCAGGTTGGCACCGTGTCGGATGAGCGGCGCCCGCAGCGGTTGGTCCCAGAACCATGCGACCAGTGACCGCACCAGCAGGGACTGCACCATCGCCATCTGATAGTGCGGCGGCATCTCGAACCCACGCAGCTCCAGCAGGCCGAGTCGCCCGCGTGGACCGTCGGGGCTGTACAGCTTGTCGATGCAGAACTCGGCGCGGTGGGTGTTGCCGGTGATGTCGCTCAGCAGGTGCCGCAACGCCCGGTCGATGATCCACGGCCGTGGTCCGCCCTCGCCGGCGGAGAGTCGCGCGATCTCGGCGAATGCGATCTCGAGTTCGTACAGCGACTCCGCGCGCCCTTCGTCCACCCGGGGCGCCTGCGACGTCGTGCCGATGAACCGTCCCGCGAACAAGTAGGACAGCGACGGATGCCGCTGCCAGTACGTCAGCATCGACACCAGCAGGTCGGGCCGGCGCAACAGCGGTGAGTCCGCGGGAGTGATACCGCCCAGCGTGATGTGGTTACCCCCGCCGGTGCCGCCGTGGCTGCCGTCGACCTCGAATGACTCGGTCGACAGCCGGGCCAGCCGGGCCTCGCTGTACAGCGTTTGCAGCTGTTCGCGCTGCTCGGCGAAGCTGGCTGTGGGTGCCACGTTGACCTCGATGACGCCGGGGTCGGGGGTGACGGTCATCGAGGTGATCCGCGGGTCCGGCGGCGGCCCGTAGCCCTCGAGGACGATCGGACAGCCGGCCTTGGTCGCCGCGGCCTCGACACGGCGAATGAGGTCGACGAAATGGTCCGCGTCGTCGGTCGGCGGGAGATAGATGTAGAGCAGTCCCTCGCGGATCTCGGCGACGACGGCAGTCGTCGGCGTAGCGTCGACATCCACGACTTCCGCGTCGTCCGAGCGGGATTCGACGGACAACGCCCCGCGGCGCGCCATGGGATCGGCGGCATAGGTTGGCTGAGACGGGCGCCAGCTGATCGACTTCAGCGGTAGCCGCAGCCCGGCGGGTGAGTCGCCGTCGAGCAGGACGATGCGCCCGCGCCGTAGCCGCCAGTCCGCACTGGCCCAGCCGGACCCGTCGTCGGCGCGGTGCAGCGGCAGCACGTAGGCCGCCGGTTCGGTGACCGACTCCTCGAGCCGTGCGACCAGCGCCGCCCGCGCCTCGGCAGTGTCAGCCTCCAGATCGTCTGTCGCATCGACGGGTTCGCCGACCGGCAAGCGCACCGCGGCGCCGAGTCGGTTCAACGCATCCTCGTACGCGGGCCGAATCTGGGAGGCAGGCAACCCGAGTCCGTCGGCGAGAGCACCGAGCACGCGTAGTCCGGCGTCGGGCGCCACCTCGATTCTCTCCGGTGTCGACGGCCACGGATCGGCGAGCAACGCGTCATCGCGCCACAGCGGTTCGCCGTCGGTCCGCCAGAAAAGTCCGATCTGCCAGCGCGGCAACGGTTCTCCCGGATACCACTTGCCCTGGTTGCGGTGGATCAGGCCCTGTGGCGCCCACACCTTCTTCAGCCGCGCGGCGAGGTGGGATGCCAGTCGGCGTTTGTGCGGCCCGTCGGCGTCGGTCGTCCACTCGGGATCGACCTGGTTGTCGATCGAGACGAACGTCGGCTCGCCGCCCATCGTCAGACGGACGTCGCCGGCGGCCAGCCGCTCGTCGACGCGGCCGCCGAGCTCGCAAATCGCCCCCCAGGCCGCCTCGGTGTAAGGGAGCGTGACCCGCGGGTCCTCGTGCACACGCGTCACGGCGTTGGTGAAGTCCAGCGTCGACTCACACGGTTCGACGGCTCCTGTGATCGGCGCGGCCGAGTCCGGATGCGGTGTCGCCGACAGCGGGATGTGGCCCTCGCCCGCGAACAGCCCCGAAGTCGGGTCCAGCCCGATCCAGCCCGCACCGGGGATGTACACCTCGGCCCAGGCGTGTAGATCGGTGAAGTCGGCGGCCGGGCCCGACGGGCCGTCGAGTGCCTCGACGTCGGAGGTGAGCTGGACGAGGTAACCGGAGACGAACCGGGCGGCCAGCCCGAGCTGACGCAGGATCGACACAAGCAACCAGGCCGAGTCGCGACACGAACCGATGCCGGTGCGCAGCGTGTGGTCCGGCGTCTGCACGCCGGGTTCCATCCGAACGCTGTAACCGACGTCGACGTTGACCGCGCGGTTGAGCGCGACAAGGTAGTCGATGGTGCGGGTGTCCGGCGCGACGGAAAAGTTCTTCACCCACGCCTGGACGAGGTCGCCGGGCCCAGTGCTCTCATCGCCCTCGTCGACCGGTCGCAGGTAGGGCTTGAGGTCCTCGGCGAGAGCCTTGGGATAGATGAACCCGACCTTTTCGGCGTATTCCTCGATGAAGAAGTCGAACGGGTTGATCACCTTCAGGTCGGCGATCAGGCCGACAGTGATCGTGAGGCTGCGCGCGCGGGACGGAAAAACGAGCCGGGCAAGGAAATTGCCGAATGCGTCCTGCTGCCAGTTGACGAAATGGTCGGCGGGCTCGACGGTCAGCGAGTAGGCCTCGATCGGCGTGCGCGAGTGCGGGGCCGGACGCAGCCGGACCACGTGGGGATGCACCTGCACGAGTCGGTCGAATGTGTAGCTGGTGCGATGCTCCAGCGCCACCTTGATGCCCATCGCAAGATCCCATCACAAGGTAGGAGGGTGCGCAGTGTGGCGCTCAGGTCTGGGCCACGCGCGGAATGAGTGTGCCCCTCGGCCGCAGCGCAAGCACGAGTACCCCGGCAACCACGATGCCCACCAGGTTCACCGCCAGCTGGTGCGCCGACCTCGCGACGGAGCACGCCGAGGACGTCCTCGCGCATCTCCTCGGGCGCTATCACCCGCAAATGCAGCACCGGTGAACCCTAACCGTGCCCAATCATCGGCGTGGCCACCTGGAAGGACGTCGGCCGAATCGTCGGCCGGTTGCCGGAAACCGCCGCGGTCTCACCGCGCAACCGGCGGGTCCGCAACAAGCTCATGGTCTGGCGTGCCCGAACTCACGGAACTGATCACCGAGGCGTGGCTGACACAGGCGCCCAAGACATTGGTGAAGGCATATCTTGCGCAGGAGCGTTAGCTTCTTACGGCCTTGACGACCAGCTCGTCGGGTGGCACGAGATGCCCTTTCTCGCAACGGATCTCGACCGTGGCTTCAGCGCCACATTCGGCATGGGCCAGGCGCAACGGGGCTCGGTTGGGCAGGTGGCGCCGCCCCCATTCGAACATCGCCCACACCACAGGCATGAAGTCGATGCCTGCTTCGGTCGGCACGTATTCATCGCGGCTGCGCTGCCCTGGCTCCTGGTACGGCCGGCGCTCGAGTAGGCCGGCGTCGACGAGTTCCGACAGCCGCGCGGCGGCAGCGGCCTTGGTCACGCCGACGCGGCGCCAGAAGTCGTCGAACCGTGTCGTGCCGTAGTACGCCTCGCGCATGATCAGCATCGCGGTCTTGGTGCCCAGCAGCGCCATCGTCTTCTCGACCGGGCATTCACCCACCGCCGACCAGGCGTTGCGGTCGGCCAGCTTGCCCTGCAGCACTGTCATGGAATTCACCCTCCCTCTGAGTTGTTCTAAGTATACCTAGATGGTATAGCTGGGTATAGGAAGCATTACTCAGCGACGAGTTCAGGAGGCTGGAAATGGCTGAATTTGCGGGCCGGGATGCGGTGATCGTCGAGGCGGTACGCACCCCGATCGGAAAGGGCAAGGCCGGCGGCGCATTGCATGACGTACTGCCCGTCGACCTGCTGGCGCACAGCCTCACCGAGCTGGTGAACCGCGCGGGCATCGACCCGGCGCTGGTCGACGACGTCATCACCGGCGCCGTCTCACAGGTTGGCGATCAAGCCGTCAACGTCGGACGCAACGCGCTGCTGGCCGCGGGCTTCCCCGAGACCGTGCCGGGCACCACCGTGGACCGCCAGTGCGGCAGCAGCCAGCAGGCGATCGCGTTCGCGGCGCAGGGTGTGATCGCGGGGGCGTACGACATCGTCGTCGCTGCCGGTGTGGAATCGATGTCACGGGTAGCAATGGGTTCGAGCGTGCTGCCGGGCAGCGACCCGTTCGGCGCCATGGCACAGCGCTACCCGGAAGGGTTGGTACCGCAGGGCATCAGCGCCGAACTGATCGCGGCGAAGTGGGGCTTCTCGCGTCAGCAACTCGACGAGTTCTCCGCGGGCAGTCACGAAAAGGCCGCGCAGGCAACGAAAGAGGGCCGCTTCGACAATGAGCTGATCCCGATCGCCGGGCTCGCCACCGACGAGATCGTTCGCCCCGGCACCACGGTGGAAACGCTGGCGGGTCTGAAGCCCGCGTTCTATACCTCGGCGTACGAGGCTCGGTTCCCCCAAATCAAGTGGGAAATCACACCGGGCAACTCGTCGCCGCTGTCGGACGGCAGCGCGGCGGTGATGATCACCACGAGCGAGGTCGCCAAGCGGTTGGGCCTGCGTCCGCTGGCGCGAATCCACACCTCGACCGTGGTGGGATCGGATCCGCTCTACATGCTGACCGGTGTCATCCCCGCGACCGAGAAGGTGCTTCGGAACGCTGGGCTCACCCTGTCTGATATCGACCTGTTCGAGGTGAACGAGGCTTTCGCGCCGGTGGTGCTGGCTTGGGCGCATGACATCGGCGCTGACCTGTCGAAGACCAACGTCAACGGCGGCGCCATCGCGATCGGCCACCCGTTGGGCGCGTCCGGTGCGCGCATCATGACGACGCTCGTGAATGCGTTGGATCAACGCGGCGGACGCTACGGGCTGCAGACGATGTGTGAGGGCGGTGGCATGGCCAACGCCACGATCATCGAACGACTCTAATCAGCGAATTCGGCGCGCTGACGCACGGTGACGGTCGTGTCCTGTTCGGGGACATCGCTGACACCGGTATGTCTCGGGACATCGCTGACACCTGAGTAGGGCCTCGACCACGA
>JAIEPH010000071.1 GCA_019749805.1 Mycobacteriaceae bacterium | reverse complement strand
CAACGAGGCGCCGTCGGACAACTCCCCGGCGGCGCCTCACCTTGCCCTCTTGACAACGTTCTCTACATATCAGTTGAGCGGCACCGACATTCGGTCGGCCAGCGCTTCGACGGTGGATCCAAATGTCTCCAACACACGTATGCCGCCGTGATCGCCGGAGTCGATCGCGAAGACCCCGTGGTCGGTGTAGACGCGGCTGACGCACTTGGTGCCGGTGAGCGGATAGGTGCACTGCGGCACCAGCTTCGCCTTGCCGTCCTTGGCGAACAGATTCATCATGACGAACAAACTTTTCGCACCGATGGCCAAATCCATGGCGCCACCGACCGCCGGAATGGCGTCGGCGGCACCGGTGTGCCAGTTGGCCAGATCGCCGTGCTGACTGACCTGGAAGGCACCGAGCACGCATACGTCGAGATGGCCGCCCCGCATCATCGCGAACGAGTCGGCGTGGTGAAAGTACGATGCGCCAGGGGTTTCGGTGACGGGCACCTTGCCCGCATTCGTCAGATCCGCGTCGACCTCATCACCGACCGCTTCTCCGCCCATGCCGAGCATGCCGTTCTCGGTGTGCAACACCACACCTGCCTCCGGGGTCAAGTATTCGGCGACCGTCGTCGGTTGTCCGATCCCGAGGTTGACGTATGAACCGGGCGGAATATCGCGGGCGATGACCGCCGCCAGTTCGCGGCGGTCGAGCGGACCGCGATCCAGATGCTCGACGGTGGCGGTACGACTTGGGACGTGGAGCGTCACGACGCCGCCTCCCTCATATCTCGGTCGGCCGAAAGGTCGAGGATGCGGTCTACGAAGATTCCGGGTGTGACGACGATTTCAGGATCGATGGATCCCGCTTCGACCACCCGGGACACCTCGGCGATGGTGAGCGACGCCGCGGTGGCCATCACCGGACCGAAATTACGAGCGGTCTTGCGGTACAACAAATTTCCCGCCCGATCGCCGATATGGGCGCCGATGAGCGCGACGTCGCCCCGAATCGGGTACTCCAGCACGTAATCTCTGCCGTCGATGGTTCGGGTCTCCTTCCCTTCAGCACGGGGTGTGCCGACGCCGGTCGGGCAGAAGAACGCGCCGATCCCCGCACCCGCTGCCCTGATCCGCTCTGCCAGGGTTCCCTGCGGAACCACCTCGAGTTGAACCTTGCCGGCGCGGTACAGCTCGTCGAAGACATACGAATCCGTCTGCCGGGGAAACGAGCAGATGACCTTGGTGACGCGACCGGCGGCGAGCAGCGCGGCCAGGCCGGTGTCGCCATTGCCGGCATTGTTGCTGACGATCGTGAGATCGGTCGCGCCCTGTTGAATCAGTGCGTCGATCAGTGTGGTCGGCATACCCGCCATGCCGAAGCCACCGACGAGAACGGTTGATCCGTCATCGATGCCGGCGACGGCTTGCCGGGCGGCATCACAGATCTCGGTGCGGCTCATGACCTCTCCCCCTTGTCACTGTCGAAGCCCGGTAGTACGTCGGCCGCAATACGGAAGGCGGTGTTGGCATCGGGCACACCGCAGTAGATCGCGGTCTGCATCAGCAGCTCCTTGATCTCGTCGTTGGACAGCCCGTTGCGCCGGGCGGCCAGCAGATGCATCTTGAGTTCCTCGTGGTGTCCGCGCGCCACCAACGCTGTGAGAGTGATCAGCGACCGGCTGCGGCGGTCCAGGCCCGGGCGCGTCCAGATTGCGCCCCAGGCATATTCGGTGATGAACCGCTGAAAGTCGGCGGTGAATTCGGTTGTCGCCGCGATGGCCCGGTCCACGTGCGCGTCACCGAGGACCTCACGCCGAACCGCAAGCCCACCGGCGTACACCTCGTCGGTGGTGGCCGCAATCGGCGCGGTCGCCGCACGTGCGTGTTCGGTGATCAGCTGCGCGACTCGATCCGGCGCCTCGACGGGCGCGAGATGTCCCACCCCTTCCAACACGACCAAGCGCCCGTCCTTGACGCCGGAGGCGATGCGCTGCAGGTGATCCGGCGGCGTGGCAATATCCTGACTGCCCGCGACGGCAAGGACCGGAGTGCTGATCTCCTGCAGCCGGTCGGTGACGTCGAATCCACCCAATGCCTCACACACCTGGGCGTAGGAGCCGGCGTCGGCGCTACGCAGAGCATCGAGCAAAGCTGAGCTGGTGACCGAATCGCGCTCCGCGAAGCCACTGGAGAACCACCGCTGCGTCGCGGCCGCGATCAGGGTCTCGGTTCCCGATGCGCGTACGGTTTCAGCGCGTTCGGTCCACGCGTCGGGGGTGCCGATCACCGCTCCCGTGCACAGCAGGGTGGCCGACGCAACACGGTGCGGGGCATCCAACAACAGTTGCAGCCCGACGCAGCCTCCGACCGAATCACCTGCATAATGGAATGATTCGCGGGTGAAGTGGTCGGCGAGCACCAGGACGCCCACGGCGAGTTCGGCAAGGCTGAAGGCGTCCGTGATTTCGCCGCGGCCATGGCCTGGAAGATCCCAGCCGACGACGCGCCATCTGTCAGTCAATTCTGCGGCGGCCCGGCTCCACAAGGTGGTGGCCGAGGTGCCCAGTGATGGCCCGAGAAGAAGCAGCGGCGCGGTGTCCGGCCCGCCGAACTCGGTGGCGACGATGCGGGGGGTGCTCATGGCACGTCCTTGAGGTAGTGACTGGCCCGTTGCAGCGCGGAGTCGACGAGTTGTTCGGCGGCGCCGAGGTATTCCGCTGCCGGAGCACGACCGGTCAAGTCCGCCATCATCTGCTGCTCGGCTAGTACGCCGTCGCCGACTGCGGCCAGATTCGCGCTCGCCCGGGTCGCGTCGATCTGCAATCCGGCGAGCAGTTCGGTCGTGTGGGCGGCGGCCGCGACGGCGCGCCGCGCCAACGTCCGCAGGGTCGCCCATTCGGTATGCCATGCGCCGTCGGAGCGTTCGTCGACGGACATCGCCGATGCGGTGTGCAACGTGGCGGCCAGCGACCCTGTCGTCATCGCGGTACGGCGGATCAGCACCGAGCGCACCGGATTGTTCTTGTGGGGCATGGTCGACGACTTGCCTCCACCCCCCTCGGCCAGCTCGCCGATCTCGGGCCGGCTTCCCGTCGCGACGTCGCTGGCGATGTATCCCCACGCGTCGCAACAGCCGACCAGCGCATCGCCGATCCGGGTGATTGCAGATCGCGAGGTGTGCCACGGTGGCGCCGGAGCCAGCCCCAGCGCACGTGCCAGCGAATCACCCAGTCGAATCGCATTTTCCGCCGATCCGCTCAGCTCAACGGCGGCAGCCAGGGTTCCCACGGCACCCCCGGCCTGGACGGGCACCCTCAACTCAGCCAGCGGTTCCGCCGCATCCAGCACCGCACACAGCCACCGAGCCACTTTGACGCCCGCGGTGCTCGGCAGCGCGGCCTGTGTGAGTGTCCTCGCGAGCATCGGTGTGGCACGGTGCTTCTCGGCGAGGTGCGACAGCGTTCGCAGCTGATCAGCAAGTTCCTCGCGGATACGAGCGAGCACATCTCGGATGCAGACCATCAGCGCGGTGTCGACGACGTCCTGGCTCGTCAAACCGCGATGTAGCCACTGCGCGGTCGGCTGGGCCCCGCGGGCACGCAACAGCGCAACCAATGCTCCGACCGGGTTGCCGTCGACATCGGCGTCGCGCGCGAGAGGCTCGAGGTCGCCTTCGGTGACATGCCCACGGAGATCGGCCCGCGCCGACTGCGGCGCGATTCCGGCATCGACGAGCGCATCCAACCACGCTTGTTCGACCGCGACCATCGCGTCCAAGAAAGCGCGATCGCTCATCAGATTTCCGGCGCGATGGTCGCCGGGCCAGAACAGGTCGGTCACGGCCGATGCCCCGGATAACTGAGGAAGACGGTCTCGCCGTCGTCGCTTTGGAGCTTGATGTCGAACTTGAGGCCCGTCTCTTCGCGAGTCGCGATCAGGGTCTGACGGCGATGTGCGGGAAGCGAATTCAGCAGTGGATCTTTCGCGAGCTGATCGCCGGGCAGGTACGCGCGCGTGAACAGGCGATTCAGCAGGCCGCGGGCGAACACGGTGACGAGTATGAACGGTGCCGAGCCCGGAGCCGACGCACCGGGCAGCACGGTGGAAAAGTTGTAGTGGCCCGCATCGTCGGTGGCGGCGCGGCCCCAGCCGGTGAAGGTCCAGCCGTCGCGGCGCAGCGAACCGGTGGCGGAGGGAATCTCGCCGTCGGCGTCGGCCTGCCAGATCTCCACCAGCGCATCGGGAACCGGGTTGCCGGCCCCGTCGGTTACCAGGCCGTGGAACTGGATGGCGCCGGGCGAGCCGGGCGGCACAAGCTCGTTGCCGCGTTCGAACGGCAGTGCATAGCCGAAGAACGGGCCGACTGTCTGTCCGGGCGTCGCGGTCAGCAGTGTCGACATCAGCGATCGGCTCCCTCGTCTACGGGAGTCCGGCTCGATCCGGTCAGCACGATGTCCCACCGGTAGCCGGTGGCACACTCGTGGGTGGTCACGTCGTGGTCGTAGGTGGCGACCAACCGATCGCGCGCCTTCTGATCGGTGATGGACTGGTAGATGGGGTCGAGGGCGAACAGCGGATCACCGGGAAAGTACATCTGGGTGATCATGCGCTGCGTGAATTCGGTTCCGAACAAGGAGAAGTGGATGTGGGCAGGCCGCCACGCGTTGTGGTGGTTCTTCCACGGATAGGGTCCGGGTCTGATGGTGGTGAATCGGTAGTTGCCGTCGTCGTCGGTGAGGCAACGGCCTACGCCGGTGAAGTTCGGGTCGATCGGCGAAGGGTGCTGGTCGCGCTTGTGGATATAGCGCCCGCCCGCGTTGGCCTGCCAGATCTCGACCAGCTGGCCGCGCACTGCCCGCCCGTCACCGTCGACGATCCGGCCTGTCACTACGATTCGTTCGCCGATGGGCGCGCCGGTGTGCTGGATCGTCAAATCGGATTCGAGCGGATGGACGTCACGCGCACCGAAGCACGGTGTCCACAGCTCGACGCCTTCGGGATCGACGTGATGAAGGTCCTTGGTCGGGTGGCGCAGCACGCTGCTCCGGTACGGCGCGTAATCGAGTCGCGGCTGCGTCTCCTCGACCCCCGACCGCTGATAGGCCGACTCGATTGCCGCAATCTCGCTGCTCACCTCGGCCTGACTGGCCGAGGCACTGTCCGAGTTGACGGTGGGCGTAGCTGTCATGGTGCGCACCGTATCCCTCGCTTAGGGGTGTCGTGAAGACTAGACTTCCGCTCAGCGGAAGGATCAGGGAAATGGCAGGCAACACCTCGACACCCGGAGTGACCGTAGCTGAACGTTTGCTGTCGATCATCGCCGCCTTCGACGAGCAGCACCGCAGCCTGGCCCTCTCGGAGCTTGCTCAGCGTGCGGGCCTGCCGGTGCCCACGGCGCACCGGCTCGCCGCCGAACTGGTGGCCGGCGGTGCGCTCGAGCGCCGGACCGACGGTCGCTTCGAGGTCGGCAGGTTGTTGTGGAGTGCAGGTCTGCTGGCACCTGTTGAAGGCAAGTTGCGCCAGGTTGCCGGGCCTTTTCTGCACGACGTCTACGCGGCGACCATGGCCACGGTGCACCTGGCGATTCGCGAAGGCGCAGAGGTGCTCTACCTCGAGCGGATGATGGGCCGCGCGTCCGTGCCGATCGTCAGCAGCGCTGGGACCAAGCTGCCGATGCACTGCACCGGGGTCGGCAAGGTCCTGCTCGCGTATGCGCCGAAGGAGATCCAGGATCACGTGTTTGCCAGCCTGACCCGTGTCACACCCTTCACGATTGTCGCTCAGCCAGTACTCGCCGGGCAGCTCGAGCGCGTCCGCCGCGACGGCGTGGCGACCACGAACGAAGAGATGTCGCTCGGTGCGTGTTCGCTGGCCGTCCCCGTGGTCCGAGCGTCGGACGGCACCGTGGCGGCGGCGATCGGCGTCGTCGTGCCGAACCTCAAGCGTGATCGGCAGCGACTGCTCGGTGCCCTGCAGGTCGCCGCGCGCGGCATCGGCCGCTTGCTGTGACATTCCCGCCCAGCGGGCAGGACGCCTCAGCTCGCGGCGATGACCCGGCCTAGGTGGCGCCGGCGATGAAGCGCAGCGCCGCCAGGTAACCCTGAACACCCAATCCGGCGATCACTCCCGTCGCGACGGCGCTGATGTAGGAGTGGTGCCGGAACTCCTCGCGGGTGTGCACATTCGTGATGTGTACCTCGATCAGCGGCGCCCGCAGCTCCGCGCACGCATCACGGAGCGCAACCGATGTGTGCGTGAGAGCCCCGGCATTGAGGATCACCGGATCTCCGGCATCAGCCGCAGCATGAATCCATCCCAGCAGGTCGGCTTCGCTGTCGCTCTGTCGCACAACCGCTTTCAGCCCGAGGTCCTCGGCTTCGCTTTCGATCTGCGCGACCAATTGTTCGTGGGTGGTGTTTCCGTACTTCTCCGGCTCGCGGCGGCCGAGCCTGCCGAGGTTGGGCCCGTTGAGCACGAGGACGGTTGACGGTCGCTGAGGTTCTTCATGCGGCACGTCGGTCATCACTGCACCCCCTTTCCGATCACCGAGTACGCGGCCGCGAGGAGCGACGGATCCGGCCCCTCCAGGCGACCCGGCTTGCCAAGTCCGTCGAGCACGACGAAACGCAACACACCGGCGCGGGTCTTCTTGTCGCCTGCCATGTATTCCAGCAGCTGAGGCAGCGCGTCGGGGTCATATTCGACGGGTAGACCCAGCGCCGTCAGCACGGTCTTGTGCCGATAGGCGGTGCCGTCGTCCAGGCGGCCGGCCAGTCGGCCCAGCTCGGCGGCGAACACCAGACCCACCGATACCGCTGCGCCGTGGCGCCATTCGTAGCGCTCGCGTCGCTCGATCGCGTGGGCAAGCGTATGGCCGTAGTTGAGGATCTCGCGCAGCTGCGACTCCTTCTCGTCGGCCGCGACGACCTCGGCCTTGACGGCGACCGCACGCCGGATCAGCTCGGGCAGCACGGTGCCACTCGGATCGACGGCGGCCTCGGGATCGGCCTCGATCAAATCGAGAATGGCCGGGTCCGCAATGAAACCCGCTTTGACGATCTCGGCCATTCCAGCGACGAGTTCGTTGCGCGGCAACGTTTCCAGCGTCGCGATGTCGACGATCACCGCGGCGGGCTGATGGAACGCACCGACGAGGTTTTTGCCGGCATCGGTGTTGATACCGGTCTTGCCGCCGACCGCGGCGTCGACCATGCCGAGCAACGTGGTGGGCACGTGCACGATGTCGATGCCGCGCAACCACGTCGCCGCGGCGAAGCCGGCGACGTCGGTGGCCGCTCCCCCGCCGAGGCTGACGATCGCGTCCTTACGGCCGACGCCGATGCGACCCAACACCTCCCAGATGAACCCCAGAACCGGTAGATCCTTACCCTTCTCGGCATCCGGAATCTCGATTCGATGTGCGTCGATTGCCTTGTCCGCCAGAGCTTTCCGGATGACCTCCGCGGTCTGCGCGAGCGTCGGCTGATGCAGGATGGCCACCTTGTGCCGTCCCGCCAGGGTGCGTTCCAGCTCGCCGAGCAGCCCGGTCCCGATGATCACGGGATACGGCGGATCGACGTGCACGTAGACGGTTACCGGTTCACTCATGGGGACCCGCAGCTCTCTTGGCCGCCAGTTCCGCGGGCGACGGGGGAGCCTCGGTTGTCGGGGCCGGTGTCAGCGTCGTGGGACTGCGACGCCATGGTGGACGACGCCGGCGCCGGTGCTGGCGCGGCGTCTCGGAGTCCTCCAGCCGCTCCACGATGTAGCGCACCACCGCGCCCGGGTTGCGACGATTGGTGTTGACCCGCATGGTGGCGACCCGTCGATAGAGTGGGACTCGCTGCTGCATAAGCGCTTTGAACTTCTCACCACGGTCTCCACCGGCCAACAGCGGCCGCACCGTGGGGCCGTTTGTGCGGCGCACTCCCTCGGCGGCGTTGATCTCCAGATAGATGACCGTGTGACCCGCCAGCGCGTCGCGCACCCCGGCAGTGGTGACCGCGCCGCCCCCAAGCGACAGCACGCCGTCGTGGGTTTGCAGTGCCGACCGGATCACGTCCTCTTCGATGCGACGGAACTCGGCCTCGCCGTCGGTGGCGAAGATGTCGGCGATGGTGCGGCCGGTGGTCTCCTCGATGGCGACGTCGGTGTCCAGCAGCGCGAGATCGAGTGCCTTGGCCAGCCGACGGCCGATCGTCGACTTGCCCGACCCCGGCAGCCCGACCAGCACCGCTTTAGGAGCCATCAGCCCGACGCCTGAACCGGCTGCGAGGACGGTTCGCGCTCCGCGACCGCGCGCAGGTAGTTGTCGACGTTGGCGCGCGTCTCGGCCAGCGAGTCGCCACCGAACTTCTCGAGTACCGCCCGCGCCAGGACGAGAGCCACCATGGTTTCGACGACGACACCGGCCGCGGGCACCGCACACACGTCCGAGCGCTGGTGAATCGCGACGGCCTCGTCACCGGTGGCCATGTCGACGGTCGCCAGCGCGCGCGGCACGGTCGAGATGGGCTTCATGGCGGCCCGCACTCGCAGCGGCTGCCCGTTGGTCATGCCACCTTCGAGGCCGCCGGCGCGATTGGTCGACCGCATCACGCCGTCGGCGCCGGGGTACATCTCGTCGTGGGCGACGCTGCCGCGCCGCCGTGCGGTTTCGAAGCCGTCGCCGATCTCCACGCCCTTGATCGCCTGGATACCCATGACCGCACCAGCCAGTTGGCTGTCGAGACGGTTGTCACCGCTGGTGAACGAGCCGAGCCCGACCGGCAGCCCGTGGACCACTACCTCGACGATTCCGCCGAGGGTGTCGCCGTCCTTCTTGGCGGCCTCGATCTCGTCGATCATGGACTGCGCAGCCGCGTCGTCGAACGCGCGCACGGGACTCTCGTCGATGGCCGGCAAGTCGGAGAACTGCGGCGGCGGCCCGTCATAGGGCTTGGAGGCGCCGATGGAAATGACATGCGACAGCACCTCGACGCCGAGCGCCTCGCGCAGCAGAGCCCTGGCGAAGGTGCCTGCGGCCACCCGGGCCGCCGTCTCGCGTGCGCTGGCCCGTTCCAGGACGGGCCGGGCGTCGTCGAAACCGTACTTGAGCATGCCCGCGTAGTCGGCGTGACCGGGCCGCGGCCGGGTCAGCGGCTCGTTGCGAGCGCTGTTCTCCAGCTCGGCGGGGTCGACCGGATCGGGCGCCATCACCGTTTCCCACTTGGGCCATTCGGTGTTGCCGATCTCGATGGCGATCGGACCGCCGAGCGTGACGCCGTGCCGAACCCCGGCAAGCATCGTGACCTGGTCCTTCTCGAACTTCATCCGGGCGCCGCGGCCGTAGCCCAGCCGGCGCCTGGCCAGCTGGCCCGCGATGTCGTCTGAGGTCACATGGATGCCGGCGACCATGCCTTCGACAACGGCCACCAGAGCGCGGCCGTGGGATTCACCAGCTGTAGTCCATCGCAACACGCGTCCCATCTTCCCATAGCGCGCTCCCTGCGATTTCGGTGCGCATACGGTCGCTGAGCAGTCTGTGGTGTCTCGGGACATCGCTGACACTTATGTCTTGGGACATCGCTGACACTCATGGTGCCGGTTTGGGTTCGCG
>JAIEPH010000024.1 GCA_019749805.1 Mycobacteriaceae bacterium | reverse complement strand
ACGGGTGCGGCGGGCGGCGGTGTCGCCGGTTGGCCTAGGGGCATGGGCGGTGCTGCCGGAGCGCCAGGGCCCGGTGCGGGCGCGACGGGCGCTGCAGTCCCGCCGGTCGGACCCGAGGCGGCTGGGGGAGGCGGCGGGGCGGCTGCCGTGGGTGCGTCGGGAAGGGCTGGGGAAGCAAGAGGCGGCGGGGTGGGCGCTGAGCCCATCGGTACGGACGGTTGTGTCGGCTGGATGGGTGGCGTTTGTGCCGCGGCGCGAGCCGCCGATTCGGCCATGGCGCGGTTGAATTCGGTCAGCTGCTGTGCGGGAGTTGTTGGTGCGGCGCTGGCAGCCGGGACGCTGGGTGTGGATGTCGCGGGGGCAGAGGGACTCGACGGGCTCGACACCGGACTGGATGGCGATCCGATACTGGGCGCCGACGGTGCACTGGGAGCGCTTGGGGCGCTGGGTATTCCAGGGAAGCCAGGCATGCCGGGAGCGGGTCCTGCAGCTGGTGGAGGCGCTTCGGCGGGTGGGGATGCCGGCGCGGGAGGCGGTCCCCCGAAGGCGTCGTCGCCGCCGATTTCATTGACAGGCTCCGGTTGCGGAGAACCATCGACCGCCGAGGGCAAGTCAGCGGGGGGAGGAGCGTATCCGTCATCGCCACCAAGCTCGGCGGGATCCGGAAGCGCCTGAGGAGGATCATCCAGCTGAGGCGCATCTTGAGGTGGGGGAGCTGAGAAGAGGCCGTCACCGCCAGGCCGCGTTAGATTGCTGGCAACGACGATACGGTCGTCTCCCGCCTCGTTGTCGGTGCCGGATTGAGGGCTAGAAGTTTGACCGTCCGTCCCCTCGCCAGGCGGCTTCCCTGAAACTTGCGAACCGGCCATGGCGACCACGTCAGTGTTATCGCCGCGGGTCGCATCCGCGATTGCCTGAATCGCCGAATCCTTTTCGGATGCTGACCCTTCCGCATCAATTATCATATCGATGAGATCGTTGGCCTTATTGACGTTCTCGATGATTGTGTTCTTGGCGTGGACGATCACGGTCACGCTGTCACGGAAGAGCCTTGCCGAGGCGTCGAGCTGGGTCTTGACCCCTTCAAGATCTGTAATCCGTCTGTCGAGGGCGCCGCTGGCCGCCGTTGCGCCACCACCCGACCAGATTCCAACGCCACCAAACATTTGGAGCCGCTGCTCTCTTGCAGCGTCGAGTTGCGAACCAACCGTGGTCGAAGTTGTCTCGAAGGCTTCTGCGCAGGAGCGCAGTGTGTCCTCATCTACTTCGGGCCACGCCGGGGGCGCAGTCATTCCATGTGGATCCGACGGCCTGCCGATGCCCATTGGCTAACTCTCCGATGCCCTGCACGCATCGGCAATGGTCGATGTGATGCCAGCGGATACACCGCCCAAATAGGAATCGGCCGTTGAATATGAGGGCAGCGCCCTTGCGTACGCGCGGCGATATTGAGCACCAAGGACAGCCAAGTCCTGCATCGTGGGGTTGTCCGTCTGACTACTCAGCCGCTCCATGTCGTCGGCCAACGCGTTCATTACAGGAACAGCCGCCTCGGCCGTATTGCGCTGCTCGCTAGTCCATTGGCTTGCAACGATCTCGGGGTCGATGGCCTGCCATGCCGCCGTGTCGGCGACAAACTTTTCAAGCACGCGGATCCACTCAGCGCATGTTTTATCGGCGTGTGTCAAGAACATTTGAGGATCGCTGGGATCGCTGAGAGGCGCGACCGCCGTCGGGACCGGAGGAGAGCTGACGAGTGGCGCGCGTGCCTCCGCGCTTCCGTATGCGATGCTCGTGCAAATTCGAGTCACAGTATTCGAGGAAGCGCCAGCTACACCGACTAATAGGTTGTCCGGCTTAGTGTAGGTCGGAACTGCATCCGCGTATGCGCGTGCGTAAGAGATGAACTGCTCGTAGAGCACTCGCATGACTCGGTGAGGCGTCGTCTTTGCTAACTGGACTGTCTGATCGGCCGCTCGCCGCGTAGCATCCGCGACCTCTTCGTATTGTCGTCGTTGCTCGGCTGTCCACTCCGTGGCCGGTATTGAACGGTCACGCTGATCCCAACCGTTCTTCTGCTCTTCCGAAAGTGTTCTGATGATGGGAGTCCACGCCGCGCAGCTCGGATCTTCCGTGATGATGTTTGCGGGGCCTTTGTCGTTGGCGCTTGCCAAGCCGAACGTCTCACCCGTCGGCGATGGGCCGCCATCAGCGCCATCGTCCTTCGTGACCGAAATCGTCACTGCGGCAGTCACTCCGATGACAACCAGCAACGCAAGCGCGCCGAGCCCCCACTTCCAGCCGTTGCCGCGCTTCTTCGGCGCCGGCCCGACGCCCCACGGCTGCTGCGGACCCGGATAGCCCTGTGGCGGATAGGGATTCCCGGGCGGAGGCGGACCGCCAGGCGGCGGGAAACTCACAGCGCGATCTCCGCGCCGGACTCAGCAGGACGCGTGGGCGCAGGCTTTGGCGCAGCCGGTGCCGGGGGTGCGGGCTCTTGCGGACCAGCGTCCGGAACCCGCTCACCACCCGAATCGCCGGGTGCCGCCTCGGATTGCGGCTCTGTGTTCTCCTCGTCGGGCCGCTCCTCGCGCGCCTCCTCCGGCGTCAGCGTCGCGTCCTCGGCAACCTCCTCGTCACCCTCGCCAGATTGCGCCATCTGAGTCGCCTGCTGCACAGCGGTCTGAACGCCTTGCATCATCGCCTGTGGGATCGCCGCGGCCATGCCCGCCAACTGCATCGGGATCTGCGCGGCCTGCTGAGCCAGCTGCATGGGCATCTGCATCAGCTGGCCCATCTGATCGGACTGTGCCGCGCCCGCGGCCGGGGCGCCCGCGGTGCCCGAACCAGCCGACGGCGCCGCCGCCGAGGCGCGGCCGGCCGGTGGAGTACCGCCACCATCCACGTCCTCGAGGATGCCCAACTGCTTGAGGATCTCCTCGGCGATTCGTCGATCGGCGGCGTCATAGGTATCCGCGGCCCGCATGACGTTCTGGGCAAAGCGGGTGAGCTCGTCTTTGGCAATCGGCATCTGAGCAAGCACCGGATCGACCACCTCGGACACTCGGCCCGCGATCGCCGTCGAAAGGGCATCGGCTCCAGAAGGGCTGAACGAGACGGGCGGTTCCGGGAGCAATCCCGCGATGGTCTCCAACTTGCCGCCGGACTGACGGACCAGCGCGGTGTCGACCCGCAAATCCTCAGTCAACGCTCGCTCCCCATGGCAATCGGCTCCACGCTGAGTGCCCGGCAGCCCCCTCAGCCATCACGACGAAAATGCTACCGGAACTGCGATATCGCCCTATGCACCAATTCCACCGACCCGACGTCGGCGAATAGGCGTAGCGGCACCGCCATCTACCGGGGATATCGCCGGCAGCGAGAGCTTCCGCCGACTTCGCAAAGGAAAACGACTGGGACTGCCAAACAAACAGCCCGATATCGCCGAGCAAATGTGCAGCCGCCCACGAGTGTGGGATTTTGTCACGCGACGGCGCCCACAGCGTGCGGGTAACCCACGTTCGGCGGAGATAGCCGATAACGAAACCTAGCCGCCGAGTGCGGCGATCAGATCCTTGATCCGCGAGGTCTCTTCCTCGGTCGCGGGCTCCTCCACCTCCACGGCCTCGATCAGGTCCCGCCGCAGACCCACCCCGTTGGCCGCTTCCTTGGTGGACAGCTTCGCCCGCCCGCGCGCCACATACAGCCGCTGACCCAGCGTGGCGCTGGGCCCGTTGGCCGCCGCTTCCATCAGGTCGTCGTAGCGCCTGCGCACGGCGCTCAGCGCGACGACCACCGACGGCGTCGCGCGACTACGCCCGGCCGCGTCGGTCAGCGAGCCGATGAGCTTGCGCAGCCCCACCAGAATCACCCCGGCGCGATCCGCGAACTCGGGATCTTGAGCGTCCGGCAGTGCGTCGATCGCCACGTCGTACATGTGCATCGCCGCGTCGGACATGCCGACAATTACTGGAGCTTCGCCGTCATTGGGTGCTGAATCAGCCACAGCCACTCGCTTCTTCCACGGATCGAGACGGACGAAACCGTAGCCCGTCCGGACCGTCTGTACAACCGCTAGGAAACCAGCAAACAACACGCCGACGAACGCCCGATCTGAGCGATTCAATTCCGTCGGACATGGGTAGGTTTGAACCTTGTATGGACTTGAGCAACCACGACCCAGCCGAAGGCAGCCACGTCGAGAACGGCGTGGTGGAACATCCGACCGCGGAAGACTTCGAACACGCCCGCGCGCTGCCCGAGGACCGCACCTGGTTCAAGCACGCCGTCTTCTACGAAGTCCTCGTCCGCGCCTTCCACGACTCCAACGCCGACGGCATCGGTGACCTACGCGGTCTGACCGAACGGCTGGACTACCTGAAATGGCTTGGGGTCGACTGCCTTTGGCTGCCGCCCTTCTACGACTCCCCGTTACGTGACGGTGGCTACGACATCCGCGACTTCTACAAGGTGCTGCCCGAGTTCGGCACCGTCGACGACTTCGTCGAGCTGCTCGACGCGGCACACCGCCGCGGCATTCGCGTCATCACGGACCTGGTCATGAACCACACGTCGGATTCGCACGAGTGGTTTCAGGAGTCCCGACGCAACCCTGACGGCCCGTACGGGGACTTCTTCGTCTGGAGCGATTCGAGCGAGCGCTACCAGGACGCCCGCATCATTTTCGTCGACACCGAGGAGTCCAACTGGACGTACGATCCGGTGCGACGCCAGTTCTACTGGCATCGGTTCTTCTCGCACCAGCCCGATTTGAACTACGACAACCCTGCCGTGCAGGAAGCCATGATCGACGTGCTGCGCTTCTGGCTGGATCTCGGCATCGACGGCTTTCGCCTGGACGCCGTGCCCTACCTCTTCGAGCGTGAGGGCACCAACTGCGAAAACCTGCCCGAGACGCACGGCTTCCTGCGCCACTGTCGCAAGGTCATCGACGACGAGTTTCCCGGCCGCGTCCTGCTGGCCGAGGCCAACCAATGGCCGGCCGACGTGGTCGAGTACTTCGGCGATCCGCAAACCGGCGGCGACGAATGCCACATGGCATTCCACTTCCCGCTGATGCCAAGGATTTTCATGGCGGTGCGACGCGAGTCGCGCTTCCCGATCTCCGAGATCATGGCGCAGACGCCCGATATTCCGGAGATGGCGCAGTGGGGCATCTTCCTGCGTAACCACGACGAGCTGACGCTCGAGATGGTCACCGACGAAGAACGCGATTACATGTACTCGGAGTACGCCAAAGATCCTCGGATGAAGGCCAACGTCGGCATCCGGCGAAGGCTTGCGCCGCTGCTCGAAAACGACCGCAACCAGATGCAGTTGTTCACCGCGCTGTTGCTGTCACTGCCCGGTTCGCCGGTGCTCTACTACGGTGACGAGATCGGGATGGGCGACATCATCTGGCTCGGCGACCGCGACGGCGTCCGCACGCCGATGCAGTGGACACCCGACCGCAACGCAGGGTTCTCCACTGCCAATCCGGGCCGGCTCTATCTGCCGCCCAACCAGGACCCGATCTATGGCTACCAGTCGGTGAATGTCGAAGCGCAGCGGGACAGCTCGACGTCGCTGCTCAACTGGACCCGCACCATGCTGGCCGTGCGGCGACGCCACGACGCATTCGCGATCGGCGCATTCCGCGAGCTTGGTGGCTCGAATCCGTCGGTGTTGACGTACGTTCGCGAGATGGAGGAAGAGGAACAGGGTGGCACCGTGCTGTGCGTCAACAACCTGTCGCGCTTCCCACAGCCCATCGAGCTGAATCTTCAGCACTGGAACGGGTACACCCCCGTTGAAATGACTGGGCACGTCGAGTTCCCGCGCATCGGCCAGCTGCCGTATCTGCTCACCCTGCCCGGCCATGGGTTCTATTGGTTCGCACTGCGCGAACCCGAACGGGAACCTGGAGTTGCGCCGTGAACCTGCCCTTCGCCGAATGGCTACCGCACCAGCGCTGGTACGCCGGCCGCAGCCGCGAACTCGCGTCCGCCGAGCCGGCTGTCCGCGTCTCGTTGCGCGACGATCTGGAACTCGTGCTGCTCGACGTGTCGTACACCGACGGCAGCTCGGAGCGCTATCAGGTCATCGTGCAGTGGAACCACGAGCCCATCGAGGAGTTCGCGGATGCGGCCCTCATCGGGACCGACGGTGACCGCACCGCGTATGACGCCCTCTACGACCCGGAGGCCGGGCAGTACCTGCTGTCGCTGATCGACGCGTCCGCGACCGTCGGTGAAGCGGACGCGGCGGTGCGCTTCCAGAAGGAGCCCGACGCCACGCTGCCGCTCGACATCGCGCCGATACTGATGGGTGCTGAGCAGAGCAACACCAGCGTGGTGTTCGAGCAGGACGCCGTTTTGAAGATCTTCCGCCGCATTACGCCCGGCACCAACCCGGACATCGAACTCAACCGGGTGCTCGCGCGAGCGGGCAACCCGCACGTAGCGCGGCTGCTGGGTTCCTTCGAGACGATATGCGACGGCGAGCCTTGCGCGCTGGGCATGGTCACCGCGTTCGCGGCCAACTCCGCCGAGGGTTGGGACATGGCGCTGGCCAGCACCCGCGATCTCTTCGCCGAGGGCGACCTGTACGCCGACGAGGTCGGCGGCGACTTCGCCGGTGAGTCCTTCCGCCTGGGCGAAGCCGTTGCCGCGGTGCATGTGACGCTCGCCGAGAAGCTCGGCACCGAGTCGACCCTCTTTCCGGCCGACACGAAGCTGGAGCGCCTGGCGGCGGTGGCCCGCGCGGTGCCGGAACTCGAGGAGTACGTGGAACTGATCGAGGAGCGCTACCGCAAGCTCGCCGAGGAGGCGATCGTCGTGCAGCGCGTCCACGGCGACCTCCACCTTGGCCAGGTGCTGCGGACTCCGGAGAGCTGGTTGGTGATCGACTTCGAAGGTGAGCCGGGACAACCGCTGGACGAGCGCCGGCGGCCCGATTCGCCGCTGCGCGACGTGGCCGGAATGCTGCGGTCGTACGAGTACGCCGCGTACCAGCGGCTGATGGACCATTCCAGCGACTCCCGGGACGACGACCTGGACCGACAGCTGGCCGCGCGGGCCCGCGAGTGGGTGGACCGCAACGCCGGCTCGTTCTGCGAGGGCTACGCCGAGGTGTCTGGCGCCGATCCCCGCGACGCCGGACAGTTGCTGTTGGCCTACGAACTCGACAAGGCGGTGTACGAGGCGGGCTACGAAGCGCGGCACCGGCCGAGCTGGCTGCCGATCCCGCTGAAGTCGATCGCCCGGCTCGTCGGATGACGAAAACAGCTGCGCTGCCTGATATCTGACTTTCGAGGGGAGTGCCACCATGGCGAAGTACTCACTCAACGACGACGCGGTGGCCAAGGCGCGGGAGCTGATCGACGCCCGCCAGTATGTGCTCGACAGCGACTGGGGCGACGTACAACCCGCGCCGACGACCAGAACTCCTACCTCGAATCGCATTCCTGGGAGGACTACGCCCGGTGGCATCTCGGGCTCACCGAGGGCGCAACCGACGGTACCAAGGCGCGATACGCGTTCGTCTACGGTGACCTGCGCAGACTGCACCGCACGGGCTTGATCGCGTGCGTCTACCGGGCGTCTGAATGGCGACACAAGGACGTCGAGATCGCCGCGCACCAGCTATTGCAATATCTCGACGCCAAGACCGGGCTCAAGCCCACCCGAACTGGCGGGGCATGAGGTCGGGGGTCGGGGTGGATCAGCGCACGCGCCATCTCCGCGAGCCGTAGCATCCGAGTTTGTCAACGGCGGCTGAACATCCGAGGAGACGAAACATAATGCGGTCTATCCACGCCGGCGTGGCGGTATGCGCGGTAGTGATGCTCGCCGGGTGCGGATCGGGTTCCGAGGAGGGGGCGGGCTCGTCCACAGACGTCGGGACGACGACGACATCCGCGCCACCACCAGTCACCACGGCGGCCGCGCCACCGACGTCGACGCTGGTGCCCGCGGCAGAGGCGCCGGACCTGCTGCTCAAGCGCAGCGAACTCAGCGAAATCATCGGGGACACCGACCTCGTCGAAAAGGAGGCCTACACCGGGCGGCAGAGCGAGAATGTCATGATCGAGCCCTTCGCGTGCCGATCGCGCGCATTGCCGGCCGAGACCGGATTATTGAATAACCCAGCCGTGGTGGGCAATGTCAACCGCGGCGCCCGCGGGCAGTCGGTCGACCAGATGGTTGCCATCTTCGAAAATCCTGCCGACATCACCACTAGCAACGGAGTGATGTGGCTAATCGAGTCCGAATGGCGCAACTGTCCCGACGGCGACATCTTCTTCATCGAAGTCGAAGGCAAAGACCAGCGCTGGGTACCCTATCCGATCAGCACCGGACCTGACCGCATCGGCACCACATTCCAACGCGACGGGCTACCCCGCAACTGCCACCACGTCGTCGCGCACCAGGCCAACGTGCTGGCAGAAGTCATCGTTTGCGGCGATGGCGACAACACTGCGCCGGCCAACACGGTCGCCGACCGCATTCTGGCCAAAGTGCCCAAATAGTCGCCGGTAGCTCGGTCACCGACGGTGCTTCTGCGCCCAGGGGGTCGCGGCAATGGTTGACGGCGAGCGGATCGAGCGCGGCGGGCCGCTAATGTACCGGCATATGGGCTTCATCCCGCAAAGCCTCCTGGACGGCGGATCTAGCGCCTACCGGACTCCGACGTCCCGTCGCGCAGCCACGGGCGCGGCCGCGCTCGCGGCGGCGCTGATCGCCACGGCATGCACCACCGTTGTCGATGGAGCAGCGCACCGGTCACCGGGGGGGCCGGCGCCGGGAACCGTTGACGTGAGTCTGCTCGACACCGGCAACTACCCCACGCGGCCCGCTCCTGCGCTCGGAGTCGCCGGCACCCCGGAGAAGGGTGCGCTGGTCGAGGGTGCGCGGATGGCCGAGCACGTCGTAGGCCCGTGGCAGGTCGACCCGGCAGTGAGCGTGTCGGCGTTGCCGACCAGAATCTACGACGCGGCCGGATCGCTCAAGGCGCTCTTGAGTGAGAAGATCGCCCTAGCCGCCGGCAAGCACAACTTTGTCGCCGGCTTCTCCTCGGCTCGGCGCAGCGAGTCTGAGCGCGTCAGTCTGGTCAACGCGGTGCTGCGCTTCGCCGACCCCGAGTCGGGGGCGGGGGGCCCCCCCCCCGTGGCCCCCCCG
>JAIEPH010000112.1 GCA_019749805.1 Mycobacteriaceae bacterium | reverse complement strand
AGCGCTCCAACATCCGGGCCCGCCACCAACCACCCTACGAGCCAGCACGTCGCTTGACATCCATTAGGAACTCAAATGCCGCCAGGCCGGGCTTTGCCACGCCGTCCGAAGTTGGTTGTCGGTACCCGCGGATACCGTGCGGGCAACACCGAGCAGGAGGACTGCGGAATGTTTGATAACGACGAGGTGCCCGACACGGGCACTGTCACCATCGACTGCGATGACTGCGCAGTGCGGGGCGCTGGTTGTCAGGACTGCGTCGTCAGTGTGCTGCTAGGCGTCCCCGAAACTTTGCTAGACGACGAACGCCGGGCGCTCGAGGTACTCGCTGACGTGGGGTTGGCGCCACGTCTTCGACTCGTTCCGATCCACGGCAGCAATAACTCTGGCGTTGCGTGACAACACGCTGCAGTTGGGCCGGTTGTTGCAGATGTGGCGTCGCCTGTTAAATTTGCGTCTTCTGTTGGACAAGGGCGATGCCGTTTCGTAACCTGTCTGAGACCTAAGCGCAGCTCGACACGGCCCGTCACGGCAGTTGAAGGACGCAATCTTGAGGTTCGACCGCACGCAATGGTTCACTCGTGTTCTTAAGCGACCCGCAATCGGTGCAATAGCCGGCCTCATGGTGTTCGGCGGAATTCTCGCCTCGGGTGTGCAGGCCGATCCCGCCGATGACGCGCTGGCCAAGCTCAATGAACTGTCGCGGCAGGCCGAGCAGACGACCGAGGCCATGCACTCCGCGCAACTGGATCTGAACGACAAGCTGGCGGCGCAAGAGGCCGCGGAGGCCAAGCATGCCGCCGACGCGGGCGCGCTGGATTCCGCCAGGTCTGCACTGGTGACGTTCCAGATCGGAGTCAACAAGATCGCCGCGTCGCAGTACATGGGTGGCCGGCCCGACGGCATGAACGCCCTGCTGACCGCCTCCTCGCCGCAGGGTCTCATCGACCAGATGTCGGTGCAACGCGTGATGGCCGCTGAAATGTCGTCGCAGATGAAGAGCTTCCGGGAGGCCAGCGCACAGGCCGCCGCCGCCGAGGAAGCGTCGGCGAAGTCGGCCGCCGAGGCGAAGACCGCCGCCGAGCAGGCCGCCGCCGTCCGTGCTGACCTGCAGTCCAAGCAGAGCAAGCTGCAGGTCGAGATCGCGATCGTCAAGTCGCAGTACGAGGCGTTGACGCCGAACCAGCGCGAGGCCCTGGCCGCCATGCCGCCCGTGCCCCCGATCCCGCCGCAGCCCGCTCCGGCGCCCCCGGGCGACCCCGCGATACTCGCCGCCGCTCCTCCTGGCATCACTCCGCCGCCCGCCGGCGCTGTTCCGACCCCCGGCATTCCGCCCGGTGACATGGCGCCGCCGGTCGGTGGCCACGGCACCACCGTCATCCAGGCCGCGCTGAGCCGCATCGGATCGCCGTACTCGTGGGGCGGATCCGGCCCCAACGCGTTCGACTGCTCCGGGCTGGTGCAGTGGTCCTTCCAGCAGGCGGGCATCTCGCTGCCGCACTCCAGCCAGGCGCTGGCCAACGGCGGATCGCCGGTCTCGGTCGACCAGATGCAGCCGGGTGATGTCGTCAACTACTACTCGGACGCGTCACACACCGCGATCTACATCGGCAACGGAATGATGGTTCACGCCTCGACCTACGGCACGCCGGTGCGCGTCGCTCCGGTGGATAACGCGCCGATCTACAACGTCCGCCGCTACTGACCGTCGAGGATCAGCGCCTGCGAGTGGCAGATCGCCTCTCGCACGCAAAGACGAGAACCACTCTCGCCGCAGTCCTGATCGCCGAACTGGTCTGCGGACTGTTGTTGCTCGGCAATACCGGACCAAATCAGCCCGATCCGCCCATGGCCGCTGCGGGGTCACTCACCACGCCCTCCTCGGCGCCGACCCCGCAGACGCTGCAAGATGGCCGTACCGTGCGCCTGATCGGTCTTGGCGAGCGCACCGCGCCGCTGCTGCGCCGCATCTCCGCGCAGCTCTACGACGCGGCGGAGGCCGTCACCGGATTCTGGGGACCGGACTGGCCGCGCGAGATCGTCCTCGTTGCGGCCGGCACCGAAGAACAGTTCGCCGCGGTCGGCGGCGGCGACTCCCACACCGCTGCCACCACCACCGGAGAACGAATCATGTTCGCACCCGGCGCTGCGCAGATGAGCGATGAATCGCTGCGAATCGTTTTGCGCCACGAACTGTTCCACTACGCGACACGCGACGCGACCGCAGCCGATTCGCCGCAGTGGCTCACCGAGGGTGTCGCCGACTTCGTCGCTCGCCCACCCACGCCGCTGCCCGAGGACGCGGCCGCCATGGCAGGGGCAGGACTGCCGACCGAGGCGGAGCTCAGCGGACCCGACCGCTCGCTGGCCTACGACCGCGCCTGGTGGTTCAGCCGGTTCGTGGCGGACACCTACGGCACCGCAGCACTGAAGGATCTCTACGTGCGGGCGGGCGGCCACGGCCACCCCGACGCCGCCACCGCGGTGCAAGACGCCCTCGGAACCGACCTCGCCGCAGTGCTGGCCGCATGGCGGCAGTGGCTGACCCGGGGGCACCGCGCACCCGGAGGGTAGGGAGAATAACGTGACGGGCTATGAGCCGGGTCCTGCTCGTTACCAATGATTTCCCACCCAGACGTGGCGGCATTCAGTCGTACCTGCAGGAATTCGTGGGCCACCTGGTCGACGCGGATGCCCACACTTTGACGGTGTACGCACCGAAGTGGAAGGGCTCCGATGAGTTCGACCGGGCCGCCGACTACGAGGTGGTGCGGCATCCGACCACGCTGATGCTGCCCGAACCGTCGGTCGCGGGCCGAATGCGGCGACTCATCGAGCTCCACAACGCCGACACCGTGTGGTTCGGCGCGGCGGCACCGCTGGCGCTGATGGCGCCACTGGCTCGTGACGCGGGCGCCGCCCGGGTGATCGCGAGCACCCATGGTCACGAGGTGGGATGGTCGATGCTCCCGCTGGCCCGAACGGCGTTGCGGCGCATCGGATCCGGGACCGACGCGGTGACGTACGTCAGCCGCTACACCAGGCGGCGGTTCGCATCGGCGTTCGGTCCGCATGCGGCACTCGAGCATCTGCCGCCGGGTGTGGACACCGAGCGGTTCGTGCCGGATGAGATCGCACGCGCGCAGATGCGGGCCCGCTACGGGCTGGGCGGTCGCCCCGTCGTGGTCTGCCTATCGCGACTGGTGCCGCGCAAGGGTCAGGACATGTTGATCCGGGCGCTGCCCGCGATCCGGCAACGTGTGCATGGTGCCGCTCTGGTGATCGTCGGCGGCGGCCCCTACGGAAAATCCCTGCGGCGCCTCGCGCACGACTTCGGAGTGTCCGAACATGTGGTGTTCACCGACGCCGTGCCTGGCGAGGAACTACCAGCCCATCATGCGATGGCCGACGTGTTCGCGATGCCGTGCCGGACCAGGGGAGCCGGCCTGGACGTCGAAGGTCTGGGCATCGTCTATCTGGAGGCGTCGGCGTGCGGAGTGCCCGTGGTGGCCGGTAGGTCAGGCGGTGCGCCGGAGACCGTGCTCGACGGCGAGACCGGGCTGGTGGTCGACGGCTGGGACGTCGGCGCGATCGCGGCGACCGTCAGCGATCTGCTCGCCGATCCCGACCGGGCGGCCCGGATGGGGGCAGCCGGGCGGCGCTGGGCCGTCGACAACTGGCAGTGGAAGGACCAGGCCGCCAAGTTGTCCGACCTGCTCTAGTCCTTCGCGTACAAACCCTCGATATCGGTGCCG
Organism: Mycobacteriaceae bacterium; assembly: GCA_019749805.1. Taxonomy (GTDB): domain Bacteria; phylum Actinomycetota; class Actinomycetes; order Mycobacteriales; family Mycobacteriaceae; genus Mycobacterium. The sequence continues at coordinate 5,369 of JAIEPH010000112.1, read as the reverse complement.
AACTTCTCGGCCACCACCTTGCGCTTGATCTTCATCGTCGGGGTCAGCTCGCCGGTGTCCTCGGTGAAGTCCACGCCCAGGATCCGGAACTTTCGGATCGCCTCGGCCTTGGACACGGCCTCGTTGGCCTCCTTGACGGCCAGATCGATCTCGGCGACCAAATCGGGGTCGGTGACCAGGTCGCCGACCGACGCGCTCGCGTTCTTTCCGTTGCGTTCCTTCCAGCCGTCGAACGCCTCGGGGTCGATCGTGATGAGCGCTGCGATGAACGGTTTCGCGTCACCGACCGCCATTGCCTGACTGATCAACGGGTGGGCCCGCAGCCGGTCTTCGAGGATGGCGGGGGCGACGTTCTTGCCGCCGGCGGTGACGATGATCTCCTTCTTGCGTCCGATGATGGTCAGGAAGCCGTCGTCGTCGATGGCGCCCAGATCGCCGGTGTGGAACCAGCCGTCGGAGAACACCGCGTTGGTCTCGGCTTCGTTGCCCCAGTAGCCGTTGAACACGACGCCGCCCTTGACCAGCAGCTCGCCGTCCTCACCGAGCTTCATACTGTTGCCGGGCAGCAGCTTGCCGACCGAACCCACGCGCAGGTCGCCGATGCGGTTCACGGTGATGGCCGCGCTGGTCTCGGTGAGCCCGTAACCCTCGTAGATCGAGAGCCCGACGCCGCGGTAGAAGTGGCCGAGCCGTGCGCCCAGCGGGGCGCCGCCCGAAATCGCGGCGTGACAGTCGCCGCCGAGTGCGGCCCGGAGCTTGCCGTAGACCAGCTTGTCGAACAGCGCGTGCTTGAGTTTGAGCACGAGACCGGGGCCGCCAGTGTCCTGCGCCCTGCTCCACTCGATCGCGGTGTCGGCGGCGGCCGCGAAAATCTTGCCCTTGCCGCCACTTTCGGCGTTCTGCTCGGCGGTGTTGTACACCTTCTCGAACACCCGCGGCACCGACACCACCAACGTCGGCTTGAAGACCGCGAATGTCGGCACGAGGTTCTTGATGTCGCTGGTGAACCCGAGCGTCACCTTGTTGGTGAACGCGGCGACGGTGATCGCGCGGGCCAGTACGTGCGCGAGCGGCAGGAAGACCAGCATCCGTTCGCCCTTGGCCAGGTGGGTGGGGAAGCAGTCCTTGGCACCGCGGATCTCGTAGAGCAGGTTGGAATGGGTGAGCTGGCAGCCTTTGGGCCTGCCGGTGGTGCCCGACGTGTAGATCAGCGTCGCGGGGTCGGAGGACTTCACGCCGGCGAGCCGGTCATCGAGCTGTTTGGCGTCCACCGACTCGCCCGCCGCGGCGAGCGCGTCGAGCGCGGGCGTATCCGAACCGTCGATCCGCAGCACCTTGCGCAACGAGGGCACCTCGTCCTTGAACTGCTCGATCTTGTCGGCGTGGGCGTCGGACTCGGCGAAGATCAGGACCGCACCGGAATTCTCGAGGACGTATTTCACCTGTTCGGCGGAGCTGGTCTCGTAGATCGGCACCGTGACCGCGCCCGCGGCGAGAATCGCGAAGTCCAGGATCGGCCACTCGTAGCGGGTGGCCGACAGGACGGCGACGCGATCACCAGGAGCCACGCCCTCGGCGATCAACCCCAATGCCGCCGAACGGATCTGATCGGCGGCCTCCTTGCACGTGACATCGGTCCATACGCCGTCGACGAGGCGCTGGAAGATCACGTGGTCGGGATCGTCGCGCTCGTGGCTGAAGACGGAGCTGACGACGTTGTCGTGCTCACCCACGGTGAATGAGGCGGGGACACTGAACTCGCGCACGATCATGGCCTCTCGACTAGCGGCTTTGCCGCTCAACAGCGTAGTCGGCCACCGTCGACACCGAGCGGGGCACACATGTATAGCTTGTAGGCCATGCACAGCATCCAGATCGCCGACGAGACGTTTGTCTCCGCTGACCCGGTCGAGGTGGGAATGGCGGTCGGCGACCCCGCGAACTGGCGCCGCTGGTGGCCCGACCTGCGGCTGACCGTGGTGGAGGACCGCGGCGAGGTCGGTCACCGCTGGACGGTCGCCGGCGCGCTCACCGGCACGATGGAAGTCTGGCTGCAGCCCGCCCTGGACGGTGTGATCCTGCACTATTTCCTGCACGCTGAACCGTCGGGCGTGGCGGCCTGGCAGCTGGCGAAGATGAATCTCGGCAAAATGAACCATCAGCGCCGGGTAGCGGGCAAAGACATGGCGTTCGAGGTGAAGCGCCGCCTGGAGGCGACGCGCCCGGTCGGGGTATCCCGGCTGGCATGAGACTTGGGCTCAACACCTCCGAGCGGGGTAGATTCTGGGCCATCGGCAGATAAACGGAGAAGAAGGCAGTGGCGGACAAGACGGCGCAGACCATCTACATCGATGCCGACCCGTCGAGGGTAATGGGTGTCATCGCCGACATCGCGTCCTATCCGGAGTGGGTCAACGAGTACAAGGACTGTGAGGTCCTCGAGGCAGGCCCGGAGGGGTATCCGAAGACGGCGCGACTGGTTTTGGACGCGGCCGTGCTCAAGGACACGATGGTGCTGGCATACGACTGGAAGCAGGTCGACCGCGGCTCGGTGGAGTGGACCTTGGTGTCCAGCTCGCTGCTGAAGTCGTTGAACGGCGCATATCGGTTGTCGCCCAAGGGGTCCGGAACCGACGTCACCTATGAGCTGTCGGTGGACCTGATCATCCCCATGATCGGACTGTTGAAGCGCAAGGCTGAACGGCGCCTCACCGACACCGCGTTGAAGGACCTCAAGAAACGAGCCGAGGCTGAGTGACCTCCCGCCACCCCCTCGCAGTGTGAATCCGGGCCCGCCGATGGCTCGGATCAGTCTCTTCGTCGGCAAGGGCGGTGTCGGGAAGTCGACTCTGGCGACCGCCACCGCCGTGCGCGACGCCCGCGCGGGCATGCGGGTGCTGCTCGTGTCGACGGATCAGGCGCACTCCATCGGAGACGTGCTGGGCGCGCCGATCACGCCGACCGGGCGACGAGAACCCACCAGGGTCTTCGCCGACCTCGACAACGGCACCGAAGCGGGCGGTCTCCTCGACGCGCTGGCGCTCGACACGCTGGCACTACTGGAGACCCATTGGCGACAGATCGCCGGGATGTTGGCCGGCAGATTTCCCGAGTCGGATCTGGGAAACGTTGCCCCCGAAGAACTTTCAGCTCTGCCGGGTATTCAAGAAGTGCTCGGTTTGCACGAGGTCGGCGAGCTGGCGGCTGCTGGTCGGTGGGATCACGTCGTGGTGGACTGCGCGTCGACCGCCGATGCGCTGCGCATGCTGACGCTGCCCGCGACGTTCGCCCTTTATCTGGAGCGCGCCTGGCCCCGGCACCGCCGGCTGTCCGGCACCGACGACGCTCGTACGGCTGCGGTCGTGGGACTCGTGGAACGCATCGGCGCGGGCACCGAGCGGTTGAGCGCGCTGCTGACCGACGGGTCCGTACTCAGCGCCCATCTGGTGATGACCGCCGAACGGGTGGTCGCCGCGGAGGCGGCGCGCACGCTGGGCTCGCTGGCGTTGATGGGCGTGCGGATCGACGAGTTGATCGTCAACCAGATTCTGGTGCAGGACGATTCATATGAGTACCGCAACCTGCCCGATCATCCCGCGTTTGACTGGTACTCCGAACGGATCTCCGAGCAGCAGTCGGTGCTCGACGAACTGGACAGCATGATCGGCGACGTGCAGCTCGTCCTGGTTCCGCACTTGGCCGGCGAGCCGATCGGCCCGAAAGCACTCGGTGAGCTGCTGGACGCCGCACGCAGGCGGGACGGTTCACCGCCTCCTGGTCCGCTGCGGCCGATCGTGGACCGGGAATCCGGATCCGGTCTCGAAGCCGTCTACCGAATGCGGCTAGAGTTGCCGCAGGTCGACTCAGCCGCCCTCGCGCTCGGGCGGGTCGACGATGACTTGATCATCGGTGTCGGCGGGATGCGACGCCGTGTTCGACTCGCTTCGGTACTACGTCGTTGCATCGTGATCGACGCGCAGCTGCGAGGCAGTGAACTGACAGTGCGGTTCCGACCGAATCCGGAGGTGTGGCCTCAGTGAACGGCGAACACTCCGACATCGGTCCGGAGCTGCGCCAGCTGGCGCAGACCATCCTGGATCGACTCGACCCCGCGCTGCGATTGGCCGCGGCGCGCGCGGCCGCTCCCGACGCCACCCCCGGCAAGTGCCAGCAGGTGTGGTGTCCGGTGTGCGCACTGGCCGCGCTGGCGTCGGGCGAACAGCATCCATTGCTGACGGTCATCGCTGATCACAGTGTCGCGTTGCTGACCGTGGTGAGGGCGCTCATCGAAGACACTGCGCAATCCGGACAGTCGGGCGGCGCGTCGCCTCCGCCCCCGGACGGCCCGCCGACGCCGTCGGATCCGCCCGACGGTGACGGGCCCGCACCACCGGGACCCGGGCGCTATCAGCACATTCCGGTAACGGTCGAGGAGTAGCTGAGTTCATTCCCGCGTCGCCGACGCTGCCCTGTGGTCGCATGCCCGGTGCGTGGGTACAGTTGTCGCAGAACACCGAGGTGTGTTCGATCATCAGGAGGGGCCCATGTGGTATTGGCTGTTCAAGTACATCTTCATGGGTCCTTTGCTGTCGCTGCTCGGCCGCCCGAAAGTCGAAGGGCTGGACTATGTTCCACGCTCGGGGCCCGCGATCCTCGCCAGTAACCACCTAGCGGTTGCCGATAGTTTCTTCAAGCCTCTTGTGGTCCGCCGCAGGATCACCTTCCTGGCCAAGGCCGAGTACTTCACCGGAACGGGGCTCAAAGGGTGGTTCCAGCGGTGGTTCTACACCGCCGCGGGCCAGGTGCCAATCGATCGTTCCGACGCCGACAGTGCCCAGGCCGCATTGAGCACAGCCGCCCGCGTCCTCAGTGAGGGCAAGCTGCTCGGTATGTATCCGGAGGGCACCCGCTCGCCCGACGGGCGGTTGTACAAGGGCAAGACGGGTCTGGCGCGACTGGCGCTGGAAACGGGCGTTCCGGTGATTCCGGTCGCGATGATAGGGACTGATGTCGTCAATCCACCCGGGAAGAAGGGGTGGCGCTTCGGGCGGGTGACGGTGAAGTTCGGCAAGCCGATGGATTTCAGCCGGTTCGAGGGGCTGGCGGGTAACAGATTCATCGAACGCGCGGTGATCGACGAGGTGATGTACGAGCTGATGCGGCTGTCCGGGCAGGAATATGTCGACCTGTACGCCGCCGATGTCAAGGAAGGCAAGGCGGAGCCCACGGCGAAGCCGTCGGCCCGTATGCCCGAAGTCGCCGCCGGCTGAGCCGGCAATCCGGCATCCGCCGGCTAGACGGTATAGGTGACCCTTGGCGTTCGTTGGGGGTTGCGGGCCGGGGCCCCACTCACCCATGTTCGTGGGTTA
>JAIEPH010000087.1 GCA_019749805.1 Mycobacteriaceae bacterium | reverse complement strand
GCGGCAGCGTGGTCGCGGCAGTCGATTTCTGGCGGGTGATTTCGTGATTCCGGTGGTCGCCCTTGTGGTGGCGAAGGCACCCGTGCCCGGACTGGCTAAGACGCGGCTGGCCGCCTCGGTCGGGGATCGCGTCGCCGCCGATATCGCGGCGGCTGCGCTGCTGGACACCCTCGACGCGGTCGCCGCTGTGCCCGTACAGGCGCGCGTGGTGGCGATGACAGGCGACCTCGATGACGCGCGGGCGTCGCTGACGATCCGTAGCCGCCTGGAAGCGTTCACGGTAGTGCCGCAGCGCGGGGACGGGTTCGCCGACCGGCTCGCCAATGCGCACCTCGACGCCGCGGCAACGACGGGCAATCGAGCGGTGCTGCAGATCGGTATGGACACCCCGCAGGTGTCGGCCGACATGCTCACCGAGTGCGCCCATGAACTGATGAGCACCGGCGCGGTGCTCGGCCTGGCCGACGACGGTGGATGGTGGGTGCTGGGAGTGTCCGACGCCGCGATGGCCGATTGCCTTCGGACGGTGCCGATGTCGCAGCCCGACACTGGTGCGTTGACGCTGGCGGCTCTGTGGTCCAAGGGAATCGAGGTCACGCGGGTTGCCGAGTTAGCGGATGTCGACACCGTGGAGGACATCGCGTCGGTCCGGCGGATGTGCGCCGCGGACAGTCGTTTCGCCCGCGTCACCGAGGGGGTGCATGCCTGACATGCTGGGCCAACTCTATGACCGCGCTCTTGATGGTGAGCGATGTTGGATCAGGCGCGACGACGGCGAAGTCCGACGGCTACCGGTGCGACGGTGGCTTGGCGGGAAGCACGCGGACGACAAGTTCGACAGTGCCGTGCTCGAACTGTGCACTGGGCCGACCATCGACTTGGGTTGTGGTCCCGGTCGCTTCGTGACTGAACTCATCCGGTGTGGCATACCCGCGCTCGGGGTCGATCAGTCCGCGACGGCCATCGACTTGGCGCGGCGCAACGGCGCTCCGGTGCTCCGACGAGACGTGTTCGGACCCTTACCGGGAATCGGACGCTGGCAGACGGTCCTCCTCGCCGACGGAAACGTGGGGCTGGGTGGTGACCCACTGCGGATGCTCAGAAGAGCAGCTGAGTTGTTGGGTCACGGCGGAAAATGCGTGGTCGAATTCGATTCGCAGGCAATGGGAATCCGCACAAGCTGGGTGCGACTGGAGTCCAGTCGGACTATCGGCCCGTGGTTCCGTTGGGCATTGGTCGGCATCGATTCCGCTGCCTCGCTCGCCAAGGACGCAGGTTTGGTGATGACGGGTATGCAGACGATCGGCGGGCGCGTCGTGGCGACGCTGGCACTACCGTGACGATCAGCCCGGGTCAGTGGATCTCGCCCGGCTGAGAACAAGCTTGATCGCGAACGCGATGGCACTCGCGGCGAACATCACCGCGGTCAGCAGCAGCCAGCGACCGAGGAAAGGTTCCTGGGTTTGTCCGGTGGCGGCCAGATACGTCGGCGCGCCTTGTTCGATGATGCCGGGCAGGAAGACCACCAGCGTCAGGGCAGCTCCCAACGCGGGTACGCGGATGTAGTTGAGCACAGACACATTTGCGGCTGGACGCCGATCAGCTGTCAGCAGTCGGTCCGCCAGGGCATAGATTGGAAACAGGACGAGGTCGTGGGCGATGATCGCGGCGGCGAACCACACTGCGATCGACTGCCACCACACGTTGGTGTTCCACAACGTCGCTGGCTTGATTGTGGTGATGACGTATCCGAAGAGCGCGAAACCCGCGACCAGCGTCAGCAGGTGCAGCGGATGCGACCCGTAGACGCGGTGAAACCCGTTCAGTGGCATGTCACTCGGCCCTGAAATCGATGGATGCGACCCATTTGGTGTTGTGCACGCCCGGCAATGCCGGAACGATGATTCGTGCCGGAAAGCCGTGATCGGGGGACAGGTCGGCGTCGTTGACCCGAAGTGCGAGAAGCGAATCCGGGTGCATCACCTGGTTGGCCTGCAGGGTGGCGCGGTTGAACGCGCCGAAACGTTCCACTGAGCGCACGAATGCGGACCGAGGTTCGGGGACACCGGCGAGCTTGGCCAGGTCCCGCATCGGCACCCCGGTCCACGTCTCGGTGGTCGACCAACCCTCGACGCAGGCGATCGGCAATCGTGCGGTGTGCTGCGACATCGCGGTGAGCATCGCGCGGTCGAGAACGACGGGCGACGGCCCACCGGTCAGGGTGAGGTGCCAGCGCTCGCCGGTCAACTCGGGGGTGATCCGGGCCGCGGCGGCAGTGCGGTTGATCTGGAAGTCGTTCGGCCCGTCGCCGTGGGTCCGCCCGCGGGGCAACAGCAGTGCTGTCTGCCGAGTCCAGCCGCCCAGCGTCTGGCCGGCGGTGATTACTGCCATGAACACCGCGCCACCGCCGACGAGGGCGAGAGCGCCGCGGCGGCTGATCGTGGCTGGTCCGGGTTCGGCTGCCACGAGCTCGTCGGGTTCGTACGGTTCGGGTCGAGTGTCCTTGGTGTTGGTGCGCAACACGTGTCGCATGGACATCGATCGAAGCCCGATCCACATGCGCGGAATCTTGATGGCGATGTGAATCACGAAGCCCGCGATGAAGACCCATGCTCCGTAGTAATGGGCCGTGTAGAAGCTGAAGCCGAAGATGTAGTCGTATTGGATGTTGAGGACGCCGGTGATGATCTCGAACAGGATCCCACCGACCAGCATCAGCAACGAGATGCGTTCGAGCAGCTGTGCAACCGACCGTGACGGTGGCCATGCGAAGAGCCGCGGAATCACCGACCAGAGTTTGGCCAGCACAATCGGAATCAGGATCAGCCCGAGCCCGACATGCAGGCCTTGGTTGAGCCGGTACAGCCATGACGGGTCGGTCGGCCAGTCGAACGTCGGTAACTTGAGCCAGCCGACGTCGCCGGGTATCGCCTGGCCGAACTGCGGCCCATAGGCGATGTACGAAAGCAGACCGGTGATCGTCACGACCGGGAGGGTGACCAGCAGTACAGACCCGAGCACAGACGTCAGCCAAAGACCGCGCAGCGGACTGCGCCAGCGCGTGGCGCGTTTCAGGCCCGGTGGTGGATGGTCGTCCAGACCGCGCCACAGGCGTCGGGGGAATCCGTATCCGCGCGCCTCTGTAGGCTTTGCATCAGGTTCCTCGGAATGGTCCATGTGCTGAGGTGTCCGTCCCACTTTGAGTGGCGTGAGTTCGCGCGTCCGTTACGCATCCGATTGTCGGCCCACGACGCAACGGTTGCCGGGAATCGAGCACTGTGTCACCGAATAGTCAGCGAAGACGTCACCAATTCGTCAGGATCAGATGGTTCAGAGCGAGCGCGCCGACCACGTTGACGGCCAGCCACCACCGCTGCGAACGTGGTGGCAACAGTGCCCCGGCCGCCGTCAGCCAGATCGTGAACGGCAGCCAGATGCGTTCCGTTTCGGCCTTGCTCAGCATGGACAGGTCAGCGAACACGATTGCGACCAGCGCGCCCAGCACGACCAGATGCAGACCCGGCCGCAGCCTGATCGCGGCCCGGTCGAAGACGCGGCCGATCCCCGCCACGCTGCCCAGCCCGATCGCGCACACCGCCGACGCGAAGTTCGCCCAGGACCAATACTGGAACGGGCGGTCGTTCGCGATGCCCTGCCAATAGCGTTCCTGCACAAGGATGTACCCGTCGAACCACCAGAACCCCGCGGCCGCGAAGACCGCGACAACGACGAGCGCGGCCAGCACCGCAGGGATCAGCGCGCGCAGCGCCGCCCGCCAGTCCACCGCCGCGAGCAACACCGCGACAGCGGGAACTGCCATGAGTCCCAAGCCGTAATTGAGGAAGATGCCCCAGCCCAGCAGCAGCCCGGAACCCGCCGCCGCCAGCATCGGCCAGCGCACGGTGCGCCGAGCCGCCAACGCCAGCAACGCGATACCCCACGCCGCCACACCGGCGAAGTAGCCGTCGGCCGACACGGCGATCCAGATCGCCGTAGGCGCAACCGCCGTGAACGGTGCCGCCATCCGCGCGAAGTCCTCATTGGCGAGTGCGCGCACCGCGACCACGATCGCGGCTGCCGCGCTCGAACCGACGAGCAGGCACAGCAGGGCCGCCCATCCGCCGCCGCCCAGCCCGATGCGATCGAGCCAGACGAACGACAGCAGCGCTCCCGGTGGATGGCCCGACACGTGGGTGATCCACGAATCAGGTTGGTAATCCAGGATTCTGCTCGCGAAGGTACGTACCGCCGCTGGGATATCGGTGATGGTGGGTACCTGGCGCAGATACTCGTGCCGCGCGGTGAGCCGGCCCGCGAAACCGCGTTCCCAGCCGTCGATCATGGCGAGCGAAAACGCCCATGCGCACGCCGTCGCCCACGTGACCCACGGCACCCACCGCCACGGCAGCCGCCGCGCCACCGACGGTCCCCACCACACCGCCGCGGCGCCGATCGCGACGGCGGGGACCGTGCCCCAGCCGACGTGGGCGTTCCACCACCCGAAGATCGGCGCGGTGCCAGCGAAGTCCTTGAAGCGGTCGGGAGTCGCGTTGATCAGCGGTGTGACGACGTCGAGATGCAGTTGCGGCACCACGAACGCCGCGACCACGAGGACAACTCCGACGGTGACCGCCACGATCTCTTTTCGGTGAGTTGTGGCCGCCATCTGGTCGACCATACCGACGCAGTGGTCTAGACCAACTCGCCAACGACTGTTCATCCCGCGTTTCGCCGGCTGGTACCTGGTTGTCTGCCCCACGGCAGAGGGTGTGCCTGTGCGAGACCAGAAACACGCAATCGCGCTGGCCGTCCTCGACATGGCCGTGGTGCCGACGGCGGAGATCCACCCCGGGCCGATAGCGGCGGTCCGCTGTGTTGGCGCGGATGGTGGAAAGTGTTGTTCTCCGGAGTGATTCCGCAGGTGATGCCGTCGATGGTGGAGTCGATCCGCACCGTCAACTTCGACATCACCGGTGCGATCGAGAGGCTGTCCGGATGGATACGGTCCAGACTCGTGTGACCCGCGCGGCCGTGTGGACGGGCAGGGGCGTCGATGTGAAGAACGTCGACCTGCCCGAACTCGCCAGTGGAGAAACGCTGGTCCGGGTGCGGCTGGCCACGGTGTGCGGCAGCGATCTGCACACTGTGACGCGTCGCCGGCGAGCGCCGTGTCCTTCGGTGCTGGGGCACGAGGCCGTGGGCACCGTCGTGGCCGGCGGGACCAGGTCGATCACGGTGGGGGACCGGGTGGTGTGGTCGGTCACCGTGTCGTGCGGAAGGTGCGCGCGCTGCCGGTCCGGCTTCACCGCCAAGTGTTCGTCGGTGCGCAAGGTCGGCCACGAGCGTTTCGACGGCGACTGGCCACTGTCCGGTGCGTACGCGGAACACGTTGTGCTGCCGCCCGGTACGTCGATTGCGAAGGTTCCCGAGTCGATGCCCGACATGGTGGCCGCACCGGCCGCGTGCGCGACCGCGACGGTGATGGCGACATTGGAGGCGGCGGGCAGCGTCACCGGTCGTCGCGTCCTCGTCATCGGTGCGGGCATGCTCGGGCTGACCGCCGCCGCGGCGCTCGCCGAGGCGGGTGCACGAGTTCGGGTCACCGATGTCGTCGATGCGCAACGGCTGGAGATGGTCAGCCGTTTCGGCGGTACCCCCGACGGCGGCGGGTCGGTGGACGCCGCCATCGACTTCTCTGGTTCTTCAGACGCGATCGATTCGGCGTTCGCACGGCTGAGCACCGGCGGGGTGCTGGTGCTTGCCGGCTCGGTGCTGCCGGGCAGGCGAATCGAGGTCAGTCCGGAAACGATGGTGCGGCAATGGCTCACGATCACCGGCGTCCACAATTACGAACCCCGTCACCTCACTCGTGCTGTGAAGTTCCTGGAGCGCACCCTCGAGGTGTATCCGTGGTGCACGGTGGTCGCCGACCCTGTCGGCCTGGACGCCATCGCGTTGGCTCTCGCGCCCGCACCCGCGGGCAAGTTGCGCGCCGCTGTTGCGCCCTAACGGTCGCCGCTTACACACGGGAACGTCGTGTTCAGGAATATTCGTTCCATAACCCGACGTAGTGTGAAGTGTGCCCCGCCCACGCAAGTTTGACGAAACGGATGTCGTCGCGGCCGCGCGCGACGAATTCTGGACGCGCGGCTACGGCGCGACGTCGGTCGACGACCTGACGGCGGCCACCGGATTGGGCAAGGGCAGTCTCTACGGCGCATTCGGCGACAAGCACGGGCTGTTCATGCGTGCGCTCGACGACTACATCGGCGCGTCTCTCGACCTTGTCCACCGACAGCTGCATGACCCGGCGGACAGCGCCTACGAACGATTGGTCCGCCACATCCGCGGGCAGGCGAAAGCCGCCGCCACTGACAAGGACATGCGTGGCTGCATGTTGGCCAGGACAGCCGCTGAACTCGGTTCCACGGACGGTGAGGTCGAGGACAAGGTGGAGCGGGCCTACTCGAGGTGGTGCGGCGCGATCGCTGACACCATCGCCGAAGCGCAGCGGGACGGCGACATCGACCCCGAGGTCGACTCGCAGGCACTGGCGGGCACCGTGCTGGCGTTCGTGCGCGGCGTGGAGGCGCTGCACGAAGGCGGTGTGAAACCGGCCCAGCTCGAGGCGGCGGCCGAGTCGATGATCGGCCTGATTCCCACCCGCTGAAACCGCGGGGAATAGATCGGCGGGTCCAGACGTCATGGTTTTTGACCGAAAGGTACAGAACTATCGAAAGGCAACGGCCATGGCACTACTCGAGGGCAAGACAGCGGTGATCACCGGCGGCTCGACGGGCATCGGTTTCGCGACAGCCAAGCGGTTCGTCGACGAGGGTGCCTATGTCTTCATCACCGGCCGCAGGCAGGCCGAGCTCGACGCCGCCGTCAAGGAACTCGGCGACAACGTCACCGGGGTCCAGGGCGATGTGAGCAAGCAGGAGGATCTCGACCGCCTCTACTCGGTGGTGGCCGATAGCGGACGGCGTATCGACGTGGTGTTCGCCAACGCCGCGGTCATCGATGTCGCTCCGATCGGGCACATCACCGAGGAGCACCTCGACTATCTACTCGATGTCGATTTCAAGGGTGTTGTGTTCACCGTTCAGAAGGCGCTGCCGCTGCTGAACGACGGCGGCTCGATCATCCTCAACTCGTCGAACACCAACGCGAAGGCCTCCGACGGCATCGGCGTATACGCTGCGATCAAGGCCGCGCTGCGCTCGCTCGCGCGGACGTGGGCAAGTGAGTTGCGCGACCGCAAGATTCGCGTCAACGTCGTCAGCCCCGGCGCAACGGCGACGCCGGGGATCGAGAGCCTCGCCCAGCTGCTGTTCCCCGGGCCGGGCTCCGCGGAGAAGTTCGAGGAGTATCAGATCAGCAGTGTGCCGATGGCGCGCTACGGCACGTCCGACGAGGTGGCCAACGCGGTGTTGTTCCTGGCGTCGGATCTGAGCAGCTTCACCACTGGTGCCGACATCCCCGTCGATGGCGGCGTCAACCAGTTCTAGTAGAGCTGCTTGCGATAGTTGTCGTCGCTGTAGTACTCGTCGAGCTGGGCTTGCGTCCAGTCGGTGCGGACGGCCTTGGCGAGTTCGGCGACGCTCGGCAAGGCCGTCGGATTCCAACTTGACGGATCCCAAGTGTCCGACCGCATAAAAGCCTTGGCGCAGTGGAAGAATACCTCTTCGATGTCGATCTCCAACGCGAGGATGGGCCGGTTACCCTTCACTACGAGGGCGTCGAAATAGTCTGCATCAGAGAGGATCCGGGCAAACCCGTTGATGCGCAGTGTGTCGCCGCGGCCCGGGATGAGGAACAGCGTGCCGACCTGCGGGCGCTGCAACACGTTGAGGTAGCCATCGACGCGCTTGTTGCCCGGGCGTTCGGGGATCGCGATCGTCGTGTCGTCGATGACGTGAACGAAACCGGGCGGGTCGCCTTTCGGTGACACATCGACGCGGCCCTGCGCATCGGTGGTCGCGACGAAGCCGAGCGGCGAGTGCGCCAGCCAGTCCCGCTGCACCGGCGACAACCTGTCCTTGACCTTGTTGGCGACCGCCTGCTGAGGTTCCCCGACAATCGCGCGGAGGTCGGCGACGGTGGTCACTTCGTGGCGCATGGCTACATCATGCCCATGAGGTCGCACGGATCAAGCGCGGGCGCCGGCGCCGGGTTGGTGTTGCCCGTCAGTTTCAGGACCACTACTCGCAATGCCAACCTCACAGCGACAGAGTCGCTCGCCGGCGACGCCGATGTCCGCGCCTACGCCAGTCGGGCTCTCGCGAACAGCTGAAAACTCTTCTGCCACTTTAGTTTCAATTGCAACATCGCGGCCGGACTTGTCGGTGGTCGAATGTATGTTCGAAGCATGTTGGCGACTCCCGTTCAGGTGGCGATGGCCGCGCTGCGGTCCGCGCATGAATCGCTGGCCGCCTGTGACCTGGAGATGCTGACTCACCGCGAACTGCTCGACGTGCTGGACGGGCTGGAGACGTTGAACTGCCAGCTGCCCACCCAGTGGCATCGCGCGTTGGCCCGGTTGCAGGCCGAGACCACGCCCAAGGAGTTGGGTGCCAAGAACTGGAAGGACGTGCTGCGGATCCGGTGGCGGATCTCGGCGACCGAGGCGAACCGCCGCCTGGCTGAAGCTCAGGTGCTGGGGCCGCGGCGCGCGTTGACCGGTGAACCCTTGGCGCCGGTGCT
>JAIEPH010000107.1 GCA_019749805.1 Mycobacteriaceae bacterium | reverse complement strand
ATTCGGTGAACACGAGCGACGGTCGCACCGGCGGGCGGTAGCACCCAGCTGATTCATCAGATGAAAACGGCGACTTTTTTCATGGATAATAGAGATTATCCATGCGCTCAGGATGCGCTGGGGGGCAACTGGATTGGGACGCGAGCCGCTCGAATCGTCTGTGAGACCTACCGATATATTGCTGCGCAGCTTGCGCGAGTGTGTTCTAAAGTATTGATACTGCGAAGTGGCCTGGAAGGCAGGATAAACCAGTCAGGACTGACCCCTACCTCGGCGGATAGTCTTTACCGTTCTGGACAGAGCGCTCTGCTGTGCTTCTAGATTTTTGTCGTCAGCTACTGCGATGGGTCGGGGCGAGGAGATCTCGCGGACCTCGGTAGTGCAATTTAATTCCTGAAGAACCCGATAGCCGACGGGCGTGCAGAACGCCCTGCCGATGTGGATTGATGTCGACCATCGCTTCGCCTAGAGCGTCAAATCCTGTGGACCACAGAGCGATCCTGCCCGGACCAGCGTCTGTTACGCGCAACCACGCACCCGCCTCTGGGATAGTACTGCGCCAAGCAACTTCCTCAACGCTCTCGACATGGAGTGCCCAACTATTCGAGCGCAGGCGGTCGGCGCGGTTCACAAACTGCTTCCACGCGGCGTGCGACTCAACGGTTGGCCAGTCCGGTGATTCGGTGAGGTCTGGGTCTAACTCTCGGATCCAGTCGCGCATCTCGGACGATGAGCTGAAGGTCGCCTCGGAGTCGGTTACCGCAGCGATCGCCGCGGCGCGGTGGTCGAACCCGGACCGGATGAGCACCGATGCCGACCGGTTGAGCGTTCCAGTCTCGATGGCCGTCAGAGCGGTACCGGTAAGCACTGTGGCGACTATATTTTCGTGAGCAGTCTCGTAAACGCGGGCGGCCTCCATACCCCAAACAAGTCGGTACACGACGTCTGCTTCGATGAACTGCGCAACTTCGACAGGATCCTCACCGAGAAGACCCAGAGGCGCTCCGCTCAGCCAGTGAACAAGGACCGGCTGCCATATGAGCGACGTCTCGGGCTTGAACTCGCTCACGGCAAAGAGGATCGTAGCGATCTCGAGAAGGCTGCCTACCGCAGCGTCGGTGTCGTTCTTTTCGATCGCGTTCTCAGCGTGAAAGATCAGTTCAACGACTCGAGCTGCGGCTAGTCCAAGCTCGTACCCAGACGCCGCACCCAGCCCCGCGAGGTACCAGCCGCGGCGCTGAGCCGCCGTTGAGTTGCTCCACACAAATCGGGCGCGGCTGCTCACGAGTTCGCGTAATGCGTTGGCCGCCTGCTGATTCTCGAGTCGATTGAGCTGACGCTCCCACAGGGAATCCCGCAGCGCATCAGCGATGAGTTGCGTCACTTCATCTGGATCAGACTCGTCTTCGCCACCGATGCTAAGCAGCGCGGTGTCAAGCAGGGCCAGGCTTGAGGACCACGTCTGCTCGGCAGTGTCGCGCACCTCGGTGTCCTCACCAAGGATGACAGGGAAGGCCCAGTCGACCCCTCCGGTGAGGTAGTCGATGAAGGTTTGCAGCTGAGGAGAGCCTGCCGCTGCGTGCATCCGCCGGACTAGGTTTTCCGCCACGGTGATCAGCCCTGAACGCAACGTCTTGCCGGCGTCTCCGACAGTCAGGTCGAACCATTCGCG
Source organism: Mycobacteriaceae bacterium (assembly GCA_019749805.1). Taxonomy (GTDB): domain Bacteria; phylum Actinomycetota; class Actinomycetes; order Mycobacteriales; family Mycobacteriaceae; genus Mycobacterium. The sequence goes on along the minus strand of JAIEPH010000107.1, from coordinate 6,723 downwards.
TCGATGGCGTGGGGTCGGCTCGTAGCGGGGGTAGAGCACCAAGCCTTCGGTGTCGACGAACGCTCGACCAGCCCGCCCTATGACGTTGGCGAATTCGGACCCCGTGAGCAGAGCTCGCCCTCGGCGGATGCCGTGAAAGAGCACGACCGATGCGGACAGGTTCAGTCCCTGGGCCAGGGTGGGAGAGGCGACGGTCACCTTGATCACTCCGCGGTGCAGAAGTCGTTCGACCTCGCGGCGGAACGGCCCGGGCAGTGCCCCATGGTGGATGGCGACACCGACCCTGAGACATCCCAGGATCGGATGGTCGGCACCGAACCACTCGGCGCCGATTGCGAGCGCCTCGTCAAGATCGACCTCCGACGGAAGGACTGAGTCAATGAACCGCTGGCCACGGAGTTTAAGGATCTCACGTGCGTATGCCTCAACCGAGTTTCTCTGCGGGCAGAAAATGAGGACCGTCTGCCCTTCTTCCACCAGCCGCCACGCGGTCGCGATGACGAGTTCACGGTTGTCGTGCGGGAACGGATTTCTACGTTTGCCGCCACTCGGTGTCTTCGTTTCGATGTAACGGGGAATGAAGGACTGTTCTTGTTCGAAGGTCATCGCAAGGCGGGCGTGGTCGGTTAGCCATTCGACGAGCCCGAAGCGCTGGCGAGTGGGTCTCCAGTTTTCGCGGTGGAGTCCGTCGGGCTCGTCGTCTGTCACCCATGCGACAAAGTCGTCGAGATCTGGGCCGGAAGGGAAAACCGCGGAAAGGCAGACGATGCGCCGCGTGTCGGCGTCGGCGCGCCTGATCAGGCGCTGGACCTGAGCCTCGTACCGGACTTCGCGGTCTGATGGCCCGATCATATGTCCCTCGTCGAGGACGACCAGTCCGACGTCGTCGAGGACGGTCCGGTCCGAGCGCAACGCGAAATCGAGCTTCTCGGGCGTCGCCACGACGATCTGGCTTGATCGCAGCGCGTCTTCGTCGACGTCGCTGACGCCCATGCTCCCGTACAGAGTCGAGACTTCGGCGCCCAACGGGGTAAACGTCCGCTCTAGAACTCGTTCAGTCTGAGCGGACAGGGCACGCAACGGCGTGACATACACGACTCGACGCCCTTGGGCCAGGCAAGCGAGGATGCACAACTCAGCGATGCGTGTCTTGCCGGCGCTGGTGGGCAGGGCAACGACGAGATCCTTGGTGTCTTCGAAGATGCGTTGCACCACGTGCAATTGCGATGGCCACAAGTCGATTTCGGACTGCCCCCGTGCGAACAACGCTGATACAAATGTTCTGCGGAGATGGTCCCAGTCGATTTCGCCGGTTCCGGGCGTCTCGTCCGATGCGGTCGCCGCTGGTGGGCGCGGGACAGGGATATTGGCCCTGATACTGGTCTGCCCGAGGTCACCGAGCAGGCGCCGTGTAAGCCGGTACACCCACCAGGGCCCCGGAACACTAATCTCTTGCGATGCTTGTTCACCGGTCGCGAGATCCGCCAGTGCTGCCTGCAGCATGTTTGTCTGGTTGTACGCGAGGGCGAACAGTGCGCTGGAGACAGCTGAAAGGTAATGCTCGCTGAGCAGCAGTGCGATGGGTCCCACACCACTCGCATCGCTACTCGTCGTTGCCTCGGAAGTAGATGTCGTTTCCGGCTTCTCGTCGTCGTCGTCGTCAGTGGGATCGTCGAAGCTTTGCGTCTGTAGGGCGTCGAGGAGTGCCCCGTCTGTGAGTGCGGCAGACGACCGTAGGGCAATCGCGCGCGTCTCGATCTGCGTGAGGTTGCGAAGGACGAGATCGGCGAGTGTGTGTTCCATCGGCGTTAGTCGTCCGGAGTCGATGCTTGTTTGCATCAGGGAAAAGGCGCGTGCCGCATAACCGGCCAAATGGCTTGCAGCCCCGGCGATCAGGCGGTGGAAGGCCATTCCTTCGTCGGGTTCTGCGTTGCGGGTTGCAGCCTCCAGTGCATAGGACGCTTCGATGAAACCAGTCTGCGCCTGTTGTTGCCGCTCCTGCGCTGTCGGAACGCCGTCGCTGTTCTCTGGGTCGCCCGCATCCAGGAGTTGAAGACTCGTCGCGATCAGCGCGTAACCGTAACTGAGCAGGTCGTCATCGAGATTGGCGCCGAACTGGGGCGCGTCTTCGGGCAGTATCCCGTCGCGCCGGATCATGGACTGCGCCTGCCCTCTGGCTAGAAGCCGCCGACGGAATTCAGGGGCGGTCGCCTCTTGCACGCTCGCCGCGAGGGCGCTGGCATCACGTGTCATCGGCCAGCGCCTTCTCGTAGGCGGTGCGGATGAAGTCTTGGTGGGCGTTGACTCTCAGCGTCATCGCTAGCTGCTTGATCATGCCGGTGTAGGCGGTGAGGTCATTCTGGACGAGCTGGCTCGGGTCACTCGCCGTGAACAAGAACATCACGTGAGTCATTGCACCGGGTCGTACTCCCTCGACCAGCTGCAGTCTCAACACCGCCTCACCCAGCGCGTCGTCCGGGGTACCGAGAAGCCGTTCCGCGAAGTGAGTGAGTGAGTGCGGCGAAGGTAGACCGTCGGTTCGCTGTAGCCCTTCGCGAGCATCCTTCACGACCTTATCGGTGATCGAAACTCCGCTTTTCGCTTCGACCTTCACCAGGTGTACGCGAGACTGAGCGTCGACGAAAGCCCCGAGAACGTCGTCTCCGCGCATTGCCCACTCTTGATGGTCGCGGTGGATGAGTCGGCTCGGGCCGACAACGTAGTCATGGTCTTCATGAACAAACGCCGTTGCGAGGATCTCGCCCATATCGCCCGACCGCGCATTCGCCTTGGTGGGAAACCTATGCCGAAGAAACTTTGCGACCTCCTGCTTGCCCAGCTTCTCGGCGATGAGCGCAAGAGTCTCGGTTTCCGCGTACTTCTCCGCCAAGGTGGCCGCGACAGCATCGACGCCCACTGAGTCGTCGTTTGACAGCAGCATACCGGCGGTGTGCTTCTTGACTTTCACGAATGCCGCTGGCTGACACCAGCTCTCGAAGTCAGTCATATGGTTGCTCCGCGTTGCCGTCGTGCTCGGCGTGGGCGATATGAACAGAGCCCGCCCCGCTTTTCATTGGATTATCTGACATCAACCCGTAGAGGCAGCCCGGATCGTCCAGGGATTGAGTGGCACGAGGGTGTTCCGTCACTGTACGGCCGCAGGATGTCGACCCGGGGACACGGTTTCGACGAATGCGCGTGCCGCGGCGGCGAGTTTCGTGTCCGCGGCGGCCAGCGCGTCCGCCTGCAGCTGGGTCAGTGCGATGTACTCGGCCCGGTAGGTATCCGGCCAGTTCAGTTGGGCGGCTGTCCGCCATGCGTGGTCCTGCAGTGCTCGGTCGCCGAGGAGCCGGATCCGCGGCCCACGGTCGTCGAGAACGTTCCGACCGCTCGGTTCGTCGATCTCGCCGCGGTGCACCGTTCGTGGACGAGGGCGAGCGCCTGACGACGCAGCAGTGTGGGAGCCGCCAGGCTGTGTTGTGGTGGAATGGTCGCTCCGCCCGGGGCGAGGTCGATGGCCGCCGCTGCATCGATGACGAATGTTGTCATACCAGTACCTTCGCATGGGACCGCAGTGTTGCGACGGGTTTCCCTGTCGTCGTTTCTCCAGGTACGCGACAGCGGTTGCAGGTGTCGGATCGCTGGAGGCCCATCCGCCGGCTCGCTTTGACTTGGTTGGTCTTATGGCGAGCGGGCCCTTGAAGGTGCTCGCTGTTGGGATCCGATCCGGCGTTAGGCTGGCGAGTTGATCGCGATCTGCTCGATGCCTCACCGCAGGTATGGGAGGCGACGCGCACACGGATCGCAACCGGGGGCTTCGCGCACGCCTGCTGGCTTTGCAAGATGCTGATGGCCAGTGAGCTGGCCTTTCCTTCGAGTGATCTAGCTCGAGTTCTTATCCGGCGCGACGGTCGCTCTGAACGCGAATTGCATCAGCCACTGTAGTTAGCGCCCGAAAACTCGACTCGGGGACTCTCTCCTTGATGTCCGACTTGGCTAGGAGCTCGTTAGCTGAGCGGGCGACGTCGGCTGCCCGCTCAGCAAGGCGTGCGACGTGATTGAGCCGCCAGCTTGCATCGGGCATGCGATTGAGCTCATCAAGCTCGCGTGCGCGTGATCGGACGGCATGTTGGCGCCAGTCGGTCGTCATGCTGGACGCCCCGTTCGGACAGCAGGTGGGCTCCGTGCATGTGAGAGTTCCCCGGAGATGGCCGTTATCTATCAGGGCTTGGGCAACGCGGCCAGATACGCTGCGACCAAAGCGGCTCAGGTAGATGTGCCGGGGCATCTTCAGTTCTTTCTTCTCCTTGGGTGGCGGCTTCGGTCGCCGCGCACGGGAAAGCTGTGCAAAGTCGCACCGCTCATCAATACCGGGTCCCGTCTGGTACCCCACTGCACCGGCGGCGACCGCCGCAAGACCATATTGCCCCTGACGCCAAGCTATGACCGGAGCTGCGGCGCCTACATGTCGTACGGTGGCCAAATACGCGCCGAGCCTGTCCTCGGTATCACCATTTAGGGCACGGCTAGAAGACAGGGCTACCGGCACATACCGGACGTTGAGATCGGCCAGGCTGCGTAGGAATTCATCGACGCCAGTATTCCAATACCTTTGAGCCCCAAAGCTTTTCAAGCTACCGACAAAGATCGGTGCGACTGGGAGGTTGATTCGTTCACCTGTAAGGTATTCCGCGGCTTTCCTGTTGGCGGCGAGCTGAACCCGAAACCAGGGATCTGTTGGAGATTTCGCGTAGAAGTACGGGGGCACCAGAATCGACGCGCCATGCTCAAGCTGAAAGGCAAGCGATTTCTGCACCAGCGTGCCCAGTGCTGTCTCCTCAAAGAAATGGTCAGCTGAAAATGCCTGAGCGTCGGCGTAATCGAGCGCAGCCCAGCCCTTATTAGGGACCTGCTCGTCCTGAAACAGATGCGTTAGAGGGTCGACGATGATCGGCAAGCCAGCGCCCTCGGCGGCCTGGCGCAGCGCTGGCTGTGCGACGGCGGTCGGTGCGTCGATGACGAGACCGCGCATCGGCACGCTGCGCCCACCAAAAGGCACGCCCGCAGTGGCCGGCGCCAGAAGTTCGTCGACAACGAGGTTGTCGGATCGGCCGGCGCGCACGAAGAGGTTCACCGCTGCCCTCCTATCCAGTGTTTTTTCCTGTTGATCGGAATCTTCATACGTACTATAGTGCGAAGTGCAGAGTGAACTCTAGCATGAATTCTGAGGAGAAGTATGAACATGGCCGCTGGCAAGGCGCAGTCCCTCGTCTACACCAGGGTTGTGGCTGACGCGCGTCGAGGGCTGACAGTTAGTGAGATCGGCGGGGTCACCGGTGTCAGCGAGCGGGCGGTTCAGAATTGGGCGGCCGGCAAGAGTAGGCCGGAGGGCGAATCGAGGGAGCGCCTCCTTGAGCTCAAGTACGTGATCGAAGGACTAGCAGATGTCTATGAAGACGAAGGGATCGAGATCTGGCTACACTCCCGCCAACGAAGCCTCGGCGGCCGATCCCCGCTAGAGCTGTTGAGGGACGGTCGGTTCACTGAGGTACTAGACGCCATCGACCGACTGGCCGGTGGTCCTAAACGATGAACCGGCCCAGAACGCTGACGGAGCGGGTCGCCGGAGTTGGTGGCGTCGACGTTGCCGGCGAATTCCTGCGCCACGCCGCACCTGATCGTGATGCGTTCGCGGGTGGATACGCTGGTCGCTGGGGCGAGTCGTTTCCAGTCATATATTTGGGCAGGCCGCTCGACAGCTGTGTCGAAGAGGCGTATCGGCACCTCGTGGATGACGCCGGTGTGCCGGCACATTTAGTGAAGCCGCGTGTCTTATATCGAGTGCGAGTGGAGGTCGAGAACGTCCTCGACCTGCGCTCGGCTGATGCGCGTGGGGAAACTGGTTTGGACGACGATGACATCGCTTCGTCGGTAGGAGATTACAGAGCCTGCCAGCGCGTCGCCGCGACAGCTCATCAGCTCGAGTACCACGGGATAATAGCGCCAGCGGCGACTGGCCTGGGTGAAACGCTTGCTCTGTTCCGTCAGCGCGTCAGCATTGTCGAACTTCCGGTGGTTGTGGATCGGCAGCAGTGGAGTCAACTCCCACCGCGGCCCGGTACCGAACCTGCGCGCTTGTCCATCGTGAGCGATTGAGTCACCTCGCGCACACCCCGCGCAACATTTGAAAGCGTTGTGACACAAAGCTGTTGGCGCGTCTTAAGTCCCATTGACTAAACAAACCCATGTAACGTACTTCGCGCTCCGGCGAGGAGACGCGCGTCGGTTCGTCGCGACGCTCAGGGGTTATGCACGCGTCAGTTCCTCGAGGTTCTGGTCAGCCCACGATTCGGCGAGCGCCACCGCCTCTGGGTGCTTCGACGCCCACTGGTCATGAGCAGCGCAGCGCCGGCGCATATCTTCGACGTCGAGTAGTGACTCGATCCACGCGTTCATCGACTGCTGATCCTAGTCGGCGTTCCGTTTGACCCCATCTTATGTGACTCCCCGCGTTGAGCGGCTCGAACGGTGGTGCTCAGAGCGGCGGACGGCTTGTGCATTTGGATGTGCCCGGCTCGCGTGTATGCCCGACAGTCCACTGCCTGATCGCGTACGGCGCAGCTATCTGCTCTGATGGGTTGGCAAGTTGACCGCGCTCACTGAAATTCCCCACTGACGCTCTTCGAAATTCCCCACCCGTGTGGCTCCGCCGAGAAGGGCGGG
>JAIEPH010000060.1 GCA_019749805.1 Mycobacteriaceae bacterium | reverse complement strand
TGTTGATTCTTCCTCGCCCGAACACCGGGCAACAGAGTCGCACAACAACTGGACCACTACGAAGGGCTCACCTCACCGCGCCCCGTAAACACGCACACAAGGGTCGATGTCGTCCGTACTTCTGTCGGATATTTCTGCTGCCATCGTGCTCGAACGGGTACCCGCGTCGCTGCGGCGCAAGCTTGATGTAACGGGCATAGCAGGCAGCAAACGCGTTGATCGCTGGTAACTGCTCAAAAATTGTGGAGCTAAGGGGATTCGAACCCCTGGACTTATCGGCTCATAATGGCCTGAACAGCACTGATTGTGAGTAGCTTGTGTTACGGCGATTGTCTAGATGCAGGCTTTATGCGTCTACGTGTTACGCGACGTAACGGTGCTGGCGGAATGGCACAGACGTCGCCGATTCATACTTAAGGCGTCGGCAGCGCGGCTGATGGCTCTTCGTCGCTGGGGGGAGCGCCCCGTTCGAGGTGCGCAACGCTGTCGCCTGCGTTGAGCCTCGACACCCCACCAGCACCCCATCACGCAATGCAACCCCGCACATGTGTAGGCGTCAACCGACGGATTTACAGTCCGACAGAAGCTGTTTCAGCGTGTTCCGGTGTGACTGCTGTGTGGAGCCCGACCTGCAAACTGTCACTCGGCGTACAGCGTGACCCCCCGCTAAGCGCGTGAGTTGTGACAACCCCGTCACAACTATTTCCTAACTCCCACTCGCTGACAGCCCGCTACGATTCTCTGAATGGGGGCTCCTGGGTGGTATCCGAATCCTGACGGCTCAGGCGGACAACGCTACTTCGACGGGACCAACTGGGGACCGATAGCACCACCTGACAGCGCCAGAGGCGGCAGGAATGCTGCTGTTGCGGTCGGTGTCTGCCTCTTGATTGCTGTCGGCCTGGTGATGTCGATGCAGTCCGCCAGCCTCATGACCGGGTCCACTTTGGTGTGGACAGGGGTGGCTGTCGTCGCCGCCGGCACGGCCGCCGCGTTCATATTGCGCGGCGCGATGTGGGTACGCATCGTGTCGGTGATTGTTCTGATCCTGGCTCTTGCCAACGCCGTGTACATCGAGACCCAGCTGACTGAGCGGCGAAACGAGATGACGCGCATGTTTGACCGGTAGGGAAACACCTACTGCAGTCGGGCGGGAGTCTGCGCGATCGCGTGGACACAGGGTGCGGTGTCGACGGGGATGCTCGCCGCGGGTGCCACGGCCCTGTTCGGCGGGTTGGGCTGGATGCTGGCCAGTCATGCAGTCAAGAAGATCGCGGAGCAGGACGCCGAAGATGCCGGCGCCTACAGCTTTCTCGCCGACCTCGGTGGCTGGCTGACCTTCGCGGCGACGATGACGACGACGCTGATCCTGTCCGAGACCACCATCGACTATCTGCGTTTCATGTTCGGTCGTAGCCCCGACCTCTGGGCGACCGGCCTGATCATCGTCAGCGCTGCGATCGTGATCCTTGTCAATTTCGCGCTGGTGTATGTCCGAACCAAGACGCTGCGCAAGTCGTTGGACGATACGTCCGCGCCGACGCGACTTGCGCTGCGTTCGATAAAGGTCGCCACCGTGACGACGCTTGGCCTGGCGATCATTGCGTCCTGGTTGGCTGTCAGCCTCGCCCGATTCCCGCAGAGTTGGTTGACGGAGCCCAACATCGGCTTCGTCGTCTTCGTCGTGACCCTCACATATGTGCTGCCGACGGTCGTCGCGACCGCGATCTGCTACTCGGTGGCCAGCACCGACGAGCGGCTCGCGATCCGGGGCCGGCGAGTGCGTCTGCCGTCTCGCTAGTGCAGCGGCACCGACATTCTGTCGCCGAGCTCACGAAGTGACAGCCCGAACGTCTCCAACACGCGCACCCCACGGACATCGGCAGAGTCGATCGCAAAGATCGCGTGATCGGTGTAGACGCGGCTGACGCATCTGACGCCGGTGAGCGGATACGTGCACTCCGGCACCAGCTTGGCGGTGCCGTCCTTGGCGAACAGGTTCATCATCACGAAGACGCTTTTCGCACCGATGGCGAGATCCATCGCTCCGCCCACCGCGGGAATCGCGTCAGCGGCGCCGGTGTGCCAGTTGGCCAGATCGCCACGCTGACTGACCTGGAATGCACCGAGGACGCAGACGTCGAGATGACCGCCGCGCATCATCGCGAACGAGTCCGCATGGTGAAAGTACGATGCACCGGGCGTCTCGGTGACGGGCACCTTCCCCGCATTCGTCAGGTCCGCGTCGATCTCGTCGCCCACCGCTTCGCCACCCATGCCGAGCATGCCGTTCTCGGTGTGCAGCACCACATCTGCTTCCGGAGACAGGTAGTCCGCGACGGTCGTCGGTTGGCCGATTCCCAGATTGACGTATGAACCGGGCGGGATGTCGCGAGCGATGATGGCTGCCAGTTCTCGACGGTCCAGTGGATCGCGGTCGAGGTTTTCGACAGTGCGGCGAGTGGGGACATGTAGCGTCACGACGCCACCTCCGTCGTGTGTTGGTCAGCCGACAGATCGAGAATCCGGTCAACGAAGATTCCTGGCGTGACCACGATTTCGGGATCTATGCCGCCCGCGTCGACCAAGCGCGACACTTCGGCGATGGTGAGTGCCGCCGCGGTGGCCATCACCGGTCCGAAGTTGCGGGCGGTCTTGCGGTACAGCAGGTTCCCCGCCCGGTCGCCGATATGGGCGCCGATGAGCGCGACATCGCCCCGGATCGGATACTCCAGCACGTAGGTCCGACCGTCGATTGTTCGCGTTTCCTTACCCTCCGCGAGGGGGGTGCCGACTCCGGTCGGACAGAAGAACGCGCCGATGCCCGCTCCCGCCGCCCTGATCCGTTCGGCCAGATTTCCCTGCGGCACCACCTCGAGCACGATCTTGCCCGCGCGGTACAGCTCGTCGAATACGTACGAATCGGCTTGCCGCGGAAACGAACAGATGACCTTGGCCACGCGACCGGCTGCGAGCAACGCGGCCAGGCCGGTGTCACCGTTGCCCGCGTTGTTGCTGACGATGGTGAGATCGGTGGAGCCTTGCTCTATCAGCGCGTCGATGAGCACGGTCGGCATGCCCGCCATCCCGAATCCGCCAACGAGAACTGTTGATCCGTCCTCGATTCCCGCGACAGCCTGTCGTGCGGTGTCGCAGATTTCGGTGCGGCTCATGGCCTCTCCCCCATGTCGTCGAAGTCGGGTAGGACGTCAGCGGCAATCCGGAATGCCGTGTTGGCATCCGGGACTCCGCAGTAGATCGCGGTCTGCATCAAGAGCTCCTTGATCTCGTCGTTGGACAGCCCGTTGCGACGGGCGGCGAGCAGGTGCATCTTGAGCTCTTCGTGGTGCCCGCGCGCCACCAGGGCGGTGAGCGTGATCAGCGACCGGCTGCGGCGGTCCAGTCCCGGGCGCGTCCAGATTGCGCCCCAGGCATATTCAGTGATGAACCGCTGAAAGTCAGCGGTGAAATCGGTGGTTGCCGCGATGGCCCGGTCGACGTGGGCGTCGCCGAGGACTTCACGGCGAACCGCGAGGCCGCCGGCATACACCTCGTCGATGGTCGTCGGCGAACCTGTCGATGCGTGTTCGGCAATCAGCGCCGCGACTCGAGCGGGGACCTCGGCGGGAGCGAGATGCCCTGCGCCGTCGAGCACGACCAGCTTCCCGTCCTTGACGCCGGTGGCTATGCGCTGTAGATGATCCGGCGGCGTGGCGATGTCCTGGCTTCCTGCGACCGCGAGTACCGGTGTGGTGATCTCGTGCAGCCGGTCGACGACGTCGAATTCGGCCAGCGCCTCACACACCTGGGCATACGAGTCCGCGTCGGTGGTCCGCAGGGTTTCGAGAAGTGCTGAGCTGACGACCGGCTCGCGCTCGGCAAAACCTTCGGGAAACCAGCGCTGCGCGGCGGCGGCCACCATGGTCTCGGTTCCACCCGAACGCACCGTTGCGGCGCGTTCCCGCCAGGCGTCGGGCGTCCCGATCGCCGCGCCGGTGCACAGCAGGGTGGCAGACGCAATCCGATGCGGAACGTCCAGCAGTAGTTGCAGCCCGACACAGCCTCCGACCGAATCGCCTGCGTAATGGAATGTTTCGCCTGTGAACTCGTCAGCCAGCGCCAGCACTCCCGCCGCCAGTTCGGCGATGGTGAACGCGTCCGCGGTGTCGCCGCGGCCGTGGCCCGGCAGATCCCAACCGACCACACGCCAGTGCTGGCTCAGATGCGCAGCGGCCGCAGTCCACAATGTGGCGGCACTGGTGCCCAGCGACGGTCCGAGGAGAAGCAGAGGGGCCGTGTTTGCTCCCCCAAACTCGGTGCCGACGATGCGCGGAATACTCACGGCACGTCCTTCAGGTAGTGACCGGCCCGCTGCAATGCGGCGTCGACGAGTTGCTTGGCAGCCCCGAGGTATTCAGAAGTCGCAGCACGTCCGGTCAGTTCCGTCATCGTCTTCTGCTCGGACAGCACGCCGTCGGCGGCGGTCAGGTTGGCGCGGGCGCGCTCTACATTGATCTGCAACCCGGCCAGTAGCTCGGTCGCGTGCGCGGCGGCGACGACTGTGCGCCGTGCCAGCGTCCGCAGGGTCGCCCACTCGGCATGCCATGCACCGTCGGAACGTTCGTCGACCGACAGCGCCGATGCGGTATGAAGTGTGGCGGCCAGCGGTGCCGCGGTGATCGCGGTGCGGCGGATCAGCACTGCGCGCACAGGATTGCTCTTGTGCGGCATGGTCGATGAACCACCGCCGCCGGACTCGGCGAACTCGCCGATCTCGGGGCGGCTGCCGGTGGCGACATCGGCGGCGATGTATCCCCATGCGTCGCAACAGGAAACCAGGGCATCGCCGATTTTCGTCATCGCGGATCGCGTGGTGTGCCACGGTGGCGCGGGAGTAAGTCCGAGGGCGACCGCCAACGAGTCACTCAGGCTGATCGCACCTTCCACCGACCCGCTCAGCTCGACGGCCGCGGCCAGGGTGCCCGCCGCACCCCCGGCTTGGACGGGCACTCGCAATTCGGCCAGCGGTTCAGCGGCGTCCAGCACCGCCGACAACCACCGCGCCATTTTCACGCCCACGGTGCTCGGCAACGCGGCCTGTGTGAGCGTCCGCGCGAGCATCGTTGTGGCTGAGTGGGTTTCAGCGAGTCTCGACAGCGCACGCACCTGATCCGCGACTTCCTTGCGGACGCGGTCGACAGCGTCTCGGACACACACCATCAGTGCGGTGTCGACGACATCCTGACTCGTCAAGCCGCGATGGAGCCACTGTGCGGTTTGCTGTCCGGTACGGACGCGCAGTAGGGCAACCAGTCCGCTGACCGGATTGCCATCGGCATCGGCGCCGCGGGCGATCGCCTCGAGGTCGCCGTCGGCCAAGCACTCACCGAGATCGCTCCGCGCCTCCTCAGGCGCAATCCCGGCACCGATGAGCGCGTCCAGCCACGCTTGTTCGACCGCGACCATCGCCGCGAGGAAGGCACGATCGCTCATCAGGTCGTCGGCACGGTGATCCCCCGGCCAGAACAGGTCGGTCATGGCCGATGTCCCGGGTAGCTGAGGAAAACTGTCTCGTCGTCGCCGGCTTGGAGCCTGATGTCGAACCGCAGGCCGGCCGCCTCGCGGACCGCGATCAGCGTCTGGCGGCGCTGCGCGGGAAGCGAATTCAGCAGTGGGTCGTCTGCCAGTTGGTCACCTGGGACGTAGGCCCGGGTGAACAGCCGGTTGAGCAGTCCGCGGGCGAAGACGGTGATGAGGAAGAACGGTGCGACGCCGGAACTCGTGAGGCCGGGCGACACCGTCGAGAAGCTGTAGTGACCGGCGTCGTCGGTGCCGGCGCGGCCCCATCCGGTGAATGTCCAGCCGTCGCGACGCAGCGAGCCGCTGGCGGTGGGAATCACGCCATCGGCGTCGGCCTGCCAGATCTCCAGTAGTGCATCGGGAACCGGGTTGCCCGCCCCGTCCGTGACAGCGCCGTGGAACTGAATCGCGCCGGGTGAACCAGGCGGTACGAGATCACTGCCGCGGTCGAACGGTAGCGCGTACCCGAAGAACGGCCCGACGGTCTGCCCTGGGGTGGCGGTCAGCAGCGTGGACATCAGTGGTCGGCTCCTTCCTCGACACGGGTTCGGTTGGCACCGGTCAGCACAATGTCCCAGCGGTAACCGGTCGCCCATTCGTGGGTCGTCACGTCGTGGTCGTAGCTGGCGACCAGCCGGTCTCGCGCCTTCTGATCGGTGATCGACTGGTAGATCGGGTCGAGCGCGAACAGCGGATCGCCGGGGAAGTACATCTGAGTGACCATGCGTTGCGTGAATTCGGTTCCGAACAGAGAAAAATGGATGTGCGCGGGACGCCACGCGTTGCGGTGGTTCTTCCACGGGTAGGGCCCCGGTTTGATGGTGGTGAACCGGTAGTAGCCGTCGTCGTCGGTGAGGCAGCGCCCGACGCCGGTGAAGTTCGGGTCGATCGGCGACGGATGCTGGTCGCGCTTGTGGATATAGCGACCGCCCGCGTTGGCCTGCCAGATCTCCACCAGCTGCCGACGCACCGCCCGACCGTCACCGTCGACGATCCGTCCGGTCACGACCATTCGCTCACCGATCGGTGCGCCCGTGTGCTGGATCGTCAGGTCGGACTCGAGCGGATGGACGTCGCGCTCGCCGAAGCATGGCGTCCACAACTCGACGCCTTCCGGATCGGCGTGGTGGAGATTCTTGGTCGGGTGCCGCAACAGGCTGCTCCGGTACGGCGCGTAGTCGAGCCGCGGTTGGGTCTCTTCCACTCCCGAACGCAGGTAGGCCGACTCGATCGCGCCGATCTCGCCGCTGACCTCAGCCTGGCTTGCCGACGCACTGTCCGAAATGGTGGTGGGCGTTGCTGTCATGCGGTGCACGGTATCGGCTCCTCCGATGTGCAGTGAAGACTAGAATTTCGCTCAGCGGAAGGATCTGAAGAATGGCAGGAAACACGTCGACCCCGGGTGCCACTGTCACAAGCCGTTTGCTGGCCATCGTGGGCGCGTTCGACGAGCGCCATCGCAGCCTGGCCCTGTCCGAGCTTGCCCAGCGCGCCGGTCTGCCGGTTCCCACCACGCATCGACTGGCCGGCGAACTGGTTGCCGGACACGCGCTGCAGCGACGCAGAGACGGACGTTTCGAGGTGGGCAGGTTGCTTTGGGATGCGGGGCTGCTCGCACCCGTCGAAAGCAGATTGCGCCAGGTAGCGGAGCCTTATCTGCATGACATCTATGCGGCGACGACGGCCACGGTGCACCTTGCGATCCGCGAGGGCACCGAGGTGCTCTATCTCGAACGGATGATGGGCAGCACCTCGGTCCCCATCGTCAGCAGCGTCGGAAGCAAACTGCCCATGCACTGCACCGGAGTCGGCAAGATCCTGCTTGCCCACGCACCCAAAGAGATTCAGGAACACGTGTTTGCCAACCTGATCCGTGTCACGCCCTACACGATCGTCGCTCGACCGGTTCTCGCCGCCCAGATCGAACGAGTCCGCCGAGACGGAATGGCGACCACGAACGAGGAGATGTCGCTCGGCGCGTGTTCGCTGGCCGTACCCGTCGTGCGGGCGACCGACGACACTGTCGCCGCGGCGATCGGGGTGGTCGTGCCGAACCTCAAACGCGATCGCCAGAGACTGCTCGGTGCCCTGCAAGTCGCCGCGCGCGGCATCGGCCGCTCGCTGTAACCCACAGGGCACCATGGCAAACGCCCGTCAGTGGTCGACGATTGTGTCGCTCTTTGCAGTTGGCCGCCCGGCACCACGGTGAACCCTCGGACAGGCCGGCAGACAGTTCAGGATGTTTACCCCTGGCCGAGCGTGGCGAGTAGCTTCAGCAGGTCGCGCCGGTCCTGTTCGCCGAACTCGGCAAGAACACGGCTTTCGGCCGCGCGCACACCGGAATCGGTCCGCTTGAGCAGGTCGGCGCCCTTAAACGACAACTCGATGGGCTGTGATCGCCCTGACGGCACTACGGCGGCCCGCGCCACTAAGCTGCGCTTCTGCAACCCCCACACCACCCTATTCATCGCCTGTGGGGACACATTCATACCGCGCGCCAACTGCGCATTGGACATGCTGGGCGATTGCGACAACAACCGCATGCATAGGTACTGAGGAAAGGACAAACCCAGTGGCGCGAGCACTGTGACCGTCACCTCGTTACGCAGCGCCGAAGCTAAGCGGTGCAGTAGGTAGCCCAGCGGCTGGGTTTCAACCCGTGACACGGATCAGGTCACCGGTAGCAGACAAATCGCAAATCCCGTGGCAACGTTCGACAGTGACCGCGCTCACTGAAATTCCCCACTGACGCTCTTCGAAATTCCCCACCCGTGTGGCTCCGCCGAGAAGGGCGGG
>JAIEPH010000094.1 GCA_019749805.1 Mycobacteriaceae bacterium | reverse complement strand
TTGATTCTTCCTCGCCCGAACACCGGGCAACAGAGTCGCACAACAACTGGACCACTACGAAGGGCTCACCTCACGCGGACCAACACCGTTTCCGACTCGGCCAAGTCGGATCACCGGTTAGCATGCGTGTTGTCTAGCCGGGTGGTATTCGCCTCGGACAGCGAGTACCTGAGCAGGAGTTTACCGTCCGGCGAAGCGAGGACCTCCTCTGTTTCCTAATCGGAATGAGCCGGCCGATCGTCCCCATGAGAAGGAGGACTACACCAATGGCCAAAGCGGAATACCGCGTCTCCGGGATGACTTGCCGACACTGCGAGATGTCGGTCTTCCGCGAGGAAGTCAGTTCCCTCGCCGGTGTCAGGCATGTCGAGGTGAGCGCTGCCACAGGCGAGCTGGTTGTCACCAGTGAGGAGCCCGTCGCCGATGCGGCCGTAGTGGCGGCTGTAGCTGAGGCCGGATACACCGCCGTGCAGGGTGACATGAGTACCGCCGCCTCCGTGTCTGCAGGCATAGCAGTCTTGCGACTGTTAGTGTCTACTATTTCAGATAGTACTTTTCGCTATCTACTATTTAAGTTAGTATGTGCCGGGCGACTGGGGCGCCGGTCCGATCTCCCTAGCTCGGGTGGCGCCTCAGTCGTTCCTTACATGCCAATCGGCGCTGATGCGAAGGCCATCGAGGTCACGAGAAGCATTATGTGGCTAAGGAAACGGCACAAAGACCCACGAAATGCCAACCGCAGATCATCAGGCGGCGGGTTGCTCGGGTGCCGCTGTGCCTGTCCGTGCACATCTGAACCGGGACGCCTTCGCCTCAAACTTCATGCGACCGATTACTGGACGCCTTCCGCGTGCGGTGCCGCATCTGGTAAGCATGGTCGGGGAAGTACGTAGCAGCTGCGTATGCCTGCGGCGGCGTAGAGAATGGACAGGCAGTGCGAAATATCGTGAAGGTGATGGCGGCGGCCGCAGCGATGTTGCTGCTGGTGGGCACCGGCATACCAGCCGCGTTTGCAGCGGCGAAGTGTCCGCACATGTTCGGCTCCCAACAGCGAGTGGCTGGCGCCGGTGGACCGGTGGCGCAAGAGTGGACAGCCACCGATCTGCAGCGAGGCGCCGACCTCCTGCCTGATTATTCGGCAGTCGGCAAGCTGTGGGAGGCAGGCGTGTCGGTGAGCGCCATGAATGGAGCGGTCACACCGTCAAGCGTCTTCTATGTGGTGGAGTATCCCCGTGCCCGGCCATCGAAGCGCCGGCAACGAGAGCAGTGGTCGAGTATCGGGGCGCGACCTGCGAGTTCAATACTTCCACGACCATCGGACTACGGAACAGCTTGGTAGCGAACACGCGAACGCACAGGAAACAAGACAGTAGGAGAGGTGGCCGCAGAATGCACGGCGATGACGGGTGGATGTGGCATGACGGCTGGGGCTGGGGCGGCTGGGCGCTAATGGTTATCACGATGGTATTGGTGTTGGCGGCGATCCTCACGGTCGTGGTGCTGGCCATTCGCTATCTGACTCGTAACAGCACTTCCTCGCCAGCTCGTTACTCACTTTTCGGCCGGGCCGAAGATGTGCTCGCCGAACGCTACGCGCAGGGTGAATTGGATGACGACGAGTACCGCCGGCGCCTCAGCGTGCTCAGGAACCATAGAGCAGCACCATGAACGGCTTTCGTCTGGCGCTGGGGAAGTCTTTTGCCTTGGCGAGAGCGGCTGTCCTCCGATGGACTCGCTATGTGCCGCATCGCCTGAAGCGAATTTCGATCTATGAGTAAAAGCAGACTTCTGCGACGTCCAATAGCCGTAGTTGCTGTGTTGGCAATGGCATTGACGGGTTGCTCAGGCGAAGCGGATGGACCCGCGAGGCAGGAAGGCGCATCGCCCGAGCCGGCTGGCAGCGTAACCGGCTCGGTATGGGTGACAGATGAGGACGGCGACAGCATCACGGTCATCAACGCGTCGACGAACGCGGTGATTTCCACGCTCGACGGGATCGAGGAGCCGCACAACGTTCAAGTGGGCTCTGGCGGGGAGACCGTGTACGCGGTCAGCGGCAGCGAAGATCTGTTGGTGGCGATCGACGCGGCGACATTTGCGGTCACGGCAACCGCCCCAACCGGTGCAGAGCCTGCGCACGTCATCGAAGCAAACGGCAAGGTTTACGTGACCAATGCAGCAGATGGCACGGTGTCGGTGTACCGAGCTCCTGAACTGCAGCCGACCGGCCGCATCACGCTTGGCGGGATGCCGCACGGGCTGCGACCCGCCGGCGACGCCTCGGTCATCGTCGTGGCCAACACCATGGCCGGTGCGCTCGATCTGATCGATCCCGCCACTGACACGCTGTCGGGCTCGGTCCCCGTGGGCGCGGGCCCGGCTCAGGTGGCTGTCACCGCCAATGGCCGCTACGCCTACACAGGAATCAGTGAACCGCCGTCGGTGGCGAAGGTGGATCTGGCTATTCGGACGGTGGTCGGTACCGCACCCGTGCCGACCTCGCCAGTCCAGGTCTTTCTGACTCCCGATGGAGAAACCGTCGTGTCCGCAGACCAGGGCACACGCGACCGACCAGGAAACACCGTGTCGGTGATCGACACCCGTCCAATGACCGTGCGCAGCACGGTAAACACCGGTTCTGGGCCCCACGGTGTCGTTATCGATGACACCGGCACACGGGCATGGGTGACCAACAGCTACAGCGACACAGTCTCGGTTATCGAATTGGACACGTCCTCGGTGGCGGCAACGGTTCCAACCAGCGCCGAACCCACCGGCATTAGCTATTCGGTCCGCCGCCCCGCGTCTGGCGCGTCCACAACCACGACATTGAAGTTGCCGGAACCGGCGACCAGCAGTCCAAAAGAGCCGCCCGGCAACCATGGGCATTAGCAGCAGACCACACCGATTCCCAATTTTCCAAGGCGTTCGAATCGGTCGCGTCCGGAGATGGGCTTGCGCGCATCGCATGACCACATCCTCGCCACAGGTGGACCGACCGGGAGACATACTAACGAGGTATAGCAGCACCGGGCATTACACCACTGCCGCCCTCATCATGTGATCAAGACTCTTATTACCGGGCTCGAAGGCTGGACTGATCACCAGCTCCCCGACGGCACCAAAGTGCTGCGCGCTCTTCGCCGGGCACCTGTTACGAGTTCAGCCCACCCCCGGGGCGTGTCATTCCGTCTGTGTAGGGCCGGGGTGGTCCATCAGCGGACCGCCGTTCGGGCGGACAGTAGGGGATGTTTTGTGGGCAGACCACGTCAGGTGGCGGGTACGGCGGAACGCGCCTCGGCGATTGGCGGAGACGTTTACCGCTGAGACGTTTACCGCCGAGTTGGATTCGCTGATCAAGGATGCGGTCAAACAGGGAACCACGACCGACGGCGCTGATGGTTCGCGCAACGAGTTGACCATGGAAGCGACCGCGCTCGCTGAAATTTCCCATTGACGCTCATCGAAATTCCCCACCCGTGTGGCTCCGCCGGGAAGGGCGGGCCTGGCTCGGGTATTCCCCCCCGCGAACGGCACGACGCCGAAAACGGTGACCACGTTCAACGGTCGCGTCAAGATTGACTCGCCCTGTGGCCGCACAGGTCATTTGAGCAGGCGATTTGCGGGCGAAGAAGACCGCCGGTTTAACAGCATCAATTCCCTTGAGCTTGTCAATGGCCAGGTTGAAGTATCCGCTGGTGGGGCCAGATAAAAGTATCCACCCTGTGCGGTGGTTCCTAGGTTGGCTTGGGCCAGGCGTACGGAATCGTCGCTGGTTTAGCGCAGGTGCGCGTGATGCAGCAGCCGGTCCACGGTCGCCGGGCCAACGTCTTGGGCATCAACTCATCGAAACCACTCGGGTGAAGGTTCGACGAGATCGCCACCGAGCGGCGTTCGTAGGCGGGCTCGACGATGTGGTGAAGCCCTTCGGCGGCATCAGCACCGACCGGCAACAGGCCCACGTCGTCGATGACCACGAGCTCAGCACTCACGAGCTTGGCGACTGCCTTGCCCAGGGAATCGTCGGCGCGGCGCGCCCGCACGACCACTCCGATCCGCTCGTGGGTGAACCACGCCACCGGCATCCCAGCCTCGATCACTTTCTGCCTCAACGCTTCGAGGAAGAACGTCATGCCGGTGCCGGCCGGCCCGCAGACCACCAGATTCTCCCGCCGCCCCACCATTCCAGGGTCTGCAGCGCCTGCTGGGTCGGTAGCGGGATCGACGACGCAGCCGGTCCCAGGCGTCGAAGGTTTTCCCGTTCGGAAAGCCAGCGGCTTTGCGGCGCGATGCCAGCATGGAGCGGGCGCGGCCGGCGGCTTCTTCGGCCAGCAGCACCTTGACAACCTCGGTGGGTCCCAGCGTTCCGCGCGGGCCGGTGGCCAGCACGTCGGTGGCGATCGCGCGGGCGTGCGGCAACCGCAGCCCACGCATTCAACGACTCCATTTCGGCGGGTAACGACGCAGCGGTGGTGGTGGTCATGAGATGCATGCCTCATCTGCATCGATGATGGTGCAGCCGAACAGGTTCCACACGCGGCTGCCTTGCGCCAAGAGGTGTCCTCGTCGGCGCCACGGCGAGTGCGATCCAGGCCCTTGCTGGCCAGGATGGAATCGAGGTCACCTGTGGCGAAGCGACCGTGCACCGCGGCATGACCGAGCGCCCAGTCGACATCAGCACGCCCGGCTAGGGCGGACAGTTGCACGGCGTGCGCCATTTTCTGCAGGATCCGTTCGGTGCCCACGGCGGCGGCTTCTTTGAGCCACACCGCCGCACCGGGCCGAGCGCCAGGAAGGTCTGCTCGCTGACGGTGCGTGCCCATACGGGGTGGTCCCCGGGAACCTTGTCCTGGTGCTGCGGAAAGTGCGCGTCGTCAATGGCGGGGCTAACTGGGGTGGTGCGCGGCAGTGGCGGGCTACTTCGACCGGGCCGCCGTCATCCAGAGCGCCGATCACCACCTCATAGGCGCCGTCGTGATGGCGAATCCACACCGTCTGTCCCAATAGCGTTGCCGGGATGGAGTATTGGCAGTGCTCGAAGGTGACCATCGGGGTGTTCTCAAGAACCCGGCGAGTCACACCCAACGCGGCGGTATGCGGCAGGTCGGGAATGGCGTGCAGGGCGGAGCGTTCTGCGGTGAGCATCTCGACGGGGCGCCGCCCCGTGGCGCGGTGGGTCCGGGCGTTGATCTCGGCCCCGCGCACGCGGCTTCGACGTCGGCGAAACTGTCGTAACGCGGTAGTAGGTTGGTCTCGGTGGGCACGATGTCGGCTTTGGCCAGTTTGACCGCGTTCTCCGCCCCACCCTTGGAGGCCGGGTCGGCGGGCTCGCAGGTCAATACCGAGATGCCGTAATCGCGGCCGAAGGTGACCGCGGCGCGGTTGCGGACCGGCACCCGGCAATATTGTCCGGTGGTCACGGTCTTCTCGTTGTCGGTCAGCAGATGGGTCGGAGCACCCCCGACGCTGCGGAAGATGCGGTCCAGGCCGGCGAACACGTGGGGGCGGTGCGGTCCCGCAAAGCGATCACGACGCAGTAGCGGCTGCACGTCAGCCACGCCACCAGCAGCACGATCTTGCGGCCAGCCACCAGAGGCCCGTCGGCGAAATCGTACTGCAAGCCACAGGCGGGGACGGCCGGTGCACCCGCGTATTACCTAGCCGCCATTGAGCTTTCATCTCCGCCAATGCCCGTCGGGTGGTGCGGTCAGTGCCGGTATCCCAACGCCACCAGCTTGTCATGGGCTTTGTCGCTGCGGATCTTGCCCTTCGAATCAGCCACCGATGTTTCCAGCAGGTCGCGCCAGTCGTCAATCATCCGCGCCCGCCGGGTGGCCAGCGGCAACCCCGCGTTGCGGTCCTCGACCGCTTTCTTCACAGTGTAATGCGAGTGAGGGGGACCCGTTTGGTGGTCCAGTCGCTATGCGACTTGGGGTTGGCGGGTCGTGGTCCACTGTAGAGCGAATTCGGCTGGGGTGGGTTCGCCGTGGGCGGAGTGAGGTCGGCTGGCGTTGTAGTCGCGGCGTCAGTTTTCGATGATCACGCGGGCTTCGCGCAGGGAGTCGAAACGCCATGAGTTGAGCAGTTCATCACGGACACGGCCGTTAAACGATTCGATCCAGGCGTTCTGCCACGGCGAGTTTGCATCGATGAAAAGTGAACTGGCACTGTTGAATCAGCACCAATCACTGACCGCGTGCGCCACAAACTCTGGTCCGTTGTCGAAGCGCACGTAGTGCGGTGCGCCGTGAGCGAGGGCCAAGCGGTCTAGCACATCGACGACACCGTCTGCGTCGATGGCACCCGGTCGACTTCGATCGCGAGTGCTTCTCGGGTGAACTCGTCGATCACGTTCATCATCTTCAGCGTGCGCCCGTCAGCTGTGGTGTCGAACTGGAACTCCATCGCCCAGATGACGTTCGCGCGCCAACAGTCGGCGAATGCGCTTGTTGACCTGTTAACCGGCGCGGCGAGCCACCTTGGCAGCTCGTCGCCACCCTCAGTGGCTATGGGTGACTACGTGCATTACCGTCGTGGCCGGTCTTGGAATGCGGAACCGGTTGGGGGGGCAGAGTTCCCAGATCCCGCCCCAGGCGGGCGCATTCCGCGGGTGTAGTGCACGGCCGCCCCAGCACCGCTGGTACGTCGGGGTTCCCGGGGATGACGCCTTGCGGTGTTCTGGGAACGAGGTGGGGCACACACGTCCCGGTCAACGGATCTGGTTCCTCGCCGGATACACACGGTTGGGCTGACGCGGTCGGCTCGCCGGTCACAGCCGGGACCAGGGCCAACAGGAGCCCAGCGGCGGCTGCAATCCCAACCACAAAAAGACGCCGCACGGGATTGTCGATAGCCATCACGATGCTCTCTGTCGTTGAGGCCCCTGGAAGTTTCCATGGGGTGATCTAGTACTAACAATGTCAATACTAGCGATGGTGGCGTCCCGCGCAAAGCCGTCAACTATGTCTGCGAGGCCCGCTCAACTGTGTCGCACCCTACTCAGACATGACGGAGCTTAGGCCTGCCAACGGCTCCGAGATGCGCCGGAACAATCGGAGAGCATCGCACCAGGTCCCGATCTCCGTACGCGGTGTTGCGCACCATTAAGTACTACTCCAATCAATACTCGACTTATCAGTACTAAATGTATCAGTACTCGCGCGATTAGGAGAGCCATAATAGCCGCGCCAGCCCGGCACCTGCGCATCGATGTCCCCGACGGACGTTGAGTTGTTGCAAAATAGGGCCGCTACCCGGAGCATTGCGATCGAGACTATGCCAACACCGCACTGCGATCCGGTAAATGCGTCGTCTCTGGCGCCGTCCGGTAGTCGGTCGAACGCGCGCACGAGAAACAGTAGCCGTCGCACGACCATGTATCCGAACACCATGTGGAAGAGCAGTTGCTCGTTGTTTCAACGAGTGCCCGACGTTGGCTTCTTCCAGTCGAGATTGTTCGCGCTGGACAAGAGGAGCTGAAAATCGGCGCGCGCTCGTTCCATGTCTGCCGCGAGCGCTGCACGATCGCTCATTGGTTCCGACATGCTCACTTGATCCGCGAAGTTCGCAACTCAAGCCTATGCCGTGCGACGCCAGTGCGACAGGATCAACACTGTCGAGAGGTATACCGCTGTGACCTGTCCACGATGTGGCAGCCCCGACACGAAAGAAAGCGACCCCCGCCAGAATCACTGACGGGGGTCACGTTCAGCCCTGAATGTCTTATGCGCGCGGGTTGTTGGTGATGGTGCCGCCTGCGCGGGTCGCCGGGTAGTCGGCGTCCTTGCGGCGCTTCAGACCGACAAGACCGACCAGACCCAACAGGCCGGCCAGGCCCCACAGGCCGTTGTCGCCGCCGTCATCTTCGGGCGCCTCTTGCGACTGCGCCAGGGTCGTGGTGGTGCTAGACGGTGCTTCGAAGGTTGATGCGGTTGCAACGCCCGTACCGCCGAACAGCAGGGTGAGGGTGGTGGCGCCGACAACGAGTGTCTTGTTCATGTGTTTCTCCCATTGGATTGACCGGCCGACTCATGACCGGTCGCTAAATAGATGCGGACCGGGATGCTCCAGTCATGAAAGTCAGGGTGACGGTGTTTGCTCCGGCTAACCTCAACTCGCGAGCCAGTAATTGACGGAAGTGCACCGGTCGAAACCACACAGATTGCAACTCGTGTCCTCTGAAACTTGTTTTGCCAGCTCCGCGGTGTTGGTGATGAATAACACTGCGCTGATCACCGACACGAGTTTGGTGAGGTGAGCCCTTCGTAGTGGTCCAGTTGTTGTGCGACTCTGTTGCCCGGTGTTCGGGCGAGGAAGAATCAAC
>JAIEPH010000090.1 GCA_019749805.1 Mycobacteriaceae bacterium | reverse complement strand
CCGCTTCGATGACTTCGTTCCCACGTGCCCATCCTTCCCAACAGAAGAACTCTCCGGACACGCCGGGGCGGATCAGGGCGACACCGGCGTGGGCGGTTGGACACGACAGAGATGGGTGCTTGTGGCGCAAGCTCCTATGAAGTCACAGCCGTCGCGTCGGTGACGCCGCGCGCCACCCCCGGCGACAGCCGACAGATCCACACAAGGACAGCCAGTCGGCGTCAATCGAAGTCAGAGTCAGACTGCCACCGAGGGCGACGCCCTTCCATGCTCTCTGTCGATGTCGCAGTCGTAGGCGGGGTGATCGCAGCCCGGGAACCGGCATGTCATATCCCGGCACCGGATGAAGGTGGCCAGCGCCGCGGAGGGCAGGTAGCGCGGTTCGGGTGGCGTGTCGCCGGGGTGGCGGATCGGGACGATCTTCGCGGTGCCGGCGATTTTGGCGGCCAACAGCGGGGCGGGCAGCATCCCGCCGCCCAGCAACGCCGCCGGTGGGGTGGCCGCGATGACCGTGGGTGCGGGGGGACGGGGGGCCAGCAATTCGCGCCAGGTCATCTCCTGCCACGGTTTGCGATCCGGATCCACCGGTTCCTCGCCGTCCAGTTGCACCGGGGTGTCATCGGTGAGTGACTCCTGGTGGGCGATGACATGCACCACCACCGTGCTGGGCTGGGAGTCGGCGGCGTCACAGTCGGGGTCCTCACACGCGCAGGCCAGCCGGTCGCCGTGGTGACCCAATGCGCCCAGGGCGGCGGCGCGGCGCTGGGCGTGGGTGCGGGGATCGTTGTCGCACACCGTGGCCGCGATGGCGTCCAATCGTTGGTCGAGGGCTTCGCCGTCGGTGATGATGAGTCGGCCTTCGACCCACACGGTGCCCGACCCGTCGTCGGGGTCGCGGACATCGACATGACAGTCCCGGGTGCGTTCCTCGGTGCGCCGCACCGCGGCCGGGTCGTAGCGATGCACCCAGGTATCGATCTGGCGCTCGATCTTCTCGGCCGACAACGAGGCCCACCGGACGACGTGGGCGGCGATCTCGGTGTCCACCTTGGCCATGGCGTGCGGGTCGTCGATCAGCCGGGTGCGGTTGACGATCGCACAGATCAGCCGGTAGCTGATGGCCCCGGCGGCGAACACCTCGGCGACCCGCGGTAGCCGGTGGCGCAGGGAGTCGGCGATCAGCAGTTGGTGTGAGGCCACCCCCAAAGACACGTTCTGGGCGGCGGCGATCGAGGCGGCCACCGCACCCCAGTTGTCCAGGCACCACTGCTCACGTTCGGCCGAGCCGTCGGCGGCCCACATCCGTTGGAGTTCCTCGGCGGTGGCGAACAGCCGACGCGCGCAGGCGGCGTTCTCCACCCGCGCCCACGCCCCCACCGTCGCCACCCCCCGGCTGGTCATCGCCTCCACCAATGGTTCGAACATAGGTTCGACACTAATGCGGCCGTCGACCCGAAACCAGCAGCTCAACCCAACCTGTGGACAAAACCGCCATTGGGGATAACTTCACGGACGCAGCGACGCGATCCCCACATAAGTGCTGCCTCGACGTAGCACAGGTCGCGGGTCGTCGGCATGATGCCGACGCCGCCAACATCCACGGAGCCATGCTCAGCGTCGATGGGGGCTGGTCGGCGGTTTAACACATGGCCTAGATTTTGTTGCATGACTGCATACGATTCCGCTGCTGACATCGGCCTGTTGATCCTGCGAGTCGTCCTCGGTCTCACCATGGCCGCGCACGGATACAACAAGTTCTTCGGCAAGGGCGGACTGAAGGGCACCGCCGGCTGGTTCGACAGCATGGGCATGAAGCCGGGCATGTTCCACGCTCGCATCGCCGCGACCACCGAGATGGCCGCAGGCATCGGCCTGGCCGTCGGCCTGCTCACGCCGATCCCCGCTGCCGGCTTCGTGGCACTGATGCTGGTGGCCGCATGGACCGTGCACCGGCCCAACGGCTTCTTCATCGTCAAGGAGGGCTGGGAGTACAACCTGGTCCTGGCGGCGTCGGCGGTCGGCATCGCCACGATCGGGGCGGGGAAGTACAGCCTCGACTATGCGTTGTTCCGCACGTCGGCGCTCTACGACTTCCTGCACGGCTGGTGGGGCCTCGTCATCGCGCTCGGCCTGGGCCTGGTCGGCGGCATCGGGCAGCTGGCCATCTTCTACCGGCCACCGGCCAAAGCCGACGCCTAAAGCCCCAGCAGCCGGTCGGCGAGGACCTGCACCTGCGATCCGGCGATCTGTTTCCGCGCGGCTAGAACACGTTCTAGTCTTTCGGCCATGGGATTTCTCAAGCCCGACATGCCTGTCGTCGACTTCGCCGAGTGGAGCAAGGGTTCGCGCTCCGAGAAGATCCGGCCGATGGCCGAGCACTGGGCCGAGGTCGGCTTCGGCACACCTGTCGTGATGCACCTGTTTTACGTCGTCAAGATCCTGCTCTACATCCTCGGCGGCTGGCTGTTCGCGCTTGCCACCACAGGTGTGGACGGCTTCACCAACGTCGCGCAGTGGTGGACCGAACCGATCGTGTTCCAGAAGGTCGTGCTGTACACCATGCTGTTCGAGGTCATCGGCCTCGGCTGCGGGTTCGGCCCGCTGAACAACCGGTTCTTCCCGCCACTGGGATCGATCCTGTACTGGTTGCGGCCCAACACCATTCGGCTGCCACCGTGGCCGAACCGGATACCTCTCACCAAGGGCGACGCCCGAACCCCCCTCGACGTCGTGCTCTACGGCGCGCTGCTGGTGGTGCTGCTCATCGCGCTGTTCTCTGACGGCACCGGACCGGTTCCGGCGCTCGGCACCACCGTCGGCGTGCTGCCGATGTGGCAGATCTGGACCATTCTCGGGCTGCTGGCCCTGGCGGGTCTGCGCGACAAGGTGATCTTCCTGGCCGCACGCGGCGAGGTGTACGGCTCCTTCGTCGTCGCGTTCCTGTTCGTGGGTTACGGGGTCGACATGATCATCGCCGCCAAGCTGGTCTGTGTGGCGATCTGGATGGGCGCGGCCACGTCGAAACTGAACAAGCACTTCCCATTCGTGATCTCGACGATGATGTCGAACAATCCGCTGATCCGGACACGCTGGCTCAAGCGCAAGTTCTTCGAGCGGTTTCCCGACGATCTGCGTCCCGGTCCGGTATCGCGGTTCATCGCCCACTTCAGCACCGCAATCGAGATGCTGGTTCCGTTGGTGCTGCTGTTCTCCCACGGCGGGTGGCCGACATACATCGCCGCGTTCGTCATGCTGTGCTTCCACTTCGGCATCCTGTCAGCGATCCCGATGGGTGTTCCGCTGGAGTGGAACGTCTTCATGATGTTCTGCGTCATAACGCTTTTCGTCGGCCACGCCGAGGTCGGCCTGTCCGACATGACCACGCCGCTGCCCGCGGTCCTGTTCCTGCTGCTGGCCACCATCGTGGTGCTCGGCAACCTGTTCCCGCGCAAGATCTCGTTCCTGCCGGGCATGCGGTACTACGCCGGAAACTGGGACACCACGTGGTGGTGCATCAAGCCCTCGGCCAGCGAGAAGATCGAGCGTGGGCTCGTCGCCATCGCCAGCATGCCGGCCTCGCAGCTCGAGAAGGTCTACGGCAGCCCGGAGCAGGCGATGATCTACCTGTACAAGGGATATGCGTTCCGCGGCTTCAACTCTCACGGCAAGGCGTTGCTGACGCTGGTGCATCATGCGCTGGCCGGCCGCAACCAGGACGAGTACGTGATCACCGAAGGCGAACGGCTCTGCAGCACCGCGGTGGGATGGAATTTCGGCGACGGCCATATGCACAACGAGCAGCTGATCGCCGCGATGCAGAAGCGGTGCAACTTCGAACCTGGTGAGGTACGCGTCATCATCCTCGACGCGCAACCGTTTCACCGGCAGCGCCAGGAGTACCGGTTGGTCGACGCGGCGACGGGGGAGTTCGAGCGTGGCTACGTCAACGTGTCCGACATGGTCATGGGACAGCCGTGGAGCGACGACATCCCCATCCACGTGACGTGGTCGGCGACGGACTCTAGCCCATCACATCCCTGACCTTGACGTCCTCGAGCCCCTCCAGCATCAGGCCGCGCGCCACGTCGAGGTGCTTGCGCCAGTGAGCCTCTGCCGCGGCGCCGTCGCCCGAGCGCAGCAGCTGCATCAAGCGGCGGTACGAGCGCATGAGCTTGTCGTAGTCCGCCTTGGACACCGGTCGGCCCTCTTTGAAGACGAACGCGGTGTGCCGCACGGTGATCTCGTGCAGCATGCCCGAGATGATCGCCAGCGTCGCGTTGCCCGACAGCTGCACCATGCGCAGGTGGAAATCGGCAGTCGTCTCGGCGAGCCGGTCCGAACGCCAATCGGTCGGCAGATGCTCGTCGAGCATTCGGTCGAGCTCATCGAACACCTCGGTGGTACCCGACTCGGCGAGTAGCCGCGCGGCCATTGGTTCGATACCCGACTGCGCCGTCATCAGATCGGCGATCGTGGCGCCCGAAAGCTCGAGTAGCAGACCTGCGGGGCGCGCGACGATTTCGGGGCCGGGTACGCGAACGCGGGCGCCGGTGCGCGAGCCGCGACGAACCTCGACGAGGCGTTCGGATTCCAGCACGCGTACCGCTTCGCGCAGCGTCGGCCTGCTGACCCCGAAATGGGCCATCAGCTCGGCCTCGTTGGGCAGGAAGTCGCCGTCTTTAAGCTGACCGTCGACCACCATGCGCCGCAACGTGCCTGCGACGAGCTCGGCGGTCTTCGGCGACCGAACCGCCGTACCCCCGCCGACGCCGTCCGGCCCGATCATCGGCGCCAGCGGTCCACTACGAGCCACTCCAACTCCCACAAATAGCTGCTGGCCAATGTGGCCAGCTATACAACTCAGTAAACCATGTGGAACATTGGGGACCGCGCAGTTCGCGCCAGAACCGCAGCTCGGGTCAGCCTACCAACCAGTAGGTTGACCTAGTAAACTTTGTTCCTCTACCTTCGGGGACTACACGACTTTCAAAGGA
Organism: Mycobacteriaceae bacterium; assembly: GCA_019749805.1. Taxonomy (GTDB): domain Bacteria; phylum Actinomycetota; class Actinomycetes; order Mycobacteriales; family Mycobacteriaceae; genus Mycobacterium. The sequence goes on along the minus strand of JAIEPH010000090.1, from coordinate 3,202 downwards.
GATGGGTCATGGCTGAAGCCGTCATCGTCGAGGCTGTCCGCTCACCGGTCGGCAAGCGCAACGGCGGATTGTCGGGTGTTCACGCCGGCGAGTTGTCGGCGCAGGTGCTCAACGGTCTGGCCGAGCGCGCGGGCATCGACCCCGGCATCGTCGACGACGTCATCTGGGGTTGCGTCATGCAGGCCGGCGAGCAGGCACTCGACATCGCGCGTACCGCCGTCCTGGCCGCGGGCTGGCCCGAGAGCGTGCCCGGTGTGACCGTCGACCGCCAGTGCGGGTCGAGTCAGCAGTCCATCCATTTCGCCGCAGCCGGTGTGGTCGCCGGGCACTACGACGTCGTCGTCGCCGGCGGTGTGGAGTCGATGTCGCGTACCCCGATGGGCGCCTCGCTGGCCAACGGCGGGCATCCCTACCCGGAGGCCTTCCGCAACCGCTACAGCCAGACTCCGAATCAGGGCATCGGCGCCGAGATGATCGCCGAGCAGTGGGGCTTCGACCGCACAGCAGTCGACCAGTACTCGCTGGACTCCCACGAGAAGGCCGCGGCCGCACAGGATGCCGGCGCGTTCGATGACCAGATCGTGGGCATCAAGGATCAGGACGGCAATCCGGTACTCAAGGACGAGGGCATCCGTCGCGGCACCACCATCGAGAAGATGGCCGGCCTGAAGCCTGCGTTCAAGGAGGACGGCGTGATCCACGCAGGCAACTCCAGCCAGATCTCCGACGGGTCGGCTGCGATCTTGTTCATGTCCGCCGAGAAGGCGAAATCGTTGGGGCTCAAGCCACTTGCCAAAGTACACACCGCCACGCTGGCCGGCGCCGATCCGGTGATCATGCTGACCGCACCGATCCCGGCCACGCAGAAGGCGCTGAAAAAGTCGGGCCTGCGGCTCGAGGACATCGGCGTGTTCGAGGTCAACGAGGCGTTCGCCCCGGTGCCGCTGGCGTGGCTCAAGGACATCGGCGCCGACGAGAAGAAGCTCAACCCCAACGGCGGTGCCATCGCTCTGGGCCACCCCCTCGGCGGCTCGGGCGCCCGCATCATGACCACGATGCTGTACCACATGCGGGACAAGGGAATTCAGTACGGTCTGCAGACCATGTGTGAGGGTGGCGGCCAGGCCAACGCCACCATCATCGAGCTGTTGTGACCACTGACGTGACCGCTCCCGCCGCTCTCACCGAGCGGCGGGGCAACGTCCTCGTCATCACCCTCAACCGGCCGGAGGCGCGCAACGCAGTCAACGGCGCGGTGAGCATCGCGGTCGGCGACGCTCTCCAGGCGGCTCAGGACGATCCCGAGGTTCGCGCCGTCGTCATCACCGGTGCCGGCGAATCCTTCTGCGCCGGAGCAGATCTCAAGGCGATATCGCGCCGCGAGAACTTGTTCCATCCCGACCACGGCGAGTGGGGCTTCGCAGGTTACGTCCACCACTACATCGACAAGCCGACCATCGCGGCCGTCAACGGCACCGCGCTTGGCGGCGGGACCGAGCTCGCGCTCGCCAGTGACCTCGTCGTCGCGGAAGAGCGCGCCAAGTTCGGCTTGCCCGAAGTCAAGCGGGGGCTGATCGCCGCCGCGGGTGGTGTGTTCCGCATCGTCGATCATCTGCCGCGCAAGGTGGCGATGGAGCTGATCTTCACCGGCGAGCCGATGAGCTCGACCGATGCGTTGAAGTGGGGCCTCGTCAACCAGGTCGTGCCCGACGGCACCGCCGTCGACGCGGCAATCGCTCTGGCCGAACGGATTACGTGCAACGCACCACTGGCGGTGTGGGCAAGTAAGCGGGTGGCCATGGGCGTCGACGACGGCGTCATCACCGGCGACGAGTCCGGCTGGAGCAGAACCATGCGTGAGATCGGAACGCTCATCCGTTCCGAGGACGCCAAGGAAGGACCGCTGGCCTTCGCAGAGAAGCGCCAGCCGGTTTGGAAAGCCAAGTAAGCCAAGTAGGAGAAACCAAGTGAAGCGCACGATCTACGACGCCGAGCACGAAGCGTTCCGCGACACCGTCCGGGGTTACATCGAAAGTGAACTGGTCCCCAACGCCGAGAAGTGGGAAGAGGATCGCATCGTCGACCGGTCGGCGTACGTGGCCGCCGGTAAGCACGGACTCATCGGATTCAACATGCCCGAGGAGTTCGGCGGCGGCGGCTCCGATGACTTCCGCTTCAACGCGATCATCGACGAGGAGATCGCCAAGGCCGGTGTCCCCGCACCCGCGCTCAGCCTGCACAACGACGTCGTCGGGCCGTATTTCAAGGACCTGACCAACGACGAGCAGAAACAGCGCTGGCTGCCCGGAATCACGAGCGGCGAGACCATCATCGCCGTCGCGATGACCGAACCCGGTGCAGGCAGCGACCTGGCGGGCATCCGCACGTCGGCGGTGCGCGACGGTGACGACTGGATCGTCAACGGCTCCAAGACCTTCATCTCGTCGGGCATCAACAGCGACCTCGTCGTCGTCGTCGCCCGCACCGATCCCGAGGCCGGGCACAAGGGCTTCTCGCTGCTTGTCGTCGAGCGCGGCATGGAAGGTTTCACACGCGGCCGCAAGCTGGACAAGATGGGCCTGCACGCGCAGGACACGTCCGAACTGCACTTCGAGAACGTCCGCGTGCCCGGCGCCAACCTGCTCGGCAAGGAGGGTCGCGGCTTCTACCACCTGATGACCAACCTGCCCTCGGAGCGGCTGTCGATTGCGATCACCGCAGTCGCGGGTGCCCGCGAAACCTGGCGGCAGACACTGCAATACGCCAAGGACCGCAAGGCGTTTGGCCAGCCGATCGGCAGTTTCCAGCACAACCGGTTCCTGCTCGCCGAGATGGACACCGAACTCGAGGTCACCGAGAACTACATCGACCGGTGCCTGCAAGGTGTCGTCGACGGTGAGCTGACCGCCGTCGAGGCGGCCAAGGCGAAGTGGTGGGCCACCGAGGTCGCCAAGAAGATCGTCGACCAGTGCGTGCAGCTGCACGGCGGCTACGGCTACATGCTGGAGTACCGCGTCGCGCGCGACTACGTCGACGGACGCATCCAGACGATCTTCGGTGGCACGACCGAGATCATGAAGGAGATCATCGGCCGCGACCTAGGGCTCTAGCCGGCTCGCCGGCGTGGGCTCTAGCCGGCTCGCCGGCGTGGGCTCTAGCCGGCTCGCCGGCGTGGGCTCTAGCCGGCTCGCCGGCGTGGGCT
>JAIEPH010000104.1 GCA_019749805.1 Mycobacteriaceae bacterium | reverse complement strand
CCGCGTATCGCGGGTGGAAGTCCGCAAGACCCGTACCGCAGAGTGGCGTTGATTACGTCAGTGCTGATCGATGTCGGGAAGCAAGTGGCTAACCGGAACGCCAAGGGCGCTCGCGAGATCGTAGATCCTCTCGAAGGTGATGCTGCGGCGCCCGTGTTCGACCTTGATCAAATTGTCCCGGCTCATCCCTGCTTCCAGCGCCAGACTCTCCTGCGACAGATTTTCTCGCAACCGAAGCGACCGGATTTGACGGCCGACCGTCTCTCGATACAGCGCCCACCGTTGGTCGCGGTCGGAATCATCTGTGGATGCTGGCGGTGTCGACACCAGACAAGTGACTGTGAATGGCGCCTAAAAGTCTGCACTGTTAACGCTACATGAAAACATGTAGCGTTAACGCTACATTGAGTTGATGCCTCCCTCAGCCCGCGCTTGGGTGACCGCGATCGGCGTGGACTCGGAGTCTCGGCGCAGGTCCGGTGCGGTATGTCTGTTGCCGGAGCGGGCTGGGCCGCAGTGAGCACAGGCACCGAACGGACCCTCCCACTTCTCGTTTCCCCCATGGCCGGCGAGGCATTGGACTCATGGCTCGAGGCGCTTGCTCATCGGCACGACGCCCCGTTTGGGTTGATCTTGCAGAGATGCGGCATCCACCCGGAGTCGATGAGCCGCGCGATGACCGGTGTGGACCGTGGGCTGCTGGGCCGCGTGGCGCGCATCACCGGCGTTGAGCCCGACGAACTTCACAGCATGACCCTGGCCCGCTACGCCGACATGGGCATTGCCTGCGCCGGCTCGGGCCAGCGGGCCAGGCCCACCGCGTGGGGCTGGCTGACGACGTCGCGGTGGTGCCCGCGCTGTTTGGAGGAAAGTTCCGGGCGCTGGCTTCTCGCGTGGCGACTGAATTGGAGTTTCGCGTGCACGACGCACGGGTGCCTGCTCGTCGACCTCTGCCCATCGTGCGGCGGCGTGCAACGGAGACACAATCATTCGACCCTTCGCATACCGCAGCCCGGTCGATGCGCCCTCACGCGTCCCACGGACACCGCTCACGGGCGGGTCCCATGCCTCACCGATCTCACGACCGCACCCCGGTCGACCGCACCCGACATGCCATCAGTCCTGAACGCACAACGATGCAACGACGATCTCCTTGCAGGAAGTCCCGTCGATCTGCCGCTCTATGAAGGTGAACTCCCGTCCCATCGGCAACTGCTGCTCGACATCGCCATCGTTGCGCGCTGGGCCGCGGGCGTACCCACCACACCCGGTCGTGAATTGCGAGTGGCCGGCCGACACAGCCAACTGCTGCAGGGCAACCGGTCGGCACGTGATGTCGCCGTCGGCGCCACATTTGCCCTCGCGGTTCTTCAGTCGCCGTCGGTCGCGGATGCCATTGAATTGCTCCAACGCTGCTCGACGCACGCGGCGACGACCCGTCCGCCGGGCTCGGTCAATCTCTCTCCCGCGCTCCTTCGGGCTGTCGAACGCATTCGTCAGTGAGAGCCGTGGCGGTACCCGGGGCCTGGGTACGGTGGCGTAGTCGTGTGGCCGTTGGTGGCGGCAGCGGTGATCGAAGAAGTTGCGTCGCCGTGCATCTACGCCGGTCCGGCGTCAGCGGCGAGCCCCTTACTACGCACGCGTCACCCCGCTGTCCTCGACGAGGGATGTTGGCGGCGAACCAGTTACGGGTTCGTCGTCGATTCCCTGTACGGCAAGGAATTTGACCGCACTTCGGGTCAAGCTCTTGGTGCTGATCGGGATCGGTGTGTTGGTGAATCGGTCACCGTCGTCTTCAGTGTCGAGTTCGTTGACCGCCCACGGTGCGCGTGACCGAGGTAACCCGCTGAGGTGCTCGAACAGCGCGCAGCGTGCCGCGTCGACGTCAGGCCCGGATTCCGAACCGTGGTCCTCGCCGTGGCCGACGTGGCCCCACTCGTTCTGGAGCACCAGTGCGCTGTAGTCCAGACGACGGCGTCGGTGGTAGTCGACTACGACGGGGTGTGCGGCAAGGTGATCGGCGAGCAGTGTGACGTTGCGAAGGAACCGCGATCGGTGGGGACCGGACGTCAACCGTTTGAGGTGCCGTGACAGCTCGGATGCGTCGAGGTCGATGCCCAGGAGCACGGCAATGGCCTCGGTGGGAGCGTCGGTGCCGACATGAGCGACCGCGCATGACAGGGCGGCGCGTACTGCTGGTTGATGTCCTTTGTCCTCGTCGATTCGTGCCGCCCATTCCGGCCACAGCAGGGTGGGCAGCGCGCGGGTTGCCCTGCCCAACCTGGCTTCTGGTCGCCACGGCAGGCGCGGCCAGTCCGTTCCCACGCGAAACCGCAATTGATCGGCGGCCGCCAGCCGTGGTCCAAGAGCAGCGAGTTGAACGGCCGTCAGCACTGGCGTCGTCCCGTGTCCCACGATGACGTGGGGACTGAACCGCGCCGAGCGTCGTGCGTCAGGTGCACTGGAGCGGAGCTTGTAGGCGCCGCTCTCAAGGTCGGGGGACGCCATCACGCCCACCGCGGCCGCATAACCCTGGGCAATGTGAAGCGTTTCGTCGCGGATTGACGCTGCGACTGGGCGGGGCGAGGATTCGGATGTCGCGGCCGGTTCGCCGTCGGCGGCCGCGGCGTTCACACGGGCCTTCGAACGAGCCTGCATGCGACCTGCGAGCGCCCGCAGGTCTGCGAGCACGTGTACGGGTGTCGTCGAACAGTCCGTGTAGATCGCAAAATCGCTTGTGTCGCCGGCGATCACGTGATCAATGATCCGTTGCGCGGCGAGAACTTCTGCCGTGGCGGGTGCGGTCGCATCGGGGACGATCCGCAGGTCGGCTCCACACCTCGATGCGGGTCCATCGCGGGGCTCCGGTTGTCCGCATGTTGTCAGGTCGGGGATGACCCGGGCGAAGGGTGTGGCGCGCTGTGGTCGACGCAGACACCGGGGGCATTTCTCGGCCAGCAGGCACCCGTGTTCGAGGCAGGCGAACGTCCAGCCCACCGACCACCGAAGCTGCCAGCGTCCCCCGGTGTCGACGAGACACCGGGGGCAGTAGCGCAGCGGGCGCGCTGGTCCTCGGAGGGCACCGAAGTCCGGGCGTGGTGGCCGACGACCAGTGGTGATGCCCACGTCGTCGAAGCGTGCCAGTGTCATCGCCCTCAGCGTGGCCACGTCCTCACTCGTGGCCACGCTGAGCGTGTCGACCTCGTGCGGATGGAGTCGAGCTACCCAACCGAGGCGTTTCATGTCGCCACGGCGGCGATGCAGTCCGACGGCGGTCAGCATCTGCTCCCACGTCACCTGGTTGCGGTGGGCGTAGGCGCACAGCCACGAGGTGAGGCTCTCCCCCGCGACCGGTGGCACGCGCACCGGCAGAGTTCGCGTCACCTCATCCGGGCCCGTAGCTTGCCCGACCGCAGCGCTGCTGCGTTTTCGGGTCGCGTGTCTTCGGCGGCCGCGTCAAGCGGAATGGTGTCGAGTAACACTTGAGACAAGCTCTCCTCGCCTGTCCGGATCGCTCGAGCGCAACCACGGTTGACAAGGGTCATCAGCGATCCGATGTGTCCCGAAGTTCGTTCATACAGGTAGTCGGGTAGGACGTCGGCGAGCATGCCCCGACCGTTGCCGGCCAGCACGAGACGCTGCTCGATGGTCGTCAGCAGCGAACGCCACGTGGCCCGTTCCGGTTGCGTGGTGACGTCGAACTTGTTGAGTCCCAGGACCGTGGTCCGTCGTGCGGTCTGAGCCACGATGCTGCTGTCGGAGCGACCTTCGGCTAAGAGGCCGGTGTTCCTGAGTTCGACACCGACGAACACCAACGTCACGGGGAAGGTGTTGGCGATGAACTTGAAGTGGTTGCTGACCTGAATGCTGGTGGCTGAAGGCCACCGCAAGAAATGCAGGTCGTCGATCACGAAGAGCTTGGTCTCACAGGACAACACGCAATCCAGGGCGCGCCGCACGAATTGCGTAGAGGTCCCTCGTTCCGACCCGGGATGGGCGTAGAAGCCGAGCATGTCGCGGTTGAGGTCGCGCAACGTGGTGTTACCGGTCAACGTCGTGAACAAGACGGGCCATCGTTCGTGCCCGCTGGCGGTGCGGGGTCCATCGGCAGCAATCTGCTCGAGATGGAAGTCTCGGGCGAACTGTTGCACGGCCGTCGTCTTGCCCAGACCGGGGTAGGCGTCGACTGCTACACCGCCTTTGACCCGATCTCCGTCCTGCAGGTTGCTGTCCACCACGGTCCACAGGTCGGCGTGCAACGCCTTGTACTGCGGCGTTTTGAATGGGCCCAGGTTGGCGTGCCAATCCATGCGCAGTTGGTTGTACTGGCGGCGTGCGGTATCGCTGAGGCCGTCGAGCTGCGCACGAGAAGCCTCGTCCGGCTTGATCCGCGAAGGCGCGTCGACGAATCGTCCCCAATCTTCTTTCCTGGTCAGGCTGATGTTCTGTAGGAACGGCGTGCCCTGTGATCGAGCGTTACGCGTCCTCGAACGATCCACTGTAGAAGTCATCGTCGTCACCTCCGAAGTCGTCGTCGAGTTCCTCTTCGGTGTCGTCGTCGCCGGCCTCGTCCTTGCGCACCTCGTTGAGAAGGTCCGAATCATGGCTGCGCCGCGGGGGTTTGGTCACCGAAGGTAGGTCGGCGACGGCCTGGGCGGCGCTGCTCTTGGTACCTTCGGCGCTGAGGTGCAGCCGGTCCTCGCGGGCCATGTTGATGGCGATGCGCCGTTCGGCGGCACTGGATGCACTTCCGACCTCCCATCGGGTCAGGAGTTCCTCGAGGGCCAGACGATGATCGACGAATCGGTGGCGTCGGGAGGCCAGTTTGCGCCCGAACTCCAGCGCCTCCTCGGCCATCGGCATCGTGAGGCCGTCGGCGTGGTCCCACGTCAACCTGTGCCAGGTGTGATCTTTGGGATGGCGGAAGAAGGCGTAGCGGACGTCGTTAGCATCGACGTAGAGCGGCCACTTGCCCTTGAACTTCCCCGTATACGGGCTCGTCTGCCCGTAGAGCTCGTTGAGGATCTGGCCTTGGTAGATCCGGTTCTTGTGTTGGATCCCGTAATGCTGAATGGTGCGCGGGACGGCCTCGAGGAACTCGTAGGCCAGATCGGGATCGCGGGAGGCCTCGATGAAGCCGGCCCGGGCGAGCCCATGGTGGTACATGGTCGCCGGTGTGAACTCCGCCGACGGCAGCCCCGGTTCGATCAGCCCCCCGTGCGGACGGTGATGGTAGACCGCCGCGACCCATTCGCGGATGATCTCCTCCAGCTCGTCGATGTAGTAGAAGGCCCGCTTCTCGACGTCGAGTCCTCGCGAGTGCACGTCGGGACCCTTGTAGCCGTCGAGGTGTTGCAGCAGGTCTTGGCGGATGGTTTTGAAGAAGCGTTCAACGGGTCCTTTGTCCCGACCTTCACGAATTCTGGCTGGCTGAATCGAAATCCCCAGGCGGGCACACGCACTGGTGACGTGTTCGGAGACGAAGACCTTGCCGTGGTCGACGATGATCGTCTCGGGCACCACGGCTGGCCCGGCAACTCCCTTGCGTGGCCCTTCGATAGCCGTGGGGTCAATGAAGATGCAGCGGGGCATGCCGTGTTCAGGCCACACGGCGTGCGGCGGCCAGTGCGCGCCCGCGGGCCGTGGGCGCTGACACTGATAGAGCAGCGACGCGATGTCGACCGCCTTGGTCGACACAGCCGTCAGCATCAACGCAATGATGCAGCGCGTGTAGCGGTCCATGACCACCGTCAGTTCGACCGCCACCCACCGTAACGTCAGCGGGTCCATGGCGAACACATCCAGTGGAGTGGTGTCCAGGTAGACGTACTCACCGGGATGGGTGCATGGCAGCTTGCCGTACGGCCGATCCGGGCGCTGGTCGGCGTCGCGATTGCGTTTCGTACTCAGCCGGAACAGGGGATGCCGCGGTTCCAGTGCAGCAAGGATCCGGTAAGCCATCGCGCGCGATGGGATCGGAACGACGCCAACACCATGGCGTTCATCGCAGTTCCGGTTCGTCCTGCGAATGACAGCCGACCTCGTCGGACGCGAGAGATCGGTGTAATCGGCCATCACCGCCAACGCTTCGGCTTCCCAGCGGGGGTCGATACCCGGCTCACGGGTGTAGCGGCAGTCAGACAGCCCTGCCTCCCCGAACCGGCGGAAGTCCGCCACCCACCGCTTGACCGTGCGGTCGGAGGTGTCCAACTCCTGCGCCTTCGCGGCGTACCGTGCTTCCAGGGGGAGGGCGGGGTCGTACTGGGGTCGCGGCTCGTCCGGACGGGGTAACTCGGCGCTCCCCGACCGATAGCCGGTCAACACCTCGCGTACGTGCTCGGCCCGGTCGCGCACCTCGCGCAACCGCTCCGGCGAGAGTTGACCAAGAATGAGCGCCGCCGTCTCCCGGTGGTCCTCCTCGGCCGAGGTGGCGTCGGTCGGAATGAATCGGTGACGACTATCGTGGAGCAGCTGGCTCAACGTCATTCGGCGCACGTGGTCACCGTTGACGGCGACGATCTCACCGTCCGGGACATTGGTCGTCTCTATGACTTCCCAGATCGCTCCGTCGCTCGAGAACTTCGTGCGTACCCCGACGCGGATGCGGTTGTTGTCGTTCATGCAATCTTCCTTAGGACGGTTCGTGATGACAAGAGTTGGGTTAGGTCGACGCCCACTTCGTGGCGCCAGATCATGTGAAACAGGGCTGCCCGCGCGCACGGCGCCGGCGCATCGGTGTGAATGACGGCGTCCCCGAGTGCCCGTCCCTCAAGGCAACGTGACCGCAACGCGGCCAGGACACTTGGCGAAATACCCTCTGCCTTGCGGTATCCCGCGAGAAAGCGGAGATTCGTCAGCTCAACGGGATCGGGCTCACTCGCGATCTCGAATCCCCAACCACGGTCCTCGACGACCTGACGCGCCCACGCGAAGGTTGAGGTGACCTTGGGATCGTCGAGCCTGTCGGCGGGTTTGACGTTGACGACGGTGAGACCAGTCGACCTGAACTCCAGGTAGTCCGGCACGTGCCGGCGTAACTTCCCGTCCACACGGGCTCGCAACAGGAATGGCTGAGCGATGATGTGGCGAACGTCGGGGTCGAAGTCCGCCCGCAGCAATCGCGCCAACTCTAGGCGCGACTCGTAAATGACGTGACCACGTTCGGTCACACACCAATAGAACCCCGAATAGTGCTTCTGACCGAAGACCCAACGGAACGTCCGCCACGGCTGCGCTGATTCCAGCACTTGTTCGGTGGCATCATTCACCGCCACGTCGAGCTCACTGCCGTCGGAACGCCGAATGGAGATCATCGGGTCGACGGGGCGCGGCGAATCGGCAATCTGCGTCGCGATCATCACTTCCACCGCCACACGCCGGTTGCGCCGCGGCGGTCGAGAGGCACCGAAGCAGCGGCCGTTCTCGGCAGCGATCCACTTCGTGTCCCCACCCAGCTGGTGACACGAATGTCAGTCCGAGGGTTGACTTTTAGACATACGCACGTTGAAATGAACATGGTCCTCCAAGGGCCAGAGTTGTCGAGACTCGTTGGAATGCTGTGTGCCGGGGTGCAACCCGGCACACAGCACCAGAAAAGCGGCCTTGGCAAGGGCGTCCACAAGGTCCAGCCCGCCCATGGACGTCAGCCAAGGCGCGAAGAGTCGGGCCCGATTCGTCCCGATTTTTTGGTTCGTCTAGTCGCGCCTCCCTTCACCGGCGTCAATGAATGCGAACGTCG
>JAIEPH010000048.1 GCA_019749805.1 Mycobacteriaceae bacterium | reverse complement strand
AGCCGGCTCGCCGGCGTGGGCTCTAGCCGGCTCGCCGGCGTGGGCTCTAGCCGGCTCGCCGGCGTGGGCTCTAGCCGATCGGGGCGTCCGCCGCGGGCATCGGCTCGCTGGTCGGCGCCTCTGCCGCGGGAACCTCAGCGGCCCCGGCCGTCGGTGGTGCCGTCGGGCTGGTCGTCGTCGTGGTGGTGGACGTGCCCGACGTGCTCGTCGGCGTGACCGCGTCCGGCGGCAGCTTTGGATCGAGCACCGTGTCGATCAGATAGATCCGCGCGTTCTTGGCGAAGATCGCACCGCAGAGAACCTTGGCGGTGTCGTTGACCTTGATGTCGCCGCCGTCGCCCTTGACCTTGATCTCGGCGCCCTGCTGGGTCGGCCGCTGGCCCTTGACGTCCTCGTTGCCGAGCAGGCCGAGGAAGTCGTGGTAGTACACCAGGTCGCTCAGCGCAGCCGGATCGGCCTTGAGCGCATCGAGCTGAGCCGGAGGCAGCTTGGCGAACGCCTCGTTGGTCGGCGCGAAGACGACGTACGGGCCGTTCTCCAGAACCGGGACGATGTTGACCGCGGGGTTGAAACCGCCCGAGATCGCAGAGTAGAAGGTGCTGACATCCGGGATGCTCTGCAGCGCGGTGCCCACCGGAACGTCCGCCAGATTCTTGTAGCTGGGCACCGACGTCTTGAAGGCATCGCAGCCCGAACCCTGGGGATCGGGGATCTCGAGGGTCGGGGCCGGCTCGGTGGACGGCTGGGCGTATGCGGTCACAGCCATCGGCACCGAGACGGCGATCGCGGCGATTCCGGCGACGGCGCCAATGGCCTTGCTGGTGCGGGTCTTCACGTAAGTGCTCCTCAGGTCTTCTAGTGCATCGCATGTTAAAACGCCCACTGCGGCATCACCAAAGCGAAGACCCCGCAAAACCTACGTCGCAGGTGCTCTGACCTGCGAGTTGCGGATCTTGCCACACAACGCCGCCGCGACGAAGCACAGGCCCCCGGCGAGGTGGAACGCGGCTGCGCGGCGCCTAGCAGCCGTCGGGCAACACCGTCGCCACCATGCGGGCTAGGTCGTCGGCCGTCTGCGCGAAACTGTCGACGCCGCAGCTGGCGTGCACCAGCGCGCCGACCAGACCGAATTCGAGCGTCTGCGTCACCTCGGGCCACGCGCCCGAGCGCAGCATGGTGCGCACCCGCCGGTGATATTCGGCATGGATGCGCTCCCGGACGGAACGCACGGACGGGTCGCTGCACACCAGCGCGCTGGAGCACGCGGCAGCCAGACCGGGCTCGTCCGCCAACAACATCACCAAGTGTGAGAATTGCGCCACGATGCGTTCCTTGGCATCCCTTTCGACGTCGACATCCAGCGGAACGGCGCGCAGCCGGCGGAGGTAGATCTCAGCGACGATCGCGTCCTTCGACCAGAATTGCTCCCGCAGCGAGCCGATGGAAATGCCTGCGCGCCTACTGATCGCCTGCATGCTTAGGTCGGAATACGGCACCTCGCGGAGCAAATCGACGGTCGCGCCGATCACGTTGTCGGTTTCCTCGTCGTCGCGGTCGCGATCGTCGTATGACCGCAGGTGCACGACGCCGGCCATGAGTCAGCGTCCCGCGCTCGTACAGAGGCGCTCCGAGACTTCCCACAGCCGCACTGCGTCCGCGGCGTCCGTCGCATACGGCGCTGGGCCTTCCTGGTCGTCCTGAATTCGGCAGTCCGCCAGGTACACCGATCCGACGTCGGCGAGATCGCTGCTCACCGCGGCCCACACCTGGGTGGCCGCGCCCTGCTCGGGCATGGTGAAGTCGCGGCGGACGTCGACCTTCGGCTGGCCGGGATCCGACGGGACGAACTCTGTCAGGGCGGTGAAGTCGTCACGGGACATGTGCCGCGCGAGTGACGTCGCCACCACGCCCGGATGCACCGCGTACGTCCTGACGGCCTGGTCGCGCAGGCGCCGGTCCAGCTCGACCGCGTGCAGGATGTTGGCTGTCTTCGACGCGCCGTAAGCCGCGAACTTGTCGTACTCGCGGTGCTGCCAATTCGGGTCATCGAGGTCGACGTCGGCCAGCCGATGCCCGTCTGACGACAGGTTCACGATGCGCGCACCCCCGGCCGCGCCGAGCTGCGGCTCGAGTAGGCGCGTGAGTTCGAAATGGCCGAGATGGTTGGTGCCGAACTGCATTTCGAAACCATCGCTCGTTCGGCCGAACGGTGTGAACATGACTCCCGCGTTGTTCATCAAAACGTGAATCGCGGGCGCGATGGCACCTATGGCCTCGGCAGCCGACCGGACCGCGGCCAGGGAGGTGAGGTCCAGTTCCACCGTCGACGTCTTGGCGTTGCGAACCTCGGCACGAACCCACGCCTCGGTGTCGCCGAGGGCGGCCCGATTGCGCGCGGCGAGGATGACGTGCGCGCCCGTCGTGGCGAGCGCGCGCGCCGACTCCCTACCCAGTCCGGCCGATGCACCGGTGATGACGCAGACCTTGCCGGTCAGATCGACGCCGTCGACGACCTCGAGTGCAGTCGGCGCTGATGTCACCCCGTCAACATGTCACGCCTCGTGACTTACGATGTCGCGCATGCCTGAGCCGCTGATCGTGCCCATCCGTGGGCGTGCGCCGTCGCTGCACGCCGAGAGCTGGGTCGCGCCCAATGCGAGCCTGATCGGTCAGGTGACCCTCGGTGCCCGTACCAGTGTCTGGTACGGCGCGACGCTTCGGGCTGAGGCCGAACCGATCGAGATCGGCGCGGGCACCAACGTCCAGGACGGCGTCACGATCCACGTCGACCCCGGCTTTCCAGTCCGCATCGGCGCCAACGTCAGCGTCGGGCACAACGCCGTACTGCACGGGTGCGAGGTCGAAGACGGCTGTCTCATCGGGATGGGAGCGGTCATACTCAACGGCGCCAAGATCGGTGCGGGCTCGCTGATCGCCGCCAGCGCGTTGGTGCCGCAGGGCTTCGTCGTACCGCCGCGGTCGTTGGTGGCCGGCGTGCCCGGCAAGACGCGGCGCGATCTCAGCGACGCCGAAGTCGCGCACAACCGGCACAACGCGCAGGTGTATCAGGCACTCATCGAGCTGCACCGTGACGCGAACAACAGCTGAGCGCGACAAGGTTGCGATCTCGCGCACTCCGGGTACAGCCGTACGGTGAGCAACTTGCGAATCCTGGTCACCGGCGCCACCGGCTATGTCGGATCGCGGCTCGTCACAGCCCTGCTGGACGCGGGCCACGACGTTGTCGCCGCCACCCGAAGCCCCGCGCGGCTCGCCAAATTCGGCTGGCAGGACCGCGTCACCGGGGTGGCGCTGGACGCCCACAACCAGGAGTCGGCGCGGCACGCGTTCGCCGCCGCCGGCCCCGTGGACGTCGTGTACTACCTCGTGCACGGCATCGGGCAGCCGGGCTTTCGCGAGGCGGATAGCCGCGCGGCGGCCAACGTGGCGAACGAGGCCAAGGATGCCGGCGTTCGCCGGATCGTGTACCTGGGTGGGTTCGTTCCCGACGACGACGATCTCTCCGAGCATCTGAGCAGCCGGGCCGAAGTCGCCGAAGCGCTCCGCGTGGATGGCGGACCGGAGGTGGTCTGGCTGGGCGCGGCGATGATCATCGGGTCGGGTTCGACGTCGTTCGAGATGTTGCGCTATGTCACCGACCGATTCCTACTTATGCCGATGCCGGGATGGTCGGTCAATCCGATCGACCCGATCTCGATACGGGATGTCCTCTACTACTTGGTCGCCGCCGCGGACGAGAAGGTTCCTGCCGGAGCCTACGACATCTACGGTCCAGAGACGTCCTCCTACGGTGACCTCCTCCGCGCGTGCGCCCGCATCTCCGGCAAGTGGCGGGCCGAACTGCCGGTCAACGGGGTGGATACCGGGCTGGTGTCGTTGGTGACATCGGCGGTGCTGCCGGTGCCAGGCGGCCTGGCCGCTGATCTTGTGGAGTCGCTCGATCATCCGATGATGGCCTCCGAGAACGGCCTTCGTGACTTGGTGCCCGACCCACCCGGTGGCCTCGTCGGGATTGACGAGGCCATCGCCAGGGCTCTCGAGAGCCGCAAACCGCAACCCGTCGACGCACTCGCCGACCCGCACCATCTCGCCGACACGGACCCGGCCTGGGCGGGCGGAGACACTTTCCGCATTCGGCAACTTGCCAGCCACATCACGCCGTCGTTTGCGCGACCGGCGCTGGGCCTGCTCGGCGTCGTGCCAGGACCCGTCGCCGCGGCGGTACGCACCGGGCTGGACACCGCCATCGGCCTTGTCCCGAAGGCGAAGTCGGCGTGACCCAACCACCCGTAACTCGGCCGCGATGGGCGGCCGAGGTCAGGGACATCGTCGGTACGTGCCCGGTTCCGCACCACGAGCCACCTACCCTGATCCGCCGCAGACGCATCATCGTCGCCATCGTGTTGGTCATCGGCGCTGTGCTGCTTGGGTATTCGCTGACCCGACCGCCGGGAGACGCCTCGTTCTACTGGCTGACGCTGGCGTTGGCCGCGGTGTGGGCGGTCGGCGCATTGTTGTCGGGCCCTCTGCACCTTGGCTGCATTCGGTTCCGTGGCCGCAACCAGCGCCCGTGGATCACTGGGACCGCGGTGGGCCTATTGCTCGGAGCCGTCTTCATCGTGGGCGGATTGATCGCCCGCGAAATTCCTCCTGTGCGCGAATACATCACTCAGGTACTGGAATTCGCCGATTATGGACCACTGCTATTGGTCACGTTCATCACCGTCATCAACGGCGTGGCCGAAGAGATGTTCTTCCGCGGTGCTCTGTACACCGCGCTCGGCAGGTTCCATGCGGTGCTGGTGTCGACGGTGTTGTATGTGATCGCGACGGGCGTCGCGACCGGTAACCCGATGCTGGGTTTCGCGGCGGTCGTCCTCGGCACCGTTTGTGCGATCGAGCGCCGCATCACCGGGGGAGTGCTCGCGCCGATGCTGACCCACTTCTTCTGGGGACTGATCATGGTGCTGGCACTGCCGCCCCTTTTCGGCGTCTAGCGCAGCGGATGCGCCAGCTCGTCCTGGCGCATCTTGGCCGCAACCAACGCAATGGCCGCCAATATCACCGGAGCGATGCCGGCCACCAGGAAGATCGTCTGCATCGCAACGACTTTCGACAGCGGGCCGACGATCGCAAACGATACCGGCATGAACGCCAGCGAGACGAAGAAGTCCAGGCTCGACACCCGGCCCAGCATCTCGGTGGGTACCCGGCGCTGCAGCAGCGTACCCCAGATGACCATGCCCGCACCGTCGGTGACACCGACGACGAACGTCGCGACTGCCATCAAGGCGAACGACGACGTGAAGCCGACGACCACCAATGGGATGGAGCCAAGGCCCCACATCGCCATCATCACCGTCAGGTAGCGACGGGGCAGCCGGCCCGAGGACACCGCAAGCGCGCCAAGGGCGCTGCCCATTCCGAAGAACGCCAGGATGAAGCCGTACATGCGCGCGCCGTCGTCGAACCGGTCGTTGGCGATGAAGGGCAGCAGCACTTCGATGGGTCCGAGTACGACGAGCACGAACATGCTTGCGAAGAGCAGCGTCCACAGCAGCCACGGCGTGTGGAGCATGAACACGAAACCGTCCCGCAAATCGCGCAACACGTGCGCGCGTTCGGCATCGGGAACCTGTGGTGGCGTCGACGCCGGTGGCCTCGTCGCGATCAGCAGGACGAGGCCGGTAGCGAAGAGTGCGGCGACCACGACAGAACCCACCGCTGGGAAGGTCGCACCGATCAACATGCCTGCGACGGCCGGACCGACCGCGCGCTGGAACACCGGGCGCACCACACCTTCGACACCGTTGGCGGCCAACAGTTGCTCGGCGGGCAGGATCCTCGGCAGGATCGCGCTGTATGCCGGGAAGAAGAACGCGGCGGCGGTTCCCATTGCGGTGGCAGCGAGGGCCAGATGCCAGACCTGCAGCGCGCCAAGCAGTCCCAGGGCTGCGACCGTTGATGCCGCCACAACGTTCACTGTCTCGACGCCGATGATGATCTTGCGTTGGTTTATCCGGTCCGCGGTGATCCCTCCGACCAGAACGAACGCGACGAAAGCGGCGCCGAAGCACGTCATCACGATCGACAACGACACCGGGTTGTTGTCGAGCTCGATGACCTGTAGGGCAAGCACGACGGCGAACATGCCGTCGGCGAAGATCGATAGCGTCACCGCCGCGATCAGCAGGCGGTACTCGCGGATCTGAAACGGTGCGAGCACGCGCCAACCGCCGGCGTCGCGCACCGGCTGGGGTGTCTCGAATTGCGTACTCACCAACCGATGGTCGCCGATCAGAGGTGGGCGAGTCCACCGATTTATCTGTGCCAGGAGTCGGTGAAGTTCGCCTGCCGGCGCTGCTGGAACGCCTTGGTGCCCTCGCGGAAATCGCCCGAGTCGAGCAGCGACAGCTGGCCGACCTTCTCGCGTTCGAGCGCCGCCTCGAGTTCGGTGAGCGTCGCGGAGTTGATGGCGTCCTTGGTCAACCGCAGCGCCACCCGCGGTCCGCTGGCCAGCGCCGCGATGACCTTGTCGACCTCGGCATCGAACTCCTCGACCGGATGTACCGCCGTGACCAACCCGAAGTGGTAGGCCTCGGACGCGGGAATCCGCTCGGCCAGCAGAGCCATCCGCATGGCGCGAATACGACCGACCGCCGCGGCGATCAACGCCGAAGCGCCACCGTCGGGCATCAAACCGATCTTGGTGAAGGCCAGCATGAAAAACGCCTTCTCCGAGGCCAATACGACATCGCAGGCCAGGGCCAGAGACACTC
>JAIEPH010000014.1 GCA_019749805.1 Mycobacteriaceae bacterium | reverse complement strand
CAACTCACCGACCGATCCGACGGGCACCGGACGCAACCACCCGTCCAGCACAAACAACGCCGCGGTCGCCACCGGCGCACCGATCGTCGGTACCCCCGACCCCGCCGCCAACGGCGCAGTCATCGACGCATACACAGTCACCTCGGTGGGACCATAGGCGTTGATCGCCACTCGCCCAGGCGCCCACCGATCCACCAACTCGACCGGGCAGGCCTCACCGCCCAACAGCAACGCCACCGACTCCAACCCCTCTGACGACAGCGCCCCTGCCGCCGACGGGGTCTGGGTCAGAACGTTGACCTGCTCGGCAATCAGCACTTCGTGGAAGTCCTCCGGTGAGCCGACCACCGATTCGGACAACACCACCAGTCGGCCACCACCCAGCAGCGCAGCCCAGATCTCCCACACCGAGAAATCGAAGGCGTACGAATGGCATTGCGTCCACACCTGTTCCGCAGGCAGGCTCGTGGGCATTGACGCCGCCAAGTGGGTCAGGTTGCGGTGGCTGATGGCTACCCCTTTGGGGACACCGGTGGTGCCCGAGGTGTAGATCAGGTACGCGATGTCATCGGGGCTTGGCCTCGGAAGGGTGGTGCTGGGCTGGGTGCCGACAGTGGGGTCGTCGGCATCGATGACCAGCGCGTCGAAGCCGTCCAATCGCTCGCGCAGCCCGGCGGTGGTGATCGCGGCGACCGGCGCGGCATCGGCGAGCATGAACTCGATCCGGGCCGCCGGTAGCGCCGGATCGATGGCCAGATACGACGCCCCGGCCTTGAGCACCGCCAGCATCGCCACAACCGCCTGCATGGAACGCTCCAACAGCAGTGCCGCGCACGCGCCGGGGCCCACGCCGTAGCCAACCAACTGGTGCGCCAACCGATTCGCCGCCTCGTCGAGTTCGCGGTAGGTCAGTGAGCGGCCCTCGAAAGTCACCGCGACCGCCTCGGGGGCTCGGGCCACCTGTTCGGTGAACAACGCCGGAACGGACACAGCGGGCGATGAGGGCCGGGTCAGCACCGCGTGGTTGCCGAGTTCATCCAGCCGCGCATGCTCCTCGGCGTCGAGCAGATCCATCGACGACAGCCGACGGGAAGAGTCGGTGGTCATCGCCACCAACACCCGCTCCAACCGCCCAACCAACATGCGGATACTGGCCGCATCGAACACACTGGTGGCGAATTCGACGCGAAGGCCCAACTCTGACCCCGGCTGGGCCTGAACCGTCAGTGGGTAGTGGTTGTACTCGCGACCGGTGGACTCGGTGATTGCCAACCCGTTGACCGCAGACAAGGCTGCGGTGTCGATCGGATAGTTCTCGTACACGAACAGGGTGTCGAACAACTGCTTATGGCCGGTTATCCGGTGAATCTCGGATAGCGCCAGGTGTTGATGCTCAAGGGTGTCGCTGTGGACGCGCCGTAGCTGCTCGAGCAGCCCGGCGGCGGTCGTTGTCGCGGTGACGGTCGCCCGCACCGGCACCGTGTTGATCAACAAGCCCACCATCGACTCCGCACCGAGCACCTCGTCCGGCCTGGCCGAGACCACGGTGCCGAAGACGACATCGTGCTGACCGGTCAACCACATCAGCAGCTGGGCCCACCCGGCCTGCAGCACGATGTTGACGGTCGTGTGGTGCGCGCGTGCCAACTCGCTGAGCTCCCGCGTGGTCTCCGCGGGCACTCGCAATGTCTCCACCCCTCGGCGTCCCACCCCGAACCGACCCGGTGGACTTACCAGCGTCGGAACGTCGAGGTCGGCGAGCATCGCACGCCAGGCCGCGCGTGCGGCATCGCGATCTCGAGCGGCCAGCCAGGTGATGAAGGTGCGATACGGCGCCGGGGCGGGTAAGTGCTGCCCGTAGTAGCTCGCGAATACCTCGCTCAGCAGGATCGGCAGCGACCACCCGTCCATCACGATGTGGTGATTGGTCAGCACAAGCCGGTGCCGGTCTTCTTCGATGCGGATCAACGCGGCCCGAAACACGGGCCCGTTGGCCAGATCACCGACTGCGGCGCGCTCCTCGGCGCAGATCCGCGCGGTCTGCTCATCGATATCGATGCGGCCGCTGGGCAGCTCGACATACCGCCACCCGGGCGCGGGATCGGCGGGGATGATCTGCACCGGCTGATCAAACTCGTCGGAGAAACAGGCCGCCAGGTGGGGGTGACGGTCGACGACCGCGTGCACCGCATCGCGCAGCCGGTGGGGGTCGAGCGGGCCAGTCACGGTGAAAGTCAGCTGCAGCGCATAGACATCGTCGTCGCCGCCCTGGGCGGTGCTGGCATGGAAGAGCAGCCCCTGCTGCAGGGGCGTCAGCGGCAGTACATCAGCGATCCGCATATCGGCTCTGGAGTTCGTCGAGCTGCTGCTGGTTGAGACCGGCGGCAATATCGGAGGGAGTCAGCCCACCTCCGCCGCTTCGCACATGCGCGCAGATGCCGGCCAACGCGTCAAACCACAACTGGCTCAACCGGCTTACCTGCGCGTGATTCAGTGCCGAAGGTGCCCATGTCCAGTTGGCATGCAACTGCGGGCCTGCGTCGGTGTCGACCGTTGCGGTGTTGAGCGCCAAGCTATGCGCCAGTGGCATGGGCACCGCCGTGGCCGCGGCGGTGAGCGACACACCGTCTTGACAGACCCGCCACATCTCACCGGATTGACCGGCGCCCATCCGCCCCAGATAGTTGAACCCGAATGGCGGGTCAGTCCCATCCAGGCCCACATCGGGATTGAGATACCGCAGCAGGCCGTACGTCAGGCCGTCGGGTAGGGCCAGAAGTTGTTCTTTGGCGTTCTTGATGACGCGGCCCAGCGCCGCATCGCCGGAGATGACTTGCGCCCAGCGCAACGTTCCGACAGTCAGCGCCACCGGGTACTTGGTGGTGAACCACCCGACGGTGCGCGACAGGTCGACTTCAGCGGCCAGTTCCTCGTAGCGCCCATGGCCCTCGACGTCGATGGCGATGGGCGCTGCGCCGCTGCCCAAAAATTCCGCCGCCGCCAAACCGAAAGCGATCAACAGGATGTCTTGGACCCCAGCATGAAATGCGGCGGGCACCTCACCGAGCAGAAGGCGTGTGGTTGCGTTATCCAGCGTCAAAGACAATGACCCGGCGCTGGCATAGGTGTCGACCTCCGGCTGCACCGCCGACAACATGGGGGGCGCTTGGACCACCTGCTTCCACGTCGACGCCTCATTCACCACCGACTCGGCATAGGCGTACTCGGTCAGCAGCGCCGACCACCGCGCAAACGACGTCCCCGTCGCCGGCAGCGCAATCGGCTGCCCCTCGCGATGCTGAGCCCACGCGATATTGATGTCCTCCAGGATGATTCGCCACGACACCCCGTCAATCGCGAGATGATGGATGACCAACGCCAGTTGCCCGGTCTGGACCGCCCACAGCGCGCTCAGCATCGCCCCCGCCGCCGGGTTCAACCGCGACCGCGCCATCAGCAGCGCCGCATCAGAGAGCGCGTCCACCGACTGCAGGCAGGAAGCGGCATCCACAGCGCCGGGCTCGGGCACCGTCAACGACCACCCGCTGCTGCCATCGTCGTCGACGCGCAACCGCAACATCGCATGCCGATTCAGCAGCGCCTGCAACACCACGACCACATCGGCCTCGTTCACCCCGGCCGGCGCCGACACCACGACGGTCTGGTTGAACTGATCGACCGGGCCGTCCACGCTGGCCAACCAACGCATGATCGGCGTCGCCAGCACCGGCCCTATGCCCTCATCGACCACGCCGGCTTCGACGTCGGCAACCACCGCCACGCGGGCCAGGCGAGCCACGGTCTGCTCGACGAAAATGTCACGCGGCCTGCACAATACGCCCGCGGCCCGGGCCCGCGCGACCACCTGCATCGACAGGATGCTGTCCCCACCCAGGTCGAAGAACGAGTCATCAGCTCCGACCCGTTGCAACCCCAGCACCTGCGCGTAGATGCCGGCCAGAATCTCCTCCACCGCGCTGGCTGGTGCCCGGTACTCACCACCGGTGTATTCGGGTGCCGGCAGTGCGCGGGTGTCCAGTTTCCCGTTAGCCGTAACCGGCAACTCCGGCACTATCACCACCGCGGCCGGCACCATGTAGGCCGGTAGCCGCTCGGCGAGCGCACTCCGTAACTGGGCGGGATCGGCTGTAGCGGTATGTGTTTCGGAGATATAGCCCACTAGACGCTTATCGCCGGGACGGTCCTCGCGGGCAATTACCGCCGCTCGACCCACCCCGTCCAGCGCGACCAGAGCGGCCTGAATCTCACCCAATTCGATGCGATAGCCGCGGATCTTGACCTGCTCATCAGCACGCCCCAGATAGACCAACTGCCCATCGCCGCACCAGCGCACCAGATCCCCGGTGCGATACATCCGCTGCCCCGGCGCCCCGAACGGACACGCAATGAACCGCGACGCGGTCAACCCGGATCGACCCACATAGCCGACGCCGACCCCGGCGCCGGCCACATACAACTCACCGACCACCCCGGCGGGCACCGGGCGCATCCACTGATCCAGCACGAACAGCGCCGCCCCGGGCACCGGCGCACCGATCGGCACCGCGCCCGACCCGGGTGTCAATGGTGCACTGATCGCCACACACATCGTCGTCTCGGTCGGCCCGTAGGCATTGATCATCACCCGCCCCGGCGCCCACAACCGAACGATCTGCGCCGGGCAGGCCTCGCCGACCACGACCAGCGCCGTCGACTCAAGGCCGTCAGCCGAGAGCGCAGCCAGCGCAGAGGGCGTTTGAGTCAACACGTCAACCTGCTCGGCGACCAGGACGTCGTGTATTTCTTCTGGCGAGCCGGCCATCGCTTCGGGTAGCACCACCACGCGTCCGCCGCGCAGCAATGCACCGAAGATCTCCCACACCGAGACATCGAAGGCCAGCGAATGACACAGCGGCCACACCCCCGGCACGGGTAGTCCGGCATCCAGCGATCCCAATAACTGGGTCACGTTGCGGTGAGTGATCGCAACCCCTTTCGGCACCCCGGTGGTGCCCGAGGTGTAAATCAGGTATGCGATCTCATCAGGGTCCGGCGCGGGTAGCGCGGCCTCGGGTTGACTCTGGAGCACTGGATCGCCGACGTCGATCACCGGCACATCGAATCCGTCCAACCGCGGGCGCAGGTCGGCAGTGGTGATCACAGCCACCGGGGCTGCATCTCCGACGATGAACTGAATCCGCGCTGCCGGCACCGAGGGGTCGATCGGCAGATAAGCCGCCCCGGCCTTGAGGACAGCCAGAATCGCCACGACCGCCTCGGCTGAACGCGAAAATAGCAGCGCCACACACTGTCCCGGCCCCGCTCTGTAATCGGCCAACAGATGCGCCAACCGATTCGCCGCCTCATCGAGCTCCCGATAGGTCATCGACCGTCCCGCACACACCAGCGCCACTGCATCAGGAGACTGAGCCGCCCGAGCACCGAACAACACCGGAATCGACATCGCGGGCGGCGCGGGCAGGGTCAAGATCGCTCGGTTACCCAACTCATCCAGACAGGCATGCTCATCCTCATCGAGCACATCGATCGATGAGACCCGCCGTGTCGGTTCGGCAGTCATCGCCACCAAAACCCGTTCCAACCAACCGATCAGCGATTCGACGCTGGCAGCATCGAACACATCGGTACGGAACTCCACCGCTCCGCCGATACCGGCAGGCTCACTGCCGTCGTTCCAGCGTTCCGCCAACGAGAACGCCAAATCCATTCGGGCGGTGCGGGTATCGACGGGTAGCGGCGAAACCTCCAGATCGCCCGATAGGAAGTTTGCGGGCTCGTTGTTCTGCCAGGCCAACGCCACCTGCACCAGCGGATGATGCGACAACGACCTCGACGGGTTGAGCCGTTCCACCAGCACTTCGAACGGCACGTCCTGGTTCTCGTAGGCGGCCAGGCTACGTTGACGCACCTGGGCCAAGAGTTCGGCGACCGTCAGATCTCCGGCAACGTCGATGCGCAACACCAGAGTGTTGACGAAAAATCCGACCAAGTCGTCTAGTGCTGGATCAGTGCGCCCGGCGATCGGGAACCCCACGGCCACATCCGAACTGGCGCTGACCTTCGATAGCAGCACCGCAAGGGCGGCTTGCACCATCATGAAGCTGGTCGCATTGTGCTCACGCGCCACCCGCGCAACCTGCTGTTGCAATTGTGCCGGCCAATCCAGCTGCACCGTGGCGCCACGCTGATCAGCCATGAGCGGGTAGGGACGATCGGTGGGTAGCTGCAAGCGTTCGGGCAGGTCGGCCAACGCCTGCTCCCAGTAGTCCAGCTGCGCAGCGATGCGGCTGTCGCTGTCATCCAGTTCGCCCAATAGGGTGCGCTGCCACAGCGTGTAGTCGATATATTGCACCGGCAATGGCGCCCAAGCCGGGACCTGCCCAGCGCACCGACTCACATAGGCCAATCC
>JAIEPH010000042.1 GCA_019749805.1 Mycobacteriaceae bacterium | reverse complement strand
AACCACTACACTGACCGCTGCTCACAGGTGAGGAATTTCAACGAGCACACCTGGGGAATTTCGATGAGCGCGATCAACAGGGGCGGGCCCGCATTCCAGTGCGCCCAAAGGCAGGAGATCACCCTGCAACGTTCCGGTGCCGATTGAGTCCGCGACGTGACCGACGCTTACCGATTTTGCCGCCAAGACCTGCGCTGGCGTGCTGACCCAACGCGGGTAGATAGCGGCGTTGCTGCCACGGGCGATGGCGGCAATTGCGTCGACCTTCACCCGGCCATACTCCCGCTGTTTCAGCAGCTGCAACGCTGGAGCCGCTCGGTCTCGGGCGTCGACAGGGCGAGAAGACATCAGGATCTGCGATTTGGCGCACAGGGACAGGCTAGGCCAACCCGCGATCGTACGGCGGCTCTATAGTTCGGATAGGTGAATTTCTTGTTGAGGTAATATTAGGCAAACTTATATCGACATTGACCGGCCCTCGGCGACGTCGCCATGCTGATCTTTAACTCTTCCGGCGCACCAAGTTCGGCCGCGGCAAGCTATTCATTGCTGCCTGACATGAACGCAGCTGCTACGGGAACTCCACCAGACGAGACCAATCGCTCCCGCGGTTTGGTCCCAGCGAACCGCGAAGCTGCATCGCGGATCACCTGCTCATCCTCGGAGCGACTCTCTGGCATGCCACCATCGCCCCTCCCCCGGAAATGTGAAATGAACACCAAACCGTTCTTCCAAGTTTCCGCAGCCGTAACGAGATAACTTCAGCCCAGGTTGTGGGGGTTTGTTTCATCGCCCGGCGAGGTCCTGGCGCCGAGCGGATGTGTGAGCTCGAATATTTGCTGAGGAGCCAATCGCTACTTCTCGCCGAAGGCGCCCGCGAAGCTAGTGTTGCCCATGCTTTCCCTCTGGGTGGCGTCCAGAGCAGCCAGTAGGCGGGAATTCTCGATGACGATCATCTCCACGTCATGCCCCTCGTCGGCATAGTGGCGATGCCAGATCCACGGCGGCGTATACACGAAGTCGCCCGCGCTCCACCGGACGCGTTGATCGCCAATCTCCGACCAACCCGAGCCATATCGCACGAAGTGAACCGACTCATGTACGTGTCGATGAAGGTCACTGCCCTCGCCCCCGGGAATCTTCTGCAGAAAAAACTCTACCGAGCGAGCAGGTATTCGTAGGAGCAGCCCAATCTGAGATGGGCTGCCAGTCTGGATCCAGTGCGCGTCGTCGGAGCTGACGACAAGGTGCTCCTCCCCCACGTGCTGGCTGTCGCGGCCTGCTGCTCGTGCCATACTCTCCGAAAATTCATCTATCTCGTCACGGGATAGCGTCATTGAACGGGCTCCTTCGTGTATTTCTTCGTTGAGTCCACAGAATTGTTGGCTTGCTGGAAAAGATGACACCCGGTGGAACAATGCGGTGCCAATGGGATTCATCGTTCGATAACCACAGAAACGTGTAAATGTCATTGCAGGGGGATGCACCCGTCAGCATTCGTCGGCGCGGCTTGAGTTGGGCTGGATCAGCTCTGGTTCTGCTGAGTGCGTTATCGCCCGTTGCAATTGCCGACGGCGGAGCCTCGTATGAAATGACCCTGCTTAGGGACATAGATGCCGCCATTGGAGTGAAGGTGCGCTTCGCGGCCTCGCGGCGTCATGCACTGGGAACACTTTGCGGGGCTTGTCAGGAAGCGTTGAGCAGTCCGCATAGTCTGGGCGCTGACTTGCTTCTTGACTCATTGGGGCTTGCCGTACACCGCAACTACAACTGTGCGGTCGATGGAATTCTCTGACCACACCCCGATCCGGGTGTTTGCACAGTCAGACATGACCGCAAAATCGACCGGGTCGTAATACCACTGGTTGATCAGCTCGATGCCGCTCAACGCGAGTGCTGGATTTATCGCAACGGTTTCAGACACCACGCCGCTAAATCCCGCGGCTTCCGCCCGCACCTGGGGCGTGGAACCATCCGATCCAATGTCGCCGTCGACGTTGCGGTTGGCCAGCGCATCGCGAGCGTGCCACTGGGCAGCGAGCTGGAGGGTCGGACTAATGATGATGTCGTTCGGGCAGCCCGCCTGGCGTTGAATGGTGTAGACATTGGCTACCACGCCGTCATTGAGCCGCTGGTTGTCGCCGTGCGCGGCGGGCGGTATCAGTAGTGCTTGCACGCCAAGTACTGCAACGATACCTAGTGTCAAACGGGGCAGGAGACCGGACGCCGATCCCTTTTTGACCGTCTTCACCCTGCGTGGAGTGGGTACCGAAGCGTCGAATTTGTCGCGGCAAGGGCGCTTTTCGTGCATCGAGTTACTCGTAAGCAATTTCATCAGTGTGGCAGTCTGTCGGCGGGCCGGCCGCAGCCTCGTCCCACTGATCGAAAATGGACGGGATCCCACCAGCAGCGGCCGACGGCGCAGCGAGGATCAAGCTCGCCACGGCTCTTCGATCGATGCGCGAGGAGTGCCACTGAGAATTCGGGGTCACACGAACCAAAACTGAAATCGATGTGACGTGCTGAGCCCAATCACGCCGGCGAACGGACTTGATCGCGATCTCCGCGCTGATCGCCTGCTGACTCGCCAGGGCGCCGTCGGGATTGCTGTCGATCAACGCTGTCACGGCGCCTACGGTACCGACGACTTCGAGACTGGCGAACCGAGGAATTTCACTCAGCGGAAAGGGGCCCGAAATTGGCAGGCATGTATCACGTGCAGAACCACTGTCGACTCGCTGATTTGCAACGAATCGGTGCATCTCCAAGAAGGTCGAAGTGCTACAGGTTGGGCGCGAATCGGAGTCTCCGCAGCGTTTACGGGATAGACGTCCACGGTTCTCCCCGGCAATGTTCGGCAGAGAGCCAACGCCCTCCGTCAGTTTCGAACATTAAGCGGAGGAGTAGGCGAGTCGGTCCGCCTCAAACCCTCAAACTGCCGAACTACCGCCGAAGGAACCGCATACAAGATGACCATCACGACACCGCTCGGATCCGATGCTAGGGCGTGGGCCACCGAGAACCTTCGAGGCTTCTATATGTGTCCTGTCACGCCCCTCACCGACGATTTCGAGCTGGACGAGGACGGTCTGCGGCAGAACATCGACGCGTTTGTGGAGATGGGTTGCACTGGCCTCGTCGTCGGCGGCTTTTTCGCTGAGGGATGGAACATGACACTGGCCGAATGGCAGCGCTACCACGAGGTAGTCGCTGACGCCACCGCCGGCCGCCTTCCCTTGTTTACGATCATTCTGGACTCGTCGGCGTACCAGGCGGTCGAAAGATTACGCTTCGTGGCGTCTCTGGGCTTCACCGGCGCCGAGATAATGAACCCATCGGTTCAGCTCAAGACCGACGACGACGTCGTAGACTACTTCGACTTCGTGGCGCCTGCCACCGGGCTGGCGCTAGTGCTCTACCGGACGCCGGTATCCAGCTTCGTGTACACCCACGACGCCGTCGCTCGCATCGCCGAGCACTCCAACGTCATCGGGATCAAGAATGGCACTTTGAGTTGGACCGACAGCATCGCATTACGCCGCCGCTTCGGGGACCGCCTTGTCATCAGCGAGCCGAATGAGCGCTATTGGGCGCATGATGCTGCGCTCTTCGGGGGTCGGGTGCTTTATGGGGAGCTCTCCCTGATCCTGTACGGGAAACGGCGGCAGGAACTGCACCACTACACCGACCTTGCCTTCGCTGGTGAACTGGCGGGGGCACTGCCTGTGTCGGCGAAGCTGGACGCAATCCGCCAGGTGTACGAAGAGGTGCTCATCGGCCGCATCGCGGCAACGGGTTCCTACGTCGCGGCGATGCCTTATCTGAAGGCGTGGTTCGAGCTGTTGGGGCTTCGTGCCGGCCCGGTACGGCCGCCCGTCAAAGGCCGGCTGTCTGCTCCGGAGCGCGAAGTTCTGCAGGAGAAACTGACGGCCGCGGAGGCCATTTGATGCGCGTCTTGATCCTCGGCGCGGGCGGGCTCGGTTCGGTCCTGGGCGGCTATTTGGCGAACACTGGCGTGGATGTCACCCTGGTCGGTAGGCCGGCGCACACCGAGGCGATCACCCGCGACGGCCTCCGAATTACGGGCCGTCGGGGCGACCTGGTGATCACCGACAAGTTGACAGCGGTCGACCAGACCGCCAAGGCCACTGGACACTTCGATTACCTAGTGTTGGCGGTGAAAGGCAAAGATACGGCGCAGGCGCTGTCAGAGGCTGACGGGCTGCGCGATGTCGTGAGCAGCGCGTTGTCGGTGCAGAACACCGTCGAGAAAGATGCGACTCTCGCCGGGTGGCTTGGGCCGGACCGGGTGATCGGAGCCTCCACGATCGAGGGCGGCACCTTGCTCGAACCGGGCCTCGTACGCAATCATCTAACAGCTGGGGTGACCGCTTACTTTGGGGAACTTGACGGCTCATCCAGTGCGCGCGTCGACGACCTGACGACTGCCTTCAGTAACGCCGGCCTTCCTGCAATGGCGGTGGGCAACATAGAGCAGGTCGAGTGGGAAAAGCTCGCGCAGATCGCGCTGGCGGCCGCGTGGTCGGTCACCGCGCTGGGCGCAATCCCTGGCGCCTCGGTCTTCGAGGGCATGGAGGTGCCTGAGGGAGCGATGTACTTCGTCGCGCTGGCGAAGGACCTTCTCGCGGTCTACCGCGCGAAGGGTTACGAGCCGATGAACTTCTTTGCGCCTCTATCCCGCCTCAAGGAACTCGACGCCCTTCCGACGGACGAGGCGATCAAGTTTGTCATCGGACAGGGCAGAGTAATGCGCGAGAAGGGAAACACGGGCCACCCCTCGATGTACGAGGATGTTCTGCGACGACGTAAAACAGAGGTCGACTTCATGCTGGGCCCTTACGTCGCCGCCGCTGAAGAACTGGCCATGGATGTGCCCACGCTGCGAGTCGCCTACCAGATCATCAAGACCGTCGACGGATTCCTGGCCTAGCGGCTGACGCCGTTCGTTGGCGCTGCGCCAAGGCGTATTCAGCTCGCGCGCAAAGTATGTTGGGGAGTGACGCCGAACTTGCGCCGATAGTCCGCGCTGAAGCGACCCAAATGACCAAAGCCCCACTTCATCGCTACGCGAGCAACAGTGACGGCACCCTCGGACGACGCCGCCAGTTCTGCGTGCGCACGGATTAGCCGGACTTCGCGCAGATACGTGAGCGGGGGAACCCCGACGTGCCGCCTGAAGCTCTCTTGAAGAGCGCGGACACCGATACCAACCTCGCGCGCAAGATCGGTTGTCGTCCAACTCCGTTCGGGATGCTCCTCAATCAGGTCGAGTGCTGTCCTCAGCACTTTGGGCGGCGGCGCCGCTTGTTGGTCGGCGGCGGCGAGCGCCATGGCCTGGTAATGCGGTTGGGCGAGTAGAAACCCATGCATAAGCAAGTGTTCGAAATGTCGCCCGGTCATCGGATGTTGCACGATGCTCTCAGGGCGAGAGACCTCTCGGTACAGTATCGATAGCAGCGCAAGCCAAGCCCGGCTGCTGTCCGCCGTCAGGTTCATGCTATGCGTGATATTCAACGGTCTAATCGCAGGTCTTCCAAGCAAGCCTTCGAGTTCGAGTTCCAGATCCGCGCGGCTGAACTTCACGCATAGCTGGCCACAGTCGGCGGCCCACTTGATGCCAGCAGGACGGCCTGGGAGGAAAACCGCCGCCTGCGTGGGCGTCGCTTGAGCAGTGGCTGAGCCGCACCACGAATCGGCGTGGCTCGTGAGGGGAACGTTGATGTGGTAATCATCGAGTGCAGTCGAATTGACCAGTTCGACATCCGCACCGTACCGCAGATAACCGATGGTCACAGCACCGATGCGGGCGGCGCTGAGCCGGGCATTCAACCGCTGGCCGCGCCCGGAGAAGCGGAGACGGTGCGGCGTGAAAATTTCCGAAGCGAGGTGCTCGGCCGCGCTCAACTGTTCAGTGCATACGGTCTCCCGTCGGCTAAAGTACGATTCCGCGATCTTCGCCGTCGCCGCCATTGGCAACACCTCACTTTCTCGCTGCGGAAACCGCAGCTGGCCGACCGAGTCTGTCGCTCCGCCGAACACCAACGCCGAAGGTCTGGCCCCCTGACTCAGGGTCGTGCGTCACGGACCGCATGCACAAAACCATTCTAGTAGAAGAGGGCTCTGTTAAGCAGAGAGGTTTGGAGCGGACACCCGGCGGTGTGGCTGCGGTGGTCATGACCGGCACCAGGTTGGACGTGAGGCGTCGTAATGGCACCAGCTTTCATAGCTCCTCGACCTCGCCGTCGGACCAGACAACCTTGGTTCCGTAATCAGGGTGCGCGTGAGGTGAGCCCTTCGTAGTGGTCCAGTTGTTGTGCGACTCTGTTGCCCGGTGTTCGGGCGAGGAAGAATCAA
>JAIEPH010000025.1 GCA_019749805.1 Mycobacteriaceae bacterium | reverse complement strand
CCGCTTCGATGACTTCGTTCCCACGTGCCCATCCTTCCCAACAGAAGAACTCTCCGGACACGCCGGGGCGGATCAGGCGCCGTCATCGGGCCCGCACCAGACACAGCAGGCATTCCGTCGAGACCCGCCGCTGGGGCGGTCTCCCCACCGCCGCCTCCCCCGCCGCTTCCGATATCCGGCAGTGATTCGGGGCTGATCTCGGGTATCTCCGGTGCGTCAAAATCTTTACCCGCCGCACTAGCGGCTTGGGTGGCTCCTTGCAGGGCGCTGCTGCCGGCCGAAAGGACTTGCTGGGGAAGCGAGGACAGCGGCTGCACAAGGCTGCCCATCAGCCCACCGACACCACCGACACCACCGACAAGCGTTGACAGCAGCATCGGCATCATCTGCGCGATCGGATCGTCCAAGCCCGCACCCTCCGGTGAGGTCAGGGCGTCCACGGGAAGCCCTGTGGCAGGGTCAATTTCGGCGCTGTTGACGTCGTCGGGAAGGCCCTGCCCGTCCAGTGTCGACGGATCAGTGGCCTGCTCGCCCGAGTCGCCGGCTTCAGGGCTCTCCCCTGCACCCGGGTACGGCTCGGTCCCTTGGGTCGAATCGGTCAAGTAGTTGGAATGCGCCTCAATCGCTCGTTGCTCGAGCCGGCTGCGTTCGGCGGTCAGTGCGGCGACTTGCGCAGACCACATCCCGCCGGTGCGGGCATTGTTCATCTGCGCAGTCTGCAGATTCTGTCGATTCGTGGCGAACTCGGCCTCGGTGGGGGCCGACCGCACAGCGGTGTCGAAGCTCCGTCCGTGCGCGGCTCCCTGCGTTGACAGGTTCTCTGCTTGGTCGGCCAGGTTTTCGAACGTGGCCGCCCGGGTCGTAAACACCGAGGCGAGCGCGGCGCCCGCAGCTGTGGTGCGCCACACCTCGGGTAGCCAGTCGGCGGCTGACCGCAGATCGTCGGCGGCTTGGCGAAGCGCCCCGGCCGCAGACCGCCATCCTTGCGCGAATCCAGTGCCATTGTTCGCTGATCCGGCAGCGTACTGCGCCGCCAAGGACTCTCCGCCCGGCGGCAGACTGGGCACCAAAGGAGGCCTGACATCTGGTGCCACCGGCGGGCGCACCAGCGCAGGCGGCAACTGCTGCTGGGTGTCGCTGCGGCGCGGGCCTGTGGTGACCGCGGCCTGGGCGGCCGCATTGGCCGCTTCCTGGGCGCCGAACGCGCCGGCGATCGTGGCCAGTCGCGCTGCCAGTTCACCGAGGTCGGCGACGTGGCTGCCGGCGTTGCCGGCCAGGATCCCGCCCGCCGCGTTCAGGCGAACGGCAGCGCCCGCAGATACGGTGTCGGCGGCCAGCGGTGGATGAGCCACGCCTGCCGGGATCGCCGCGGCGGTCGTCGACGCCGAGGAGGTCAGGCGACCGGCCAGCGCGGCCAGACCCGCCGGGTCGGCTTTCATGGTTGCCGCTCCGTGAACCGTTCCAGCCGGCGGATCGCCGCGTTGAGGTCGGCTTGCGTTTCGAGGCCGTCGAGGCTGTAGCGGCCGGGATCTTTTTCGAACGCGGCGCGCATGGCCAGTCGGCCCCGCAGGTACGCCACATCGTTGCAGGCGATGAGTCGCTCAGCGATCTGCGTACCGCTCAGCGGATGAATCGATGGTTCGAGCTGGATCCCCAGTGTTGGCCCTTCGGCTGAGACCCGGGTATAGCAGGTCCCGTCCGGGCACCACTGCTCGAACGCGGTGATTTTTTCCGTGCTCATCTACGGTCCGACGGAGCTCTGCCTGCGCCGGTGTTCTTCTTCGCCGACCTCGAAGTTCACGGCCCACATCGCGATCTCTTCGGCCTTATCGGTGCCGAAGGCGATCTGATCGAGCAGTTCTTGGCGTCGGGCCGGCAGTACCTCAGCCAGAGCGTCCTTGAGCTCGGCAAAGATGGGTCCGTGGGCAGCGCGGGCGGCTTCGAGCTGCGCATCGGCAGCCAGCGGGCCGTTGACCTCGGCGACGGCGGTTTTGAGCTCGCCGGACGCCTGCTTCACCAGCGCCGGGTCGACTCGCAGAGAATCTGACATCGCGTAGCTTTCCTTCCTTGACTTTCCTATTTTGTCCTATTACGGGCCCTGTGGTGGGGGTGATGGTGCCTGCTGTGGCGCGGCCAACGGTGACGCTGGCACCACAGGGGCTGGTGGCGGTGCTGCCGGCAGCACCGTGCCGGCAGCCGCGGTCGGGCGGCCGAAACCGAGGAACCCGTCTTGGGGCAGCGTGTTCAACGGTTCGATCCTGCCGTCCGCGCCGACAAACTTGTCCGGTCCCAGCACACCCACCAGCTTGTCCTGATACATCGCGTAGTCGGCCGGCTGAAGCTGATTCGGTGCCAGATAGTTCGTCAACGTCGTGCCCGGAGGGGGCGCGACGAGCCCGTTTTGCCGCAGGGCTTCGCCATACTGGGTGCCGGTCAGCAGCGAGCGGGTCGCCCCGGCGCGCGAGGGGTCCGCGGCGCTCACCTGCGAGCCGTCCTTGAGATCGACATTCAACGACGGAGCGGACGGGGCGGGCGGCGCCACGGCGGGGTCGGGCACACTGCCGGGAGCCGGGGCCGGCGCGGGCTGGCCCGGTGGCGGTGGCTGGTTCGGATCGCCCGGCTTCTGACCGTCCGGGCCTTCTTCGCCAGGCTTCTTCTCCTCCGGCTTGTCGCCATCGGAGTCCTCTGGCTTCTCGTCCTTGGGTTCGTCCTTCGACCCTTGATCGGCTGCGGCCGAAATCGCGTCGCCGATCGGCTTCGTGATGGCCCCCAGATCCAGCCCGCCCCCGGGTAGCCCGCCGCCCAGCGGATTGCCCATACCCGACAATAACGGGGCCGCAGCCCCCAGCGCGTCACTCAATGGGGAGGTCCCCGGGGGCACGCCGAGATCGCCCAGCATCGGATCAGGCATCTCCGGCGACGGCCCCAACAGGCCCGGATCACTCGGATACAGCCCAGGATCGGCCGGGGGCGGCGTCGCGCCAGGCGGTGTGCCCGGCGCGGGTTCGCCCGGCCGCGGCTCCTGAGAATCGGGGCCGCCGCCGCTGCCGGCCTTGTAGAAGTCTTTCAACGCCAGCGCCAGCTTCGCCTGATCCTCGGAAGTCAGCTTGCCGTCGTCCACCAATCTATTTGCCGCTTCGGCCTTTTCGCGCAGCAACTTCAGGAACTGCAATTCACCATCTTTGGTGTCAAGGTCGTATTTCGGGTCGTTGAGCGCCGCAACAATGTCTTTCTGAAGACCTTGGATCGCTTCACGGCCCTCCGTAGACTTCGCGTGCGCCGAGAGCATGATCTCTGCCAGCTTCGCGTCCGCCTCGCGGACGTTGGACTGCCGGTCAGACATCTCAGCCTGAACCTTCTTGATCGCGTCGGCCGCACGGCCGCTGTTCTCTTCGTCGGTGCTCAGTCCCCCACCCGGCGCAGGCGGCGATCCGGGTGGGGCTGGCGGATTTTTGAGCCCAGGATCGGTGTTCTCGGGGCTGTTGATGTCCGGCGCTACCGGTGGATTCGCCGGCGGGGCGCCCGGAGCCGGTGCGCCCGGAGCCGGGGCAATCGGCGCCTTTGTCGACGGGTCGAAGAACTGCCAATGCGCCTGACGTATCCGATCCAGCGCGTCATCAGGCACAGCGGGGTTCACCGACGAGTCCTGATGGGAGCGGTCCTCGTAAACCACCCCGGTTTCGGGATCCCTGAACCCCTTGTAGCCCGCGCCGTCGCTGGCAAGCCAGCCGTTGACGTCGCGGATCTGCTGCGGCGTCAACCCTTGCTGCCAGGCGTTCGGATCACCGGTCTTATCGCCGATGTGCTCGATGACATTGCGAAGATCGTCGTAGGACGCCACAGCTACTTCTCCCCGATCCCATCGGGGGAATCCGCCGCCGTCTCGAGTTCGGCGTCGTCGGCACCGAACAACGCCGCGGCGCGACTGAGCCTCTCAAGCATGTCCTGGGCGGCCTGGGTCGCCGCTGTCGTCGTCACGTCTACTCCTCCTCTTCTGGCTGAGACGCGCTCGGCCCCTCGGGCACGTCACCGGTGGCTGACAGGTCGGCCGGGTAGAGCTGCTCGACGCGACTCAACGCCGACAACAATCGGTCCGCCAGCTGGCGAGCCATCTCACCCACAAATCGAGCCTAACCGCCGGTACACAGGGCCCCACACCGCAAAACTGCTGCTACTGCGGTCTGCGGGCCATGAAACCCGAGGGCATCGGCGACACCTTCACCACGTCACCGGTCTGGGGTGCGTGCACGACCTGGGTCGGGCTGATCGCCATCATCATGTGCCCAAAGCCCTTACTGTCGCGCGAATAATTCGGAAAGATCAGGTCGCCCGCGCGCACCTGGCCTGGAGGGACCGGAGTTCCCTGGTTCATCTGCGTGTACGTGTCCGGCCCGAGCTGCACACCCACCTGCTTCCACGCCCACTGCGTCAACCCCGAGCAGTCGAACACGTTGGGACCCTTAGCGCCCCACACGTACGGCGAGCCCCGCTTGCTCAGAGCCGCCTCCGCGGCCGTGCCGCCCAGACCCGCATTCGCATTCACCGCTACCCGCGCATCCAGCGGACTCGCGCTGCTGTTGTGGTTGCCTCGGCCTGTTTGGGTGAGGCCGGCGAGGTTGGGCATGGACAATCCGCCCAGCCCCGACCCGCCGCCGCTGGGTGGACGCATCCCGCCCAGCCCCGACATCATGCCCTGCATCCCGCCAGCCCCACCGCCGCCGCCCGAGCGGCGGTAGGCCAGCTGGCGCACCATCGCAGCCAGTTTGGCGTCGCGAGTCTTATACGCCGAGATCACCTGGCGTTGTTCGTTGACCCGGTCGCGCAACGCGATCAACAGCGCGCGCTGACCGGCCGGGGTGTTGGTGAAGGGCCCGGTGCGCGCAGTATCGCCGGCCGCGGCGTTGACCACGTTGCCCGACTGGTTGCGCCCGGCGGCGTCGGCGGACGCGGCGTCGCTGACCAACCCCGACAGCTTGGCATCCAGCGCCGCCGTCCCCGACAACCTGCCCGAAAACTGTTGGGCCACATCACCGTAGGCGTTGGCGAACCGCCCCGACGCGCCCAGCGTCTGCGGCGAGGCCGCGATCCGGTTCGACAACGACGTCAACGTCTGCGACGACCCCGACAACCCCGCCGCGGCATCCAACGGCGCCGGGGAAAACAACGCATGACCACGACTCAACGCAGTAGCCACCCGAGCCACCACCAAATCCAAGGTCACCCACCCAACCTAACCACCCACAGGCACGCCCCCACACCCCAAAA
>JAIEPH010000095.1 GCA_019749805.1 Mycobacteriaceae bacterium | reverse complement strand
TCGCTCTACAGTGGACCACGACCCATCAACCCCAAGTCGCATAGCGACTGGACCACCAAACGGGTCCCCCTCACGCGACCCGTCACGCATGCGAGAGGGGGTGACGAACCCACCGGTGTCACCAGCCATCCGTTGTTGCACAGCGACTACGCTTAGAGGCACCACCGGATCGACCGAAGTGGTCTTGTGCTGGCGTATTCCCGGCTCGCCGACGCGGCGCTTCGAGACGACCGGTAGAAGGGTTTAGTCATCGGGATGGTCATCCATGTGATCGGCACTTGACGGCGCGGCGCACCGTCATACCAGCTTTGGGCCAATCCCGAGGGCTGCATCGGTCTTCAGCATCGACGCCTCGGCGTCGTGTTCGCGACTTGTCAGCGCCCGTATGGCATCGATCGTATCGGGAATGACGATGGCCTGGTTGTCCACCATATAGGTGTAGAACGCTTCACCCTCGCTGACGGCCACCAAGTCTTCCCACAACGCGACCTCGTAGAGATCCTCACGCGGGCGCGAGAGGTCTGCCATCAATTCCTTGACAGTGTTGAGCGCTGCCAGACCGTCGTCCATGCGGATCATCGCTATTCGCGAGGACTGCCGGAAGGCGTCGATGACTTCTTCGGCGCTGGCGTCTCGGGTGAGCTGAATCGACCAGCTGTGCAGGTGAGCCAGCGTCTGCGGCACCTTGACCGCGATCGTCACCACGTTTAGGTCGGCATCGACAGTCTGGGCGTCCGGGGCCTGGTGGCTGGGTATTTCGGCCTCTGGCACCAGGGTGTTCATGATGCCACCCTGGTGGCTCTCCCAGGGGTCAGTTGCCCGCCGCATCAGCGTTCCCCGTGCCTTCCTTAACAGGCCGACGCGTTTGAGCGCGGTCAGAGTCCGCACGATCGAGGTGGTGTTGCAGGAGACTACGCGGGTCGATTGTCGGCCTACCGCACTGGCGTAGTTGGCCTCGGCAACAAACGAGTGGCCGGTAACCTCGTGCTTCTCACCGCCTTGCACGATGAATTTCACCCCGTGCGCGCGGTAGTGCTCCGCATTGTGCGCGCCCATCGGTTTGGGCGTGCAATCGACTACCACTTCGGCATCGCGGAGTAGGTCGTCGAGATTGCCCGCGACTTGCAGACCTCGATCGCGCATGGCCTCGGCGCGGTCGTCAAGGGAGGCAAAGACTCTGAACCCTTTCCGCTCGGCGATTCTTATTCGCCAACCGGCGTCGATGTCGGCGATACCGACCAGGTCCATGTCTTCCTGGCTCGCCACCGCATCAGCGACCCGCTTGCCGATGACGCCATATCCGTTCACTGCAACACGGATCTTTGCCGACTGTGTGGTCATGTGTGCTCCGTCTCTGATGTTCTGGTTGCTGCCGGCCTCCGCCGAATCAGCGGCGCTTGCTCGTTCCGCGTCGCGAAGTGGACATCTTGGCGCGTTCGCATCGGTTCAACGATGATGCAGCTACCGAGCATCGTGGTCGGCTTGCACGGATTTCGAATGCAGTACGGAGCCGAAGTCCGAAATCATCCGACAGCAGAGGTTGTAGAAGGATACATGAACGGTGGCGAGGTCGACGCTGTAAACGCTACTCCAGCCCAGGCCTGACGAGAATGCGATGTAGCTCCCACGGAAGCCAGCTAACATGAGGGCGAAGGCATCATCGGCAATCGACGAACGCGCCAGCGAATACGAAAAGTAAAGCAACACAAAGGTGACAGTGCTGAAACACCACGACACCTCACTCTTGCAGCCCCTTTTAGCGTCGGTGACGGTGTCGGGGTGGGTGTGGCGGCGGGGGACGTCGACGAGCTGGGCCATCTGCTTGTGGCCCTCTGATGCGATGGAAGGATCTTTTGGCGTTGAGCATGTCGGCCGCGGTCCAGCGCAGCACCATCTGGTCGTCGCGCCAGCGGGTGCCGTTACGGTTGGTCGTTCGGGCTATCGAGATCATCGACTCGATGAGGTTACTGGTGATGAGGGGTTTGGGCAGGCGCCCATTGTGAGCTGGGCCACGGTGAACACCTCCTCTTCGCGCAGCGACACGGACGGGCTTTGGTAATTCTCATCCTGTTGTGCGGAACGGCTTTTCGCGTTGCGCAGTCTCTACTTGGGGTCAGGGTCACCGCACGCCTTGACCTGCTTGGCGTGTCCATCAAGTCCTTGTCCTTGTCCGGCACGTGGTCAGCAACATTTCTCCGCTTGTTCAGCGTGCGTCATCTTGGAACCTGGCCTTATCGCCCAACACCTCGCGCACTCGCCGCGGTGAGCGCCTTTGCCCGTCGATGACCACCAGCAGCCCGTCATCGAACCGACCGATTTCTTTGTTCCGTCGGCGGTGATCGCCAGCGCCACCACCACGCACCGCTCAGCCATGTGCTCGCCATCGAGTATGAGGACCTCGATGTCGTGGCCCGTCAGATCGAGGACATCAGCTCGGCCAGCGCGGTCTCGGTCTGGCGCACGAACCGGCGCGAACTCGCCGAGCGGCTGGTCGATTTCGCCTCCTTGTCGCGGCGGCGCGGGTGTGCCCGGCGGGTGGCCACCCCGGCCAGCATTCGCTCCATCACCACCTGGGTCAGCAGGTCGGCGGCGACGAAGTGCGCGTAGCTGGTCAACGACACCTCCTGACCGTCGAGTCCAGGCCCGCGGCCGGGGTCACCGATCCCCGTCCCGGCGCCGTGGCGCACGCACCGCGGCCCGGCCACCGCTTTCACCCTCCGGCCGACAGGCCTCGACGATCTTGGCCTCAAACATATCGGCCATCACCGCCATCTCTGGCGGCCACGCTTATCTCGATCAGCCTCACGTGCGGCGCCGACGGATATCGAGAGCGCGCACTTGATCTGAGCGCGGACGACTTTCCGTCGATGGATGAGATGTATGTCCGCCGCGCGTGGGACCATCGTGGCGATGCCAGAGTCAACAGAGCACCCTCCAACGACTTGCGACGAGGAACTGCTGCGTTGGTTGGGACCGGACTTCGCTCTACTCGCCGGCGGTGACCCCGACCGGGTGACTCGGATCCGGGACGAAGTGGTGTCCGGATTTACAGCCTTGGCGGGGTCACGAACGCCGTGTCAGTTTTCGGCTCCGCACGCACGCCGCCGGATCACCCGCACTACAAGCTGGCGCACGCGCTGGCTGCACGGCTGGGCGCTATGGGTTTCGACATCATCACGGGTGGAGGACCCGGGATTATGGAGGCGGCCAACCGCGGCGCACGCGAGGCTGGCGTGCGTTCGATCGGCCTTGGCATCGAGCTCGCCCAAGCACAGGGCATCAATCCCTTCGTCGATCTCGAGCTTCACTTCCAATATTTCTTTGTCCGCAAACTGATGTTCGTCCGCTACGCGTGCGGGTTCGTAGTCCTTCCGGGAGGCTTCGGAACACTCGATGAGCTCTTCGAGGCCTTGACTTTGATACAAACCGAAAAGATCCGCCACTTTCCGGTCGTGCTCGCGGGATCGGCGCACTGGGGTGGACTTCAGCAATGGATCCGCGAACGGCTGCTCGAGCCGGGAATGGTCGCGGCCGATGATGTTGAGCTGCTTGTGCTTGCCGACGATCCTGACGAGATCGGCGGGATTGTCGATCGTTGCCGCCGTCGTCAGTTGCAGACCTACCGATCGTCTGGATCGTGAGTTGAGCGGGACTATGGTGTTGCCTGTTTCACCGCACAATTGTTCGGCGTTGTCTGGGTTGAGGGAAGCGGAGGCGATATGGCGATTACTTCGAGGTGCCGCAGCGGACGAGCAGCAATGTGGCACGATGAGCGTCCCGCCAAGCCAGGCCAATCCGCGCCCGCAGCTGCCCGGTTCAGTCAGAGTGGGGGTGAGCCCAGTGTCGAAGAGGAATTTGGTCCAGCCGTATCCGGACAGCAGATCCGCCGTCGACCGAGAATGAAAGACGGTGCCCGAGCCTTGCGCGGTCGAACACGCGACAATGACCAGACGCGGGTGTGCACTACATGTGCCGATCGGTTTCCGGTAGTACTGAAGTATCCGACGATGCCAGGCCGCACAGAACTTCTCCAATTTCGTTGGAAGTCAACATAAGTCGGGCTGACGGAGGACTATTGCTAGTGCTTGCGCCGTGGATTGCTGGTTCGCTTACCACGGCTGCGGGCCAACAGCGCCTTTAACGGATGCTCTGGTGTTCGGCACGCGAACGACGGTCGACCGTGACGCGGCAGCACAGGTTATACGCCCAGCCGAACACTACCCCGGCGTAAACGCTGTAGACGATGCTCCAGCCCATGCCGGTCAAGAATCCGACGACGCTCCAGCTGAAACCGGGGAATGCGGCGGCAAAGGCACTGTCGGTAAACGTCGAGTGCGCCAGAGCCCGCCAGATGAAGCAGACCACGTAGGTGATGACGCCGAACACCGCCAATGCTGAGCTCACGCGCGTGATGCTCAACCTCTTGTTAATCACTGATGTCCCCCTCGATGTATGCATTCTGTATGTATGAACAACGACTGTGACTTAGAAGTGCGACACCGGCAAGAGGACTTCTGATCACCACGCGGCGCCGAAAGCTCTCATTGCTTCAACCGCCCGGCCACTGACGAGCTCAACTTCGACTCGTGGCGACCGACCGCCAGTCCCACGGTACCTGCTCATCATGTTAGATCTCACCAAACGCTTCGATGGTTGTCCTCATAGTGAGGGGGACCCGTTTGGTGGTCCAGTCGCTATGCGACTTGGGGTTGATGGGTCGTGGTCCACTGTAGAGCGAACT
>JAIEPH010000125.1 GCA_019749805.1 Mycobacteriaceae bacterium | reverse complement strand
CGCATCGAACCGCTCACCTTCGATTTCCCACCCGTTCTGGGTCCGTAGTCCACATCGCGTTCGACGACCTTCCAGCCCGCGGCAGCGGCCCGCACCAGCAGTTCGAGCGGATACCCGGATCTGCGGTCCTGCACGCCCAGCCCCAGCAGCGCGTCGCGACGGACCACCCGCATCGGCGCAATGTCGTGCACCGGCAGACCGTGCTTGCGACGCAGCCGCCAGCACACCGCGGCGGTCCCGGCGCGGGCATGCCACGGCCAGTTCAGCCCCTTCACAGCACGCCGCCGTCCGATCGCCATATCCGCACCGCGTTCGAGATCGTCGACCAATTTCGGTAGGTCCCGCGGATCAAGCGAGCCGTCGGCGTCGATGACCGCCACGACCGGCGTCGTCGCCGCCACCACCCCGGCGTGCACCGCGGAGCCGTATCCCGGGCGGGTTTCGGTGACCACGTCCGCACCGTGCCGTCGGGCCACCTCGGCGGTGGCGTCGGTGCTGCTGTTGTCGACCACCAGGGTCCGGTACCCGAGCGGGATCGCCGCCAGCACCCCCGGCAGCGACGCCGCCTCGTTGAGGCATGGCAGCACCACCGTGACGGGAGAGTCGGGCATGGTTCGAGGCTAACCACCCCCGCACTGGTCAAACGGGGTGACCCATGACAATTTCATGACGTCGCTGCAGGTCGCGGCTGTGCGAGGCTAACCTCGGGGGGTGACTCGGGTGTTGATCGCCGACGACGACAACGTCGTGCGCGATGTCGTGCGCCGGTATCTGGAGCGCGATGGCCTCGAGGTGTCGATCGCTCATGACGGAACGGAGGCTCTGCGACTGCTCGGCTCGCAGCGCATCGACGTCGCGGTACTGGACGTGATGATGCCCGGACCTGACGGGCTCACGCTGTGCCGCAGCCTGCGGCAGCGCGGCGGCTACGCGATTCCGGTGATCCTGCTGACCGCGCTCGGTGAAGAGGACGACCGGATCGCCGGGCTAGAGGCCGGTGCCGACGACTATCTGACCAAACCGTTCAGCCCGCGCGAACTGGCGCTGCGGGTCCGGTCGGTGCTACGGCGTGCTCCTGCACAGTCAGGGCCCCCGCCGCTCGACATCACGGTGGGCGAGCTGAGCGTGTCGGCGGCCGCGCGCTCGGCGACCGTGTCCGGGCACCAAGTATCGCTGACCAATCGCGAATTCGATCTGTTGATGTTCTTCCTCACACACACGGACACGGTGTTCTCCCGTGAGGAACTGCTGAAGCAGGTGTGGCGCTGGGACTTCGGCGATCTCTCGACGGTGACGGTGCACGTGAAGCGGCTGAGGT
This sequence comes from Mycobacteriaceae bacterium, assembly GCA_019749805.1. Lineage (GTDB taxonomy): Bacteria > Actinomycetota > Actinomycetes > Mycobacteriales > Mycobacteriaceae > Mycobacterium. The sequence continues at coordinate 3,371 of JAIEPH010000125.1, read as the reverse complement.
CCAAGCTCGGAGAGGCGCACCGGTTGCAGACCGTGTGGGGCAAAGGCTACCTCTGGAGCAGCGCCGACGAACAGCAGGCTCGTGCCCACTGACCTGTGGGAGATCGCCTGGTGGGCGTTCGCCTGCTCGGTGCCGGTGGTCCTCGCCGGAGCGATCATCATCCGGTTGGCGCGGTCGTGGTCGTTGGCTATCAGCATGGTGGCGCTGGTGCTCATCCCGGTGCTGGCGACGTTCTCCGGGGTGCTGGGCGCGAGCGGATTCATGATCACCGAGACGTTCGAACAGACGGCGGTCGTGCTGGTCATCGTCGCGGTGGTCACGATTCCGGCGGCGGTGATGTTGGCGCGCTACCAAGCCCGACGCACCGTGTGGGAGCAGGAGATCCGCGATTCCGAACGGGCCGCCGAGCAGTCGCGTCGGCGACTGGTGGCCTTCGTGAGCCACGACCTGCGCACACCGCTGGCCGGGATCCGCGCCGTGTCCGAGGCGATCGCCGACGGTGTGGTCCCCGAATCCGAGGTGCAGGTGCACGCCAAAACGATTGAGCAGGAATCGATTCGGCTCGCCGAGATGGTCGACGATCTGTTCGAGATGTCGAAGATCAATGCAGGCGCGATACGACCCGCGTTGGACAAGGTTGCGCTGGACGAGGTCGTCGACGACGTCCTGGCTGCACACCGGATCGCCGCCGAGCGCGCCGGTGTGCACCTGACGGCCGAGTTGCCGTCCAAAGCGGTACGGGTGGTGGGTAGCGACCGGGCATTGGTCAGGGTGTTGTCCAACCTGGTGGCCAACGCCATCGCGCATACACCGGCGGGCGGGCAGGTTTTGCTCTCACTCGGTGCCGACGACAACGGCGCATGGGCCCGCGTCGACGACACCGGCGTCGGCATCGCCGAGGCTGATCTTCCACGGGTGTTCGATGTCGCCTATCGCGGCTCCAACAATCGTGTGCCACGCTCGGATTCGTCGCTGCCCAGCGGATCCGGGCTCGGCCTCGCCATCGCCGCGGGTCTCGTTCAGGCCCATCGCGGCACACTGACCGCACACAACCTCGACGCCGGCGCACGGTTCGAGGTGCGGTTGCCGTTGGCGGCCGATTAGCTGTGATGCCCTGGTTCACGTCTCGGGATCACGCAACTAAGCCTAGGCTAGGCTTATCCGATGTTCGAGCGTGGCACCGCCGAGGACGGTGAGTTCTCGAAAAACAGCCCCGCCGCGCCTCGCAGCCTGAGGGAGCATCTCAAAAACACGGCGATCAATGTCGTTCCACCGCTGCTTACCTATTACGGCCTCCGCCTGTTCGACGTCACCGAATATCTAGCGCTCGTCGGGGCAATTCTGTTCGCGACTCTGCAGGGCTTGGTCTCAGTGGTGCGCAGGCGACGACTCGAACCCATCAATGCGCTGGTGATCGTCGTCGCTGCCTGCTCCTTGACCCTAGCGTTCACGACGAGAAACCCTCGCGTGGTTCAGGTCATCGAGATCGTTCCGATTTCTCTGCTCATCTGGGCCTTTTTCGCGAGCGGTCTGGTGCGTAGGCCTGCGTCGGTGAAAATCGTCGCGGCGATCGTCCCCGGCCTCGCGGATGAGGCGTTACCCGACCGCGGCTGGACACAACGGGATATCAACGACTGGCATCGTCTGCACCGAAGGCTCTGTACGTGGCTCGGATTCCTGTGCGGACTCTTCCCGGGCGTAGCAATCTTCTGGATATTCAGCTTGTCGGTGGACGTTTCTCAGATTCTCATCGTTGCGGTGGGCAACGCGGTTCTCCTGCTGGTCATTGTGAGCGCCATCGTCCTGCTCCGTAGATTCGTTCAGCAACACACGGTCGAGCCCGCCAGTGCCCACCCGGAGCAACCCGCTTAATACTCTGCACTGCAACGCATTTCACTCGTCGGGTGCTATAGCAATCCGAGCATCTGCAAGTCGGTGACGTATTTGACGATGATCGGCGGCGTGACGTGCGGTATCTCCGGATTGTTGCTGTCCCGTCCGATTTTGGCTTCCTGAACAGCTGCGCGGAAGCGATCGGTGGGGACCAGGGACCGGCCAACCGGCTCGACCGGCTGCAACTTCTCGGGATCCTGCAGTGCTACCTGCAACATCCCCAGCACCGAGTGTTCGCGCGAACGCTCCGGCAGTGCGCGCAGACCGGCCTCGAAGCGCTGCAACCATTCCGCGAAATCGTCGATGCGCTCGATAGGGTAACCGGCCTCGATCAACCAGTCCACATACTCGTCGAATCCGATGCCGTCGTCGTGTGTGTTCATCACGTGGTACGTCTGGAATCCGCCGATGGATTTCTGTCCTACCTCGGCGCCCAGCGTGGCTATCGCCTCGGCGACGAATTCGACGGGCAGCCCGTCAGCGTGAGTGCGCTGCCGATTGCCGCGGGCGTCGAGGCGAAAGAACGACTTGGGCGCGACACCGGTGCTGACGAGACTCAACACCATCCGGGTGGTCAAATCGGACAGGTTCAGTTGGCCCGCATAGGTGGTGTCGGCCAAGATCAAGCCGCACCGGAACACTGCGACCGGCAGCCTGCACAGATCGTTGGCCTCCCGCAGCAAGACCTCGGCCGCCCACTTGCTGTTGCCGTAGCCGTTGACAGCGCTGCCGTCATTGATCCTGGTGGGACTGGCGATCCGGATGTCGGCGTCCTCGGTGAACGCCGACGGCTCGATTTGGTCGCCCACGTTGCCCGTGGACACATATGCATACGACTTCAGGTGGGTGGTGAGCGCGATCCTCAACAGCTCGGCGGTACCGACCACGTTGGGGCCGAACATCTCGCTGTACGGTAGGACGCCGCTGACCTGGGCAGCCGAATCGACGATCAGATCGACGGTGTCCGCCAGCCGCTGCCAGGTCTGCTGATCCAAGCCCAGATCGGCATCGCCTTTGTCCCCGGCGATCACTTCCAGATGGTCGTCGGCCAATTCCTGAAAGTGCGCAAGCAATTCCGGATCCCCGCTGTCGAAGACCGTCTCCAGACGTCGGCGGGCTTCCTCATTGGAACCGGCCCGCACCAGGCAGATCAACCGACCGTCGGTCAGTTCCATCCGCTCCAGCAATTCCAGCACGAGGTACCGTCCGAGAAACCCGGTCGCCCCGGTCAAGAGAACCGTGCGCACCTCAGCGCGGGGGCCCGGGAGCGTCCGCGCGGCGTTCAGCGTCGGCGTGTCGATGAACTTGTCCAAGGTGAGGTCAGCAGCATGCACTTCGCCGGCTTTCGCACCGTGGACTGCCACGAATCGTGGGTCGGTGACGTAGTCGTCCAGCTGCTGGGTCAGTTGGGCGATGGTGGGTGCGTCGAACAGGGTGCGGACGTTGAGGTGGACGTCGAGGGAGGTGTTGATCGCGGC
>JAIEPH010000054.1 GCA_019749805.1 Mycobacteriaceae bacterium | reverse complement strand
TCGGGCCCGATTCGTCCCGATTTTTTGGTTCGTCTAGTCGCGCCTCCCTTCACCGGCGTCAATGAATGCGAACGTCGGCATCAGAGCGTGCGCTGCTGCGACCTGGACGTTCGTGCTGATCATGCGCCCTACGAAAAGCACGCGTCAAGAGGAACTTTGGCAATAGATGGAGATGGCCATCGCCTTCCATCTTCGGCCCCTGGTCGTCACGCAGAAATTGTTGCGTCTGCGATAGTCGTTGCTGATCAACAGTTTTACCGCAGTCGGTAAACAAAATAGTGCTCGAACGTCTGGACTGACAGGGCCTGGGATGGCGGCTCAATATCTCTTTGCTGATCGAAAGCCATTTTACATCAGTCTAATTGGCGCCAGGTCTCGGACTTGTCGAGCGCCAAGCGGTGGGTCACGTTCCGTCTGAATCTGCAGATTGCAACACGATTTCCCCTGGCATCGATGTTCTCCGATCCGGAGCACAGACGTTGCAATGACCTCAACGAACCCGGGCACGACGTCCCGTTCACCGGATTAAAAGAGGACGCTTCGGCGAGGACTGGCCGCCACCATTTTACCGTGGGCGGTAACATTATCCCATACGGTAAGTTCGAAAGTGGTTATAGCTCTTGACCTTACGATGCGCGTAACCTACACAGATGAGCGGCTGCAAAAGTCTTCAACTCGCCTCGCCGAGATGCGGCACTCAGTGACAGTGTCCGCCGCTGAACTCGCTGGTGTTGCATATGGCACTGCCCGCAACGACGCCCCACCTTCCTGTCCGGAGTCACAATGAGGCAGCATTTGCACGCCACAACTCCCCTCGACATCGCCTGGCGCTGCCCGACGCGACGGGACGTGCGGTTGGCAACAACGACGGCGGGCATGTGCCGGGAAGGAGGCAAATAGTGGTCAAGAATCGCAGAGCCAAACTTGCGGCACGGGAATACCAGCGCGCTCACCCAGGAAGGTCATACGAGCAGGCTCGGCGTGAGTCACGGCAGTAATACGAGCGAACCCGATCAACCAACGACCTCACGGCACATGCCGATGACGTTCCTCGCATCGTCGCTCGGCCCTTATCGGCGAATTATCTGACGAATCCTTTCGGGTTGTCGCAGGACGAAGACGCCGATGACGTCGAGCAGCGCTGACGGAGTGATCGAGGGACCGTGACGGCGACCGATCATTCGTGATTGCGGCGGAGATCGCCGTGCTGCTGTGCGGCGGAAACACGCGCGCCGTGCGCCAACGCACAAACGAACGCGGAATCTCACCCGAACACGTCCAGCACGCCTGCCAGCGCTCGCTGGACACACCCATGGAGTCCGAGGACGCCCTACTGCCGTTTCGGCGGTGGGAGGCGACCCCGCCAGGCTGCTTGGACGTTCGGGGGGCTCGACCAACATGAGTACTGGATCGACGCGTTACGCATTCCGCATCTCATCAGCGACCGCTGGGACACGACCAACAGTTACCTGCTCGAGCTGATCGAATTTCTTGTCACTCACGCCGACCGCCTGCTCAACGGCTACCACCGCTATCAGCCAATCCAGGACAAAGAACCCCGGCAGTGGATGGAAACCGTCCTGATGCGCGGACTACGCGACGAAATGCGAACTCGCGCCCTCTGATAGCACCCACCTTCCCGAGCCGTCTCGATTTGCACCGTCATCGAGCATCCGCCATCAGGGGTCGGCCGGCATCGGGTCCGAGGTCACCTGGACGCCCATTCGCCGATGTCAATGAGAATGAGTACGGGTGCCGTGGGTTCGCCGTGCAACAGCCACTCCCTGACACACACGCGTCGTCCGTCGATGAGTAGGTCGTGCTGTGGCGCCAGGAGGAAACTGGCGACCGCGGCGGGATGCAAACCGCTCGTCAAGAGCTGCGGGAGCACCTGATCGAGGCCACGGACCTGCTTGAAAGCTAACGGGGTGCCAGGGCCGATGTCGGCGAGGTCGAACTGAACGGCGGGATACACCCATGAGCCGCCGTCATCGATAGCCCAGAGGGAGTAGTTGAGACGGCGCTGTCGGATCCGAGAGGCACTGACCCCTAACCCATCGGCAACTTCGGCGGCGGTGTAGGCGGTGCTGAACAGGCGGGCCATGTGGACTGTGACGTCCGCGGCGACCTCGGCATGGGCCACTCGGTCTTCGGGAAGGCCGGCAGCATCGAGTAGGCGGGCATCGTCGACATTCAGCGTTGCCGACCACGGGCGGTGTTTGGGAAGCGTCTTGAGTGCAGCGATGAGGTCCGCACGTTCCAGGTCGAACCGGTCCCGAAGAAGCTCGTCCAGTTCATCAGCGGGCATTGTGGCGCACCTCCACCTCACGGCTAGAACATATTTTGAAGCTAGCATCTGACTGCAACCCGAGGTGAGCGCGTCAAAGAGCTACAGCCGCCGTCCGGGTCGTGCACCCGGCAGACCTGCTTCCAGTGTTTCCCCGACGGTCGATATGGGCGGGTCGCGTTCACAACCGACGGATCTGCGCTCAAACCGTTGATCAAAGTTGTTGAGGAGATGATCCAGGTGGCCGAGACCTACGCCGGACATGCCGTGCGACGACTCGATGAGCAGATGGGGGATCTGCAGTCTGAATAAAATCAGTAGCGGCACGCCGCCGTGACGAATTCTTTACATACTCAAAACGTCTGTAGGGCTTGACTTACCAGATGAATGAGGTCGGTTGCGGCAGCTTGCCCCAAAGCTGCGGATCCGGCTGTGATTGCCGACATGACGAGTTGCTGCAGTCGACTCGAATCCGGTTTCTCCAGGCCGGATTCGGCCTTGATCTCTGATGCGATGCGGTGGGCCTCGGCTGCCGCTGGAGAAGCTCCTGAGGCGCGTTCGAGGGCGTCTGCGACCGCAACGGATCTTTCCCGTTGCTGCGTCAGGGCGTAGGTCTGCGTCGTGCCAGGGCTTCCCACCGCCACATTGGTGCTGTTGCTGATGTGGATGGTTGTCGATCCCTGGGGATCAGCAGGCGTGTTTCCACCTCGCACGGATCGACCGGCATCGGCAAGCGCCTCGCCCCGAGGGGTAATCGACGGGCGAACGACGCCGTGACCCCATGCGCCGCCGCCGCCAAGATAGCCCTCTTCCTTAAGCCAGTTCGACGCGGCGGCTACCTCCGGCTGAGTTAACGGATCACCCTGCCATTCAACAGTTTTAGTGATCTCTTCAGCGTTGAGGACAGGGTGCCGCCTACCATCGACCATGGCCGCTAGATACAGCCATTTAAGTACTGCGTCCCGAACGCTCCATACGCGGTCGATCGTGTTAGCGGTCATCGTGGTGTCGCGTTTCTCTTGATTCACTGCTCGGTGCAGGGTTGAACAGCCGACGACGAGCATGTCGGCGGTATCGGGAACCGCCATCCCGGGCAAACTGCCGTGCGTGGTCGAGTCGCTGACCGGTGAGCGCTTGTGGGCGGCCGCCGATCCGACCTCGCGCCTCGCCGCTGCCAGGCCGGCACTAGTGCGCTCATGATTGATACCGCACGGGCACCGGAGGCAGCGTCCGTTCAACCCTGCTCGCAGCGGGCCTTTAGCAAAGCGTCCACCTAACTGCGCACCGTCTGATCGCTCGTCGAGACTCGGGTGTACCCGAGCTTTCGATCTATACAAAATCTCTACCACTAGCCACCGACACTGTCGGTACACGTTTTGGAGATGGCAAAAGATCAGCTGACACAAGGGTTTCCGAGATGTCCCAAAACCTTCGTTGCTGGGTAGGCGCGGGTCTGCGCAGTGGACGGGCCTAGGCGCGGGCATGTGCGAAGGCCGCTCGAAAGTCGACAGGCCAACCCCAGCAGCGACAGACATCGGCACGTCGGCGACCCGATGTGGGGCCACGTTGTCGGCCGCCACTTAGTGACGTGTGTGGTCTCGGGACATGATTGACAGTTACCTGCGCCGTTAAGCAGGTGTTTGCCGTGAGCGACAAGGAATTTCGATCAGCCCGAGCTTCCTGACGAGTCCATCGACTTATCGGTGGGCGCCTGGGTCGCTAAGTGGGAAGAATGAGGGATCAGTGCCCCCGGACGTCGCCCCACGCCAGCACCTGGAGTCGCGACGATACGTTCACACCGAACGCGATTG
>JAIEPH010000046.1 GCA_019749805.1 Mycobacteriaceae bacterium | reverse complement strand
GGATCAGCCACCATCGCCACCAACACCCGCTGCAACCGATCAACCAACGCCACAACACTTTCGGCATCAAAAAGATCGGCGTCGTAGTCGATGCGCAGGCCGAGTTCGGGACCTGGCGTCGCTTGCAGAGTCAATGGGTAATGGGTGGTTTCGTGTCCGCTGAACTCCGTGATGTGCAGCTCGCCGAGTTCCATCGGATCCGCCGTGTCGAGCGGGTAGTTCTCGTAGACGAACAAGGCGTCGAACAGCTGATCATGACCAGTGACGCGATGGATCTCGGTCAATGGAAGGTGCTCGTAATCCATGGTGCGCTGGTAGCCGTTGTGTAGCTGACTGAGCAACTCGGCAACCGTGGTGGCGGCGGTGACCTGCGCCCGCACCGGCACCGTGTTGATCAGCAGACCCACCATCGATTCGATTCCCACTACATCCGCTGACCGTCCCGAGACGACAGCGCCGAAGGCCACATCGTGCTGACCGGTGAGCCAGACCAGCAACTGAGCCCAACCGGCCTGCAACACGGTATTGAGGGTGGTGTGGTGTGTGCGGGCGAGTTCGGCCAATGCCTTGGTGCTTCGTTCACTCAGCCGGACCGATGTGACCCCGCGCTGCCCCGGCTCCAGCGTCTGGCGGGGGCCGACCAGGGTGGGCGTATCAAAGCCGTCCAGCAAGTCGCGCCAGGCAGCCTGAGCAGCTTCGAGGTCCCGACCGGCCAGCCACGTCACAAACCTGCGATACGGCGCCTCCGCGGGCAGCCGCTGCCCCCGATAGGCGGCGAATATCTCCTGAAGCAGGATTGGAAGTGACCAGCCGTCGAGCACGATGTGATGGTTGGTGAGGACGAACTGGTACCGCTCGGGTGCGGTACGAACCAGTGCCGCTCGGAATACCGGCGAATTCGCGAGGTCGCATACCGCTTCGCGTTCGGCAGCACACAACCGCCCGATCTCCCGGTCGACGTCGACGCCTCCAGCGAGATCGACGAATTGCCAAGGGGTGACAGGATTTGCAGGGATGACCTGAACCGGTGGGTCGAACTGCGGGGAGAATTGTGCGGCGAGGTTGGGGTGGCGGGCGACGACGGTACGCACGGCCTGACCTAGCCGCTCGGGGTCAAGCGGGCCGGTTACAGTGAGCGCCAGCTGTCCGGCGTATACCTGGTAACCGCCGGCACGAGCGGTGGTGGCGTGAAAAAGCAGTCCTTGTTGTAACGGTGTCAACGGCAACACATCAGCGACAACGTATTTCAGCTCGATATCGTCGATCTGTTGCTGGGTCAGACGCGCAGGAGCAATGTCTGACGGCGTCAACCCGCCTCCGCCGCGGCGGACGTGCGCGCAGATGCCGGTGAGCGCTTCGAACCACAACTGTGAGAGTCGGGTGACCCTGGCGCGATCGAGTGTCGACGGCGCCCACGTCCAATCGGCGTGCAATCGCTGATCGCCATCGATGTCGAGCATTCCTGCATTGAGCGCCACGGTATGGGTGAGCGGCATCGGCAATGCGTTGGTCACATCGGTGATCGAAAGGGTGTCGGGGCTGGGCTGCCACACCTCGGGCGACAGCTCATCGGTCCGGCCCGCCAGCCGCCCTAGGTAGTTGAAGCTGATCACCGGGTCCAGCCCGGTCAGCTCGACCTCCGTGTTCAGGTAACGCAACAGCCCGTAGGTCAGGCCATCGGGCAGGCGACGCAACTGTTCTTTGGCATCTTTGACGACCGCCCCCAACGGTGCGTCGCCCGCGATCACCTGAGCCCAGTCCAGACCGCCAACGCTCAGCGCCACCGGGTATTTCGCGGTGAACCAACCAACGGTGCGCGACAAGTCCACATTCGTGCCTAGCTCCTCCTGGCGCCCATGTCCTTCCACATCGATACCGATCGGCGCACTGGTGTTGCCCAGCCACTGGGAGACCGCCAACGCATGGGCGATCAACAAGATGTCGCCTACCCCGGCATGAAAGGCCGCAGGCACCTCGGTCAACAACAATCGCGTGGTTTCGACATCCAACGACACCGAAAAGTTGTCTGCGCCGGCGAGGGTGTCGCCTGCGGGGCCGTCCAGCACTGCTGGAGTGTCCAGTGCGTGCCGCCAAACCTGTTCCAGGCCGGCTACTTCCGGGCGACGCGCATACTCGGCCAACAATGATGACCAGCGGGCGAAGGACGTCCCTCCGGGCGGCAAAGCTATCGGCAGCCCGCGATGATGCTGAGCCCAGATTATGTTGATGTCCTCCAGCAGAATTCGCCAGGACACCCCGTCGACGGCGAGGTGGTGGATGATCAATACCAATTGGTTCGCAGACGTCACCCAGACCGCGCTGAGCATCTTCCCCGTCGTCGGGTTCAGCCGGGACCGCGCCTCCACCAGCACAGCATTGGAGAGTTCTTCGACGGTGGCCAGGCACTCTTCCGCAGGCACTGAGCCGGGCTCGGGTACCAGCAGCGACCAGTCCCCGGAGTCGTAGTCATCCACCCGCAGCCGCAACATGGCGTGTCGATCCAGCAACGCCTGCAGCACGATTGTCACGTCGGCCTCCGTCACGGCGGGCGGGGCCGTCACGACCATCGTCTGGTTGAACTGCTCGACGCCGCCCTTGACGCTCTGCAGCCAACGGATGATCGGCGTCAAGGCCACCGGACCCGTGCCCTCATCGACCGCATCGTCGGCGCCGGTGGCAACCGTGGCCACTCGGGCCAGCCGTGCCACGGTCTGCTCGACGAAAATGTCGCGCGGCCGACATATCACCCCGGCCGCGCGAGCACGGGCCACCACCTGCATCGAGGAGATGCTGTCTCCGCCCAGGTCGAAGAAAGAGTCGTCGACCCCGACGCGGTCGAGTCCGAGGATTTGGGCGTAAATGCCGGCCAGCACCTCTTCCACCGCGCCGACCGGAGCGCGGTACTCAGCGGTGGTGTATTCCGGCGCCGGGAGCGCGCGGACGTTTAGTTTGCCGTTGACCGTCAACGGCAAGGCATCGATGAGCACCACCGCCGAGGGCACCATGTAGGCCGGCAATCGCTCAGCCACGACCGCGCGGATCCCGCCCGGATCGGCACTTCCGGTGACGTAACCGATCAACCGCTTGTCACCGGGGCGGTCCTCGCGCACGATCACCACCGCGGCCGAGACGCCCTCCACGGCGGCCAGCGCGGTCTGAATCTCCCCGAGTTCGATGCGATACCCGCGGATCTTGACCTGCTCATCAGCACGGCCCAGATAGTGCAACTGCCCGTCAGCACCCCACCG
>JAIEPH010000016.1 GCA_019749805.1 Mycobacteriaceae bacterium | reverse complement strand
ACACGGTGGGTTGGTCGGCTCCCGGCGCCAATCTCAGGACACGGCTTGCATTGAAATCAGTGACGTAGACGGCCCCGCTGTTATCGACGGCCACTGCGGACGGCCCAGACATGTCGGGGAATGGGAGCTCAACTTGAGAAGTCCGCATCGGGGAAGGTCCTTCGGCGGGTGATGGGAGCGGCGAGCTGGTAGGGGATGCCGCAATCGGAGCTGGGTCACGGTCACGCGCAACGAAGACAACGCCGATGGCGGCCGATAACAGGACTGCGAGCAAGGCTGTCAGGGTTGCAGCGCTTTTGCGGCGCCACCACGGCGAACCCGACGAGGGTGCGGTTGACGCCGCGCCCGATGAGCGGGCCTCCGTGGGAAGTTGTTGGTAGGCAGCCGGTTTGGTGGGCGGCATTGGAGTAGGTCGAGTGAGTGGCGCGGTGATTGCCGCCTTCGCTGCGCTGGCCAGCGTACCGGCCATCGAGTAACGTTCGTCGGGGTTCTTGGCCATTCCCGTCGCGATGACAGTGTCGAGTTCGGCAGGTAGGCCACGGCGCAGTTGCGATGGACGCGGCGGCGGCAATCCCAAGTGACCTCCGATTTGTTGTTCGATGCTGTCACCGGGAAACGGCTGGCTGCCGGTAAGGCACTCGTGCAAGACGCAGGCAAGGGAGTAGACATCACATCGCGGGTCGGTCTGCCCGCTGGTCACTCGCTCAGGTGCAAGGTAGGCCCAGGTGCCGATCACGTTGCCGGTGTCGGTCAGTTTCGTCGCTCCAGCGACTCGAGCGATACCGAAATCGATTAGGTACGCGAAATCCTTTGCAGTCACCAGGATGTTGGAGGGCTTGACATCGCGATGCACCAAACCGGAACGGTGCGCTTCATCGAGTGCCGAGGCGATTTGTTCAATGATCCCGACAGCGCGGTGGGGTGGCAGCGGTCCTTCGGCCAGGATCGCGGCCAGGTCATGGCCGTCTATGAGTCGCATATCGACATACAGTCGCCCGTCGATCTCTCCGAAGTTGTGGATAGGCACCATGTGCGGCTCGGTTAGCGACGCGGCGAGGAAGGCCTCACGTCGAAAGCGCTGCGCGAACTGCGCTTCGTTAGCCATCTGTGCTGGCAGAACCTTCAAGGCGACCACGCGGTCGGTTTCGGTGTCGAATGCGCGCCACACTTCGCCCATCCCGCCCCGGCCAAGCACCTCGATTAGCCGGTAACGACCAAATGCCTTCTCCTCCAAGAAAACCCTCCAAGCGTCAGCAACCACACCGCGACGGCGGCGGCGGCAACTACCCGGTCAGGTAGCACCGGTGCCGATGTAGTCCACCTGCCAGTGCTTGATGCCGTTGAGCCAGCCGGACCGTAGTCGTTCGGGCGCCGAAATCGGCCTGAGGTTCGGCATTTCGTCGGCGATGGCGTTGAAGATCAGGTCGATGGTCATCCTGGCCAGGTTCGCGCCGATGCAGTAGTGGGCGCCGGTGCCGCCGAAGCCGACGTGCGGGTTGGGATCCCGCAAGATGTTGAAGGTGTAGGGGTCCTCGAACACTTCCTCGTCGAAGTTGGCCGACCGGTAGAAGATCACGACGCGGTCGTCCTTCTTGATCTCGACGCCACTCAGCTCCGTGTCCTCGAGCGCGGTTCGCTGGAAAGAGGTGACCGGCGTCGCCCAACGGACGATCTCGTCCGCGGTCGTTTTGGGCCGCTCACGCTTGAAAAGTTCCCACTGGTCTGGGAATTCGGTGAACGCCATCATTCCCTGGGTGATCGAGTTGCGGGTCGTCTCGTTGCCCGCTACCGCCAGCAGGATCACGAAGAAGCCGAACTCGTCGTCGGTGAGCTTGTGGCCCTCGACGTCGGCCTGCACCAGCTTGGTGACGAGGTCGTCACCCGGGTTCTTGCCGCGCTCGGCCGCCATCTGCATGCCGTACATGATCAGTTCGACCGATGCGGCCGTCGGATCGTTTCTGCCGTACTCGGGGTCCTGGTCGCCGACCATCTGGTTCGACCATTCGAACAGTTTCATGCGGTCTTCCTGGGGGACGCCCATCAGGCCGGCGATCGCCTGCAGTGGAAGTTCACACGACACCTGCTCGACGAAATCGCCGGACCCCTCGGCTGCGGCCCGCTTGGCGATGTCGTGCGCCCGGACACGCAGCTCATCGCGCAGCGACTCGATGGCCCGCGGAGTGAAAGCCCGCGAGATGATCTTGCGCAGGTGGGTGTGATGCGGCGCGTCCTGATTGAGCAGAACGACCTTGCCCGCCTCCAACGACGCCGGATCGGCCTCGTCGCGATACCGCGGCAGGGCAGTCTTCTTGTTGGAGGAGAAGACGTCACTGCGCCGCGACACCTCCTTGACGTCCTTGTGCTTGGTCACCACCCAGAACCCGTCGTCGCCGAACGCGAGGTTGCCCCGTTCCTGCTTCTGCCACCAGATCGGGGCCACCTTCCGCATGTGGGCGAGCTCGTCGACCGGCAGCCGCTCGGCGTAAATATCGGGATCGGTGAAGTCGAATCCAGGCGGAAGGTTTGGAGTTGGCATCAGGAATCCTCAGCATCGCTCATATGACGTTGTCTAGGCCGGCAATCCATTGCTACACCACAGTTGGGGCCCGCTGCGAGCGGTTACAGATACTCCGAAGTAGAACGTGTTCCCACAGCCCGCTTCAATTTGACCGGTTGTTCACTCGGGACCCAGGTGTAACAATTTTGACGATCAAACTGAAGCATTCGTTAGACGGGATTCGGTCCAGCCGCGGAAGGGGGCTCCGGTGGGAATCGACATCGAGGTGAAGGCCGCGACAGCAGCCCTTGCGGGCTTGGGAACCCTCGCTGCGCTGCTGGCGGGAGCGACGACGGCGCACGCCGATCCCGGCGTTCCCGTACCGCCTCCCGCGCCCCCTGCGGTCGTCGCACCCGTTCTTCCGGGCAGTGTGCCTGCGTCGCCGCCGGCCCAGCCCGCCGCTGCGCCCGCGCCCCTCGTGCCGGCGGCTGCCCCCGCTCCGGCTGCACCGGAAACG
>JAIEPH010000086.1 GCA_019749805.1 Mycobacteriaceae bacterium | reverse complement strand
CCCCGGACAGGGTCAAACAAACGAAGTGGGGAATTTTCAAATGTCACTTCTGGGGCATTTTACTCCGCCAGCGACAAAAGGAGATCGCCGAAAGCCTCTCCGCCCGGCCGCGCAAGGCCAGCCAAGCCTTCTTCGTGGGCAAACAGCTGCACACGCCGGAAGGGCCCGTGACTGTCACCGACCAGATGGCGACGCAGATTCACCGCTACCTGATCAAGCACGACTACATCGACGACGCAGATCAGATCACGGACACCTATTATACCGCGAAGGCCGAGGGCACTTTGGCCGTGCTGCATGACGATCTGGTCCCGTACCAGGCTGAGGTCTTCAGCCTGATCGACAGCGTCTACAGCGATGCAGCTCTTCCCAAGTTCGAGGACGGACGGAAGCCCAAGCGCAACCCGCTGAACGACAATTTTCACAAGGGTGCCTTCCAGGAACTCTGGAGCCGGATCAACCGAAAGGCCGTCTACCGCGTGGAGTTCGACACTGCGGAGCTGATCCAGAAATGTATCAGTGCCCTCAACAGCGAATTGCGCGTGACCAAGCTGCAATACACCGTGCAGACGGGGATCCAGTCGGACAAGGTCACCGATGAGCAATTGCGGGGTGGGACTGGTTTCAGCGTCACGCGTAACGAAACCGTCCAGGCCGCGTCGGCCCGCTCGGCGGTGAAGTACGATCTTTTGGGAAAAGTCTCAGACGCGACCGACCTCTTGCGGCAGACCGTGGCTCAGATCCTGACTGGCATCGAGCCTGCGATCTTCGACCAATATCGCGCCAATCCCGAGCACTTCATTTCTGAGGCGGCGCGGCTGATCAAGGAACAGAAGGCTGGACACCTGATCGAGCAGCTCGTCTACGATCCGATCGATGAGCGTTATGACGCCGACATCTTCACTGCGGCGGAGATCGGCCAGGATTTTTCGCGGGCGAGCGAGCGGCTGAAGAACCACGTCTTCGACTATTGCATCACAGACTCAGGGGTCGAGCGCGACTTCGTCGGGGAGCTGGATACAAGTGCGGAGGTCGAGGTCTATGCGAAGCTGCCACGCGGCTTCCTCATCCCGACCCCTGTGGGCGACTACAATCCCGATTGGGCCATTGTGTTTCGCGCCGGTGCCGTGAAGCACATCTATTTCGTGGCGGAAACCAAGGGCTCGATGTCGTCACTCGCACTTCGAGACCTCGAGCGGGCGAAAATCGACTGCGCCAAGAAGTTCTTCGCCAAGCTGGCGCAAACGAACCCGACGCCCAATGTCAGGTACGGGGTAGCTGATAGCTACAACAAGCTGATGGAGATCGTGACGACTTGATCTTGCTCCCGCGCCTCTAAGCTCGCCCGAATAAGGCGCGGTCAAAGTCCACCCCGCCGGATCGTCCGATAAACTGTCGGCCGTGACACCTTGAACAGCTTGCCGAGGTCGCTGATCGAGTATTCGCCGGTGGCGTGCATCTTGAGCAGTTCGCGCTGTTGGAGGTCGGAGAGCTTGGGGGGCTTGCCGCGGAGCTTGCCCTTGTCGCGCGCGATCTTCATGCCTTCGCGGGTGCGTAGACGGATGAGGTCGCTCTCGAATTCGGCGAAGGTGGCGAGGATGTTGAAGAACATCCGGCCCATGGGGTCGTTTGGGTCGTAAACCTGCTTGCCCAGCGCGAGGCTCACGCCGCGCTTCTCGAGCTCATCGGCGATCGCCCGGGCGTCGGGCACCGACCGCGCGAGGCGATCCAGCTTGGGCACCACCAGCGTCTCGCCGGCACGCACCGCGGTCAGTGCTTGGGCGAGGCCAGGGCGATCGCGGTTGCGGCCGGTCAGTCCATGATCGGTGTAGATGCGGTCCTCTGGCACGCCGAGCTCGATCAGCGCCCGGCGCTGGGCGGTGAGGTCCTGCTTGTCGGTCGAGCACCGGGCATATCCGATGAGAGTGTTGGTCATGGCTCTAATCAATCATTCGAATTGCTGCGGGCTGTCTGAAAAGTCGCCTCAGTCGATCACGCAAGCTACGCTCGCTTCGCAGCGTGCATAACTGCACGCCGCCGATCTCCATTTGTACAAAGGCGGCGGCAGCGGCGATAACTTCAAGGTGCACTCCACCAATAATTTCATCGCTTTGAGGCTCGAGGATGAGGTACACTTCACAGCCGTCGGGCTTGGCATTCAGATTTGGTCCGCCGTAGCGCATGTAAGCGTTCGCGGCATCGAGCCGCTCCCACTCACCAACACGATCAAAATCAATATGGTTCCCCCCGAGCTTGTTCGCGACGAAACGCAATATTTGACCTGTATTGAACCAATGGCCATCGTAAAACAAACGCGGTTGAGCCAGAAACTTTTTAAGCGGAAGTCGGGTCTGCCCTTCATTGACGAAGCTGCGATCAACGCAGCCGGGGTCGAGTGGGCTGTCATAGATATGGCGTATCGCTTGCCCGTTAGCCATCACTCCGCCGGTCAAATAGTAGCGGAACGCATTTGTACGATCGCCGTAAGCCTTCGCGAGGCTGTTGCCCTCTACAGAGAACAACGCTGACTGCCGCAAAGGTGCGAGGATCCTTTGAAGGTCGCCATCAACAAGCCAGCGACGAAGAATTCCGGATGTGAGCCGGATGTGGCTCTCGCTTACCGCCCTCCCTTGAGGAAAAATGAGAGACACCAGCGTTTCGATGTCTCCGACGAGCAGGCGGACCAACTCGTTGTACTGTTCATCGGTGAGCGCGCTTGTCATGTGTAGCGGATGAGGCCCCTGTGTGAGAAAATAAAGCGTACCACCTTAATGAGAGAGCGGGCAAGCCGGATTTCCGGAGGGGAGGGGGGTCTGACCTCTGGCGCCCGCAAAGTGTCCGGTGAGCGATC
>JAIEPH010000009.1 GCA_019749805.1 Mycobacteriaceae bacterium | reverse complement strand
GTGGTCGGCACCGTCGTGCTGATCGCGATGATCTATGACCCCGGCCGTCCGAACCGGACGAACTTCCTGCTGCTCGCGGGTGCTCTGCTGCTGATGGGTACCGCCAACCGGCTGCTGGCCTACCTGCGATCGGTGGATGTGCCGGACGCACAGCTGTGGGCCGGTCTCGGGCTGATCATCGGGCCGGTGCTCGCCGGCTTCGCGTTCCTGCCGACGGCACCGCCTTCGGACAGTGCCTTCCGCCGTCAGGACTGGCCGCAGCTGCTGTTGCCCTATCTGGGATTCCTCGGTGTGGCGGTGCTGTTCGCCTTCCATCTCTACATCGAACGCGAGCTGTCCCTTGCCGCGGTCATCCTGACGGTGCTGATGGTGGCGCTGGTGGCGACCCGGCAGGTGCTCGCGACGCGCGCGGAACGGTCATTGACGCAGTGGCTGTACTGGGCGCAGCGCGGGCTGGAGCATCAGGTGCACCACGACGCGCTGACCGGGCTGCCGAACCGGACCCTGTTCGCGCAGCGACTCGACGAGGCGATGCGGCACGGACAGTTCGTGCTGATCTTCATCGACCTCGACGATTTCAAAGAGGTCAACGACCGCTACGGGCACGCCGCCGGCGATGAACTGCTGCGCGCGGTCGGGGAGCGGCTGGGGCGGTACGTCGCCGACGGCGACACCCTGGCCCGCATCGGCGGCGACGAGTTCGCGATCCTGATCGAGGGTGCCGACGATCACGGAGAGCAGCTGGAGGCCTCGGCCGAACGGCTGCGGACCGCGTTGCGCGAGCCGTTCCCGGTGCACGGGTCATCGCTGCGGGTGAAGGCCAGCATGGGGTTGGTGCGGCCGCAGACCGACGGGTTACCGCAGACCTCCGACGATCTGCTGCGCCAGGCCGATATCGCGATGTACGCGGGCAAGCGCATGGGCAAGGACACCGCCGTCGTCTACGAACCGTCATCCGGGGCGGTGGTCGACTTCCCGACCTTGCTGCGCGTCGCCAAGGGCAAGCCGCCGCTGGGATTCCGGCTGGTGTATCAGCCGGTCGTGGCGCTCGCGGATGGCACGGCGGTGGCGGTGGAGGCGCTGGCCCGCTGGACGGCGGCCAACGGGATCGACATCTCGGCGGAGACCTTCGTCGCGGACGCCGAGGCGGCCGGCCTCGGTGCCGACTTCGACGCGCTGGTGCTCGACCTGGCGTGCTCGGAGGTGCGCGGCCGCGGTCTCGATATCGACATCCACGTCAACATCGGTGGGGCGCGGCTGGGCAATCCGGGGTTCGAGTTGCAGGTGCGCAAGGTGTTGGAGCGTTACCGGATTCCGCGCAACCGCCTGGTCCTGGAGATCACGGAGACGATGCCGATCGTCGACCTCGATCGGGCCGCGCGCCAGATCGGCCGGTTCGGTGAACTGGGTGTCAAGGTCGCGCTGGACGATTTCGGGTCGGGCTTCAGCTCGCTGACCTATCTGCACGCGTTGCCCGTCGACATCGTGAAGCTGGACCGCAGCCTGGCCTCCGGCAGCAATCCCGCGCGGGATCAGACGCTCTACCGCTCGGTGATCACGCTGTGTGACGACCTCGGCCTCGAGGTGATCGCCGAGGGGGTGGAGACCTCCGAGCAGGCCGAGATGGTCGCCCGGGCCGGCGGCCGGCTGGCCCAGGGGCACCTGTTCGGGTGGCCGGTGCCGATCGCCGAACTCGTCGCATCGTTGGCGACGGTGCACGGTCAGAGTTAATCCTTGGAGTCTTGTCGGTGCGGGCGCTATGATGGTGAGTCCTGCCGAATGTCGGCGGGGGTGCGAGGGGCTGAACGGTTTCGACTTCGCGCATCGAATCAAGGGAAGCGTGCCGGTGCAGGCAAATGACCACCGTAAGCGTCGTTGCAACCAATTAAGCGCCGATTCCAATCAGCGCGACTACGCACTCGCTGCCTAAGTAGCGATGCGTGTCTGTCAGACCGGGAGCGCCCTCGGCCCGGACCCTGGCATCAGCTAGAGGGACCCACCCACGGGTTCGGTCGCGGGACCCGTGGGGACATCAAACAGCGACTGGGATCGTCATCTCGGCTCGTCTGCGTGACCGGGAGATCCAAGTAGAGACACAGCGGACTGCGCACGGAGAAGCCTTGAGGGAATGCCGTAGGACCCGGGTTCAATTCCCGGCAGCTCCACCACAAGGGAAAGGCCGCAGGTCACACGACCTGCGGCCTTTCTCGTGTCGCGTCCCTGCGCCCAACGTCGACTTGTCGTTGAACTTCCCGACTTCCGTCGCCGACAAGTCGACGCTGGGCGATCAGTCGGGCTTCGCCTCGTAGCGCAGCAGGACCGTGCCGCCCGGGAAGGTGCGGTTCTCCACCAGTCGCAGCGAGATCCACGACGGCAGTGCCGGGAAGAACGGTGTGCCGCCGCCCACCGCGGTGGGCGCGATCACGATCCGGTACTCGTCCACCAGTCCGGCCTGCACGATCGGTGCGGCCAGCGTCGCGCCGGCCAGCTCCAGCTGGCCGTCGGTCTCGGCTTTCAGCCTGGACACCACCTCGACCGGGTCGCCGCGTTCC
>JAIEPH010000105.1 GCA_019749805.1 Mycobacteriaceae bacterium | reverse complement strand
AGGAACTTGATGGTCTCGGTGATCTCTTGTTTGGCCGAATGTGTTGGGCCATGGGAGGTTTGCCCAGGCGTGGAGTTCCGGCGTAGGCGGTGCAGGTGATGCCAGGTGGCGAATTGTTCGACGGGAGCTCGAACGGCCGGCTCGCAGATCGCGTCGAGTTTGGAGTCCAGCCAGCACTGGAAACGCGCAAGGCGTTCATCCCGGCGCGGGAGCAGACCGTTGTGCTCGAGAAGGCTGCGCAGATGTGAGACCTGTCTGCCTTGGCCGGCCGCATCGAGGCCGTCATGGTTGAGCGGGATGTCCCCTCCAGCCAGGCCGGTCAGCAGGGCCCGAACGATGGGGGAGCGTTTCCAGGTGAGGATGCTCTCGGGTCGGTCAACCCCGCAGAGGATTTCCATGATTGCGCCCATCGCTGCCGGATTCGCGGCGCCGTCGACCATCAGAGCAGTGAGGTCGTCGCGAAGCGCGCAGCGGGCGCATTGTCCACGCCGGTAGATCTGGCCTTCGATGTCACAGGTTGTGCATCGGTAGTTCTTGGGGATGCCTGCGCAGGCCACGCAGATTGGCCGGGGATCGGTGCGGTTGGTGCGGCCGGGCAGTACGCCGTCGTGTCCGCAGATCGGGCAGATGCCTTTGGTGCGCATCGCGGTGTAGAAGCAGGTGTTGCAGAGCTGCTCGTCTGGCCAGGACGGGGTGCGGTCTTGGGTGGACATCCTGCCGCATCGGGTGCAGCGCAGTGTTCCTTGGGCGTGGGGTCGTCCGCGTGTTCGGGATGGCCGGTTGGAGTTAATCGTCATCGCGGAGCACGCGGGCGCGTCGCGGCCGCACGGATTTGTTGATCTCGACGACGTTGGGTGCAGGCGACGTCGCCGCGGCGGATGAGGCTTTCTTGCGGCGGACGTCGCTTGCGGTGACGGTGATCAGGTCGTCGACTCCGCAGCCGAAGATGTCGCAGAGGGCGGCCATCATGTGTAGCGAAACCCGTTCGGGGCGTTGATGAACCACGCGGTAGACCTGCGGGCGCGAGAGTTGGATACCACGTTCGGCGAGGCGGGGGATGAGGTCGGTGCTGTTGTGCATGCCGGCGGCGGCCATCAGCTCGGCCACCCGCCAGGTGTAGTCGACTTGGCGTTTCATGAGCTCTCCTCGCCGTCGAAGGACAACGCCTCGTTGATGGTGGCATCGAGTGCCCGACGCAGGGTGCGGGTGCGGTAGTCGCTGGACACGCAGGTGTAGAGCGAGGTGGTGCTGGCGTGTTCGTGGCCCAGCTGGTCTTGGACGAATTTCGCGTCCCAGCCATCTTCTATGAGGTGGGTGGCATAGGAGCGCCGCAATGAGTGCAGATCCAGTCCGCCAGGCAGCTGCAGGTCGTCGTCGCAGTAGCGGCGGAATCGACGGAGCAGGGTGCGTTCGGCGACCAGTGCGCCCTTCTCGCTGGGGAACAGGTCGATGCCGTCGTCCATGTAGGGCTGGCCGTGGGCGAGCCAGTCGCTGATCACTTCGGGCGTCCAATCGAAGACCGTCAAGACGCTGCGTCGTTTGGGTGGGGATCCCTTCTTGGCTTTGCCGTACCGGATCTGAACGACGCCGTAGCGGCCGAACTCACGACCGTGGGGATTGCGGGAGAAGTCGACGGTCTGCAGGTGTCGTACTTCGTTGCACCGTAGCCCGTAGGAGTAGGCGATCTTGAACATCACCGCGTCGCGGTAGGCCGGCAACCAGCCCTTGCGCCGCGACGCCGCGATCAGCGCAACTTGGTCGTCGGCGTGGTCGAAGAAGTCTTGTAGCTCCGCCTTGGTGAAAGCGCGTTTCTCGGGGGACTGTTCGTTGTCCTGCACGTGCGTGGCGGTGTTCCATTCGAAGAATACTTGGGCCGGATGAGTTCCGAACCGCTGCTCACACACCCGGTCCCAGCCGTAATCGGGATGGCTGACATAGGAGCAGAACAATTTCAAGGCGTTTTGATAGCCGCGGATGGTGGATTGCTTGCGCCGGTGGATCGCGCGCAGATCACCGAAGAATTCCTCAGCCATCGCCGGTGTCCACGTCCACGGGAACTCGTTGGTCACCTCCACGAACCGCTGCACGATCCGGATCCGCCCGGCGATCGTCTCGTGGTCGAGGTTGCGGCACAGTTGCTGGTTGCGCCACCCCTCGAGCATCTCCTCGACGGTCTGCGCCTCGGGATGCAGTAACGGGACCGAGCCCACGATGTACACGCGACCGCTACTGTCGACCGGCACCGCACCCTCCCAGCTGTCTCATCGGATGATACATTGAATCATGCAATGCATCAATCGCACGTCGATGCAGGTAGGCGCCTCGGCGATGAACCTGCGAATTTCCCCCGCGGACCTGGTCCTACGACCCACCCGCTCTCGCACCCCGCCATCAACCCGAATAGCCTTGGTCAACAGCAGCATTCGGTGAACACGAGCGACGGTCGCACCGGCGGGCGGTAGCACCCAGCTGATTCATCAGATGAAAACGGCGACTTT
>JAIEPH010000072.1 GCA_019749805.1 Mycobacteriaceae bacterium | reverse complement strand
ATACTGGCAACCCGCCATATTCGATCCCGCCGTATTCCTCTCCACAAGGAGCAGCGCATGCGGGAGATATTTGGCAGGGGATACGCACTGGGTATCGGGAACCGATGGCCTGGTCAACGTAGCTCGTCCCGGCAAGTTTTCGAGGCATGCCAGTTTGCTAGAACCTGCGATCGGCCAGCGGAACACTTTGCGTGCACTCATGTCGGTTCACGTCCGCTGGCTGGCATCTTCCAGCGGGTCTAGATCCTCATCATCTTGCCGCAGTTCCCGCAGTTGATGATTCCGTCAGGTGCGCCAAGGTCAACGTCACCAACAAAGACAGCGCCATGTACTTCACGGCGTCACCTCCATCGTCGGAAAGCCCGGCTATGAACGCGCCCTTCACCGACTCTTGGGACTCGCGGCGATTTCTACAGGGGCGGCGTGCAGATCCCCGCCCGCGGCGCGGCCGTCCAGTAGCGCCCTCCACCTGGCGCTGAGCGGCCTGTGGATGCGGTCACACCGGCGAAGTACTGCCGACCGCGCTCTTTTCTGTCGGATGCTGGGGCCGATGAGCCTGCAGCCTCTGGGAGGTCTGGGCCAGTGACCAGCGAAAATCGCCCAATTGAACAGGTGGCGATCATGCATAATCTGTATCGCTACGAAACTGGAAGCCGCCCGTTTTCGCCGCGTCGACGAAACAACGATTCCGATTTCTAGTTGCTTTTCGGTGGTTTTTTCGTAGGATTGACGGTGTAGACCCTGTAAAAAGAGGTTCGAGACACCAGAATAGGTTTGGAGGTGATCACGATGGCTGTAGCGAATGGAACGACGATCCACGCTCGTGCGGTGCGCCTTGACCCGCCGGAGTTGGTGCGTGAACTTCTGGACCACTTGGGGCCGACCGTGGTGGCTGCGTTGGCCGGAGTACGTGACCGCAAGCAGCCCTACAAGTGGGCCATCGACGACGGCGCTACGCCCCGCGATGAGTCGCTGTCTAGACTGCAAGTGGCGTATCGGGCCTGGTGGACGATCGCCGACGTCGACGGCGAGAAGGTCGCCCGGTCGTGGTTCATCGGGGCTAACCCGCGCTTCGGTGAGCGGCCCCCGTACATGGCGATCCGCGAGGACCAGTTCACCGACGTCCTGGCGGCCGCCGAAGAGTTCGTCGACCGCTAGAAGTTCCCTGTAATCACCTTCCTGCACGGATACGATCAGATCTCCAATCTGAGGTATCCGTGCAGGGGGTTCACCGGTCGTGGCTCGCGACGTGCTGATTTGCAACACAACACAATTGGCATTGCTGCCGGCCTCCCAGCAGGCGGTTTATCGCCTGGCGGATTCAGACTACGGGCCCCTGAAGCCGAGGTTGCGACCCACAGACACATCCGACGATCGCTCCACCTGGCACCGGTATGACCTGGCAGGGGAGCGCACCATCTATGCGGCCTCCAGCCTGGAGGGAATGTACGCCGAGATGTTGCAGCCATTGAAGAAGCCTGAGCCGATCCCGGCCAGCGACTTGTTCGACGACGCCGGCGACGGCGAAACCGTACAAGACCTCATCGCGCACGACTTTGCCGAGGACGGCAAGGAACCCCCGCACGAGATCGACCTGGACTGGTTGCTCAAGCAGCGTCTCTACACGATGCTGCTACCCACTGCCGGCTGGCTCGTCGATGCAGAGCACTCCAATACCATCGCCTACCTTCACCGCAACCGGCCGGCGATCCTTCTCGAGAAGGGCCTGCAACAGGTGACCGTGGCCGAGCTGCGCGGTGAAAACCGCTTCGTGACCAGCCACCTGGCCGAAACGATGGCACGGCCGCACCTTCAGGATCAAACCCGCCCGATCGGGCTGCTCTACGGCTCCAAGCTCGGCAGTGACTGGGACTGCTGGACAGTGTGGCTGCGTGACGGGGTGCACAATGCGATCAGCGTCGACGTCGGCCAACGCGTCCTGCACCCAGACGAAAACCCTGTACTGCTCAAGGTTCTCAAGAAATACGGACTTTCGGTACCGGGCATGTGATGCTATTAGCACGTTACGCAGATGCTTACAGCGCTGAGACTCGAAAGATGTTGGGGCACAGTTGGAAACTGAGTATCGGTAAACGCCGTATTCGACTCGGCCGTATTCGTCGTGCAATCGGTGTAGTCATGATGCGGTCGTGACCACTAGGTGACGTAGCGCGCCCATGTTTGGGCCGCCAGTTGGGCATGTCGCTGGGTGCAGTTGTG
>JAIEPH010000098.1 GCA_019749805.1 Mycobacteriaceae bacterium | reverse complement strand
CGCACACTGACCCTAGGCGGTACCAGCGGGCCGGTGACGTTAATGAACGACGCCCAGCTGGACGCGCTGGACCGCGGGTTTACCTACGGCTTGCTGTGGCTGGCCGGGGTAGTCCTCCTTTTGGCAGCAGTCGCGCTGCTCATCGGCTACACCGCCCAGCAAGTAGGGCGGGCGCAGGAAACGAAGGACGCCATCGACATCCCGGCCGCATAGGTCTTTAAAGTTTGTGCGGCACCAGGGAATTGGACGGGCGGTGTGATCATACTTCTCCACTCAGTGAAGTGGTTCTGGCGATGCCGTTGACGAAGGTCCACGTATTCTTCGACGCCTTATCTCTTTGCGTGCCGAGCGTGCAGAAGTTTCGGCTCTTGTTCACCAGCCGGGCTTCGGTGAAAGTGCAGCCGTAGTAGGTAGCCAACCGCTACGCAATTATTGCGGACGCTTAAGCGGTGTGAAGAGAACGCGACCCGCCACACAGGCAACGAGAATGCCAGACCACCTAGCTCGGCTCAGTTTTGATCAGCGCCCGTTGATACTTGTTTCCCTGCCGGTAATGGCTGATGGCGTCGGCGACTAAGCGCCCATCTCAATTCGCACCGATTACCGAAAGCAGCAAACCAACAGCCTAGCTACCAAATCCTCTCGGCTAAGTGTGGAAAGTTCGCAACCTTTGACACGCCACTACGAATAGCGCATACGAAATGCTATCGAGGCGTACAGAATAACGGCGGAGCTGCACAGTTCTGCTATAGGGTACCCCCGTCAAAGGCTCTGATCGACGGGGAAGTGGGCATGCTTGACCCAACAATGCGGCGCGCGGAACCGTCGGCGCCAGTTCGCGTCGAACCCACTCCGCGATTCGGGATAAGGGAACGCGCCTCCGCGGCTTGGCGGCCGTCTTGGCGGTTTGTGGCCGCGGTCATCGCTATTGGCGGCGTTGAGTTGATGGCGTCGATGGATGGGCCGATCGCCGTCTTTGCTCTCCCTACGATCCAGAACGAATTGGGTCTGTCGGATGCTGGGCGGAGCTGGGTGATTACCGCCTATCTGTTGACCTTCGGTGGCCTGATGCTGTTGGGCGGGCGCCTCGGCGACACCTTCGGCCGCAAGCGCACCTTCATCGTCGCCGTCGCGGTGTTCACGATCGCCTCGGCCCTGTGCGGCATTGCCTGGGACGGGGGCAGCCTCGTTGTGGCACGGCTGCTGCAGGGCGTGGGGGCCGCCATTGCCATACCGGTCTGTTTGGCGCTGGCGGCGACCACGTTTCCGAAAGGTCCGGCGCGCAATACCGCAATCGCGGTGTTCGGCGCCTTGGGCGGTGTCGGCGCGGTGCTGGGCCTGGTGTTGGGTGGAGCGATCACCGAAGTGTGGTGGCGGCTGGCGTTTCTGGCGAATGTGCCGATCGGGCTGTTGGTGATCTGTCTGGCCCACACCGCGCTGCGAGAGACCCAGAAGCAGCGGGTGAAGCTCGATGCTGCCGGGGCGGTCTTAGCCACATTGGTCTGTACCGCAGGGGTTTTCGGCTTGACGATGGGTCCGGAGAAGGGTTGGGTGTCGACCACCGCGATCGCTTCGGGGGTGGTGGTGCTGGCGGCGTTCACGGCGTTCGCAGTGGTGGAGCGCAAGGCCGAGAACCCGATCGTGCCGTTCAGCCTGTTCTTCGACCGCAACCGGCTGCCCACGTTCGCCGCCCGATTCCTATCCGGTGGGCTGATGTTCACCCTGATTGTGGTGGTCGCGTTGTATGTGCAGACCGTCATGGGTTACAGCCCACTGGACGCGGGCGTGGCCTTCCTCCCGTTCGCGATCGCGACGATCATCGGCATGGGCGCGGCATCGCGGCTGGCGTCGCGGTTCTCCCCGCGGGTGGTGGTGATCGCCGGCTGCATTCTGATGCTGGGTGCGGTGCTGTATGGCTCGACGCTGAACCGCGGCATCCCGTACTTTCCGAATCTGTTGGTGCCGATTGTCATTGGTGGTGTTGCTATCGGATTGATCAATGTTCCGCTGGGGCTGTCGGTGATCGCCAGTGTCGGTTCGGACAGGATTGGGCCCACTTCGGCGATCGCGGTAATGTTGCAGGGTCTGGGTGGTCCGGTGGTCTTGGCGGTCATCCAGGCCATCATCACCTCGCG
>JAIEPH010000082.1 GCA_019749805.1 Mycobacteriaceae bacterium | reverse complement strand
CGCCGCAGGGCGCGCTGGGCGGCGCCGAGGGCGCCAAGGCCCATGCCGTCATCCGTCGCGCCGACGGCCGCGAGGAAGTCATCCCGTCCAAGATGATGACGACCCTGATGCGCGGCGACCGCGTCGTCATCAAGACGGCGGGCGGCGGCGGCAACGGCGCGCCGGATGCGCGGGATCCTGCGGCCATGGCGATCGACGTCGCCGACGGCAAGGTCAGCGGAAGATGGAAGCATCGGCTGTAGAGTCTCGTACTCAGTGGTGGACAATTCCTCAAGCGATTGTCTGGATCGTGACGCGTCGCGAGGGTGACGTGCTGAAGGTCGCTGGGGCGCGAAGTCTGGCCAATCTCAAGCACATTTCCGGCCTTCGAGCGGTGTCTGGCCCGCACGGGCCGCCAGTGCCTCTGGCAACCGCACCCCATGAATTGCTGCTAGCTTGGACTGATGGGCGCGTCACCATTTTTGGCCGCGAGCGCGGCGCAGGGCCATCGCGAGTTGTATCGCGTCGTACAGACTTTCACTTCCAAGATCATGATGCGGAAGTGCGCATTGGCGATAGCAGTCTGTACCGTGGAGCCAGCCCGTACTGGTCGAACCTGTCCGTGCGTGCCGATGACTGCAAACGTTGTTGGCCTAGCGCCCGCGAGCGGGCGGCCGAAACCAAGATCACTAGCAGGCGACAGCATTCCTTCAGACAACGATGTGCTGGCGTTCTTCGAGGAAAGACGCAAATTGCTCAGAGAAGGGCGAAAGAGAGCTGGTCGCGACGTGCTGCTGCGGGCGGCTATGGATCAGTTTGGATTGTCGCGAAAAGTGGTCCTCGACATCTGGAACAGCGTTCCTCGCGACCGCAAAGGTGGACGACCCACAAAACAAAACCTGTAGAGTTCGTTCCACAGATCAGCAGCAGAGCTAGGTAAGACAAGCCTCGAAACACGGTAACCCGAAACGTGGCAACTCCATGTTTGGAGTCCATGTTTTCGATCGTGGATTCTCCCCTGACCGAGAAGGCAGTAGGAGGAGAAATCCAGTGGATCGCCAAAGCCTCAGTGCTCCCGATCGGCGAGCCCTATCTCAGCGACTAAGGCTTGGCTCGAGAGTTCGCGCCATCAGACGGAACGTCACAAGCGGAACGACGTCTCGCCCTCATTGTGCCCACCCGGTGTCGAGCCCGCGATCCCCAGCATCTTACTTCGACAGCCTGACTAGTCAGGCGAGCGTCGAAAGTAGCTGTTCCTGAAGTGTTTAGCCCGAGACTTTCGTTCTGCTCATTTCATTAGGGAGGAGACGTCTGCGATGTTCAATCTCTACTTTCGACCATACGTTCCAGGTTTTCGCGTCAAGCCCCGTGACGAATTTCCTGGCTTCAACGTTGGGGAGAGCGGCGATCCTAGTCGCGAGGTACCTGGGTTCAATGTCGAGGGCAATGCCCAGCGGGAAGGCGGTTGGTTTGGGGACGCTTCCACGATCCCAAACTTCCCAACCTCATCACAGCCGCCAACTCCAACGCCACTCGTCAATCCCTACTATCCCGCCTTGGGAACCAGCCCGTTCGCTGGCGTTCATTCCGGGACCGCACAATCGGAAGATCATGGTTTAAGCAGCATCTTTCCCGTCGCCGACGATCGGGACGCGGCCTGGGCGAAGTGTCACGCACGCTGCGTTCCCCTAACCGTCGGAAAGGGCTATGGGTCCGGTGCGCCTGGGCGGTATCGCCGATGCATGCGCGATTGCCTGGCCCAGCACGGACACTTCGACTACTAATTTGTCCGTTCGACATGACCAGCTGTGGGAGACTGCCATGGACAGTGACATGGCTAGCCGGATTTTGGCGGCGGTAGCCGTATTGGAAGCCAAGATTGGTGACCTAGATGTGCTGGTCAGCCAGCTAGAGGATGAAAAAGAACGAGATGAATATGTGTCCGCGCTGGGCGACGTCGTCGGTATCATCAGCGAGAACTTCGTCCGTCGGATCGCTCGTCAGTATCCGGAACTGGATCCGGACCAGTGAATTCGGGGTAGTATCGCCACCTGCGGCGCGGATTATGCCCTGGCTAGTGTCATGAACGAGACCGATCTGTGCTTCACCCCGGCGACCGAGCTGGCCGACGCCATCCGCGCCAAGAAACTATCGT
>JAIEPH010000121.1 GCA_019749805.1 Mycobacteriaceae bacterium | reverse complement strand
CTACGCTACGAAACGGACCGACCAACCCCTGGTCGAAATCCAATAGCCCGAGCCTCCACCAGAACCAGGGCGATTCATACAGGTTCGGTGCGGTGTTGCAGTAGGTGTTCGTCGTCGACGCCGACAGTCGACTGCAAAGTTTGACGCACCCGCTCGGCCTCCCAGGACCCGGGTCGGCCGGCCAGGATCTGCTCTGTGCCTCCGACGTTGGCGGCAGCGCCGGACAGGGCGAGTGTCACGAACTCCGCCCAGTCGATCGGCAGCGCCGCACGGGGGTCGGGATCCGGTTCCCACTGACCCGAACTGTTCTGCCGCATAGGCTGATTCGTCAGATGAGTGGCCTCGGTCAGCGTGGTGATTGCGTCGTAGAGCACCTCGTCGTACGGCCGTGGTGTTCCGTCGCCGGTTGGGGTTCGGTAGCCCGTGTCGTAGAGCGCTGCCTCGAGGACTTGGCGATACGGGCGGCGAATTTCGGTGGCCATGGCCCGCAAGTTGGCTTGGGTTGGCAGAGAGCGTAATTCGCCATTGCGCCATTGGCCCAAGGTTTGACGGGTGATGCCGATACGGTCGGCTAAGCCAGTGTCGGTGGCGCTATGGGTGCGCTTGTACTCCTCGAGGAGCTGACCGAGGTGGCTGGCCGGTGTCGTTGCCATGCACTCAAGCATGCGGTACCGTCGGCCATGGCGTCAAGTATAAACATACGAAAGTGTAATGTCGTACCTTACATAACGGAGGTTATCCGGCATTCCAGCGGCCCAGCTCGCGGTGACAACCCGTCGGAGCTACGGTTTCCGCGATTCGATCAGGCGGTAGAGGGGGTTCTGGGCAGCGGCTGCCCGGTTCTGTGTGCCGGCGCCGTCGACGTAGCGTTGTGAGGTCGCCATCGACTCGTGACCGAGAAGCTTCATCAGCGCGTAGACGCTGACGTTCCCGTTGGCGAGTTCGGTCGCGAAGGTGTGCCGGAGGCCGTGGACCAGGACTCCTCGCGCGCGCTGGCTGTCCTGTCCGGCCTTCTTGAAGGCACGCAGCACCCGGTACTGCAGTGTGCCCCGGGTGATGCGTTGACCGTCACTACCGACGAACAAGGGGGCGGTGGGCGGCCAGGCGGCCAGTCCGCCCTTGGTGGGCCGGCGTTTGGTGCTGCGTGGGATGCGGGCGGCGCGGGAGTCCAGGTAGGCTTCGAGTTCGCGAATAAGGGGCTGCTCCACCGGTATTCGGCGGTCCTTGTTGCCCTTGCCGTGAACGTGAATGACACCACCCTCGTCGGTCAGTCGGATGTCACGAATTTCGGCGCGCACGAGCTCGTCCGCGCGAAGTCCGGCGAGCACCGCCGTCAGCACGATCGCTCGGTCGCGCTGGGGCCAGTCTGAGCGGCGGCCGGAATCGCGGTCGTCGTCGATTACCTTCAGGAGCGCGGAGATTGTGTCAGAACCAAGTCCTTTCGGAAGCGTCTTCGCGACCTTGGGTCGACCGATCAGCGACATCGGATTCAATGCGATCAGCTCGGCCCTGAATAGGAAGTCGCACAACGTGTTCCAGTTCGACCAGCAGCGCCGGATCGACGCGGCCTCGTGGGTGTCCGCATAAGCAGCGAAGGCCGCCCGGATCGCATCCTTCGTAATAGAATCTGGCGTCAGGTGCACGACGTGTTCGGGGGTTCCAGCGAGCAGTGTGGCGATGGCGGTGAAGTCCTGTTTGTAGGCCTTGATGGTGTGTGGTGAGGGCTTGCGAGTGGCTCGATCCCCCAGGAAGGCCAAAAACCACTCTGGATAAGATGATTCACCATCCTCGCGACGAGGGCGTGCCGGTGTCATGGTGCCAATGATCGCACGGTTTGATGGATAACAGCAGTTATCCATGAAGATCTACGCCCTTTCCATCGGATTAATCTCTGTCCTGAGTGACGGTCGCCCA
>JAIEPH010000076.1 GCA_019749805.1 Mycobacteriaceae bacterium | reverse complement strand
GGCATGATCGAGCCGTTGTAGAGGAAGACGCTCGCCAGGTTCAGCCGCGCGGCGGCCATCAGCATGCCGGGGATCGACTTGTCGCAGCCGGCGAGCAGCACCGATCCGTCGAGGCGCTCGGCCTGCATGACGGTCTCGACGCTGTCGGCGATGACCTCGCGCGACACCAGCGAGAAGTGCATGCCTTCGTGGCCCATCGAAATGCCGTCCGACACCGAGATCGTGCCGAACTCCAGCGGATAGCCGCCGGCGGAGTGGACGCCGCGCTTCACCGACTGCGCGAGCCGTTGCAGCGACATGTTGCACGGGGTGATCTCGTTCCACGACGATCCGACGCCGATCTGCGGTTTGGCCCAGTCGTCGTCGCCCATGCCGACAGCGCGCAGCATTCCGCGGGCCGCGGTCTTCTCGAGGCCGTCGGTGACGTCGCGGCTACGCGGTTTTATGTCAGGCGTCGACGAGCCGCTTGCGCGAGGAGAGTCGGTCGTGGGCTGTGAGGGCATGAGAGCAGTATGCCTTCGGCTTTTCACCGGACAAACTCTTTTAGATACCCCACAGGGGTATGCGGTACGCTGATCCTCATGTCGCCTCGCACCACACGGATCGCCGCCGTCTTTGTAGCCATCTTCGCCGCTTTGTTTCTCACCTCGTGCTCGGGGTCCAGCGACCACACCGAGACGCACCAGGCGGACGAACCGGTCGGCACCGCCCAGCCCCCCGGCTTCAACGCCGACGACCACGCGTTTGCGACCAACATGATTCCCCACCACGAGCAGGCGATCGAGCTGGCCGCCATGGTGCCCGACCGCTCCACCAATGCCGACCTCGTCGCCTTGGCCGCCAAGATCTCCGCCGAGCAGGAGCCCGAGATCAAGGCATTGCGGGTGTTCCTCGTGCAGTGGGATGAAAATCCAGACGATGACGCGTCCCAGGGGGAGCACGGAGAACACGGCGGCCACGGCGCGATGGCGGGGATGGTCGACGAGGCCACGATGACGAAACTCCAGTCGCTGCGCGGTACGGAGTTCGAGACGCTGTGGCTGCAGTCGATGATCAGCCACCACCAAGGCGCGATCGAGATGGCCAAGGCCGAGGTCGCCAACGGTCAGAACGAGGACGTCAAGCGCATGGCCCAGACGATGATCGACACGCAGCAGGCCGAGATCGCGCAGATGAACCAGATGCTGAAAGGTGGCGGAAATGGCTGACGAGGTCACCGTGGGCGACTCCGGGGCGCATGGCTATTCGGCCCAGAAGGAGAATTACGCCAAACGCCTGCGCAGGATCGAAGGTCAGGTTCGCGGCATCGCGAAGATGATCGACGAGGACAAGTACTGCATCGACGTGCTCACCCAGATCAGCGCCGTCAACAGCGCACTGCAGTCCGTCGCGCTCGGGCTGCTCGACGAGCACCTCGGGCACTGCGTCACCCAGGCCGTGGCCGAGGGCGAGGACGAGGCGGACGCCAAGCTGGCCGAGGCATCCGCCGCCATCGCCCGGTTGGTCCGCTCCTGACGTAACGTTCGACCGCATCAGGCGGATGAACACAGCAGGTCAGCGACATTGGTTGGGTGACGGTCGGGGTTCTGGCGACATGCGGATTACAAAGACCGCCCGACGCGCTGTGCCACACTGGACGAAGTTATGCGACTGGGAGGTCATGTATGCGGCAGCCGAAATTGAGGCGCCTACTCTCCGCCGTGCTGGCGGCCGGACTCGTCGGCGGGATGGTGCTGAGCACCCCGTCAGCACTGGCTCAACCTGGCGTTCCGCCGCCACCGCCGGCGCCCGTCGACCCGGCCGCTGCGCCGGTGCCACCGCCCCCTGCGCCTGCGCCGCCGCCCGCG
>JAIEPH010000103.1 GCA_019749805.1 Mycobacteriaceae bacterium | reverse complement strand
CCTCCCGTTCCCTGCGCTGCTTCGTCATCGACGAATGAGGAGATCACCATGGATCGACAGACAGCCATCCGCAGCGCTCCCCTCCGGGACCTGCTGCCCGTCCGCTCGCTGAACGACCTCGACTGGTTCGTGAAGGAGAGCGAAATCATCACCGGCAACCCCGGCCGCGAGTTCGTCGTCGCCGGTGCCGACCGGCCGACGTTCCGGATCCACCTCGACCACGTCGGCTACCAGATCGCCCGCGTTGATCGCGGCGAACAAGCGGCGGCGCCCGTCTGCGCGACCGCGCCTGAACTGGTCCAGCACGCCCTGGGCGATGCCCTGGCACGCGGCCAGCTCTTCACCACGGCGCTGCAGTGAGCGCCACATCTGCAACCCGGGTTGTCCGGTTCGGCATCGACCGCAGAAGTGCATTCGAGCACACGCGGCAGCGGCAGTTCGGACAGCCCTTTTCAGGAGACTCGCCCATGAGCGCACCCCAGCATTGCATCGGTCACATCTCGACCATCTACGGCAACGCCGCCATCCTGGTCGGGCGCTACCCATCGGGTGGCGCTATCGCCATCCAGCTCGTCGACGACGAGGATCCGTCCGAGCCCATGGCCACGTTCTCGACCAACCTCGTTCCCTACGGTGCGTCGGTGGCCGAGGACGAGTTCTGCGTCAAGACCTGGAGCGAGAACGAGGTCCTCGTCGCACCGATGCTCGCCACCGGCCTGTTCGAGGACACCGGCAGGCGCGTGCCGTCCGGCCACGTTGTCGCGCCGGTCTGGCGGATCAAGGATCCCGCCAACGTGCCGCCTGTCCCGGGGCGGCGCTCCGGGTCGGATCGCACGGCGGCCATGGCATCGGCCTGCTGATTGTCACCGCGTCCGGCATCCACACCGCAAGTCACAACCATGCATGCGCAGCCGGACGCCCTTCATCACCCCGAGCGGGGTCACCCCTCGGGGTGCCCACCCGCTTGCACAAGGAGAGATTCATGAAAGTGCAAGTCAGAGTGAACGAGCGCGGCGCCCTGCGCAACGGGCGTTTCGCCTTCACCAACAAGCTCACGCTGGTCTCGGAGCTGCTGCAGAACGCACGCCGCGCCGGCGCAACGCAGGTGAGCATCGATCATGATGCGACGGCCAGGCGCCTGACCGTCATCGACGACGGTTGCGGCATCGAGGACTTCCAGCGGCTGCTGACCTTCAACGAGAGCGGCTGGGACGAAGACACCATACGTACCGAGCACGCCTTCGGGCTCGGCTTCTCGAAGTGCCTGTACGCCGCCAGTCGCGTCACGGTGACCTCGCGCGGGCAGCGCCTGGCCTTCCAGTGCGACGATGCCTTGGACCAGGCCGAACTCGACGTCGGGCCCGCGCCCGATGCCGACCCGGGCCTCACCACGGTGGAGCTCGAAGGCGTCGACCTGCCGCAACTCGACCAGCTGATCGACCGCATCACGCGCGGGTTTCCGCTTCCCGTGGTCTACAACGGGGTGTCGCAGCCTCGGCAGCACAGCCTGGCAGCGATGGCATTCACGGCCACCGAGATCGGGCAGGTGCACCTCTGGGGCACCGACGACGGCGAACCGGCAACGGCAAGTGCGCTGTACCTCCAGGGACTGCCGATCGGCAGTCCGGATCGGCATCTCCACTGGGAGCATCA
>JAIEPH010000052.1 GCA_019749805.1 Mycobacteriaceae bacterium | reverse complement strand
ACCTCATCGCGCAGTTCGGCGGCGGCGGTCCTCTCAACCTCGACCTGCGACTCGGCGGTCGCGAGCGCCGCCCGAGCCCGGGCCACATCCGTGTTGCGTTCCGCGACGGCCGCATCGGCGGCGCGCAGCGTTAGACGCGCATCCTCGTCGATGAGCCGGGCGACGACCTGACCGGCTTCGATGCGCTCGCCCTCGAGAACCAACACTTCGCGCACCACGCCCTCGGCCAGCGCGGGGACGCTGACCGCGTAGGGTGCCGGTTCGATCCACCCTGGGGCCTGTACCGCGACGGGGCCGAGCGGCGCATCGGATGGGGACTCTTCCGAACTGCCCGCCGAGACCGGAACGGCCTCGGCGTCCGCCGCCCCGACGCCACTCTTCGGAATCGCGGCGGCGACGTGGACCGCAAGCCGTGTCTGGAGCGCATCGCGGGCGGCATAGGCCAGCAGGCCGCCCGTCGCGAGCAGCACGACGGCGGGAATGAGCAGGCGCGTCGCCCATCGCGCCTTAGGGCGCGCGATGACGGTGGTGCTGCCCGCAGGCTGGGGCCTTGGTATGGAATCTGATTGGGTGGGCTGCGGGGCTCGACGGAGCGCCCGCAGGTCGGTCTGCGTGGTAGCCATAGGTGGTTCCTGCAATGCGCCGGCGGCCAAGGACGAATGACCGAGGGCGGGCGCGTAAAGCAAAGACACCCCTCGCACGAGCGGCACGGAGCCGGTCGCGGAAGGACGATGCGGACGCTGGGGAGAGCGAGCGTCCGTTGCAGGATTGAACTACACCACGAGCGCGCAATGCCACCGCAAGGCTTCGCGGTTGGCCTTCAGGTGAGGCGGACCCAAGGCCCAGCCCGGTGACAAGGGCACGACCCTGGCATCGGGAGTCGGAATGGTCCACAGGACCGCGAGCGAAAACGTCGCCAGTGCGTCCCATTGCTGCTCGAACGCAGGGAGTCTACTTTCGGCCTTGACACCGGTACCGCCGGATGTGCCCTGGCACGATGGGCAAGATGGGCATTCGTCCGGCGAGAGCGGCGGCTCCTCGTTCGAATCATCCGGCTGCGGGTCCGACGCCCGGTGTGATGCCGTCTCGGTCGAACACCCACCGCAGCAAGAGTCCATCTCTACCGCGACGAGGTGCTTCCCGTCACAGGCGCTGCCCACGAGCAGCGCCGCCTGGCAGCAGCACAGCGGCGTGACCACGCCGATGAGCAGGGCAACCAGAATGCGGAGCAGAGGGTGACGCATAATGCTCATGAGTATATCGGCCAAACGAACGCCAGATTCACTTTACGCGGGGCTCCGACCCTTGTTCGACCCCAGCGTCGCCACCGGACCCGTCCGCCACCCCAACAGCCGCAGCCCATTCCCGACGACGAGGAGGCTCGCTCCGACGTCCGCGATGACGGCCATCCACATCGTCCCCCACCCGCCCAGGGTCAGCGCGAAGAAGACGACCTTGATGCCGACTGCCAGTGCGATGTTTTGGGTCAGGATCGCGCCGGTGCGTCGGGAGAGCAGGACGAACTCGGGGAGCCCCCGAAGGTCATCCTGCATGAGGGCCACGTCGGCGGTTTCGAGTGCGGTAT